>JAJFMD010000007.1 GCA_021772335.1 Chlamydiota bacterium
AAAACAAGCACCATCGACAAAATCATTGCCTACGATCTTCTACGCATTCGACTTCCTCACTACTGCCTCGTCAACATTATCTTAAATCAGAGACTTTTCCCTGAACTTTACGGCCCGGATATTTCAGCAAAAAAAATTGAAAAGAAAGCACGCTATTGGCTCGAACAATCACCCAAGCTTCAAACATGCAAAGAAGAATGCAAAAAAGTGTACGAAGAACTAGGAGGTAAACAATGTGCACATGAAGCAATAGCTACGCTATCACCGCTGCTCCAATAGCCTAATATCAAAAAAGCAGCCCTAAACGAGCTGCTTTATTTCACTGTTTAGAAAACCTCTTAAAAATCAGAGAGACACTGTTTGATTACTCATCTTCCTCGCCAATTTTTCTCCTTTTTTCTGGCGGAGGTGAAGAATCATCATTATTATTTGATGAAGAAGCGATATCATCTGGTCTTTGTACATTGTCATTTGCGCAATTCACCATAGAACCAACAAAAGATTCTGCGTCTGAATCATTGTCCATTGTTGCTCGTTCTCCACCAAGATTAGGAGCCGCTTAACTTTAGACTGCGTAATTACCATCAAGTTTTTGCAATTCATAAGCTGCAGCTAGTCTTCCTTGTGCAGCAGCTAAACGAAAATATATTTTAGCATTTTCTGTATTACTTGTCGTTCCCCAGCCAAAAAGATAACAGTTTGCAAGCAGCTCCTGACCTAGTGCATTACCTTGCGCAGCAGACAGCTTAGCTTGATTGAAGCTTTCATCAACATTCTGTTCTGTTCCTATACCTTTAAGATTACATGCTGCAAGTAGCGCCTGACCTAGAGCATTACCTTGCGCAGCAGACAGCTTAGCTTGCTTGAAGCCCTCATCAACCTTCTGTTCTGTTCCTACACCATTAAGATAACACGTTGCAAGTAGCGCCTGACCTAGAGCATTACCTTGCGCAGCAGACAGCTTAGCTTGATTGAAGCCCTCATCTAAATTTGGTTCTGTTCCTGTAAGATTAAGATGACACGCTGCAAGTAGCGCCTGACCTAAAGGATTACCTTGCTCAGCAGACAGCTTAGCTTGCTTGAAGCCCTCATCCAAATTCTTTATTATTCCTATACCAATAAGATAACACTCAGCAAGTAGCGCTTGACCTAGCGCTTGACCTTGATCAGCAGAACGCTTAGCTTGGGCAAAGCCCTCATTTAAATTCACTATTGTTCCTATACCTTTAAGATAACACGTTGCAAGTAGCGCCTGGCCTAGAGCATTACCTTGTGCAGCAGACAGCTTAGCTTGCTTGAAGCCCTCATCAATATTCTGTTCTATTCCTAGACCAATAAAATAACACTCTGCTAGTAGCGCTTGACCTAGTGCTTGACCTTGATCAGCAGAACGCTTGGCTTGGGTAAAGCCCTCATCAACATTCTGTTCTGTTCCTATACCTTTAAGATAACACTCTGCTAGTAGCGCTTGGCCTAGCGCTTGGCCTAGTGCTTGACCTAGTGCTTGACCTTGATCAGCAGAACGCTTGGCTTGGGCAAAGCCCTCATCAATATTCTGTTCTGTTCCTATACCAATAAGATAACACTCGGCAAGTAGCGCTTGGCCTAGTGCTTGACCTTGCGCAGCAGAACGCTTAGCTTGGGCAAAGCCCTCATCAACATTCTGTTCTGTTCCTATACCTTTAAGATAACACGCCGCAAGTAGCGCCTGACCTATTGCATTACCTTGCGCAGCAGAACGCTTGGCTAGGGTAAAGCCCTCATCAACATTCTGTTCTGTTCCTATACCTTTAAGGTAACACTCGGCAAGTAACGCTTGACCTCGAGCATCATCTTGCTCAGCAGCTTTTTTAAAAAACTTAAATGCGGTTTGTGGATTTTTGCTAACACCGATTCCATCCCTATAGTAAATACCTATATCTACAAACGTAGACCAAGATTTAGAATTTTTATATTGGAATAAAAACAAAAATAATTCCTTAAACTCTAAATATTCACCAATATATTCTCCTTCTATTTCATAAGGATTGAGAGAAAATATATAAGCATTCTGATTGGGGTTTTTATCAAAAAAATCCTTGGCATCAAAAAAACGAGCTTTAGCTGCATGATCGACTTTCACTGCAAGATAAAACGGAAAACCACCAATATGCTTGTTTAAAATGTTGACTACAAAAAGAGAATCCTTGGCATTAAATTCGTAATCTCTTTCATTTATTTTTAAACTAAAAGTTTTAATAATCATAATAAATAATATTTTTAATTAACCTTTTAATGCATTATATCATATAATTACCAAAGCATGCAATATAAAAAATAATTCATCTTTAATACGAATTCAGCCCAAGATTTGCAATAATTATTACTATTAAATAGTATTATAAATTCATTGATCTTGGAAGCAAACAGTGCACTCAAAAAGGCATTGCAACACTTTCACCACTACTCAAATAACTTAATATCAAAAAAGCAGCCCTAAAAGAGCTGCTTTATTTCACTGTTTAGAAAACCTCTTAAAAATCAGAGAGACACTGTTTGATTACTCATCTTCATCGCCGACTTTTCTCCTTTTTGCTGGTGGTTGCAAAGGTTGACCTTGGTGATGATTAGATCGATTTGCCCCTGCATTATTATTACTTTGACCCATTACAGGCATGGATGACCGTAAGTGTAGTTGAGATAAAAGTTTTAGCGATGAAGCACCTACTCCTCTCTGGGGCACTGCGGCAGCATACTGGGCATTATTATTGACTGAAACACTTCTAGGCTGACTCAGGTCTACTCCAAGAACATGAATATAACGAACTCGGTCATTATTAATTTGATTTGCTCCCGCGTTATTATTACTGCTTTGGCGCGCTGCAGATATGAATGGTGCTGCTTTCGAAGCTATTCCCCAACCGTTAAGATGACATTCTGTAAGTAGTTTTTGACCTAATGCATCACCTCGCTCAGCAGACAGCTTAGCTTGCTTGAAGCCCTCATCTAAATTCCGTGCTGTTCCCCAACCGTTAAGATAACACTGGGCAAGTAGCGCTTGACCTAGTGACTCATCTTGCTCAGCAGACAGATTAGCTTGATTAAAGCACTCATCTAAATTCTGTGCTGTTCCCCAACCGTTAAGATAACACTGGGCAAGCAGCGCTTGACCTAGTGGTTCATCTTGCTTAGCAGACAGCTTAGCTTGCTTGAAGCCCTCATCTAAATTCTGTGCTGTTCCCCAACCATAAAGATAACACCGGGCAAGCAGCGCTTGACCTAGTGACTCATCTTGCTCAGCAGAAAGATTAGCTTGATTAAAGCACTCATCTAAATTCTGTGCTATTCCCCAACCGTTAAGATAACACTGGGCAAGTAGCGCTTGACCTAGTGATTCATCTTCCTCAGCAGACAGCTTAGCTTGATTAAAGCCCTCATCTAAATTTGGTTCTGTTCCCCAACCATAAAGATAACACTGGGCAAGTAGCGCTTGACCTAGTGTATCACCTTGCTCAGCAGACAGCTTAGCTTGATTAAAGCCCTCATCTAAATTCTGTGGTGTTCCCCAACCATAAAGATAACACTGGGCAAGTAGCGCTTGACCTAGTACTTCACCTTGCTCAGCAGACAGCTTAGCTTGATTAAAGCCCTCATCTAAATTATGTGGCGTTCCCCAACCATAAAGATAACACTGGGCAAGTAGCGCTTGACCTAGTGATTCATCTTCCTCAGCAGACAGCTTAGCTTGATTAAAGCCCTCATCTAAATTCTCATCTGTTCCCCAACCATTAAGATAACACTCTGCAAATAGTGCCTGACCTAGTGCATCACCTTGCGCAGCAGAGCTCTTGGCTTGGCGAAAGCCCTCATCTAAATTCTCATCTGTTCCCCAACCATTAAGATAACACTCTGCAAATAGTGCCTGACCTAGTGCATCACCTTGCGCAGCAGACAGCTTAGCTTGATTAAAGCCCTCATCCAAATCCTTTGTTGTTCCTAAACCATAAAGATAACACTGGGCTAATAGCGCTTGACCTCGTGCATCGCCTTTCTTTGCAGCTTTTGTAAAATACTCAAATGCTTCTTTCGGATTTTCTCTAACACCAATTCCATTCCAATAGCAACGACCTAATTCAACAAATGCAGGCGCAAAATTAGCCTGTGTTGCTTTGCATAAACACGCTACTGCTTCAATAAAATATTTATCTGGTTCTTTGAGATAATATAATCCTAGCTCATACAAAGCTTTAACATCCCCTTCATTTGCCTTAAATAAATTTGAAAAGAATTTTTTTTTGCTCTGATATTCTCCGAGATACTCAGCTTCTGTTTCAGAAGGGCTGAGAGAAAAGATATAAGCTTGCTGACCGGTTTTTTTTTCGCTAAAATCATAAGCATCAAAAAAATAAGCTCTTGCTGCTTCATCGACTTGAACTGCAAGATAAAACGGTAAATCATCCCTATGCTTGTTTTGAATGCTTACTGCAAAAGGAGCGTTATTGGATGGATTAATTTCTTCATTTGCATTAAAACAATAGTTTATTCCATTTATTTTTAAGTTCAAATTTCCAAAAATCACAGTCAATCCTTTTTTATATTAACTTTGAAAAATTGTAACGCATTAATAAAAAAACCGCAATTATTCAAAATAAATTCAATTTTAAATTTTTGCACTAAAATCAAAATTCCAATACTTAGAATAATTTTTATTGTTAAATTTGATTATAAATTCATTGAAGTCAGAGGCAAACAGTGTGCTGATGAACTAATTGCAACGCTATCTCCTAACCTGATATCAAATAAAGCAGCCCTAAAAGAACTGCTTTAATTCACTGTTTAGAAAACCTCTAAAGAATCAGAGAGACACTGTTTTATCACTCATCTTCGTTGTTGTCGTCATCTCTTCTTATCTTTTTTGCTGACGGGGATGAAGAACCATTTCCGCAACGTGTCATAAAATCAGCTAGATCATCTTCAACTGGCCTTTGTGCTCGTTTTCCATGATTACTAGCAGAGCGATCTTGGTTATTAGGTTGACTTGAGCCTGCGTTATTCCCAGGGCTTGGGCAAGCTGCTGCTTGTGCTGCTGCTTGTGCTGCTGCTTGTGCTGCTGCTTGTGCTGCTGCTTCGGCTTCCATATCGGCTCTTATTTTCCTTGTTATTTCAGCTACTCTATCCCCAGGGAGCGACCGTACTGACAGTTGCGTTGGTGGCAATGGTTGTACAGGTATAAATTTCAGTTGCCGCTGCGACGAAGCTGCGGGCTGTGACTGTGGCGGTTGTTGTACAGATGCAAATCTCAGTGACGGTAGCAGTGGAGCTGCGGGCTTGGAAGGCAACGGTGGTGGCTGTGGCGGTGGTATTGGTTGCGGCTGTGGCGGTGCGGGCTGTGGTTGTTGTTCTGGTGAGACTTCGTTACTACGAGTAAGTTCTTTTAATTTCTCAGCTGCAGATTCTAATCCTTGATCAGCGGCTAAACGAAAATATTTTATAGCATTTTCTAAATTTGGGTTCGTTCCCAAGCCCCTATGAAAACATTCTGCAGTTAACTCCTGACCTAGAGCATTACCTTGGTCAGCAGAGGTCTTGGCTAAATTAAAGCCCAAATTTTTATTAGAGAGCACTCCTAAACCTCTAATGAGACATACTGCAAATAGCGCCAGACCTGCAGTATTACCTTGACCAGCAGGGATCTCCGCATATTTATAAATGAACTCTTTATTATTACTTGAACTAAAATAATGTTGAGCAAGCTTCAAATTAGATTCTACATGACCTTCAGCAGCAGCTTTATTAAAATGGAGAAAGGCCGCTTTCTCATTTTTCGAAACACCGATTCCATTTATATAACATTCTCCCATCGCAAAATGGGCGGATACAGAGCCTAATTGAATAGCTTTATATAAATACTGTACTGCTTTAGCAGGGTTTTTATTTGGTTCTTTGAGGTAATACAATCCTAGTTCATATAAAGCTTGTGGATCCCCTTCATTTGCTCTGAATAAATTAGAAAAAAATTCTTTATTCTTATCATATTCACCGAGATATTCAGCTTTTGTTTCAGGGGGATTAATAGAAAATATATGAGCGTTTTGATCGGGTCTTTTTTTATTAAAATCATAAGCATCAAAAAAACGATGCCTTACTGTAGTACTGACTTGAACTGCAAGATAAAATGGCAATCCACTGTTATATTTACTTTGAATGCTTTCAGCAAAAGGAGCTCCATTGGACGGATTCATTTCCTTATCCGGATTAAAGTTATAACTCCTCATATTAACTTTGAATACAAAATCCCCTAAAAACATAACAAAACCTCTGTTTTTTTAATTAACTAACTAACATTATACCATCATTTTATAAAAAATCACTCAAATATCATCTTAATCATTTAGTTTGTGATATTTTTCAGGAAACTTCCATTAACTAAAATAATTTATATTATTAAATAAGCGAGTAAATTTATTGGCATAATATCCTCTATTTCTTCATAATCTTCCTAAATTATATCTAATAAAAGTGTATGATGATCGAATTGAAGATTTTTATTGATAGGCTAAAGGACGCACAGGAACAAAAGATTGCGGAAAGCATCGACTCTAAGTTTCTTGATATCAGCGAGTTGGACCTGGTTTTCGAAAAACCTTTTGCAATTACTGGGAAAGCCTATTTAGCTGGATCCCATCTCATTATTTCTTTAAAGGTCTCAGGAACCTATGCAATGCCCTGCTCAGTTTGCAATGAGATGGCTGAAAAGAGCGTGAGCATCCAAGATTTCTTGCATACGGTTGAAATTGATCGGATTAAAGGAGCTGTTTACAACTGCCTACCAGCAGTTCGTGAAGCTATTCTCTTGCAAATTCCTCAATTTATCGAATGTGGCGCTGAAAAGTGTCCTGAAAGAAACCATATAGGAAAATTTTTAAAAGAGAGCGAAGTTCAAGAAGAAACCTATTTTCCTTTTGCTTCGTTAACTGATGATTGAAAATAATCAGTCGTGTAGCGTATTCTTTTTCCAAAACTAATTTTAGGAGCAATCATGGCAGTACCACGTAGCAGACTTTCTAATAGCCGTAAAAATTTACGCAGATCACATCACGCTAAAAAAGCAAAGAGCGTTGCGCTCTGCTCAAATTGCAAAGCTCCGCATCTTCCTCACAGAATGTGTAGCTCTTGTGGCTTTTACGCTGGTAAAGCGATATTGGCTCAAAAAGAAAGCGCATAGAGAGCCGAATCGTGGATATCCCACATATCGGCATTGATCTTTTAGGTAGTGACTCCCCTCCAGATATCTTTATCCCTGCAATTGCTGAAATTATTGAAGAATTTCACGGTAGATTGCGTCTAACTCTTTTTGCGACTCCTGAAATTTTAGCAAAAACTCCCCCCTTAAAACTTGTCGAGCATTGTGCTGCTGAACAAGTGATTGAGATGGATGAATCTCCTCTTAAATCTGTTAAGCAGAAAAAAAAGGCGTCGATGATCATTGCAATGAAACAACTTGCAGAAGGAAAAATCGATTGTCTAGTCTCTGCGGGAAATACCGGCGCTCTTATGGCTAGCTCTAAACTGTTTCTCGGAATGTTACCTGGAATTCGTAGACCTGCATTGTTAACTCTGCTGCCAACTGAATCTCACCCAATTGCCGTGCTTGATGTTGGCGCTGATGTGCGATTAAAAGCTGAAGATCTCGTCGAGTTTGCTTCTATGGGAATTGCTTACCAAAAGTGTCGCGGCATTGAAGCTCCTACTGTGGGATTACTGAATATTGGAAGAGAGGCTCAAAAAGGAACACCTGAATTACGTAAAGCGCACCAATTACTACAAAATCTAAATAAAGAAAAAGAAATTTTTATTGGCAATATCGAAGGGAAAGAAGCTTTTCAAGGCCTTGCCGATGTACTCGTCACGGATGGCTTTACGGGTAATATTTTTTTAAAAACCGCTGAAGGCATTTCTACTTTTATTTTTAATCAGCTCAATGAACTGATTCAAGAAAAGAGTTCGGAGATGGTGAAAACAGTGTTAGGCGCTCTGCGCCATCGCCTGCACCACGCTGAATATCCCGGCGCAGTGCTTGCAGGGGTTGATAAACTTGTGATTAAGTGTCATGGAGATGCTAAACCCATTTCACTAATCAATAGCGTTAAGGCCTCAGCACGCTTGATTGAAAAACAATTTTTAACTCAAATTAGTACTGAGCTCGCCTCGCGGTAATTTTGCTCTAGAAAAAGAAGCTTCATTGCGATATTATCGATTCTTAACCCTAATGTAGTGCGTGATGAAAGAAATTTTAATCAATATAGAATCAAAAGAAATTCGCTGTGCCTTTCTCAAACAAGGCAAGCTATACGATCTTGTCCTCGAACGTAAAAAAAATCGACAACTGACAGGTAATATTTATCGCGGTCGCGTGATGAATATCTTACATAATATTCAATCAGCTTTCATCGATATCAATGAAGGCGAAAATGGCTTTATCCACATCTCAGATATTTTGGAGAATACCCAAAAGTTTCAAGAGATGTTCGATATGGATTTTGATGTAGCGATCAGTGAAGAAAATAAAAGCGCTGATATCTCAAGCTTGATGAATATTGATCAGCCGGTTTTAGTCCAAGTTGTAAAAGAGCCCATTGGATCAAAAGGAGCACGTCTCACTTCTAACTTATCTATTCCTGGACGCTATCTAGTTTTATTACCCAATACATCTCATCGCGGCGTCTCAAGAAAAATTGAAGATAGGGGGATGCGCGATCGTCTTAAACAAACAATTCGTGCATTTGAAATGCCTCAAGATATGGGTTTAATCTGCAGAACGGCTTCTGTGAATGCAACGACAGAACAGCTGATTGATGAAGCAAATGAGCTCTTAACCATCTGGCAGCAAACAGTGGAGAACTTCCATAAAGCAAGCAAACCTACTCTTCTCTATCAAGAATCTGATCTCATTAAACGCGCCGTACTAACTGCAGTCGACAAAAAATATGACCGTATCTTAATCGACGATTATGAGACCTTTCAAATGTGCAAACGCGCATACAGTAAATTTTGCGAAGAGCACCCTCTAAAAATAGAAATGTATCGCGATAAAACTCCGATGTATGAGCGTTTTAATGTCGAAAGAGAAATCGATAAAGCTCTAAGACGCAAAATCTGGCTTTCAAGTGGGGGGTACCTCTTCTTTGATCGCACTGAAGCGATGTACACTATCGATGTTAACTCAGGTCGTAGCACACAAGCGAGTTCAAAGAAAGATGTTGAAAGCGCTCTTGTTCACATCAACATGGAAGCTGCAGAAGAAATTGCAAGACAACTTCGTTTACGCAATATTGGAGGCCTTGTCATTTGTGATTTCATCGATATGCGTTCACGTAAAAACCAAAGACGCGTGCTAGATAGACTCAAAGAAGCGATGAAAGACGATTCAGCAAAATGCACGATTCTTGGCATGAGCGAATTTGGACTTATTGAAATGACAAGACAGAGAAACCGCGAATCACTCGCTCAAACGATGTTTACTTCCTGTCCTTATTGTTCAGGCAGCGGCGTAATTAAAACTTATGAAAGCGTTTCAATTGAAATCGAACGTTCGATTAAAAAAATCATCAACCAAAACCAAGAAAAAGAAGTCGAAATTACAACCCATCCTAATCTCGATCAATATATTACTGTTAGCGATAAAGAGTACTTAAAGAAACTCGCTGATAAAGCGCAATTGAAGCTCTCTTTTAGAATCGATGACAATCTGCACCTCAATGACTTCTGTTTCCACTCGTCAAATGACGGCAGCAAGATCGATGTCTAATATTGAAGATAACCCGTTCCTTTTGGCCTTAAAAAAAGCTGAAACTGAAGGAGCTCTACCTTCAAAAGTTGCATCTGCTTTACTCGGTTTTTACACGAGTTATTGCGAATCTCTTAAAGATACGTCGATAGATATTACCATTTGCATACAAGTATTTCTCAATTTATTCGAGTATGTAAAATCTCACTTAAAGACCCCTTTTGCATTTGAACCCTATCATGAAATGATTCGCGAGCCTATTGACTATTACGCTTTCGGCTTAGAATTTTTAAGACCTCTTGTAGATCTCTCTAAATCAAAAATACTCGGCATGAGTAATCTACAAGAAATTGCTGCTAAACTCAGTAAGGGGCACAATGTCATCTTGTTTGCCAATCATCAAATTGAAGCCGATCCACAAGCAATCAGCCTTCTTTTAGAAAGCTCTTTTCCTAAAATAGGAGAAGAGATGATCTTTGTTGCTGGCGAACGCGTAATCACAGATCCTCTTGCAGTCCCTTTTAGTATGGGGCGCAATTTACTTTGCATCTATTCAAAGCGCTACATCGATAATCCACCCGAGCTTAAACAACAAAAGCAACTACACAATCAAAAGACAATGCAGAAAATGAGTGAACTCTTAAGTCAAGGGGGCCAATGCATCTATGTCGCACCAAGTGGCGGCCGCGATAGGCCAGATGAAAATGGCGTGGTGCAAGTCGCAGCTTTTGATCCACAGAGCATAGAAATGTTCTACTTAATGGCTCGGCGCGCTAAAACGCTGACGCATTTTTATCCCCTTGCTTTAACAACCTACGACATCCTTCCTCCTCCGGAAACAGTTCAAATTGAACTTGGTGAACAGCGCTCAACAAAGCGCGAGGGAATTGCTCTAGCTTTTGGAAAAGAGATTGAGATGGAAAAGATTGCACAATCTGTTGAAAATAAAAAAATGAGGCGCATCAAACGCGCTGATTTCATCTGGCAAAGAGTTAAAGAAGATTACAATACCCTTAGGAGCACCCAATGAAAATACTCGCCCTACTTTTGACTTCGACAGCAATTGGACTTTCTGCGGCCCCTAAGGCAAACTTTACATATGTTGAAGACCTAGCAACGACCCCACTTCTAAATCCAGATTTTAGCGAACGAAAAACAGCAAAAATCGTTTTAGATAACGGACTGCAAGCTTATCTGATTTCTGATCCTCATGTTGAACAATCTGCAGCATCTCTTACCGTTGAAGCAGGCTCTTGGAACGATCCCGAAGATTACGCGGGTATGGCACATTTTTGTGAGCATATGCTTTTCTTAGGCACCGAAATGTTTTCTAATGAAAATGACTTTGATGCTCATATTTATAACAATGCAGGTCTTTTCAACGCTTTTACTGCCTATGATCGCACAGCTTATCTCTTTAGCATTAACCACGATGCATTTGATGAAGGATTATTGCGCTTTTCCCGTTTTTTTATCGATCCGTTGTTTAAAGAAAACTGCATTGGTCGTGAGCTCAAAGCAGTCGATCAAGAGCACTCTAAAAATATAGAAAATGATGATCGTCGCGAAATGATGATCTTTAAGGAAACGGGCAATCCACAGCATCCTAATCGCGGATTCGCAACAGGAAATGCTAGCACTCTGGGTCAAATTCCTCGAGAAGCATTAGTCAACTGGTATAAAGCGCATTATAGCGCCAAACATATGCACCTTGTCGTCCTGTCTAATTTACCTATTGAGCGTTTGATCGAGAGCACTGTGAACTATTTTTCTCCAGTGCCAAATTCTGAAAAAGACTTAGAAAAATACAATCTTGCCGTCACATCGGAAAAACAACGTGGCCATAAACTCTATATAGAGCCCATTAAAACTGAGCGCAAACTCACGCTTCTTTGGGAACTCCCGAGCAGTTTTTGGAATCTTCAAGGCAAAGCAGCAGCTGAGGTGCTCTGTGATCTTTTGAAAAATGAAGGAGAAACATCTCTTTATCAACTATTGAAAAAAGAAGAGCTCATTTACAACATTAACAGCGGTTATTCTCTTTGGGGCAACAACAATTTGCTTTTTGAAATTGATCTAGACCTCACCGAAAAAGGATTGCAAAATCATGAAAAAGCGATTGCCCTTTGTTTCCAAGCACTCTCTAGTCTAAAAGAAAGTTCAAATCTAGAGCACCTCGCAAGTGAATTAGCTCAAATAAAAAAATTGCATTATCAATACCAAGGCAGAGAAAAAGTTTTTAACCAAGCGATGCAATTTGCCTATACAATCCCTGATGAACCTTTGGAGAGCTATCCCGAACAAACACTATTTAAATTGTCCTATGATGAAAATCTTACCCAATCATTTCTCCTAGCATTAAAACCACAAGATTGCATTCAGATCATTCGCGCTAACCCCAAGGAGATTAATACAAAACTTGATAAACAAGAAAAATGGATGGGTACTGCTTACGCACTGAAAGAAATGTCGAAAGAGCGCTGCATGGACCTGGAAAATTCACTTCCTCACAAAGACATTGCGCTGCCAAATGTAAATCCTTATATCCCTATTGATCTTAGCCTACGCAATCAAACAGACAATTCTGTAAAGCAACTTGTCGATGCAAAAGGAGAAAGCGTTTATTATGCTTTTGATCAGCGCTATCACCTTCCTGAAGCAATTTTATTTTTTCACTTTCAAAGTCCTGCTATCGATAGTTCTGCAAAAAGCGCAACTCTCATTGATCTCCTCTCTTTAACAATTGATGAAGGTTTATCTGAGCAGATCTTCAATGCAAGAAAAGCGGGTATTGAACATCAACTATCATTTGCAAATCTTAAACTCAATCTCGTTATCGAAGGATACAACGACAAACTTTCCCTCTATACAAAAGAATTCTTTAGCCACTTAAAAACATTGACTCCTTCTAAAGAAAGCTTTGCTCTGCACAAACAAATGCTACTAGACCAATACCATAACAGTAGTCATGAAATGCCCGTTACGCAAGCCTCTCAACAATTTTCAAGCATCCTTTTCAATGATAACTTTGCTAGTGATGAGAAGTACTCCGCATTAGCCACTTTGAGCTATGAAGAATATCTTAATTTTACTCGTCAACTTTTAAAAGAACTAACAGTTGAAGCTCTATTCTATGGCAATCTTTCTGAAGAAGAAGCTAAAGAACTCTATTCAAATGTAAAAAGCACCTTGGAATTTACACCCATTGCTTTTCAAGAGCAAAACAAACAGATGCTTTTGCTACCCGAGAAACAAGGTCCCTTTTATTTACATCGCCTAACAGAACGCAGCGGCAATGCGGTCATCCTTGCAGTTCAGCAAGGAGCTTTTAGTTTTGAAAAACGCGCAGCACAACAAGTTCTTGCAAGCATTTTAAAGAATCAATTCACTGAGACATTGCGCACAAAACAGCAAATTGCCTACATCGCACAAAGCTGGGATCGCGAAGAAGCAGGTCAACTCGCTCAGTTTTTTGCTCTCCAATCAAGCAGCCATCAACCCACAGAAATATTAGCGCGCTTCGAGCTCTTTATCGAAGACTTTGCGAACAACATTGAAGAGCATCTTTCCAAAGAGGAATTCGAAACAGTTCAAAAGGCACTCATTACCCGACTTAAAACTCCTCCAGAAAATCTCGGTACAATGGGTTCTCTACTCGATAAATTTGCATTTGAATACAACGATTTCAATTGGCTTGAGAAACGCACTGCAAGTCTTGAAAATCTTAATTACGAACAGACTCTCTCATACGCAAAACAGTTCTTCTCTAGAACTAATCAAAAACGCCTAGCGATTTTGATGGAGGGCTCTTATGACCCTCAGCGCGATTTTCGCTATGAAGAAGTATCGAAAGAAGATTTGCATGATCTAGGGACTTTTGTCGCTTGGAAATAGTTTTTTCGCTCTAACAAAAGCACTATCAATTAGTTATGCGGATGTAAAGCTATTTTACATCTAAAAATTTCTTTACAACGAACGCCCTGATATAGATCATGGCGTTATGAATCATAAAAATTATCCTCTTGTTGTTATTGGAGCTGGTGCTGGCGGACTTGTCGTCGCAATCGGTGCCGCGCGCACTGGTAGAAAAGTGCTACTGATTGAAAAGGGACACTATGGCGGTGATTGCACAAACTTTGGCTGCATCCCGAGCAAGTCTTTAATTGCGACAGCTGACATCTCTCATGCTCTTAAACTCGCTCGAACTTTTGGTCAAAACTGTGGAGACATTGATACTAGCCTAGTCTTGGAACGCGTTCGAAATATTCGTCAGCGTATCCGTTCTCATGAAGAACCTGAAACTCTGCAAGAACGTGGCGTCGATGTCATCACAGGAACTGCTTCTTTTCGCGATCCACATACACTAGAAGTGCAAGGCAGTGATGGAACGACACATATCATCACAGCGGGGCAAATTGTCATTGCTACTGGTTCTCATCCCTTTATACCTCCCATTGACGGGATAGAAAGTTGTAGCATACTGACCAATGAGACGATCTTTGAAATTAAGAAAGCTCCTAAAAGTTTAGCTGTTCTCGGTGGTGGCCCGATTGGCTGTGAACTCGCTCAAGCATTTTCACGCCTTGGAACCAAAGTCACTCTAATACATAGCCATAAAGAACTACTCGGTAAAGAAGAACCCGAAGCGCAAGAGTTGATAGCCAAACAATTTGCTGAAGAAGGCATTGATCTCAAGCTTGGCTATCATCCACAAAAAATGGAAAACAGAGGCGATACAATCGCTATTGATATCAAAGAAGACGAGAGTGGAATAGCCAGTACGATTTCTGCTGAAAAAGTGCTGATATCAACTGGACGCCGTCCAACAGTAGCTGATCTTAAATTAGAAAATGCGCAGATTGATTTTAGCCCCAAAGGCATCCCGGTTGATCTTTATGGAAGAACAAATCAAAAACACATCTGGGCCGTTGGTGATGTAACAGGCGGACCTTTATTTACTCACGCTGCGGAAAATCAAGCACGCTCTGTGCTCGCTTCCCTGCTTTTACCAGGTCCTTTTAAGAAAAAGATCGATCGCAAACAATCCATACCTCGTGCGACCTATACCGATCCTGAGATTGCAAGTGTTGGTCTCCTTGAGAACGAAGTTTATAAACACTATTCAAAAACAAAAATATCAGTTTATACGATACCAATGAGCGAGGTTGATCGCGCAATTTGTGCGGGACGAGAAGAGGGTTTTGTTAAAGTGATCGTTCATAAATACAGCAGTAAAATCCTCGGAGCCACTGTTGCAGCACCAAGAGCGGGCGAGATGCTAATGCAGCTTTCAACGGCGATGCATAACAAGATTCCTTTGCGCAAGCTCTCGGGATTAATTTTTCCCTATCCAATTTACAGCTTTGCGGTACGTCGTGCTGCAGATTTATGGCTAACTGAAACTCTTACCCGAATTTTACATCGAAAATGAAAAAATATATTAAACGCTTTCTGCCACTAATAATCGTGATCTTAGCAATGGTCATTGCCTATTTCTTTGGACTCTATGATTTCCTTTCGTTTGACATGCTTAAAGAAAAACATCGCACCTTAAAGACTCTTGTTGCAGAACATAGAGTCTTAACACCTCTGATTTTCATGGGGATTTATACTGTATCAACAGCACTGTCGATTCCAGGAGGAATTTTTCTCTCTCTTCTGGGCGGCTATCTCTTCCCTCTGCCTTTAAGCACACTTTACGTCATGTTAGCTGCAACATTAGGAGCAACAATCATCTTTTTTGCGGCTAGAACAGCTGTCGGAGATTGGCTGCGCAATAAAGCAGGATCTAAGTTACAAAAGATGAGAGAAGGTTTTGAAAAAAATTCGATTAGTTACATGCTTTTCTTACGACTCGCCCCCATTTTCCCTTTCTGGCTCGTTAATATCGCGCCCGCTTTCTTTGGAATCCCTATAATGACCTATATCTGGACAACCTTTGTTGGAATTGCTCCTGGAGCTTTTGTCTTTACTCAAGCGGGTTCTGGCATAGAAACAATTTTAGATTCACAGGAAGAATTTTCTCTCAACACTATTTTCAATGTGAAAATCCAAATTGCCTTGATCTGTCTCGCTATTTTTGCTCTAATGCCTGTCATCATTAAAGCATGGAAAAAACATCGTGATCGACAGTAATTACCGCACGGCTTATCAAAGATTTTTTATAGAACCGCTATTAAATTTTTCATGGTTTGCCTCACTCTCACCCCATCTTATCACTCTAATTGGCTGTATCAGCGGTATCGCAATAGTGCCTCTGCTCTATTTTCATCACAACCTCCTCGCTTTTTGCTTTCTTCTTTTCTCTGGATATTGCGATACACTAGATGGAAGCTTAGCTCGCATACAAAAGAAAAGCTCTCCTAAAGGAGCTGTTCTCGATATCTATTGTGATCGTATCGTTGAACTTAGTGTAATCACGGGACTCTACCTCTATGCTCCTATGGAAAGAGCTCCCTATATACTTTTGATGCTTGGATCTGTTTTACTTTGCATCACAGCCTTTCTCGTTGTTGGCATCTTTACAGAAAACCAATCGCAAAAAAGTTTTTATTATTCTTGTGCATTAATAGAACGTACTGAAGCCTTTATCTTTTTTGCAACTATGATTCTTATCCCTAAAATTTTCATGCCTTTGGCTTTACTTTTTTTTCTTTTAGTCACATTATCAAGCTTAATTCATTTAAAGGGTTACATGCGCTATGGGTAGAGTCGAAATTTTTTTCTTTTTTGTCTTTATCGTTTTATTCGCACGGTATTGTTTCAAATCTTATCGCTCAGTCCATACAGAAGATAGCTATCTCATAGCGGATCGATCTCTTCCCTTATTGCCTTTGATCGCAACTCTTGTCATGACCGAATTTAACACTGCAACTCTAATCTCATTTTCTGGTCTTGGTTACCTGGCAGGATTGCGAGCGCTATTTCTGCCTGCGATATTTTTAATTGCATTAACTTTTTATGCTTTAACCGTTGCTAAAAAATGGAAAGAACTCAATGGCTTATCTGTAGCTGAGCTCTTTACTAAACGCTATGGCTCTCGCTTTGGAAAAATCACAAGTGTGATGTTGATCTGTGCAATGATTGGTTTTGGAGCCACATATCTTAAATCTTTGACGATGCTCTTTCAACCCATCCTTCCCAATATGCCCGAATCCCTTCTCAGCTTAAGCTTACTCTCGATCATCTTGCTCTTAACATTGCGCGGAGGGCTGAAAGCTATTGTACGCTTTGATATTGCCAGTTTCATACTTGTTGCTTTTGTCATGCCAATGATCCTCTTCTTCGTATACACCAACAGCTCTAGCTATGCGATTAACTCATTGCAAATGTATTTAATTTCTCATGCGCCAGCAAAGGTTCTACCAGGTACATTCATCGTCTCTTTAATTTTGCTGACCATGTTCACCTATATCCTAGCTCCATGGTACGGACAAAAAATGTTTGCAGCACGCTCGCCTAAAGTTGCAAAACTCGCTGTGATGATCTCTGCAGTGATTGTTTTTGCTCTTTATTCTTGTGCGATTTTTGCTACAGCGCTACTACGCGCTAGACGTCCGGAACTTGCAAGTTACGAAATGGCACTGCCTCACGTTGTGCAACATTACTTGCCTGCCTATTTACGTATATTTGCTTATTTGCTCTTTTTTACAGCCGCAGGAACAACTCTTGCGGGTGTATGGAATGCGATGAGTGCAATGGTTGTCGGCGACTTTTTAAAGAAACAAAAAGGGCATCAACGAAGCATTGTCATTACACTTTTATTCGCCTTAGTCACATATGGTTCTTCCAATCTACTCATAGACAATGTCTTTAATAAAATGATTTTAGCTAATATTCCCATTGCCGCGCTCTCATTTGCTCTTCTTGCAGGATTTTACTGGGATAAAGTGTCTAATTTTGGAGCTTACCTCAGCATCTCTGTCGGCCTTGTTTGGGGAACGGGTTGTTTCTTTGTATTTGGCGAGCAAGAATACATTTGGTATTGGGCTGTTTGCGGCATTCCGCTAACTTTTATTTGCGGAATACTCGGTTCCTTATGGAAACCCAATCTCGAAGCCATTCCGCTTAAAAATGCAGAAATGCCAATCGATTCACCACCTACAGATCAATAAAACTCTATAGGTTAAAATAGAGCAACGCGCTATCCTTAGCTGCAGAAAATTGCAAAAAAAAGGGTTAGCATGAGTTTTCCTCTAGCAGCCGATGTTACTGCGGTTCCGGCACAAAGCACTAGTCCTCCTGAGGGTGATAGGCCACCACGCAGGAAGAGCTCAGCAGGATCTTCTTCCAGCGGCGCCAGTAGTATTCATCCTGTTGCCCATGGATCTATTGAAGGCACTTTTAACATCTCTCAAGCTATTAGTTTCCCTCGTCCACGTTCTAAATCTCAACGTGAAAAAGAAGCTGAAAGACGACGGCTCAGCGATGAAGGGATTAGCCAGCTTCAGCTGAGCCCTAAAAAAGGCAATCATCAAAAAGCAAAATCTGAAATTCAAAGAATCATTAATGCTCAATGTTTAACCTTTAATGACTACCTCCGATTTGAAGAATTACAAAAGACAAGACCGCATGAAGAATCGTATGATCATTTTGATGCCAGAGAACTCGATTTTTCAAATTGTCATGCGACGAATCAACAACTTCGTTATTTTATTGAAAATCATGATATTACTCACGTTGTAAGGGCGAACTTCTCACGATGTACAAATTTGACAACGGTTGCTTTGAGCAAGCTTGGAGAACGCTGTCCTAATCTATCCTATCTCGACATAACACACTGCAATCTTATTTCTTACACGAGTATTTATGCCTTTCTTCGAGCATACCCTACAGATGGTCCAACGCTTACGGGTTGCACTCCCCTTCAAACTCTTATTTTGGATAAATGCCCAGATATAGAAGATAATTCTCTAGTACAGATTTCTAAATTTTGCCGCGGATTAATACACTTTTCAATAACTCATAATCCGGCAATAACCAATGAAGGAATAAAAGAGATTGTCAACCCAAAAAACTGTCCTCGGTTAACTCACGTAAATATCAATGGAGCTAAAAAAATTGATCGTACTGCGCTAAGAGTAATCGCCCAAAGTTGTCGTAAACTGATGGAATTCCACTTTTGGCAATCTGCACCTAGTAATGTAAATGCGAATACTCATGAAGATTTATCGGCAGAAATATGTGAAATTGCTTCTCTTCGTCATTTAATCGTACTTGAAACTGATGCGATTCTAAACGATCAAAATTTAACCGAACTGATTGAGAGAAACAAAAATTTTAAAACGCTTCAACTTAGAGGCATGCTAGACGTCACAGATCAAGGAATTCAAGCTCTGCATCAATGCAAAAATTTACATACGCTATATTTGCACGATTGCCCACGATTGACTAGCAAAGGACTAAAAAGGCTCTTTGAAAACCTGCCTATACTCAAAGAATTCTATATATACCGTAATGATTCCCTAGATGATGAGAGCATGTGCGCCCTAAACTCAACACCTACACTTATTTTTGAAGATTGCATGCTAACAGGAGAGGTTTTCTCTGCCCCTCTTTGGCGCCAGTGTTTATCAGTTCTGAGTTTTATTTCTTGTGAAAACATTAGTGATCCAGCAATTTCCAACCTTCCCTGGGCACTCTCTTCATTAACATTGAGCGGATCCAACAAGATTACTTCAAATCAGTGGCTACACTTAGGGAATAATGGACCTGAAAGACTGAAAGAATTGAGCATCAACCATCGCCATCAATCAGACTCTCCTCTTACTGAAGCAGCTCTACGCGCTATGGGCACTCGCTTTAAACTGTTAAAAAGACTCGATCTCTCATACCATGCTCATCTTCCCCCCAATACATTAACAATCATTGGAGAACCAGGACTATTTCCCGAACTTTCTTATCTCAATGTTTATCACTGCCCTACTGTCGATATCAATCAATTAAAACACCTGCAGGACCGCACAGGATTAACGATAGCACTAGAAGAGAGAAGAAAAAAAGAATGCGAGGAATATTTTCAGTCAGCATCCACTTTCTTCAACTTCTTTTAAAACCTTAAAAGACATATTTACCACAGAGTCACAGAGAATAGTGAGCTTTTCACCGTCGTATCAACGTTAAAAACAAGCGCACCCTGCAACAGTTAAAATCTCACTGTGCTCTGTGCTGCTATTCAATTTTTATGTGATTTGCATGTTGTGGTAGATCGCATCAACATCGTCGAGATCTTCAAGCCACTCGATGAGTTCGGTATTGGCTTGTGCTAGCTCTTGATTACATTCAACAAAGGTTTTTGGAATCATTTCAAGGCCAACTTCTAGAGTAGGAATATTTTTCTGATCGAGATGATCTTTAACCTGATAAAGCAGATCAGGAGGCGTTGTGATCACATAGAGTTCATCTGTAACTTCAAAATCATCAGCACCCGCTTCGGTTACTTCAAGGAAAAGAGCATCTTCATCTATAGAGCTTTTGGCAACTTGAATCACGCCTTTGCGCTCAAAGTTAAAAGAGACCGCACCAGGTGTTGCAACTGATCCCCCTTTCTTATTAGTCGCAATGCGCATATCAGATGAAATGCGATTTTTATTATCAGTCATTACATCAGCAATAATACCAACGCCACCATGGCCATAAAGCTCGTAAGTTAATTCAGAGAAATCATTTTGATCACTACTACTCGCTTTCTTGATATTGCGGTCGATATTCTCATTGGGCATGTTGACAGAGCGCGCCTTTTGCACAACAAGTCTTAGCCGAGGATTGCCTTTTGGATCAGCACCTCCCTGTTTAACAGCACTAATAATCTCTTTGGCGATGCGTGAAAAAACTTTCCCTTTCTTCGCATCTGCCCGCGCTTTGCGGTGCTTGGTATTTGCCCATTTACTATGTCCAGCCATCGTCTCTCTTTATACTTTTGCGCATTCTTTTGAGATCACTCGATCGAGTATCATATCGAGATTCTCTTTTTCAAATTTACGTGCCTCTTCATAAGCATGAAATTGTTTTTCCCTGTCACGAAATTTATCGTGATGCACTCTTCTTCTCCCCCATCTTCCTCTCTTTGGAGGGCATACATGATGACACATTTCATGATATACAATGTAGGAGAGGAAAAAATAAGGAAACCGTAAATTATCGAGGAAACGGTGGATTTTTATCAACTTCAGCCTAGCATCATAAACCCCGAGTAAACGGCTACTCTGTGATCCCCTGTTTGCATTAGCAAACCAAGTGATTGACAAGTTTAATTTTTTCTTAAAATACGCTTGTTCGACCTCTTCATAAATTTGCTTAAGATCGTAATGCTGTCCCAAGGTGACAAGTTTGATTTTTTTCTTTTTCGGTATCAGTATCATAATTTCTTTTGCATCAAAATTTTACTAATGTATTCGTCATCTTCTTTAATAAAATGCTCATCAATCCCAAATTGCTCATAGCCAAAACGCTGATAAAGGCGAATCGCTGGATTACCTTCATATACTTCGAGATAGAGGAGTTCAATCTGAAATTTTTCCTTAGCAAGCTTTTCAAGATCTGAAAGCAGCTCACTTCCAATACCTTGATCGCGATATTTCTCTGTAACAAGAATCGAAATCAAACAGGTGTGCGCTGTCTTTTTAAATGGGGAAAGATTAAGAACAGCCATGCCGCATGGGACCCCTTCTATTTCAGCTGTCACACCACCACCCATTTCAGCAAACCGCATCCAAATTCGCACTGAATCTTCAATTTCCCTATCGAGCAGCATCGGAAACCAACGCAATGTTCCTGGCTGATAAAACATTTCACTTAGCAGCTGGCTATCTTCTGTATTAGTTAATCTTACTGTTGGTTTCATAGCTTCTTTAAGTATGTTTTATATAAAAGACGGGCGCGGTACTTTTTGCCTTCTTTGACATAATTTTCCTGCCTTGCATATTGAATAAAGCCTTCTTTCTCAAGAAGGGAAGTGATTGAATTTCCTTCAAACACTTCAATTAACATAATCTCAAGCTTAAAATAATTTTGAGCAAGATGCTTTAAATTGCGCAATAAAGTTGTTCCAACCTTCTTTCTTTGGCACTTTGGATCGACAATCAATTTAAACTGACAGTGATGAGCAACCTTACGATAAGGCATAATAAATATTGTGCCGATCCCAATGGGTTTTCCATTAAGAGTCGCAGTTAAACTGCTATGAATCCGTGTAAAACTCATCCAAGCGCGAATCGCATTATCGAGCTCCTGCCCTACTGAACAAGGGAAATTCTCCAGTATGTTCGGCTCACTGATCCACTCACGCAAATAGGGAGTGTCAAAGATTTTCGTATAGCGGATCTCACAATGGGAAAGATCTTCGCTTTGCATCGTTAACCAAACTCCTTGAGATAAGCATTCACAAAAAGATCGAGATCTCCATCCATGACTGCCTCGACATTACCATTTTCTACCTTAGTACGCGTATCTTTGACAAGTGTATAGGGTTGGAAAACATAATTGCGAATCTGACTGCCCCAAGAAATCTCCATTTTCTCACCACCCATCGCAGCGATTTGTTTCTCTCTTTCTTGAACCTGAAGCTGATAGAGTTTAGCGCGCAGCAGTTTCATGCACGTTTCTCGATTTCCAATCTGACTGCGTTCTTTTTGGCAGGTCACAACAGTATTCGTCGGTAGATGTGTGATGCGCACTGCAGAATCAGTGGTATTGACGTGTTGTCCCCCAGCACCAGAGGAGCGATAAGTGTCAACGCGCAAATCATCAGGCCTAATATCTATTTCAATATCATCATCAATCTCAGGAGTCACATCAACAGAAGCAAAGCTTGTATGACGACGAGCGTTGCTATCAAAAGGAGAAATGCGCACCAAGCGGTGTACGCCGCGTTCTGCTTTACAATAGCCATAGGCATAACTACCAGATATTTTAAGAGTGATATTTTTCAAACCTGCAACTTCTCCGTCGACAAAATCGATGATCTCACACTTCCAATTGCGTTTAGAAGCCCAACGCTGATACATACGTGATAACATGTGTGCCCAATCGCAAGCTTCTGTCCCTCCAGCACCTGAGTTAATATTGATAAAACAGTTACAGCTGTCGAGTTCGCCAGATAACATCTTGCGAATTTCTAAAGCATTTAGCTCTTTGTCTATCAATTGAAGTTCGTTTTCTAATTCTTCAATTAGCTCACTATCTCCACTCTCTTCAGCTTCAGGTAGCAATTCTTGCAAATCTTCAAAGCGCCTTTTGATTCCAGCGTAACCTTCTGCCCATTCCTTAAGAATTTTTACTTCGGAAAGAATTTTTTGCGCCTTTTTTTGATCATTCCAAAAATCCGGCGCTTCCAGCTCCTTCTCAAAATCTTGAATTTGCTTTTCTTTTGACTCTAAGTCAAAGATACCTCCACATGTGGAGCAGGCGTGTTTTGATCTCTTTTACTTTTAAATCGGTTTGTTCACTCATTAAGAAGTCTCGAGGGTTAGTTCAACATTGCGATCAGGAGTATAATTATAATTCCAATGCCAGGAAGGTTTATCAATCGGCTTGCTGCGGAAGACAACACCGTCTCCCTGCTGCTCAGCAATTATGCATGTATTAGATGGAACTTCGATCTTTAAATCCCCTTCAAAAGTGACATTTTCAGCATAAAACTCACCATGACCGTGAACGATTATCTCACACTGCTCTAATCTTTGCACTTCATTCTTCCAATAGATATTTGCCATCGAGTGATCAATTCCCTGATTGATGACATTGACATTGATTAGAGTACATTTCCCCCCTTTATGGGAGTAATGCAAGTGGTGATGCTCATCAATATGCCCCATTACCTCATCAGCTCTAATGAGCAAACTCCCCTCTAAATGTAAATTTTCTATATTAGCTTCGGCAATTTGCAAATCAAGCTCAGCTCTTGATGCAAGAGTTCCTCCGCGCAGCTTTCGAGCAATCACGCTATAAAGAGGGCCGAGCGCAGCATGATAGCGAAAAATAAAGCTTGGCCCATAAAGCAGATAATCGCGACCTTCTGTCAATTTTGGAGCACTAAAGTGGCAATACTCAGTAAGCAATTCGCGCGCATTCTTAAGCCAATCGAGAAAACATCCCTCAGGAGTCTCATTCAAAGGGAGAGAGGAAGAAAATTCTCTCTTTGCAGTGGAAATCGTTTTTTCTCTTTTATTATAGGTTAAAAAAGTGCTGAGCTGATGTTTCCCCTCTTCAGTGATTCTCTGATCAAAAGTATCGATAAAATCATCCGCAATATTTTGCATTGTCGATTCTAGTCGAGCAACTTCTCTCTCTTCTAGCTTATTCTTATCACCGAAACAAAAAGCTTTTTTGAAGTTAATCAACATTCCTGGAACAGGAAAGTGATTGACTGCATCATTTAAGGATTCAATGTCACCAAATAAAATATTCGTATTGGAAGAAAATTTTGAATGTTCATCGCCAGGATATTCTGGTTCATCAACGATATTATGTTTTTGGAAATCGGTATATTCAATATTCGTCAAACAGTATTGATACTGATTATCCCTCTCTCTCTCAACAAGCACATTCATCCCTTCAGAAGATGCAACTTTACGGGGACAAGAAGCAAAGCCAAAGCGTTTATCTTTGGCATAACCATAGCCCGAAAAACAGAGAAGATTACTATCAAGACCCGCCATCGGATTGTTAATCTGTCTAGCGAGAATTTTACTGCGTCCTTCAGCTCTAAACCAATCAAAAATCCCCTCTTCTTGAGCGAGTTTCCAAATCACTCCATGACCACCGGGTTTCATCAAAAGCTCTAACGGAGCTTGCATACACCAATTCCCCTCTCGGTCGATTGTTGGCACTAGTGGTTGGCAAATCAAACGAAGGCTCTCTTTTGGGCGATTAAACCAATGCATCTCTCTGCATATCGTTTTAATATGCTGGTGATTATCTTTCTCTTTTGACGTCATCATGCAAATCGGCGTTATCACTTGCTTCTGATGCAATTTCCAATAGAGATACTCTCGCGCTTGAACATCTTCGATTAAACCTTCAAGTAAAGTCATATTCCCAAATTGCAATACCGCAGCAGGCAAAGCCTCTTTGCTCACAGGATCGTGCAGATTCAAACGATCAGCGGCTCCTCCAACAGGATAAATTTCAGCAAAGAATGGTAGTGATTCAATTCCTTCCGCTGTCATCTCATTAACAAAATCATTTTCTTCAAAAATCGTAATTTGTGGTGCTTTGCGAAATGCGCAATTCTCCCATTGTTTATCATGATTAATCGATGTCAAAAAACGGAGCATCATTAAATGATATCCAACAAGACCGCCGAGATGAGCATAAAATTTTTCTACAGAAAATAGCTCGTCGATGAACTGTCGTAAAGAATGCGGCGAGATCTGATAACCCGTAAATAAATGATCGCCTTGATCTATGGCAATCAGCTCTTTTACAATTAATTCACAATCAGGAGAAAGTCCCGCAAGAATGGTTCTTAATTGGCTAACCTTTGAAAAAAACGATTTCACAACTGCTAATTTATTGAGATGCTCAATTTTTTCATCTATGCTCGCTGCAGCCTGCAAATGTTCAGCAAGCGTAGAGAGATCGGAGATCTGTTGATTGAGATCTTGTTTCGTTCTATGAATCAATGCACACATATTGAGAATCCCTTTAAGAGTCTGCTCTCAAAACTCATTTTAGAAAGCAGTTTTTTTTAGGCCCTTTTGCGCCAACATAACTGAATCTTATATACGTTGCAAATCTTCGATTTTCCTATTGTAGAGGGAAAATTATTTTTTACTGGAAATTCTTCATTAAAAAGATGTATACCAAAGTGAGAATTAATCATTCCTATTCCCAATGAGGAATAAGGGAAAATATTCAGCATTTGTGCGTTTTTTTTTGACTAGAATGCACTATGCTTTTACAACTTAGTAAGCTATCTATATAGATTGTATGGCAATATAATGGCCTATCAATCAAAATATTTATACAGGGCAAGGTGCAAGCTCGCTGCTCACCACTCCCTTAAAAGATGATGTTACATCAAGGAGCTAGGAAAATGGCAAAAAAGACAGAATCTAAATTTATGCAGCCTATGGAGATCAGCGAAGAGCTGGCTGCTGTCGTTGGGAAAGGGCCTATGCCGCGGACTCAAGTGACAAAAAAACTTTGGCAATATATCAAAAAACATAACCGTCAAGATCCCAATAACCTACGAGATATTATTCCAGATGAAAAACTTGCAAAAGTTTTTGGTGGAAGCAAAAAGCCTGTGAACATGTTTAAAATGACCAAGCTTGTCAATAAGCATCTTTCATAAATAGATCATTATCTTTCTATTAAGCCCAAGTGTTTTGCTTGGGCTTTTTTATTTCCGCTGCTATAATTACCTCTTTTTATTAAAAAATTTACTTTCATATGCATGTTTCAGTTATTCTTGTTGCCGGTGGCACAGGTTCTCGTATGGGAACAGCAACTCCCAAACAATTTTTAATTCTTAAAAAGAAACCCATTATCCTCTACAGCTTAGAAGCTTTTCTCTCTCTTTCTGAAGTGGATGAAATCATTGTTGTCTGTGACAAATCCTACCGCAATCTATTACCCATTGATAATAGAATCAAATTTGCAGATCCCGGACCACGCCGCCAAGACTCGGTGTTCAATGGGTTAAAAGCGTGTAGCAATAATAATCTCATTTGCATCCATGACGCGGCACGCCCTCTCATCACAAAACAATCGATACAAGAAACTCTTCTAGCGGCAGAAAACCATGGCGCTGCAGTTCTAGCAAACCGTGAAAAAAATACAGTTAAAAGAGCGACAACAGATCAATTTGTCGAAAAAACCATTCCCCGCGATGCACTATGGGAAATACAAACGCCGCAAGTGATAAAACGTTCTCTTCTTGAAGAAGGTTTTGCTTTTGCACAAGAGCATCAACGCAATGTCACAGATGATGTCTCTTTAATTGAAATGATCGACAAACCGATCAAACTTATAGAGGGGCCCTCTGACAATATAAAGATCACGCACCCTTCAGATTTAAAATTTGCGGAAGCGCTTATTTCAAAGCGCAACCAGTCTGTAAAAAGCATCAAAACCTCCACTACCGGTTCTTATAAGTACCGTCTTGACATCGCCTACGATGGAACTGATTATTGCGGCTGGCAAGTACAGCCTAAACAAACTTCTATCCAAGGTCTCATTGAAAATGCTCTGGAGATCTTATTAAAAACACGAACCCATTTATGCGGATCCGGTCGCACCGATAGCGGTGTCCATGCGCTAAATCAAGTAGCACATTTTAGTAGCTCTACTGAGCTTGACTGCAATCGTTTTTGCCACTCACTCAACGCTCTGCTCCCTTTTGATATTAGAATACAAAAAATGCAACGTGCCTCACATGATTTTCATGCGCGCTTTAGCGCCACTTCAAAAACCTATCACTATCACCTTCATCTCAACTCCATTCTTAACCCCTTTACAAGACGCCTACGCACTCACTATACATATCCCATCAATCTCCCTTTAATGCGCGAGGCAATGCAGAAATTTATCGGCACGCATGATTTTCGTTCATTCACCAATGAAGGCTCCAGTGCAAATGAAAACACGACGAGAACGATTAAGCGCTTTGAGATGAAAGAACAAGACGGAGGAATCCGCCTAGAAATCGAAGGAAATGGATTTCTCTATAAAATGGTACGCAATATTGTGGGACTCTTGCTTGAAATTGCCAGCGGCAAAAGATCAATCGAAGACATTCAAAAAATATTTTCAGCTAGAGATCGAAAAGCATCTGGCAGCGCAGCTCCGCCACAAGGTCTTTTTCTAGCAACAGTTTGCTACGACCAGTTAGATGGAATATCAGCAAATGTAGAAAAATGCACCGCGTTTTCTACCTCAGGATCCTCTAGCTGAGGATGTGCCTTATCACAAATTAAAACCGCCTTTGCAGGTGTTCCTTTAAGAGCTTTCCAACCACGCAATGAATCCTCAAAACCGATGACACGATCTCCTGATTCTCCATACTTATCAATTGCCATCAGATACCCTCTTGGATTTGGTTTTAACTCAACAAAATCCTCACGTGTAAGCCAATGTTCAATCGACTGAAGAGCCGGGTCATTTTTTTTTATAATATCGATATGTTCACGAATTGAATGTGTAACCACACATCTTCTTTTACCAGAGCACTTAAGCGTTTCAAGAAGCTCTGGCACACCGGGCATGAGTTTAATAGATTCTTCTGCTAATGCATCAATATAAGCCTTTTTGCGATCGGAATAAAAAAGGTTCCACTTTTCATCATCTTTAAATTCAGGAAATAGTTCAGATAGATCTTCTCGCAAACTCGTTGAAGAGCGATGAGCATGTCCCAAATAAGAGATTAAATCCCAGGGCATTTTCTTACCCCATTTCTCTAATGTACGCTTATACGCTTCATAGTAAAGTGGCTCAGTGTCAGCGAGAAGCCCATCAAAATCAAAAAGAAACAAATCAAAATCATCAACCCAATTCATAATCACTCTCGCCAGTAAATTTTAAAACGTGAAGGATACCACAAAAACTCATTTTTAGATAACAATGACCATTGTCATAAACAACCCATTCCGATCAAACTCTCTCTTATTCAACCTATGAACCCACCCCAGCTTCAATAAGTGCTGTATTTGAAAATCTTCGAAGAACTTATGTAAAATAATTTTTGTTTTAGGAATTCAAGAAAAAATGTTAACCTTGTGGTTTCCAAAACATTTGCATGCCAAATATGAATAATGCATGTAATAAACTTTCCAAGGGAGAAGTCTTATGAAATTTACGCGCTTAGCTGCATTTTTAAGCATAGCTTGCTTTTCATTATGCCAAGCAGAAATCATTGAAGTGAAATCTTTTGCAGAAGCAAATGAGCATTTCCAAAACCTCAACAAAAAAAATTCATTAGCAATTTTCGATATTGATCAAACTCTCCTAATGTCTGAAGAACCTGCTTTTCAAATGCCCAACATGACTAAATTTCCTGGCGCTAAAAATCAGGCTCTTAAATCCCTAAACCCCTCAGAAAAACTCCTAGCCCTTAATTTCATGTGTTTAAATTTCGGAGCAAAGATCATTGATAATACTGCACTTGAAATCATTGACTCTCTACAAAAACGTCAAGTTCCAACAATCGCATTAACAAACATGTTAACCTTTTCCCTAGGCGCAATCAAAGATCCTATTGCAGCACGCATTGAACAACTTAAAAAAGTTAACATCGATTTTTCTAAAAACTTTGCTAAAATAAGTGGAAAAACGTTTACTAATCTAAAAGGCTTCTTCGACAGTCATCCTCAATTTAATAATGGAGTTTTGTTCTGTAACGGAGAAGAAAATAGTAAAGATGAGGTGCTCTCTGCTTTCTTATCTTCAATAAAATTTAGCCCAAAACGTGTTGTCGTTATTGATGATAGAATTGATTGCATACAAAAACTGCATAAAATGCTTCAAGATAATAAAATTGAATGCACATGCATCCACTACACAGGAAATAAACTTGTAAAAGTCAACCCTGTAAGTAAAGAGCGTTTTAACAAAAAATGGCAATACTTAGCTAATGCAGCAAGAACTATTGCAAAAGAAAAAAGAAGCGCTAAAAAAGCAAAAGCCGCATAATGGCACTGAAGTTTTACTTCGAATCTAAAACTGGAGATATATAGTATGAAATTGCATAAATTCATTTGTGGATCCTTATTTGTATTGAGCTCGATGAATGTTGGCTTCGCTAGCCTCACTAATCCAGCTCTTATGATGAATGCTGATGGAGAAACTGCTGATGTTGTTGTTGAAGAGCCTTCTTCTACAATAGCAACTTCACAGCCTCAGGCTGAAGAGAGATTCTCTAACGTTGAGTCTAAAAAGAAATGCGGTTGCAGCGACACTAAAAAGCGTTGCGGTCACGATTCTAAAAAGCGTTGCTAAGCATTTTTTAATACACAAGTATTGAATCCTTCTGTTCTTTTTGAACAGAGGGATTTTTTGATTTTATTTTCGTCTTGTTTTTGAAAAGACAATCTTCCACAATCTTAGAAAAATGACATTGAAAAGCGCATATGCAACGATTTTTTATTCTATTTCTACTATCCATTCTTTCAGTTAATCCTCTGCTCTCTACTACACCTCCAGTAAATGAGTTTGAAATTTTTGAAGAAGTTACTGCAAGACAACTCAAAAAGATAAAATTTCAAGACCGCATTAATCCCAAACTCATTGTGCTCTTCTTAGGAACTCCTGGAATGGGAAAAACAACTCTAGCTCGCATACTCTATAAGCATTTCAACGGTCTCTATATAAACTCTGATGAAATCGCACATTACCTATCTAAAAACGGTCTTAATACAAGCCAAAAAGATCAAAATAAAATAACGCTACTCGATCATTTTATATTTGATTTAATTAAAAAACTCGAAAAGTCAAGCGATAATCATTTGATCTTTCTCGATCGATGGCTTGAGAAAAGCTATCATTCAATCGTAAATTTTGCAAAAGATAACGATTACAAAGTGTATCTTATCCGTCTCGACGTTGATCTTGAAGTTGCTCAAAATCGCATTGCCAAGCGTTCTGGTAAAGAAAACCATTGGCTGATTGGACATTTACCAATAATGTATGAATTTTATAGCTCCTTTGACAAAAAAAACTGCAACTATTTTTTCAACAACAACCCTGAATTTCCTGATACAGACCTCAATGATCTATTTGAAAAACTTGAAGATGAAATTTATACCCTAAAAATGAAATGAAACTCCTCCTATTTCTACTCCTTACTTTTTCCCTACATGCAAAAGAAATTCCAACGATATATCAAACCTTCGAAGTTCAAGAACCAGTATTGCTTGAACTCATAGAATCCCCTCCCATGCAACGACTCAAAAAACTACATCAATATGGCATAGCACCAATGATGGAAAAGTATGAAGAGTACTCACGTTTTGACCATTCCTTAGGTGTGTGGGCGCTACTTCGTAAAAAAAACTGCTCATTGCAAGAACAAATCGCCGGCCTTCTGCATGATATTTCACATACAGTGTTCTCTCACTTTGGCGATTTCTTTTTTGAGCATGGAGATAAAGAAAAATCATACCAAGATGGGATTCATCTCTCTTTTCTTGAAAAATATCAAATTGCAAAAATTTTAGAAAAGCATCAGATCAATCTTGAAGAGATGCATATCACAAAAGAGCGCTATCCCGCTCTCGAACAAGACCTGCCCAATCTGTGTGCAGACCGTATAGATTACAATCTTCAAGGAGCTTTTTTACATGGAGATATTACCCATGAAGAGATGATGCAGCTATATAATGACTTGTCATTTGATGGCAAAGATTGGACGCTAACAAATCCTAAACTTGCAGAAAAACTAGCTCTTTTTCCCTTGTCTATGTCACTAAAACTATGGAGCGGCGTTGAAAACTACTTTGCTAACAAATGGCTGGGAGAAATTGTGCACCACTTAATTAGCGAGAAAGAACTCACTCTCGATCATATACAATATGGAAACGATTGTGAGTTGTGGGAAAAAATTACAGCGCATAAACACCCATACATCCTCGAAAGAACAAAGAAAATTAAAAACACTAAGGCGCATTATAAAACCGAAATACATCCTGCATTGATCATTCCTATTAAATTTCGTGGTGTTGATCCCCTAATTAAAACAAACAACGGAAAGGTTCACTTAAGTGAACTTTCAAAAAGCTACCATCAAGTTTTTGAAGAAACCAAACAAAAAGCAACTCAAGGCTGGAGATTTGGTGCTACAACACCATCGACATAATACCATCTATCTTTATAAATAAAGCGACTACGTTCTGTGAAACTGACATCGTTTTGATCACTTTTAAGATAAGCGATAAAAGTGACATATGCCTCTTCGTCATCTTCTGAAAAGTGAACGATTTTCAAACCCGAGAACTCAGTATTTTTAGAAAACTGCTCAATTTCTCTGCGCCGAGCAGCATTGTCTTTCGGCTCGTCATAGGTTGTTTGAATAATGTAATCGATAAGTCCTAGTGCATAGGCGCTATAGCGCGATCGCATCAATGTCAATGCATTCGGGCATGCTTGTCCCTTATGATACGGCGCGCAACATTCCTCATACAATTTCCCGCTATAGCAAGGACAGTTTGTTTGTTTTTTCACGCTTATAACTTATGTGCTACAACAGTCGGAAAAATCTTTGCTCGATCCCAATAAATCTCTATATTCTCAAAACCCGCCTCTTCTAATTGCGTAATGACCTCTTCAGATGAGCAAAAACTCTGCCATGAAGCATTGACAATATCACCAAGAATCAGTTTTTGTCGCATAGCGTCTTTCATATTAACCTTGGAAAGATCCCACTCTATTTTTGGACCTATTGGATATGTTAAAAAACTTGTAATGAGAACTCCACCGGGCTTTAAATTTTCGAAAAATCGTTGATACAATTCGATACATCGTTCTCTACTAGGCTCATAGATATTTAATCCATTACTAGTTATCACATCCACTTGCTCAGTGAGATTGAGTTCCCATGCATCTAACTCAAAAAGAGAAACATGATTATATAGCCCTCGTTGCTTTGCTTGTTCTTGAGCAAGCTGTAGCGACTGAGAATCAATATCAATACCAATCAATGAAAAATTGTTGCAATTAGCATAATCTAAAGTCAAAAGATCGCTCATCAATCCGCACGGAAGCGATGCCAACTTTACATCGTCACACACTCTTTTTTGTAACTGCTGCTGGAAAATTTGAAATCTTTCTTGTGTTGCAAGACATGTAGGAGCACAATTTAACAGAAAATTTTCCATTGGGCATAGGTCTCTTTGCCTGTTTTGTGCATGCTTAATCACATAATCTGTCCAATAGCCATTAAGACCACGATTTATAAGAAGAAATCTACCTAGAGGGAAGGAAGCTAGCGCTTCGAGTTCATCCATTGCTGTTACACGCTCTTTAATCTTCTCAAAACACTCGAGGAAGTTATGATCATCCAGGTGTGTAATATTCGCAGAATTCATCACTCCTCCGTTGATTACAGAAAACACAAATAGAATAAGACTTAATTTATTCACATACCCTCAATTTAAAAGTTTGCTTTGGCTTTGCGAGCTGCATTGCGCACAATTTCAGGAAGTGCGGGGTGAATGTAGATCATATTTAAAAGATCATCAATCGTCGCATTCATCGACATAAATGCAATGAGCATGTGCACCATATTCGATGCTTCATCACCAATCACATGTGCACCGATGAGTTTTTTTGATTCGCGATCAAAAAGCAGTTTCACAAAACCATGCTCTGATCTCAACGCCATGCCCATGGCACTATTTTTGTAGTGATTGAGCCCAACAACGTAATCGGCTCCCTCTTTAATCAACTCATCTTCTGTTTTACCAACAGAACCCACTTGAGGGTATGAAAACACAGCATGCGGCATTGGAGGATAGACTATTGGCTCATCATTCGCGTCCCCATAAAGTGTACGGAAAAGATACTCTCCTTGAAAATTTGCACTATGGCGAAAGAGATGCTGACCAATGCAATCACCTAAAGACCAAACGCCCTCTTGCGAAGTTTTTAAACGATCATCAACATTAATAAAGCCCCGTTCATCTGTTGCAATATGCGTGTTTTCAAGTCCCAGTGTTTCAGTGCACGGTTTTACCCCTGCAAAAATACATAGTGCATCCCCATCTAGAGTTTTGCGATTTCCAGCGCTATCTTCAATGGTCAGTAAATAAATGCCTTGGTCATACGCAACTTCGATCGGTCTCCATCCTTTATGAACGGTATATCTCTCAGAAAAAACACGGTCAAATTCGGCACGCACATCTTTATCTTCATTTCTTAAAAACTCGCTGCGCACTATAAATTCAACTTCTGTTCCCAAAGCGCCATAAAAATAGCCAAGCTCACAAGCAATGTATCCACCACCGATTACCAATGCTTTTTTGGGCTGCTTTTCTAAACGCAAAGCTTCTTCATAGGTCATATATGGAACATTTTCTAGTCCTTTAATCTCTGGAATATAAGGCTCAGCTCCAACAGAAATTAAAATCTTGTCAGCAGAAATTTTTTCATTGCCAATCTGAATGACTTTCGGTTCGATAAAATAACAAGACCCTTTGAAATAATCGATGTTAGGATTTTGATCATAAAGAGGTGCAATACTCACCGACTCTTCATCGACAGTAGCTTTGACTCTCTTCATTAAATCAGAAAAAGCAATCTCAGGATTTTCTTTGGGAATCACTTCGAAACGGTGCGCTTCTCCAATCGCTCGCACGACATCAGCAGCATGGATTAACATCTTCGAAGGAATACAGCCGCGATTTAAACAGGTTCCTCCCAAAGGACCCTTCTCAATAATTGCTACCTTATACCCAAGACTCGCAACAGGTCTTACTAACTTCGTTCCTCCACCAGAACCAATAACTATAACATCATAATGCTTCACAACTTCTTTCACTTCAGGACCAAACCGATACTCTAATATTTCTCCTGCCCAAGCTAACTGAGAAAATAGCACTGCAAATAATACTTTAAATCCAATCGCGCGTTTCATAAATCACCTAATTACAATGTTTCATCTATCAAACATTTTGATTCATTTACCTCAAAAATGAAACATTATTTTCCATCTTTGTCAAATCTAAAAAATTACTATGTTAGTATCCATAGATATCCTAGCTATGACGAAGTATTTTTGATCATCAGGATCATGGGTAACGCTAAACTCATGTAATAAGGTAAATTCATTCCTGCTTATTTCTTCAACCAAGTCTTTATAGTACTGAAAGGCATTTTCTATTTTTTTGGTTAAATCATCATCACGAATCCAGTAATAATAGTTTTCACTACTTTGAGTTACAGCAATATTGCCCCTTGTTTCATCCACATGCTGCCGTAGTTTATCCAAGTCTTCGTCTGAAACAATTCTTACCATGATCTATTCTAAAAATATAATGTCTTGTCTGAAGAGTGAAATACCGATGACTGGACTCGAACCAGCACCCTATTGCTAAGAGCAGATTTTGAGTCTGCCACGTCTACCATTCCGTCACATCGGCATAAAGGTGATGGAGCATTCTATAACCTATTCGTGTTTAAATCAATCGAGTATTTGAAGCTTTTATTTCCCCTTTCTTAAAAGAAAATGAAAACTATAATAATGGCTACTGCAAGCACTAAAAACCCGAATCGACCATGTTTATCTCCTCTAGTTCCGGCTCATCTCAATCCTCAGAGACTCACAAGAAAACTGCACTCGAAGAATTCAATGATTTCTTCAATAAATTGGAGGCCGAAGACAGGTTACAAGATGTCACTCAATGGGATTCTTTGTTGCAAAAAAGCTCTGCTGCTATTGGCATAAGCCAACCTGCGGATAAAGCGGGAGTATATGCCAGACTTGCCATTGCTGCTTTCGATCAAGACAATGTGCACTGGGCGCGTGAATATCTAAGAAAATGTCATGATCTTTTATCAAATCATGAAATCTCATTAATGATCTCCGATCAATCCCTTTTTTCTTTTTCTATGATTTGTTTGTTTTTTACTGTAGATATGAACTCAGACATATTTCATAAAACCAAAAAAGATATCGAAGATTTGCACTTAACAAAACAGACTGAATTTGTTTTTAAATTAATCCACCACTTAAACAACAAAGAAAATAAAAACGACGAAGATTTTTTAATAATAGATGAAACCAAAGAAAGTGATGACTTTTCTACTCAATTCATTGAGGATCTTTTAAACCAGTCATTTGAGGAAATTGGAAGCTCAAATGATCAACTTATTCACGATCTTTTAAAAGAATCACTTGCTGTAGTTATTGCTAAGTTTGATCAAAATCGATCAAACAGCTCCGGATCAATCGAAGACAATATTCCCCTATCTTATACTATACCTGTTTTAGATCTAATGATTGAAAATTACAAAGATCCAGTGGCAGTTTTTTTTGATACGTTTGAACAATACGACAACGAAGTGAAACTCAATGATGATACTATCTGGGAAAAAATCTTAACCGAAAGTCAAGCTGCTATAGCGCACTTAAAAGACTCCAACAGAGATGAGGATATTGCAAAAGTTTACATTTACCTAGCCATAGGTGCATTTCATCAAAATAATCGAGATCTTACCCTGTCTTATTTTAAACAATCCATTGCATTTAAGATTGATCTGAGTCACTCCCTTCCCTATTCAATAGAATCTCTTCACTCCCATTCAAAAGTGTATTTATGGATTGTTTCGACGCCGAATGATCAGGAAATCACAGCTTTTGCATTAAATAAATTAAAGACTATTTTTCATTCCAAAGATCTTACTAAAATATACACTGCTCATCTCTTATATGAATTTAAGTCACTCCCTGACAAACAAAAAATATTAATTAAAAGCATCTATTCTATTGCTGGAAGCTATTCATTCATGCTAGCTAAAAAAGAGAAAATATTAGCGCATAAATATTACATCGAAGCTTACAGAAACTACTTAAATGCTAAAGACAATGCTAATTGCGATCTAATGCTTATTCATTTAGTTATTGATTGCAAAAATTCTATGCTAGAGGAGCATATCGTAGATTTGTTATCTATCCTCCAATCAAGGAATATTCCTGAACAATACCAAAGTAAAATTAGCCAGTTAAGAAATCTCTATGCTAATAAACTAGGTCAAAATCAAACAAAATCAGCAGTTTGTCTAGGAAATATATTTAAATACGTAAATCAATAGCGGCGGAAACAGCTTTGGGCGTGGCGTTCATCAAAGAGTATTTTTTGCTGATTTTCCCGATCATAGCGTACTTGAAGACATAGGTAAGGATGGGGATGGCGATTGTCAAAGTCACGTCCTTCATTTTTCTGATATAGTTTGATGAGAACCTCTTTATTCATCCAGGGATTGGTTGCAACATTGGTCCGCCCCTGATAACGCTGAAAATTGCGATATTCAGGAGTGTCATCGTTGTAATATTCAATAAGGAGAGAGATGATCGCTTCAGGGTTTTCTTCGTAGCCTTTAACATAAAAATCAACCTCAGCTCCTATCATATGTTTTGAACCCGCATTGAAATAAGAGCTGTCAGCATAAGTATTGTGCGTAGGACAACGATGACCACAGGTAATAATGACTGCACTCTCTGTCTTTTCCTGAATATAATTAAGCAAATCGACTTGTATAGGATAGACAAACTCCCATTTACCACGAAGTGGCAGACTGTGCTTTTCCAAGCCTCCGCAATCGCTAAATGACTCATCATTAACAAGGATCATCTGATGAGACATACTTCCTTTGCAGCGAAAGTGCTCTTTGGTAATGCGGCTATGATTACCAACCATACGCTGTTCCCACGGATAAGCAGAGCGCCTGCGTAATTCAGGCTCTTCTAAAGTGAAATAGACATCACTGCTCTCACGACGAACATATTCTCCAACAGCATTGCGTTCACGCAGTTTATCACGCTCTGAACGCTCTAATCCAGAGCAGCTTATTAAAAGAATGGGCAATAATAGATAACGATACATCATTTAGATGGTAACGCAATGAGCAAATTTTTTGCATCTAAAGGTTTACTAATAAATCTTTTTAAAATATAGATTGATTTGTAAATTAGTTTTAATATTTTTTAAAAAAATGAAAATTGAAAAAGCGTTAATTATAGAATCCAAAAAAACGCATAAAAATAAGCTATTAGATTTTCTTCGTAGTAAAAACCTGCAGGTGATCTCTACAGAGAAGGTAAATCAAGCATTTATCTTTGCTAAAGAGTGCCCTTTTGATTTGGTTCTTTGCTCAAGTTATAATGCTGTTCTCTTTGATGAACTGAAAAGTCAAAATCCTGAAATATTGATCATCGCTCTTGGAAAAGGGCAAATAAAGGACTCTTTTGCTACATGGCATGAGCAGGACGACTTGAGTAGCCGTTGGAGAGAACTTTTCTCCCATATTGTTAAGAAAGAAGAAGATCGCTACTTGCACTGTCCTATCGCTAAGAAAAGTGCTTCGCAAATTGATCAAATCATTACTGAAAGCTCTGTCATGAAAGAGATCATGCACGATGTCAAAAAGGTCGCTCGAACAAAAGCTAGTGTATTTATCAGTGGTGAATCGGGAACAGGCAAAGAAGTTGTCGCATGTGCGCTACATCTATTATCAAAAAGAGCGAACAAACCCTTTATTAAGGTCAATTGCGCAGCAGTCCCTGAAACATTGATTGAGGCGGAGTTTTTTGGCCATGAAAAGGGCGCTTTTACTGGAGCTATGGGACGCCGCATTGGTCGCTTTGAACTTGCCGACCAAGGAACGCTACTTCTCGATGAAGTGACCGAGATACCCTTTGGTTTGCAAGCAAAACTTCTTCGTGCCATTCAGGAGAAGGAAATTGAAAGGCTAGGATCTAATCAACCGGTTTCTGTCGATGTGCGTTTAATAGCAACCTCTAACCGCAACTTAGAACAAGCGATTTGTGAAAAAAGCTTTCGTGAAGATCTTTATTATAGACTCAATGTCGTCCCTCTATATTTACCCCCTCTAAGAGAAAGAAAAGAAGACATCCTTCCTTTAGCAGAATTTTTTTTGAAACGCCTTTGCCAAGAAAATGAGATCCATTTAAAGAAATTCAGCTCTGAAGCACATGAGAAATTACTCGATTATTCCTGGCCAGGAAATATCCGTGAGCTTGGAAATGTCTTAGAGCGTTGTGTTGTCACTTTAGATGAAGAAATCATTCTTCCCGAATCCTTAATACTTACAGAAAAAAGTGTCGCAGATTCGATTCCACTCCCCTCAGGTATTTCTCTAGAAGAGCTTGAAAAGCGGATGATTTTGCAAACTTTAGCACAATGTAATAACAATCGATCGCAAGCAGCTGAGCTACTTGGGATTAATGTTCGGACGCTACGCAATAAGCTGTTTCTCTATCGAGAAGTTTAAGCTTTTCTTTTACGACAAATTGATAGCGCTGCCAATAGAGTTTTTCGATTTTGAGGCTCTCTTCTGGCTGGGGATAATGAGTAAAAATCCTACTAAGAGCAGCTTTCGTCGTTTGTAAAAAAAGAGAGTATGCGAGCTCTTCTTCTATCTCATGTTCAAAAAGAAGCGCCCTGCCCGAAAGGTTCTCCTTTCCTTCTGTCTCGTTTTTTTCTATTTCAACTAACATTTCTTCGATGATTTTTTCACAATTTTTAAGGCTTTGACCGAGCTCCTCTAAGGAATTGCTGATTGCATCAGCTGTAAATGAGAACTGGCAGGAATTTTCGATCAGTGCATGAACCTGTGCACGCAAATCATGTTGATCATTTGCGAAACGATTCATAAGCTCTTGCCAAGCTACCAATGGTATCTCTTGAAAACCTAAACCTTCCCTTGTCGCATCGAGAAATTCAACTTCTGGGTGGAGCTTTGCATAAGCAGAGATCACATCAGACTCCATCACCCACTTTACACTGGTTGTTACGTTTTTCTTAGTGCGCCCTATACGCTCTATGATTTGCTGAGATGCCCTAGCCTCTGAAGGAATATCTGTATGCATGACCCCTGGAGCATAGAGCTTATTATCAGTAAAAGCGAGATCAACGCCCGTCAGAATAATCGGGTTACATCCAAGATGAACTGCTAAACTAAGAGAGAGCGAAATTACAGTGAGCGCTTCTTTACCAAGCTCAGGGCCGATTACCTGCTCTGTAATAGAAAGACTTCTCTCAAGCCAGTCACCGATCAGACCACTTGTTTGTGACTTTAGATAACCTAAAGGACTATTCGTGAGTTGAAATACATCTGGCAAAATACGCAAGCTATAGAGCAAGGGATTCATCATTGCCCCCATTCCCTTTAATCTTTCGTACTCTTCAGCATTTGGGTCAATTGCAATTGAAAAATGAGGCTCCACGCCTTGATGAGCAAGAGCGCTAATGGCCGATCCTCCAGCGAAGATTAATGCGTTCTGTTCTAGTTTTTTCAGAGCCGTTTTTGCATCAGCAAGCGATGGTCCTGCTCCACAAATAATGGCTGGAATATTTTTAAACTGACCTGCAAGGGAATTCGCACAAAAACTCTCAGCAATAAGCGGTGCATTCTTAGTAAAATTCGCAAAAAGAGCATGGGAAAATAGTGCATCGGTAACTTGAGCATGAAAGGTTGTTGAAGTGCGCATCAACGCGAGCTTTAACTGATTGAATCGTTCTGATTTATTTTTTCTATATTCTTCTAAAGCAATTACAGCAATTTGATCAGAAGGAAAGCGATCGCTACATCCTTCAGCAAAATCAGAGAGAGAACTCTCTTGATCATAATAATAAAGATGTATTTGGCGATTTTTTAACACCTTCTCAGAGATTGGCTCTTTTAAAAAAGCGTCGAAACTTGAGAGTTCATCTTCGATGAAGATTACAGCGCGCTCTTTTTTTTCATTAAGCCACGACTCAGTAATGGGATAGTACTCACCAAGCCCTAACCCATAGACATAGAGAAACTGTCCATTAAATTGCTTGAGTTCTTCAGATAAATTCGCGGATGGAGAGTAGCGCTTATTGGATACAGAGCTGCAAGGAGTGTGTGCAAGTAGAAAGGCAATCGCGGGAAAACGCTCTCGAAATAGTTCGCGCCTATTTAAACTTAAGTTTGGCGCCATCCCATTTTCCTTCGATTTCCTCCCAGTCTGAGCTTACAGGCTGTCGTTTTCTTTCAATCACTTTATCGTTGTCAGTATGAACGAGCTCATAGATGAGTTCCCCGCTATCATCCCATTGCTTTTTATCAAATTTTTCTGGGGTATGGTAACAGATTTCTTCGCGCAAAGCGCCATGATGATAGAAACGACAGTGCGTACCAATCGGCTGATTAGCACTATACTCCCCTTCATCAATTAAGATTCCTTTTTGATTCCATATGCGATCCCACCCCTCTTTTCTTCCCTGTTTAAAAGAGATCGTGCGCTTTGGACTCATGTCTGACCAATAAAGTCTCACATCACCATGAAGATTTCCCTTCTTATAGCCCATGATTGTTTTCAGATTGCCATTATCGTAAAAGTACTCTTGATTCCCCTCACGCAAACCATTTTTATACCGCTGTAGAGAAGAGCTCTTTCCACAGGCATAATAAAGACGCATTTTACCTTCTTGGAGACCGTTATGATACCAACTCTCTGCAAGTAAACATTTATCAATACTGTAATATCGCGAAGGACCGTGCAGCTTTCCTTCATAATAAAATGTCTGACTTTTCAATTCTCCGTTGGGATAAAAGGCGCGCTGTTCTCCATGTTTAATCTTTGCAGTAGCGAGATATGCTTTTTCAATCTGTCCTAACCGATCCTTTTCAACGACAAGCGTTTCTTTATTTGGAGCAGCAAAGGCGAGGGTTAAATCACTTGGTAGAAATGGAAGCGTAAATAAGCTTTGAATTTCAATCTCAAGTTCAGGATCGATAATGCTTAATTGGCAATCGCTGAGCTGATATTTTTCTTGCTTTTCTACCATAATTAATTCTCAAGCAATTTTAAAATAGATTTATACTGGTCGATAATTTTTTTATAAAACAATAGACGATTGATGTAACGACCAAACTCCCATTGTGGATCATTAATATCTTGTCTTTCGAGCACATAATGCCAAATTCCCCATAGAGGTTGGATTATTTTTTCAAAGACGAGCTCCTCTTCAAGTTGCACTTCAAGAAATAAAAACTCTCCATCTTTTTTTGGCAATTCAGGATAGGTTTTTTCTAATCTTTTGATAAGCTGCAAACAAAAACTATCGCATCGCTTCAAACTTGCTGCAATTTGAGCTACCCCTCGTTGTAACAAATAATTATCGCAAAAACTATCGGATGCAACAGCTACTTTTGCACTTACTTCATTATAAAGATCGCGCTGTAAGGTGAGCTCATTTTCAACAACTTCTTTAAATGACCTATTAACAAACCCTTCTATATCAATTCCTTGAGACGAGCAATTGATAAAGCGCCTATTGTCATGTTTATTTGCAAAAGCCTCAAGCCAATGACTTGCCATAAGGAAATCGCGCTTTGTCAATACGCGCTGTCCCTGTCTGTTTTTTATAGAAAAAAACTCCTGGGCATCAGGTTTAGCATCAATACCGGGAGAATAAATTGATTGCTCATCACAAGCCAAATCAGCACCGACTAAAATAATTGGATCACACCCAAAAGCTTTAGCAAGAGCACAGGAAAAAGTTACCACATTCCATCCTGCGTCAAAAACAGGTGTTGAGATTTCTAAATAACTCATTAACCAATCTTCAATTGGGTAGTTGCCATTACTGCGCATCCATAGCAGAGGACCATGTGCATGGGAAAGGAGTTCTGAAGAAACACGGTTTTGAAAAAAAAGAGGCATTTCAAAATTGCTTTGGTGCAAAAACCGTTTTACGGGTGCGCAAGAATCGATGACAGCACCAAAGTGAGGAGTAATTCCTGCTTGAGACAACAATTGCAGGCTACTTCCTCCTCCAAAAATCAACGCGCGATCACTGACTTTTTTCAAAAGTTCTAGATCTTGATTTAACGAAGGTCCTGCACCGCAAATGATGGCAGGGGTGTTTTTAAATTCGTTATATAAAGCAGCACCATGTTTAGAACGACTCAGCAATTGTGCATTGGCAAGAAAGTTCTTAAAAACACCAATCCCCAAATCGCTGTAATCAGAAGCAATCAAATGAATCGCCGATTGATAAAAGGCGAGTTTATCAAAAAGCGCTTGTTGAGCATCACTATTGATCACATAGTGACATCGCAAGAATACAAATTCCCAAGCAATCTGCTTAAAAATTTCTTCTTCATGATCTTTTTCAATTGCAAAAATGCGCACATGGCGATGTTTGTAAAACTCACGTCCTTTCTCACTGAGAATAAACCTGGTTAAATGATCTGATGGAGGATGAAGAAAAATAAGAAAATGCTCAGGATTTTCTAAAAGCCAAGGACTATATTCTTGATAAAGCTCCTCAATATCTTCGCCGTAAACACAGAGCACATCAGCTTGCTGCAAATCTTCAGAATACGTTGCTTGCTGCATTACTTATCACCTCTCAAGTCAGCGATTAATTCTGCATAACTTGGAATCTTGCAACTAAAGCGCCAATTGTGATTTTTTTGATATCCGAAATACACCTTTTCTCGACCTACTGTCGCGATAAAAGGCGCTTTGATATAATGATTATATCCACAAAGTTGATGAATTGCGTCTGTATTGATTTTCCCCTCTTTACACTCGATTAAAAGCAAGGGGGAAAGATCTTCTGATTGCGCCCTAAAATAACAGAGAATATCAATTCTTCTACTCGGCAAAGATCGCGCTTGATCTGCTAGATGAGGCAGTTGATTGAGTTTTTTTTCCACGACAAGCAACTCACGAGGATAACCGAGCTCATCGATCATTAATCGTAAAAAAGATTGCCTGACGAGTTCCTCATCATTTGCACAAAACCAACTACCCCTAATGCGATCATATACATGATCTTTATTGAGCTTGGATGATTCCATAATTACCATCTTCCCGGCGGTAGATCACCTTAAGAGCGCGATCTTCTTCCCCTTTAAACACCAAGAAATGATCTCCGGAAAGTTCCATTCTCATTACAGCTTCTTCCGCCGTCAACATTCTTAACTGGAGTTGCTCGGTTCCTACTAATTTTGTCATTGGTGAACTGTAGTCATATTGCGCAGTTTCAGACGATTCTATTGCATCGTTAATCTCAGAAACTTCATCAACTGGCAACTCGAGGACATTGACTTTTAGATCAATTTCATGCTGAGGCTTATTGTGATGATCCTGAATTCTCTCCTTCCAACGCCGCAACTTATGCTGCAATTTTTCAACAGCGCGATCGATTGAAGCGTACATATCACTTGTCACAGCGTGAACGCGAATATGAAAATGGCTAAAATTCATCATGATGTCGACAACATGATCAATCTTTTGAATATCCATTGTGACAATCACATCGATTGTATGGGGATGAAAGCGCTCTATCTTAGCGATTTTTTCTTGAGCATAATTTTTCATTGCGTCCGTAACCAAAACAGAACGGCCAACTACGTTAAAGCGATAATCGTGCTCTGAACGTGGAGGAAACTTATCTTTATTATTCATTACTCACTCCTATCTAGAGAAAAAAAACATTTCTTTATGTGGTCATACTACACGACTCTCTCTTTTTTTGGCGAAGCTTTCGCTGCTCTCGATTTCCAAGCTGACCACATGCTGCCATAATTGCTTGCCCTTTAGGCAGCCGCATCGTCACCCGAAAACCACGATCTGTTAAAATACGATGAAAAAAACGTATCGTTTCCATGCTAGGAGCGGCAAAACGATCAGCTCGTTGAGCATTATAAGGGATTAGATTAATCGTTACATCTAGACCAGCGAGATACGAAGCAACCTCCTCTGCATTTTCCAAAGAACAATTTTTCCCTTCGATCATCACATATTCAATCAAAATTTTTCGTTTCGTTTTTTCACAATAGATCTTCATTCCCTCTTTGAGAGCACTTAAATCCCAGTGGCACTGAATAGGCATCAACTTTTTGCGTATTTGATCATTCGAAGCATTTAATGAAACTGCGAGATTTACAGAAGGTTTAACTCTGTCCGCAAGCGCAATTATTTTGTCCACAACACCACTTGTTGACACAGTGATGTGACTCGATCCAAAAGAAAGACCATGTGGATCTGTTAACACTGCAATAGCTTGAACAACCGCATCAAAATTATCGAGAGGTTCCCCCATTCCCATAAAAACAATATTTCTAATCTTTGCATGAAAATGATGCTGCGCAATATAGACTTGGGCGATGATCTCTTCAACAGTTAGAGAGCGAAGCAACCCCATACGACCCGTTTCACAAAAAACACATCCTCGCTTGCATCCTACCTGTGAAGAGATACACAACGTCGCTCCATGCTTCATAGGAATAATCACCGACTCACTCTCGAGCTTATCAGAAAAGCGCAACAAAAACTTGCGCGTCTCTCCTTCCAATCTCTCTTCGCAAATCTCAGGCAAATTGAGATCAACCTCAGCGCCAATCGCTTCGATTAGACCTTTTGCCTGCGGCTCATAATCACAGGGAAGCTTCCCTCTACGCATCCAGGCTTGATAAAATAAAAGAGCATGACGCTTGCCTTTGCCAAGTTTTTCAGCAATATGGCTAGCAAAATGCTCTGATGTACAATGATATATAGAAAACATTGCACTGAACAGGACTCGAACCTGTAACCACCCGGTTCGAAGCCGGGTACTCTATCCAATTGAGCTATCAGTGCATTAGAATGCAGCAATTGTAAGCGATTATAGAGGTTTTAAAAAAGCACAAAAAATTCGCTATACTATATCCTAAATTGTTATGGGAGAAGAAAGAGAAGAAGGCATCGTCCTACAAACCAGAGACTATCGCGAGAGGGAAAAGATCATCACCATGCTCTCAGAGCAAAGTGGTGTGATTAACCTAATTGTTAAAGGAATTTCTTCAAAAAGTTACGATAAAAATGCGTGCGCTCAATTATTTTGCCGAGCCGACTATATCTATCGCCGCGGACGCTCCGATCTCTTTCGCTATATTGACGCAACCTTAATTGAGCCTCATCACTACTTAAGAAACGCCCTCTCTACTCTTAAATGTGCCGGCAGCTTAGGCCATATCATACTCAAATCCCAAATGCCGGGCAAACCAAGTCCCCAGCTCTATCAGTTATTCCGCTCCTATCTTCAAAAACTTAAAACAGCACACAATTTTGAAGCCCTACTAACTAGCTTCTATCTCAAATTGCTCAAACACGAAGGAATTGCATTTTTACACGAGGCAAAAAAACGCAGTTTCTCCGAATCCGAACTCTCTCTATTCAATCACCTTGCTGATATCCGCAGTTTTTCTGAGATCGAAAATCTATCGGTTTCCCTTGATTTACGCATAAAAACCTGCGATTTTTGTCACGATTTACTTCACATATAGATATACTTTTCCTAAAAAATGAGGCTTGATGAATTACTGGCTAATGAAATCTGAACCAACGACCTATGGGATTGACACTCTTAAAAAAGAGAGGAAAACCGGCTGGGATGGTGTGCGCAATTATCAAGCGCGCAATTTTATGCAAAAAGAGATGAATATCGGCGACCTTGTCATCTTTTATCACTCGAATTGCAAACCTCCAGGAGCTGCAGGTATTGCCCGCGTCTCAAAAAAGGCTTATCCCGATCCTACTGCTCTCGATCCAAAGTCGCCCTATTACGATCCCAAAGCAACCAAAGAAAAACCCATCTGGCATATGGTTGAAGTAGAGTTTGTTGAAGAATTCCCCCACTATGTCTCTTTACCCGAAATCAAAACTGAAGAATCTCTCAAAGAGATGTTGCTACTGCGCAAAGGCATGCGCCTTTCCATTCAACCAATAACCGCAGCTCACTTCAAAAAAATCTCTTCAATGGGAAATCGATCATGAAAAAAAACGATGAAAAATTTGAAACTTTAAAAAAATTCAATTTACCACTTGGACACTATGCAATCATTGGCAGTGGCCCATTAGGAATTCGTAATTTAAGAGCGATTGCTGATATTGATATCATCGTCAGTGAAGAGTTATGGAACATCCTTGCAGATAAATATGAAATAGTCGAAGAACACGGCATTAAAAAAATCGTTTTCCCCGGTAATCTCATCGAAGCATTTTGCGAAAGCTCTTTTGATATCTATATCAAAGACAAAGACCAACCAACTATATCTGAACGCATCACGCAAGCAGATATTATCAATCAGCTTCCTTTCGAATCCCTTGACAACACTATTTATTTTAAAAGAAAAATGGGCCGAGAAAAAGACCTACAAGATATCGCTATGATAGAACAATTGCAAAAAGACATTTAGTCCTCATTAAGTAAACAAGGTTTTCCTTTTTTACGAGGCCTTTTCCTAATCCGCGATTCATAATACGGTATATTTAGAACCTCATCGAATGATGAGGTTCTAAATGAGAGTGATTAGCTCGCTTTTTTTTCAAAAATTTCTGCGCTAAGTGTAATACAAGGAGAACCAGATTGTTCTCTTGTTAGGCTAACTGAAGTCATGCCTGTTACGAATTGGCAAAGAGATTTCCAGTCTGACGATTTAGTGCTAAACTGAACCTGTCCATTGTCATTTTTCATATACAGATTTTGATTAACTTGAATGATCACATCTGTTGCAGAAGCGCTTACCAATTCAATAAAATCTCCTTTTAGGAAAATATTAAGTGGCAAACGGGATCCTTCAGATACTTCTAAAACAACATTAGGCAACTTGCCAAGCATAATATTAGTAATCATGTCATTATCTGCATCATTAAGATTAACAATTTCAGTCTTAGCTTCCTCAGCTACATTTTCAGTAGATTCTGGTTCGTTAATGACTAACTCTCCAATTTCTGCTGGTTTAATATCCCCAATTTCTACAGGTTTAATTTCGCTGATGCTTGTAGGAAGAGCCGCCTGCGAATCATCTGCCGCAAGTTCGGTAGTCTCGGCATCTTGAGCATCATCTGCTGCAAGTTCGGTAGTCTCAGCATCTTGCGTGTCATTTGTTACTATTTCACTAGTTTCAATATCTTGCGCATCATCAGCTACTAATTCAGTAGTCGCAGTGTCTTGCGCGTCATCAGCAGCTAGTTCGCTTGTTTCGATAGGCGTTGCAGCTTGCGAATCATCAACTGCCAATTCACTATTCTCTACAGGAGCAGAGGGTTCGTTTTCAGTAGCGATTGATTGAACGGTAATAAAGCAAAGTCCTAGCGCAATTTTCCAAAATGATTTCATATGAACCTCTAAAATAAAAATTAAAACATAAATGCTAAATTTTTATTTTAAATTTAGCATTTTGAAATAACGATGCATTATATATGAAAATTTTTCGAGAAAAAACTTGTTGTTTAAAAAAAGAGACACCTAACCAAAAGGTCTTTAGATACTTTTGACTCAAGAAAGTTTATAGCAAAACAAAAGATGCGAAAAGGGGGACTCGAACCCCCAAGAGGAAACCCTCACTACCACCTCAAGGTAGCGCGTCTACCAGTTCCGCCACTTCCGCATAAGAATTGCAAAAAATATAGAGGCTTTTACCGATAGAATCAAGAAAAATGAGAACTAGCAATTAAAACCTTTGTGCATATATAGTGCTCTTTTAGAACAAAATTGTTTTTTACTTATGCGTTGCACGAGTTACTCCACAGCTGGTTCTTATAATTTACTCTCTCTATTCCAATCGCTGCAAAAAAAAGAAAAAGCTCAGCTTTTTCGCAATGTTTTGCATATTCAAAAAAACAAAGGACATATTTTCTATTTTTCCTATGGAGTAATCGTCTGCTGGGGATTAACCGAAAAGGAAGAACTTCTAACTATTACACAACTTAAGAAGTATGAGGACAATACCTATCAAAGCGCTGAAATTGACGAATTCACATACAACTATGGCGATGCAATGCGCATCAGTGATGACGATATCACTCTCCAAAACGATAGCACTTTAACGAAGTTTTCTATTTCCCATGGCATAGCTCAGTCTGTAAAGTTAACAATTTTTGAGGAGCGCATTCATCGCGTTATTTCGAGAACTCGCAGCTTGCCAGAACAACTCGCGAGCAAAGGCAAAATCTCCATGTCGCGCAAAGAGATATCACGCAAAATGGGATCTCTTTCCAAAGAGCGTCACTTTATCAGCCTGGGAACTGAAATTTTTGAAACTCCGGAATTCTTTTGGGAGCATCCCGACCTAGAACCCTACTATCAACGCACGGCTCACTACCTTGAGATTAATAAGCGTGTCGAAGCTCTTAATAAGCGCCTACAGGTCATGCACGAATTATTTGAAATCCTCAATAATCAGCTGCAACACCAGCACTCTTCCCGTTTAGAATGGACGATTATTATCTTAATTTTGATCGAAGTTGTACTCGGTGTTCTCCGAGACGTTTTTCATGTTATTTAGGACATTGAGTGATAATCAAGAAGCTCGCTTTATTTCCGATTAAACTCTATCGCTGGACAATAAGTCCCATGCTTGGAAACTGCTGCCGTTTTTATCCCAGTTGCTCAGAGTATGCAATGGAAGCAATCGAAAACCATGGAGCTTGCGCTGGCATATGGCTCATTATTAAGCGTCTTTTAAAATGCCATCCCTGGCATCCCGGGGGATGCGACTTCGTTCCACCATCTAGTGCTCAGGAATAACAAGCTCTTGTCCAGGATGCACAGTACTTCCATCGAGATGATTGAAGAAGCGGAGATCTTCTTGAGAGAGTGTGTATTTTTTTGCAATTTGTGAGAGCGTTTCCCCTTCTTTAACAACATGAATTCCACTGAAAGGTTTAGGCTTACTCTTAACGACAGCAGGCACTTCTTTTTCCACAGGTTTATTCTTAGTTACTACTGCGTGCTGTTGAACAACGGGTTCTTCCTTTTTTTCTTCTACAAATAACGTTCCTTTTAACTCAAAGAGCTTCTCTCGTGCTCTCTGCATCAACGTTTCACTGCGAGGACTATTCGTAATATTAGTGAGTAGTTGTTCAAACTCACTGCTTCTATGCCCATAGAGATCAATTGCTAAAGACAACGCCTGATCATCATAATGTTTAGCTATATGTTCATGGTCTTTATCAATTAGTAAACGTGCAGCAATCTGAGAGCCCTGTTCAAGATAACTACGCAAGAACTCAATACGTTCATTAATGGTAAAATCGCTGCGATACTTTTGACGCTGATAATACTCAGTAATCGAGTCCCACGATCCTTCTAAAAGCAGCTCTAATAATGCCTCTCTTTTTAAAGCACACTGCGTTTTACGAAAAAAAGACTCCATCGCATGAAACTCAATCGTATAGAAAAATGCATCTCGCAAGGATTTATCTCGCGGTCTTTTTTGTCTTTTCAGTTCATAAAAAAGACCTTGCGCCGTAAATGGCCATTTTTCCTGCTTTGCAAAATGCTGCACAGCTTGAAAGTGATAATCAGAAAGACCGGGAAAAACGCTAATTGCGATCTTTTCCTGAGATCCCTCTTGATGTAACGATAAAAATCGATGCTGCAGTTCAATACAACCAAGGGCATGCTCAAGATCAAAATGATGGAAATTGACTAATGAAGCGAGAGCAAGATCTCGTTTTCGAAGACCACTCTCAATTAATTCTTTATTATTTAGCTCAGAAATCAGCTCATGATAAGACATCGTGCTATAGCGATGCAAAAGGGTTTCATTGGTAAGCACTTTCTGCTTTTTTTTCGCCGACTCCTCTTCTAGCTGGCTCAGTTCCAAATGATAAGAGCTCGGTCTTTCTCGAAAGGCGAAATAAATAAAAGTTGTCAAAAAGGCGATATTTAATGCTCCACTTATTGCCAAGGCTTGAGATAAAAACCTCACCCTTTGACTAAAGTTAAGCTCTAAAGACCGTTTATCCATTCCATCCCCTTTTGAAGCCTAATTGGAAAACTCAATTTGGCTATCTCGTTTTTTTGCATAAAATCGATTTATTCTCATCAACTTCGGAAATTTTTTCAAAAAAACCTGAAAATCCACCGCTGAAAGCAATTTTGCAATAGGCTCCTTTTACCATATAGTGTATAAACTTAGCTTGCAAAACAGACAAAGTCAAAAGTAAATCTTTTTTTATGAAAGTTCCCTTATCTTGGCTCAAAGAATTTATTACCACAGATCTCTCTCCAGAAGAAATCGGAGAGAAACTCACACTCGCCGGTCTTGAGGTTGATGCAATTGATCGCTATGACCCAGGATTTAGTGGCGTTGTGACTGCCTTGGTCCAAAACACCAAGCCTCATCCTGAAGCAGAAAACCTCTGTATCGCCGAAGTATTTGATGGAACAGAAACAGTGCAAATCGTCTGTGGAGCACCAAACTGTAGACCAGGTCTTAAAACCGCACTGGCAAAAATCGGCGCAAAAATTACCGATCCAACAGGCAAAGTACACAAAATAAAAAAAGGAAAACTGCGAGGCATAGAATCTTACGGAATGCTCTGCAGCGAAAAAGAACTTGGTCTTTCTGAAAAATCTGAAGGAATTATTGAGCTCGATGCTGAGCGCATTGAGGGAATCGATCTTGCTGGAGAATCTAGCGATGTGATCTTCGAGATCTCACTAACTCCTAATCTCGGTCATTGCCAAAGTATTCTCGGCGTAGCTCGAGAGCTCGCTGCTCAAATTGGCAAATCAATCAATCAACCTCCTGCTGTCCCAGCTGATGAAACATCCGATCATATTTCTATAGAAATTCAAGAACCTACTCTTTGCACGAAATATGCGTGTCGTTTTATTTCTAATGTCAAAGTAGCTCCTGCACCCCAATGGATGCGCACACGCTTAGAGATGTGCGGCATTAACAGCATCAACAATCTTGTCGATATTGGCAATTACGTCATGCTCGAATATGGCAGGCCCGTCCATGTCTTTGATTACAGCAAAATCTCAGGAAAGAAAATTATCGTCAAAGCATTGCAAAAACCGCAAAAACTAAAAACCCTTGATGGTCAGATTCACGAACTTTCAGAGAATACTCTCGTCATTCATGATGCAACTAAACCGGTAGCAATCGCAGGAATTATCGGTTCAGAAGAAAGCGCAGTTAGCCATTCAACTAAAGACATATTAATTGAAGCAGCGAATTTCAATCCGAGTATAATTCGCAAAATGAGCAAAGAGTACAATCTTCGCACTGACTCTGCAATCCGTATTGAAAAAGGAACGGATCCTTTGATTTTAGAAGTCGCTCTTACGCGCGCAGCTGAACTTGTATCACAAATTGCTCATGGCAAAGCGGCTGAAAATAATGTTGCTTACCAGGCAATGCCCATTTTACAAAAAGAAATTAGCTGCCGTCCTGCACGCGCCAATCGATTACTTGGAACACATCTCAGCAGCTCTGAAATTGTCACTATTTTAAAACGTCTAGAAATTGAGCTGATTAAAGAGACTGATCAAACTCTTCTTTTCTCTATTCCGAGTTATCGCAATGATCTTGTCGAAGAGATCGATCTTATCGAAGAAATTGCTCGTCTATATGGCTTCAATAATATCTCTGTTGAACACCCTCTGCACGTTACATCGACAATTAGCAACTCTCCGTTATATAGCTTTGAAAAGAAGATCCGCACGCAATTGATCAGCGCGGGATTAAATGAATGCATGACCTGTGATCTAATCAGTCCTAAAATTGCACAATTAACTGCAGAAAAAAATCTAGGGCCCAAGGAGCTCATTACTGTATTACAACCGAGCTCTGTCGATCAATCTGTCATGCGCTCTTCTCTACTTCCCGGTCTTTTGCAAACGATCAAATTCAACAGCGATCGTCAAGAACCCAATTTTCAAGGTTTTGAAATTGGAAGAATTCATTTTCAGCATGATGGAAAGTTTTGCGAACAAACAAACGCGTCGATTATTTTAAGCGGACTCTCCTCCCCTCATCACCACTCTCCTAAGACACGACCCTGTGATTTTTTCGATCTAAAAGGCATCATCATCAACCTATTTTCTTCTCTCCATATCGACAATGTCACCTATCGACCTTCTCATCTCGACAACTTCCACCCTTTTCGACAAGCTCAGATTGAAAAAAATCAAGAAGTCATCGGCGTCATCGGAGAAATTCACCCCACACACGCACGAGAACTCGACATCTCTGAGAAAGTGTTCTTTGCCGAACTCAATTTGCATACATTAATGTCTTTATGCCCCAGTGCTACACCAACTCGAGCCGCGTCTCTTTATCCAAGTACTTATCGCGATTGGACACTCAACCTCAATAAAAAGATTCCAATTGATACACTCTTTGAAGCCATACAATCACTGCGTTCAAAGTTGCTGGAAAAAACACAGCTGATCGATATTTTTGAAGGAAAACAACTCGCGGGTCTGACAAAAAATGTCACACTCCGTTTCGTATACCGCCATCCTGAAAAAACGATTTCAGCAGAAGCTGTCGAGCGAGAACATACTCGTTTGGTAGAGCATATTAGCAAGCAAATCAAAACCAGTGAATGAAATCCAACGATTGCTACCTGTGATAAATTCACAGAATAATCAATAGACAACCATTTTGATTGCAAATTTTTACGCTCTATTGCTATAACCCTATTAGCTAACGTCAGAAATCCCGAGGTTCATGATGAACAAAAAATGCAACTCTATCATTCTGCTTTGTGCTCTAACTTTGGGCAGCTGTGGTGATAAGAATGACGAAGAAGTCATTTCACAAAACTATGTACACAAATACGGTTACGCTCTTTCGAAAAAAGAATGGGAATCGAAAAAATATCCAGGACAAGTTGTCACGACACGTAAAGATGGAGTCACAATTACCTCGACATATGAAAATGGCGTTCTTCAAGGGCCTTATACTGTCACCTATCCTCATAGCCAAACCATCGAAAAATACAAGCTCTACAATCAAGGGATTATTCTCAAAGAGATCGATTACGATCAAAAGGGCATGCCTCAAGAAGAAAAGATCTTTCTTTCCCCTTCCCGCTATTCTTTAACTCTATGGTATCGCGATGGAACACCAAAAAGCATTGAAGAGTTTAGCTCTAAAGAGTTAATTGATGGACAATACTTTACCACTTCCAATGAAACTGAAGCACGTGTGATCAAAGGTAAAGGCAAGCGCATAGATCGTGATATCGATGGACTATTAAAAGCTGTTGAAGAGTATGAATCTGGCTATCCAACAAAAATAGAAACATTTCATGCGAATGGCACACCCTCAATGATCTGCTCTTATACCGACGGCGAACTCGATGGTGAAAAGCGCACCTTTAATCTCAATGGGGAACCTCTTTCTCTAGAATTATGGCAAACAGGATTTCTCAACGGAGTTGCAACTTACTTCAAAAACGGCTGCAAATATCGCGAAATCCCATTTAATCATGGTGTAAAACAAGGTAAAGAGAACTATTACGTCGATGGCATCATCGTTTCTCATGATGTCTTGTGGGAAAACAACAAAAAGCACGGACCATCCTATTACTATGTCGATGGTGTCGCTCATCCAGAGTGGTATTATGAAGGGCGCAAAGTAAGCGAAAAAGAGTATAAAGAACTCGATCATCTCGATCAGGTCTTTAGCGAGATCGCTTCCGCTAATTATCGCATCGACAACGAAGAATAATCAAAAGCTTAACGCTTCAGCGTTAAGCTTTTATAAACTATTTCTCTCTTCAAGTCACTTTATATTAATATAATTAAAACAATGCTTGTCTTTTGTTTGTTAATAAGTTTATAAGAACATTATAAGCCTAAAATTAAACAAAAAGACCCAAGATAATTATAAAAATATAATCAATAGGATATTGTGACAAAGAAAGAGCTTCTAAAGAAAATTTCGGAACTCGAGTCAATCAACGACCAACTTCAAGCAGAGATCAAATATCTTGATAAAATGCTGATAAAAGTGGGTTTTGATGAAGGGTTAAAAACGCTGAAATTCGCTGCTCAAGAAATGATCAAAAAGGGCGAAACAACTCTTGACGATTGAGTCAATAAGGGACTACTCGAAAAATCCATACTGAAAGCGGTTTTTTTAAGAGTCCATCAAGAGTTTAAGCAAATCATCCTGACTGATATTTTCAAGCTCATTCTTACTATCAAATAACTGATCAATTTGCTTCTGCTTTTTCTTTTTCATTTCCATAATTTTCTCCTCTATCGTACCTAAAGTAAGGTACCTGCGTGCAATCACCGTATTTTTCCTCCCAATCCGATGTGCACGGTCAATCGCTTGTTTCTCAACAGCTTCATTCCACCAAGGATCATAGAGCAAAACATAATCCGCCGCAGTGAGATTTAGTCCTATCCCTCCTGTTTTTAAACTGATAAGGAAAAGACGCTCATCGTGATTTTGTTGAAAGCGATCGATTAATTTCTCACGATCTTTCGTTTGACCATCGAGATAAAGATATGAAATCTGCTCCTTTTTAAGACGCTTTCCAATTTCCTTAAGTACTTGAGCAAACTGACTGTACACAATGACCTTGCGATTTTGAGAAAGTATCGTCATCACATCTTCAATAAGCATCTCAAGCTTACTATTAATCGGTTCTTGATCAGGGAAAACCAGCTTAGGAGCGAGGCAGATTTGCCTGAGGCGCAAAATCATCTCTAACACCTCTAAACGATTTTTAACCTCACCATCACGCTCGATTTTTTCAAGTAGCCCTTGCTTTGCTTTCTCCTGAAAGGAATGGTAGAGCTTTTTCTGTTCAGGATCGAGATCGATCCAGACCTCTTGCTCAATTTTTTCTGGAAGATCAATCGCAACCTGCTCTTTCAATCGACGCATAATAAAAGGACGTACTGCATGCTTAATTTGCATGGGAGAACTCTTAACTCTCTCTAAGAAATGCCGTTCCTTTCCAAGAAGCTCTGGTAGTAAAAAATGAAAAAGGGTCCATAGCTCTGATTGATCATTCTCTACAGGCGTACCACTAAGAGCAAGGCGCATTTTCCCTTTAAGCTTAAAGCTTACTTGCGCAATTTGAGAACGCTTGTTTTTAATCTGCTGCGCTTCATCGAACACAATCACACTAAACTCTTGATTAGTAAAAATTTCCCTATCAATGCGCAGCGTACCGTAGCTCGTAAGAATAATCTGATTCCCTTCCCATTTTCCTTGATCCCGTCCTTCTCCATGATGACGGTAAGCAGTGCAGTTTGGTAAAAACCGTCCAATCTCCCTTTCCCAATTGACCAATAGACTCGTCGGCAAAACAATTAAAACCGGTTTGTCAAAACAGTGGCGCGAGAGAAATGCGAGGACTTGCACTGTTTTCCCAAGCCCCATCTCATCCGCTAAGAGACCGCTTCCTCCAATCGCTTGTAAAAATGAGAGCCACTGCAACCCCTTGCTCTGATAATCCAGCAGCTTTCCAGAAAACCCGGCTCCTACCTCAACACATTGACTTCCTTGCAATAATGCGATTTTCTGCTTTAAATCTTCAGATGAAGGTGCAAATGCAATGCGATCAGCATCAAAAAGATCGCTAATCATTGGCAACATTTCATAGTTCAAAGAAAGACGTTTAAATTGTTTGCTCGTTTGACCGAGAAGAATCAATTTCTCACGTATATCACCATCAAGCAGAGCGAGCTTTCCATCTGCTAAAGAGTGAAGGAGCTCTCCCTTTTCTTGAGGCAAACAGCTTAAAGAAATGCCATTCCACTCTATATCAATCTCAACCTGACAATCTCTTTCGCTAAAATATAGATTAGGTTTATCTCCTAAAAATACAATCTGTTTGCCATTGCGATGCTCTACCATCCAGCCACGTTGAATCAACTTCTTTAAAGCACCCTCTACCAAATCCCTCGTACAGTAAAAAGAACTCTGACCCATAGGTTTATAATGATATCCCGCATGAGTTAGATCCCCTTCCCAAACTTTTTCACTCTCCTCTAATCGAGAAACCTCTTTCTTTCCCATTGGATCTCGAGCACGCACGCGTTTTCCTGCATAATCAAAATCGAGATTACACAAGCATCCATTACTATCCTCAAGAATCAAAATGGGCGTAGGTTCAACAGCTTCTGCTTTCACAGCTCCTTGCCAACACACGTGCGGAGCACCCGGCCAAACTTCATCCTCTCTAAATTGTTCAATAAACCGCTCAGCCTGTTTCCCTTCTAAAAGAGACCCTTGTGGATAGATGAGATCCAGCCATTTACGATCAATGTTATCACTAATGCGATAGGCGATCTGATCGATAATCACAAAGCTCGGATCTCCAAGAAAAACCCATTGGCACTGATCAAAAGAGATGATCGCATTTTTAGTGTGAAGCCTTCCTTCGACAAGAACACTTTGATCAACCTGTTCAGCTATAAAAGAAAACTCAAGCTCAGTGATCGGATCACAAAACAGCAGCTTCCCCTTCCATTCAATCATCTGTTTAAGAGAAAGAGATTTAATTGCTTCGAAAGCGCGCTGAGGTCTAATGAGCAACTTCTTAAAATTCAAGCGCTCCACTTGAGAGCTTGAAATGGAAATGCCCTCAATATGCAGATGCTCCTTAAGTAGCTTGGTGATGAGATCTCCCCCCTTGCCACGACTAAAGCTCCGGAAATCACCAATATCGAGGGGACGTGAGATTTTGGGAAAAGTGAGTGCGAGTTTCTCATCTGCTTTTTCTAAAGAAAAGATCAGTTCATTCATGCTATGATCCTATTAAGAGTCTGCTCGGAAAACCCATTCCACCGCAGAAAGTAGTTTTTAGAGCAGCCTTATTACAACTGGAGAATTTTATGCCTTTTACAATTGGCGGGGATTATATCCCGGGCGATAAGTCTGAGCCACAAAAACCTCTCAAGGCACACTTGCAAAAACGCAAAGGCTTTCCAATTACTATTGTTGACAACCTACCGCGTGATACTAAAGAGCAAAAAGCCTTGCTCTCTCAACTCAAACGCCAGCTCAGCTGCGGCGGGACAATTAAACAAGGAAAAATTGAGCTGCAGGGAGACCATCTCGAAAAAGTAAAAAGCTTAATTCGCGAGATGGGCAAGTAAGATGCTCGTCGCTTGAGAGACATTGAGTGACTCAATCTTTCCCTTAAGAGCAATTGCAACCTTGCGCTTACAAAGCTTTTGGATCAATGGACGCAACCCATTTCCTTCGCTCCCTACAACAAGAACCATATGATTTGCTCTCTTAAATTTAGAGAGTTGTATAGCCTTATCATCAACCATTGCGCCTGTAATCTCAAATCCTTCTTGACCCAAAGCGCGCAGAGATTCGGCGAGATTGCTCACTGTAATAATCGGAATAAGCTCTGAAGCTCCACAGCTCACCTTACTCACAACAGGAGTCACCCCTACACCACGATTCTTTGACCAGATTACAGCATCCACACCGAAACACTCCGCTGCTCGCAACAAAGCTCCAAGATTTTGAGGATCCTCAATTGAATCTAAAGCAAGGATAAGAGCTTTATCTCGCTTAAGTAGAAGATTGGTAAATTGATCAAAATCAACTTTAGGGACTTCCTTGACTTTAGCAACCAAACCCTGATGAGAGCGTGAGTTGACCAAACGCTCAAGCTGATCGCGCTTCATTACCTGGATTGGTATCCTATGCTCTTGAATCTTAGATGACAAAGATTCAAGATCATTTCGATCTGTACAGTAAATCTCTAAAATACGCTTAGGGCAATAGCGTAATGTCTCTTTCAGACAATTTGCTCCCATAATCAAACGGAAACTTCGATTTTCACCTTGAGTGTTACGTTTTTTCATTGGCCGAGCTTCTGTTTTTCTTCAAAAGGCAAGCGACGAAAAGGCTTGGGATGATCACTATTTTCAAAAGGACGTACGCGCCCCTCTTCTAAACACTTTTCTGTGCAACACCCCTTCTTGTTCACAACACAATCACGACAGCTGATAAAAAGCTCATTACAATCCATATTTGCGCAATTATAATAGGTGTCACAGCTTACTCGACAAAACGAACAACTACTGATGATTTCTGCCTCTTCATTTTCACTGATTGGAGCGACTAATCGATCGTCAAACACAAACATCTTCCCTTTCCAGTGGCGATTGCCCTGCTCTAAGCCATATTTGAAAATCCCACCCTGAAGTTGATATACCTGCTCAAATCCTAGCTGATTCATCAATACAGAATAGAGCTCACAGCGGATTCCCCCTGTGCAATACATCATTACCTTGGTATTTTTGGGATCAACTTTATTTTTTAATTGCTCAGCATAAGTTGGAAACTCGCGAAAAGTCTTAATTGAAGGCAATTCAGCCCCCTCAAAATGCCCAACATCAGACTCATAGTCATTGCGCACATCAATTAAAATCGTATTTTCATCGCGATTTTCAAGCATCTCAGCCCATTCTTGAGAAGAGAGATGGCCAGACGCTTTGCTCACATCAATCTCTTGATCCAAAGCGACAAGCTGCTCTTTAGCCTTTACTGCTATTCTGTCAAATACATGGTGATCACTATGGTGAATTTTAAACTCAATCCCCTTAAATACAGGATGTTCCTCCATCCACTTCATATAGCGTCCCGCATCATCTTCTCGAGCGCTGAGAGTTCCATTAATTCCTTCTCTCGCAAGGTAAATTCTTCCTTTAAAATCACCCTGACTTAAGAATTTTTTATGTGATTTAACTTCGCATTCGACATCATCAACGGTGTTAAAAAAATAATAAGAAAGTATCAAATACTTTTCCATTGTGGCACCAGTAGTATATTTTTGAAGAGATATTATAACTTCCGGTACCAGCTAAAAACAAGTTTTTTCTCACGCTTCTCAGTAAACAAATTTTACTCTTTCCTCCCTTACCGAGATAGGTTCTTTCCTCTTGTTTTAAATCGCTTGTTTAGCTACGCTTGGCGTCTAAAAATTCTATACAGGAAAAATTAGGTAGATACATGGTTCGTTACAGAGGTCCGAAAAATCGCATTGCACGTCGTTTTGGCGCTAATATATTTGGTCGCCTGCGCAATCCCCTATTACATAAGCCCAATCCTCCAGGGGTTCATGGCGCAAGACGCAAGAAGAAATCGGATTACGGTCTTCAGCTTGATGAGCAACAAAAGCTTAAAGCTGCCTACGGCATGCTTCCTACCAAACAAATCGTAAGCTATTATAAGGCTGCTTCACGCTCACAAGGACTAACACCAACAATTTTTGCAGCACTCGTTGAATCGCGTCTCGATAATATTGTCTATCGCCTTAAGTTTGCTCCAACAATTTTCGCTGCTCAGCAGCTCGTCTCTCACGGACATATTGAAGTGAACGGCCGCAAAGTTGACCGTCGCTCTTTCCAAGTGAAGCCAGGAATGCTTGTTTCTGTTCGCCAAAAATCACGAAACATCCCTCAGATCAAACAAGCTCAGGCTAATACTTCTCATTCAATCCCCGACTACCTCACACTTGAAGAGGACAAAATGTCAGGAAGAATGGTTCACACACCTGAACCTGATCAGATCCCATACCCACTACCGATCAACGTACCACTGATCTGCGAATTCTTGGCACACACTCACTAATAGAGTCATTCCAAAATTCATCCAATCACACAAAGAGCAGCTCTTCTAGAGCTGCTCTTTGTTATTTAAGAGATCCCAAAAATAAGAGTCTGAGACCTTTCTTAATCTCACCGGGTGCAATGAAATACAAGATTTTAGCTTCCTTCGGGACCTTAGAAGTTGAATAGATCTTAATCTTGTTTTTTGCAAAATGCCTGATACAGAGAATTAACGGATAATGGAGTAAAAATTATTACCGAGCTGAAATTCTACAAAATCTTTATCAAACAAATAGATCTCTACGAACTGTTTATTTCCTAATTTATTTAAAATACAAACTTACTTTTTAACACTTAAAAGTTGATTGACTTTATGCTTTTTTTCAAGGTACCATAAAACCTCTTCCAAATAGAGTAAACCACCAAGAATTGTGATTAATCAAAAGCTAATTTTATTTCATCAAAACATTGAAAACTCCATCTTAACATATTAAAAAATGAGTTTTATATGACAACTAACGGTCTAAGCTGGAGAGATCCGGAAGAATTTTATATTGATTGCGAAAAAATGTCAGCGTTACATCCCAAAAATATTCCTGATATAGCATGTAGCCTAAATCCTGATCAGATATTCGCACTTCTACAATCGCTTGGAACGCACCAGAAGACTCATGTAACATCTGCAGCTTGCATTAAAACTATTTATGAGAGAAAGACTTCTTTAACTACTGTGGAGCTAGAATTTTACCTTAAAACTCAATATATCGATCTAAGTCTCCCAAACTTCCTCCAATCAGTTCTAAACAATGGATTAATAAATACCGCATCCTACCTCCAATCACTTCGAGACAATAGATTATTCAATATCACATCTCTTGATCTCTCAAATACTAATTACACAGATGTAGAACTAGAAAACATTAGCTTTCTTTTCCCCAACCTAACCACTCTTGATCTCAGTGTATGCACTCACATACAAGATTTCACCTTTCTGAGAAATTTTAGACATCTAACTTCACTCAATCTCTCTTGGTGCACTCAAATTCAAGATTTTACCTTTTTTGATCATCTTCCGAACCTAAGCACGCTTAATCTCTCATGGTGCACTCAATTACAAGATGTTATTTTTCTTAAGAATCATGCAAATTTAACCACACTTATTTTTTCTTGGTGCACTCAATTACAAGATGCTAGCTCCCTTGGAAGCCTTACGGGGCTTACCCATCTCAATCTCTTTCAGTGCAAGTGCATACAAAACTTTAACTTCCTTGCAAACCTTGAAAGTCTAGCCTTTCTTAATCTTAAGGGATGTAACGCCTTTCAGGATAATTTGCGCGAACATTTACAAGATAACATCGACAGAATCTATATATAAAAAGCTAAAGCTTTAAAGAAACCGACTGTTCTAAAACAAACTCACATTTGCTTTTTGAAACTTAAGAGCTGCTTAATTTCATCAACTTTGAAGATCTTACCAAGAATCAATAGACCACTTCCAAAAAGAGCAAACTCACTGAGCATGGTGATGAAATGTTGACTAAAGCTAAGGTTAAAATAGAGAGAGACATTTTGGAAAACAAGATCGAGAGTTGGGTCATTGAAAAGCGTGCGTCCCAAAGCAAGGGTAAGTGCAGCCGCGCCTGAGCACATCCCAATAACTCTTGCCATATGGGAGAAGAAATCACGATCAAATACTGAGCCAGTCGTTTGTTTTAGTTTATGATGGAGATAGAGGAAATTTACAATGGAGCTTAAGCCTGTCGCTAACGCAACGCTGTAAATACCAGCATGCCCAACATAGACAAACATACTATTGAGAAAAACGTTCGCGATCACAGAATAAATCGCTCCCCACATGGGCACTTTGAAATCTTTACGCGCATAAAAGGCAGGTGCAAGAATGAGCACAAAGCCATGAGGAAGAAGACCTATTGTATACGACCAGAGGGAATGACAAATCGAACTAATCGCTGTATCGCTTAAAGCGCCATGACCATAAAGCAAATGGAATGCGGGAGCTGCAATGACAAAAATAAAGAGCGATGCGCCAATCATCAGTGTTGAAATGCGCTTGAGTGAATATCTCAATAGCTCTTTGTAACGATCGAGATTCCCCTCTTCCATCGCACGAGATAAGGGAGGTAGCACTGCGGTAGATAAAGCTAAGCCAAAAAGCGCTAAGGGCAGTTGATAATAGCGAATCGCATACCAGAGATGCGCAGGACCTTCGGGATGCGCATGTAGGGCAAATAGATCATCAAGAGCGCTATTGATCTGCGTCGCTCCGATTCCAAGGATCCCCAGAAGAAATGGTTTAAGCACCTTTTTTAGATCAGGTGAGATGCAAAAGAGCTCTTTAAGTTTTTCCCCTTTGAGGTGAGGCTTCATAAATGAATACACTTGGGGAAGTAAAAAGAGCCACTGAAGAAAAAAGGCAAGCACAATTGCAAAGGAGAGTCCATACATCGCTTGATCAGAGGGCAAACTTTTAACAAGAATTGCAGCACCTGCCCAGGTAAGATTAAATAGTACAGGTGAAACGCCAGGAATAAAATAGGAGCGTTCACATTGCAAAAAAGCGGCGCTAATACCAAATAGCGAAATAAAGAGAACTCCGGGAAGCATGAACATCATGCATTTGAGAATCAATCTGATTTGAGGATCGACGGCAAATAAATGATTACCTCCCCATAATCCCACTCCTAAAAGTACGAGAATCACAGACAAAATACAGCCAAAAGTGAACAAGATCGAACAAAAAAACCGCACGGCGCGTTTTGGATCAGAGTGGCGCAATTCTTCAAAATGCGGAACAAAGCCATACGACATACTACTCTCACCAAACAGCCGGCGAAGAAGATTAGCAAAGCGATAAGCAGTTAAAAATGCAGCGAGCGCAGCAGTGCTTCCCAAGCTAAAGGCCATAGCGAGATCACGCGCAAAACCGCAGACGCGACTGATCATCGTTCCAGAAAAAAAGCCCATGGCAGAGCGCGAAATGAGTTTAGGACGATCTTGAATAGACATATCTCTTAAAGGTAACCAGTGGAGAATTAAATTGTAAACATCGAACTTATTGACTAAAATTTGTCCAACAAACGAGATGATTATGACCAAAAATCCTGCCGATTTATTGATCGGCGTTCATGCTTCTGTTGCAGGTGGTGTAGAAAATGCTCTATTTACTGGAGAGGAACTCGGCGCTACTACCGTTCAAATTTTTTCACGCAATCAAAAGCAGTGGGCGGCTAAGCCCTTTTCTCAAAAGGAACTTGATAACTGGCAAGCAGCTTTGAAGGAAACTCACCTGAAGAAGATCATGGTTCATGACAGCTACTTAATCAACCTCGGCTCTCCCCGTCAAGAAATTCTAGCAAAAAGCCGCAAGGCGTTTCGCGAGGAACTTAAGAGATGTCACCAACTCGGTGTAAGCTTTCTCAATTTTCATCCAGGTGCAGCACTCACCTCTTCGGAAGAAGAGTGTCTTAACCTTATCGTTGAGAGCATCGAAGAAGTTGCTGATCTTGCCGCTGAAGGACCAACGCGCTTACTTATAGAAACGACTGCCGGGCAAGGAAGCAATGTTGGTCATGACTTTGAACATCTAGCCTACCTCATCCAAAATCTGCACGATAAAGTCCCCATAGGCGTCTGCATTGACACATGCCATATTTTTGCAGCAGGCTACGACATCAGTACTCCTAAAGCGTGGAAAGAAACGCTCGGAGAATTTGATAAGGTTGTCGGCCGTAAATACCTTAATGCCTTTCACCTCAACGACTCATTAAAACCTCTTGGCTCGAGGCGCGATCGCCATGCAAATCTTGGCAAAGGTGAAATTGGTATCGACTGTTTTAAATTCCTCATGCAAGATCCTGATCTGCGTGAGATTCCTAAATATCTCGAAACTCCCAATGGAAGCGAGTTTTGGAAAGATGAAATTCAAATGTTAAGAGATTTTGCAAAATGATTTATCCCAACCGTATAAAAATTCAGCAAATCAGCAATAAAAACCTCAATCAGCCTATTACGATTTGTGGCTGGATCCGCACCTTAAGAGCGCAAAAAACTTTTGCCTTTATAGAGGTTAATGATGGATCGACTCTGTCGGGTTTGCAAGTGATCGCTGATGAAAGCGTACCCGATTACCAGGAGCTTCTATCAAAACTCACAACGGGCAGCTCTATTGCTATTGAAGGAACTCTCGTCGAAAGCCAAGGGAAAAATCAGAAATGGGAAGTGCGTGCTGAAAAAATCACATTGATCGGCAGTTGCCCCACAGAGAACTATCCCCTTCAAAAAAAACGCCACTCTTTCGAGTTCTTGCGCTCAATTGCCCACTTGCGTCCCCGTACGAACACACAAGGCGCTGTGACACGTGTGCGCAACGCACTAGCGTACGCAACACACAAATTCTTTCAAGAACGCAACTTTCTCTATGTCCACACTCCCATCATTACCTGCGCAGATGCCGAAGGCGGAGGACAACAGTTTACTGTTACAACTCTAGACCTTGAAAAAGTCGCTCAAAAACAAACTGAACTCGACTTCTCGCAAGATTTTTTTAACCGCAGAGCCTTCCTCACTGTTTCCGGTCAGCTCAATGGAGAAGTGTATGCATGCGCTCTCTCTGATATCTACACTTTTGGACCCACTTTCCGAGCAGAGAACTCTCACACCTCGCGCCATCTTTCCGAGTTTTGGATGATTGAGCCAGAGATCGCCTTCGCTGATCTTGAAGATGATATGAAACTCGCCCAAGATTATCTTCAATACGTATTGCGCCATCTTCTAGAAAACTGCGCAGAAGATATCGCCTTTTTTGACAGACTTATCTCTAAAGGATTACTAGAGCGTTTAAATCATGTCGTCAACTCTCCTTTTGAGCATATCACCTATACCAAAGCAATTGAGCTACTGCAAAAAGCTGAGCGCAAATTTGAATATCCTGTTCAATGGGGATGTGATCTGCAATCAGAACACGAGCGCTATCTCTGCGAAGATCTTTTTAAACAGCCAGTGATCATTTCAGATTATCCTAAAGGGATCAAAGCGTTTTACATGAGAGCGAATGATGATCAAAAAACTGTCGCTGCAATGGACGTGCTCGTCCCTCAAATTGGTGAGATTATTGGTGGAAGTCAACGAGAAGAGCGCCTTGATATGCTCGAGCAAAAAATCATAGAGCACAATCTAGATCCAGAAGAATACTCTTGGTATACAGACCTACGCCGCTACGGCTCTGTGCCTCATGCAGGTTTTGGCGTCGGATTTGAGCGTCTTATTCTCTTTGCAACGGGCATGGAAAACATCCGCGATGTGATTCCATTTCCTAGATACCCGAACCACGCCGAGTTTTAAAGCCTCAGATTTTAAAAGAAACAGCAGCTTATAACAAGCTGCTGTTTGTATTGAGTTTTAAGCTTTTCGCTTTCTTTGTCCAATGACTAGCGCCAAGCTTCCGATTCCCCAAAAGGTAAATAGAAGCGATAAGAGCGTTCCTAGGACAGGAATCGTAATCAAGATCAAATATGCGATCAATCCAACGATGAAGTTACCCCAAGTATAAGGCTTGAGCTTCCATTTTGAAAAAAGACGATTGGAGACCCATATGATCGCAACGAGCTTTGCAGTATAAAGTATAAATAGCGATAGAAGAAGCAACATAAGAGCAAGACCAATACCAACAATACTGATCATAAACATGAAAAATAAGAAAAACGCACAGACTGTAGCAAGCAATCCATACCAAAAAGATTTCCCAGTATGTTTCTGTACATTCTCTACTAAGCGCGTTAAGAATTTTGGGAATGTGTAGATTAAAAGTAATCCAATAATCAATGAACAGAAAAAGTTCATGACTCGAGAAAGAGCAATTGCAAAACCAAAACGCTTTAACTTCTGAAATAGGGGCGCAGATTGTTGGCGTTGCACTCCTGAAATCTCAGCATCCTCTCCACCAACAATTTCTGTATCGAGGTTTGTGATGAGATCTCCACCAATATAAGCACTTCTTCCAAAGACTAAAAGATCGGTACGCGCTGTCAGATTTTTACCAATCTCATTGAGAACAACAAGCTCTTCAGCTGTCACCAAGACATTGCCACCAACACGGCCGCCAATTTGAACCACTTCACCAATGATTCTCAAGTTGCCAGCAATCGTCGCGTTATTATCAATGATGATTTCTTCTGCAACAATGCGAACATTTTTTCCTAAATGTCCTCGAACCATCACCTTTTGAGCAAAAATATGAGCATTACCTGTAATATTGGCATCAATGTTGACCTCTTCGGCCATTGCGATTAAACCACCGCCTACAGATCCGCGTAAATCAACACGATTTCCCAGCATAATGGAATTACGATCAATCTTCCCTTTGTAGCTAACTTCTTCTCCAGCTGCATAAAAGTTGCCTTTATGATGCTGATTGACATGTTTAACTTTTTTACCAATATCAACGTCATTTCCTGCTTGTAAAGAACTTACGCCAAAACAAGCGACAGCAAACATTGCGAGAAAAATTGATTTTAAATAACGCATTGCACAAACCATAAAAAATTATTCTGTTACTTTTTTAATAACTAAAACAAAGCTTATTCTGCAACCGATAATTATTTTAATGACTTTTTAATATCTTCTATATTAAAACCACGCCTTATTAGATAAGAAAAAGCACGTCTTTGTTCTTTAATAGATAATTTTTTGGAAAAACGTTTAGCTATGATCTTTTCAAGTTTCTCTAGTATGCGCTGCTCGCAATCCTTCAGAACCTCTTCTATACCCCGCTCTTCAATCCGCCCGAGCCTTTTCAACTTCTCAACAATCATTCTCGGACCGAAGCCCTTCTCAATCAATACTTCAACAGATCTCTTCAATCTAGATTGATCATCGATATAGCCAATTTTGATGCATCGCGCAATAGCACTTTCTATTGCTTGTTCACTAATCCCCTTACCCCTCAACTTTTCCGCTAACTCTTCAGCAAAATAGGCGCGCATGGCAAGAAAACGAATCGCTTGATTATAAGCGACACGTTGATCGATCTTCTCCCACCTCTCTAACAACTCTTCTTTTGAACGACAACTCTGCAATTCTCGCAAGTAGGCACGAAAAGGATAATATAAAACTTTCTTGAATAACGCGTCATTCCAATAGAGATTTGCAAACCGTTTAGGCTTGCCCTCAACTTCAATTCTAAAAAGCATCATTTACGATTAAAAAAAAATTTCCTATATAGAAAGAAAGTAACATAAAACGTGTTGCTCGGCAATCATAACAAGCAAAGGTCTTAAAGTGGCTGAATCAAGTGCGATCCCTCCTCCAGGAAACCTCCCCCATATTCCCCCTTCTGCCCATCAACTCCCCCCTGAAGACGTCAAATATAAAGAATCAGCCCTTACCCCATTCGAGAAATTTTTAGGGCCTACAGCAACCAAAGATCAAGTGAAGCGCTTTGTCAACACCTGGGTTAATGACATGATTCACGAGATTAAAAGAATGGAAAAGAAATGGAAAGAACGTCAGCAAAAAATGCGGCGCGGCGAGTATTGATTTGATATTAAGCCTTATTTTTATTAATATTAATAGAAAATAACTAAAAATATTAATATGACAGAAATTTCACCAATTCACCCAGAGCCTACACAACCTCCTCTATCCTCTTCCAAGGAAGAACTAACCGTTCATTCTTCTCCCCAAGAGGTCAATGCAGTGCTAGGTGACATCCTTCATCTCGTGATCGCTCAGGTGCATTTGACCAACAACCGCGCCTTATGACAACAACAATTATTCTGACAGAAGAGCAAGCTGAAGAAAGGCTTGATAAACTATTGCCTTCCTTGCTCCCCTCTCATTCGCGCAGTTATTTTCAGTATCTTTTTGAGCAGCAAGCAGTTTCTCTCAATCAGCTGCCGATAAAAAAAAGAACGAAAGGAAAAGCAGGCGATCAACTGACAGTTAAGCTACTTCCTCTTCCTGAAATTACTCTTGCACCTCAAGATATCCCACTTGATATCCTCTATGAAGATCAACATCTTATCGCGATAAACAAACCACGCGGCATGGTTGTTCATCCCGCTCCTGGCCACCACAACAACACTTTTGTCAACGCCCTACTACACCACTGCTCCACTCTCCCTGGAAGCGAGGATAATCGCCCTGGCATTGTTCACCGCTTGGACAAAGACACCTCCGGCGTTCTGCTCGCTGCTAAAACAACACAAACTCACCAACGCTTAATTGAAGCATTTTCCAACCGCCAAATAAAAAAAGAATATTTAGCTGTCACAACAGCGGCTCCTAAAGTTGACCTGATCGATCAACCCATTGGCCGCCACCCAATTAAGCGCAAACAAATGACAATTCGCGAAGATGGTAGACCTGCTCAAACCTATTGCACCGTGCTCGAGTTAACTCCACCCCTCTTCCTTGTTCTTCTTAAACCGATAACAGGACGTACACATCAACTTCGCGTTCATCTTCAGGCTATTGGAGTTCCAATACTCGGCGATACTCTCTATGGGTCTAAAAATATTAACAATAATTATAACATCCATCAGCAGCTTCTTCACGCCCATCGCCTGCAGTTTTCTCACCCAATTACTAAAGAGCCCCTTGATATCCAGGCACCTGTCCCGCCAGATATCTCTCGCTTTTTCCAAAAAATCTCTTGTAAAAATTGATTGGTTGAGCTAAAAACTTTATTTAAGTAAAAAAAAGATCTAGGCTATCCCATTACACAAGTTCCAAGCACAAAAGGATCGAACAATGAAAGAATTTGTTGAATATATTGTCAAAAACCTCGTTGATAACCCCGATAAAGTCCATATTAAAGAGATTGGAGGCACTCATACTCTAATTATTGAGTTAGGTGTTGAAAAATCTGATATTGGTAAAATTATCGGGAAAAAAGGCAAAACAATCAATGCGATTCGTACGCTATTGATGTCCGTTGCCAGCCGCAACGGCATTCGTGTTAATCTCGAAATCATCGAAGAAGACGAAAAAGACGCTCCCGCCCCTGAAGCTGAAGCATAATCTAATAATCTCTCTGATTCTTTATAGACTCGGAGAGATGTATCATTTTCTAATATTTTAGCTCACTAGCTTAGGTAGAAAAGGCGATATCATTGCCTTACGAGAATTAATTGCACCTGCTTTGAAGTAAAGCACTGCAATTGACAAATTTTTGCCTAAAGAATTCGTTTGTTTAATATCGATGAAACTCTCATTAAACACCTGTTTTAAAATCAACGCGTTGTCTCCACAAAACTCCACTTCCAAAGAATCATCTTCTTGAAATTGAGGCAGAGAAGAAAAGGAATTAAGAAAACTCTTTAAATGCGCAATTGCTAAACTCTTAGTCGGTATCCAGATCCAAATCTGATCGCGATGCTTATACTCTTCCTTAGCTCCACTATATAGATCTTCTGCTCCGGGCAGCGTCGTAACCATATGCAAATAGAGATCAATTTCACTGCGCTCACGATTAAGACTCTGAGCCTGTTTCAACCACATTGCGCGAATTGCATCGACATGTTCGTTGAAGATCGGGAAATTATGCATGAACATTTTAGTCTGACCAATACTCGAGCAACCATTAAGCTCTTTTGTATCAGCAAATACAGAAGACTCTTTGCCAGCAGCGCATAACTTGAGGTTTTCTTCGATTGCTTTTTCCTTAGCGAGATACACCTTGCGATATAGCGAGTACATATCGCCATTTTGCAAAATTGCCTCTGAAGCACGTATAAGAAAATTCTCATCCCCCTTAATATGATCAAAAGAAACAATCTCTGCTTCTTCTCCAATAGAAAGAGACTTCAAGCGATTAAGAAGAGATGCCATACACTCTAAATCACGACGTGTTACTTTAGATAACAAGTCAGTATCATCGAGAATTGCAAAGAGAAAATGGAGATACTCTACATATTCACGTTGAGGATCAATCGAAAAGCCCCCTTTTTTCTCAGCAGCACATTGCCTTTGTAATAAGCGTTGTAAAACACGGCGATTCGTCGATTTGCTAAGATCTTTTTGCACGACTGAGATTTGCTTTTGAATTTCCTTTAAACTCATGCCATTTGTGCTATAGCGATCATTAATCGTAAAAGCAAGCTCTGCGACAAGAGCATTTGAAGATTGCGAATCAGTGATCATGACCATTGGAGCTGAGGAAGTATTTAGTGTTGTGCGATGGTGATCAATCACACTAATCACCTCAAGATAACTCGGTATTTTCGTTTCTTCTCGGTTGCAAAAATCGCGTAAACTCACCGTTCCCAAAATCGGTTTATGGATCTCTGCTGCACGAATCACTCCAATCGGAAGCAAGCGCCCTTTTGGATCCGTATAAGTCACCGTCAAATAGGGGTAGCTACCCATCTTGTTACGAATCTCTTCAATGTCAGCACGGTAACTCACAACGCGGGGCATATAACCAAAAACTTGCATTTTGATATCAAGTGCGACATCGAGTCTATCAACATGGCCACGAACATTCATAATCGCTTTATCAAGAGCGCGAATGATCTTCTCTAAATAGTGAAAAATCTTAGGGCGATTTTCAATCAACTCACCTTTTGTACTAAAAAGCGAAGAGGTAGGCATAGAGCGCACTAAGTGAAAAAACTCCTGAAAGTCAAAAATCGCCACACCTTCCATCGATGAGGCAAACTCTTCAAAAGTGCTCTTTAATCCCTTGGTCACTCCAAGTACTTTGATCAGATAACTTTCAACATACTTCCGTTGCGTATCAGTAAACTCTCGCGCTGGCTCGCTCTGCCCAATCCTCACGTCAAAGGCGACCTTTATAAAGTGATTGAATTTCTCTTTCGTCAACTCTTCTTGAGCAAAAAGGGAGATCAACTCGACATGCAAGAAATTTTCATACCAACGCATGCAGTTATTGAGCAGCATAATCACCTGACGCACACCTTCAACATCAAAATTGCGCCAATCGCCAAGGTAATAACCGCGCTTGTCGATCAATACAACAGCTTTATGATCGCGCTCATGCTCAATGCTAAGAGAGGATTCATCAGTATGCTTCCGAAGCACCCCCTTCTGCGACATCAAATCAATACTCGAAAGCGTTAGAGAACCTCGCCCTTTAACAATATAGTCAAAAAACTTCTCTCCAAAAAATTTATTAAAAAGCAGCGGAATTTCAACCTGACTTTCGGGAACACCACCTGGAACATTCCACAAGTGCAATCCATCCCCAACACGCGCTCCAAAAGCATCGATCCATCCCCAAAAAGAAGCGATCGTCGTATCAAGATCAGGTGAGCCATGCGCAGTAACATAATGCGTTCCTGGATAAACCTTGCCCATTCCAATTGGAAATAAAACCTGATACTCTTCACGCGGCACGATCTTACCAACAATCTTTGCACGAATGTGATAATTATTTTCAAAACTCAATCCAGAAAACTGATTAAGCCACAGCTCAAAACTCGAAAAAGTGTAAGCATCGATAATTTTTTCTTGATTGATCCGATCGATATAATCGACAACAGCGAAGAGCAAAAAGACATTGTCAGGAGCACTTTTGATCATGTCAATCAGAGCGCGATTAACCCGTTCTGTTTTTTGCCGCTCATTATGCGCTTTAAAACTAGGCTTTTTAAAAGACTCGATTAAAGTAGAATAATCTTCAAATACATAACTGGGAAAATGAAAATCGCCGAGAGAGTCTCCCTCTTTCTTGCCCTTTTTCGCCATTAACGCACCACATAAAAGATAATGGACTGAGCAGGACTCGAACCTGCGACATCCCGCTTAGAAGGCGGGTGCTCTATCCAGCTGAGCTATCAGTCCAAAGTCCCTACTCTACCATTAAAAAATGCAATTTTTCAAGCGTAACTTGCGATCACTGCTAATTTTAGAACATAATTTTTCAAAACTACCATTTTTTTATTTCACCACAGAGCCATAGAAAACAGTGAGATTTTTAACGGGTATTCTAGCAGTGAAAAACACTCTCTCCTTCGGAGAATCTTATGTAAAATTAAGAGTTTGTAATACAGGCTGTTTTTCCACATCGTTTCAACGATAAAAATCTCACTGTTCTCTGCGTCTCTGTGGTTAAAATCAAATAGAAAAGCCTTACGCTTGTTCAATATTCTTAGCGCACATACAATCATAGAAAACAGGTTAAAAAAATGATTAAAATCGCACTGATCGGAGCAAATGGCAAAGTCTCTAAGGCCATCGCACAAATCATCCAAGACATTCCCGAATTCACTATAACTTCCGGCTATGCACGCTCACCATTTGCCGCTCCTTTTCTCATTACAAAGGATCTATCTCAAGCACTCTCCTCCTGTGACATCGCGATTGATTTTTCCCTTCCATCTCTTACATCAGATCTTCTCAAAGCTGCTATTTCACAACAAACACCCCTTGTCATTGGAACTACCGGCCTCTCTCAAGAGCAACATGACAATCTCACTCAAGCTTCAAAAACCCTTCCGATTTTCTATGCAAGCAACTTCAGCATTGGCATTGCAATGTTGCATAAAATCGCTCACCTTCTCTCCTCAAATCTCGATGGAAGCTGGAGTCTTGATCTCATCGATATTCATCACAAGCATAAAAAAGATGCACCCTCAGGCACTGCAGTTTCCATCGCTAAAGAAACCAAAGAGCGCGCTCAAATTCATTCACTGCGCACAGGGGAAATATTTGGGGAACACACTCTTCTCGCACACACAGCTGAAGAGCGTTTAGAAATTAAACACGCCGCCTTAAATCGACTCGTCTTTGCTCGCAGCGCCTTAAAAGCTGCGGCCTTTTTACATCACAAACCTCCTGGCCTCTATACCATGGAAGACTTAATCAACAAGGAACAAACATGCACACTATCTCTCTAGATAAATTCAAAATAGGTCCTAACGAGCCCCTTCTTCTCATCTCTGGACCGTGCGTCATTGAAAGTAGAGAGCACGCCTTCTCCTGCGCTGAAACCCTTAAAGAAATCGCAAGCCACTACTCACTCAACTTCGTCTTCAAAGCGAGCTGCGATAAAGCTAACCGTTCTGCTCACGACTCTTTTCGCGGCCCAGGCTTCACCCAAGGATTAGAAATACTCTCAGAAATTCGTCAAAAACTCGGCATCCTCGTTACCACCGACGTACATACACCTGAGCAAGCACAGCAAGCTGGATCCGTCATAGACATCATTCAAATCCCCGCTTTCCTCTCTCGCCAAACCGATCTCCTTCTCGCCGCCGCACAAACCGGCAAATGCATCAACGTCAAAAAAGGACAGTTCCTCGCACCGTGGGATATGGCAAATGTCATTGAAAAAATCCGCTCTGCAAACAACCCCAACATCATCCTCACAGATCGCGGCACCTGCTTTGGATACAACAACCTCGTTAGCGATATGCGCTCCATTCCTCTCATGCAACAACTCGGAGTTCCCGTTTGTTTCGACGCCTCTCACTCCACCCAACTTCCCGGCGCACAAGGTTCCCAATCTGGCGGCCAGCGCGAAATGATCCCTCACCTAGCCAAAGCAGCCATTGCAGCCGGCGCCAACATACTCTTCATTGAAGCACACCCCAATCCCGCTCAAGCCAAAAGCGATAGCTCAATCGCCTATTCTTTCGATGATCTCCCTGCCCTCCTCAATCAAATCGTTGCGATCTACGATATCGTGAACGAACCAACTCCTGTATAATCATGCTACCTAAACGCGCCTATCTACTCTTCCCCTTGCCCTTTATCCTTCTTGCCATCGTGCTCACTCTCCTCTCCCGCACATTCATCCTCCCCACTCCTAAACAGCGCCCCCAGACCTACCTCCAAGAGCGCACCGGCATTACTAAGGATCTCTATCTCAACGATGAACATCATCATCTCACAGCAACACGCTCCTTACTCACCGCACATCTCAATCAAAATAAAATCGAACTAATCGAAGAACTCGATCAACTCTCCGGAAACCTCGAAGAAGCCCATAACCAACAACGCCAATTTCACTCGCCCCACGGCACCTTCAACTACCGCACTCGCACACTCCTCACAGACCGAGTCAACCTCATCACCTATGAAAACAAAAAGCCCCTCCTAAAAGGAGAGGCTAAATCACTCACATTAACTTTTACGTCAGACGGTCCCGAGCTTACTGCAGAACGCATTGATTCGGAGGTGGATCATTAGGATCTATTCTTCTAATAGATTCACAATTCAATCCGAATTCATAAGCTCGTCATCACCTAAATTTCTAAAAATTTACATTAGCTACCGTGTCATCAATGCTTTCATATAAACGCTTCAAAGCGGCGAGTAGAATTGATCGATCCTCCACCTTGCCTCTATAAGGAAATGCATAATCAAAAGCGTCATCGAATGCACCAACAGACAATTCTTTTTTACGTGCTTCTTCAATGATCATTTCTTTAAGCGTGGCTATATCGTTTGGAATAGCTTTAAAACTTATCTCAATTGCAAAATCTCTACCTAACTCAGCAAGGTCAAATTTACTTAAAAGACTTTCAAAAGGTCCAATGCGTTCCTGAATATTAGTATCTTTGGTGATTACTTCCTTATATACATCTTTTAAGATTTCTTCAGGGTTTTCTTTCATGAATTCTAAATCGATAAACTGGGGATGTTCAATATTAAAAATCGTTTGAAATAAAGCTTTTTTTGAAGGAATTTTTAACCCATCTACTTCTAGACCCATAGCTTGCTTTGCCAAACTCTCAAGAAGAGAATTATTTATTATATATGCTGCGTTATCGAGAAATTGCAACTTTCTGATGTGCGGGATATCGACCGGTTCTAGTTTATTCTTCAAGGCCCTTTCTTTATCCTGAATCATCGCGCGTATTCCCACGATTGTGTTAACCAAATTAAGCAGAGCAAGACTCTGCTCTGGGGTAATTGACCCATCAGAAGTAAGCCTACTCAATTCATTTTGAGCAAATGCTTCATAACTTGAAATGATAGAAAAATTTTGAACTCTAGCTCTAGCATAAAAGTTCACTACCCTTTTAGTATCTGCTGACTTCTCTGCAAGCTTACATAGAGCAGGAATATCGAGGCCTTTTAATTCCTCAAATTTTTGATCCTCCGAAAGAGAGCTCCATCTTTCAAATAAAGAGTTTACTTTTAAATCAACTGCACTCATTTTAACCTCTAACCAAATTGTTTAATATGCAACTATTATACAATAAATTTACAATTAATATAAATATTAAAATATTTATTAATATGCTTTCATTAAAACTGCTTAAGATTAACCTCTATTGCTCCCAGAGCCGATCGAGGGATTAACAAAGCGCTCATTGACAATCGTCGTCAGAGCATAATGTAAATGTTTAAAATCTCCATTGTGACTAAGATGAGGATAAGCATAGAGCTTGTAATTAACATCGGAGCGCTCTTGCACTCTTGCAGAATCTAATACCAACCTTTCAAGTCTCTCCTCAATTTCACTAAAACCTTTACTCAATTCGAGATTGCGCTGACAGACATAGGAAAAGCTCCGAGAATACTGCGGCTCTGTAATTAAGGTATACTTTTCCAGTCCCAGACTCCCCTTAGCTCGCTCAATGGTTTCTAAAGCAGTCATCCAATTCGTCGCTATTCCAACTCCAGTATTACTCATAATCTGAAGTGCAACAGATAAAACCCTTATGATATTAGTTGCCATTTGATGATTGCTTGCTAGAATAGCCTCTGCTTCTCGATTGTAAAATACAAGAACTCCCCTAGCAGCGCTTTGCACATCTGCAAAACGATTTGAATAATTTGCTTGATTACAGAGTATTTTTAAGTTCTCGAGAAGTGTTTTGTCTTGAACAAAGGGGAGCAATCCCAATTGATTCAAAGCCATTTCTGTTGCCTCACGCGTCGCTTTTAATTTCGTCATCCAAATTCGCTGCATTTCTGGATTTTCCATATTAAAAATCAGCTGAACACAGGTGCGTTTTTGATGAGTTTCAACAGAAATTCCTTCTTCATTCCGATCTAGAAAATAGGTCATATATAATTGCTTTGCACAAATTTTCCTCGCCCTGGCTTTGAGGATTAACGGCCATAAAGCTTGATAAAACATTGCTTTGATTCCTTGAAATGTTGTTATCAACTCTTTTTTATCGGAACTTTCTTGTTCGATGAGTTTTGCAACATTTTCATCGTCCGGTCGCGTTTTGTTTTGAAACAAGGAAACAACCGCTTCTTGTGAAAGATCGCGAAATTCTCGATTAACAGTAGAAACCGCACACAATCCATCAAAACCGCAAAAACTAAGAATTTGCAGCTTTACCTCTCTAGGACAAGAGTGCCAATTCGCTGGAAGATACAAACTATTATAAAGAGCGTTTAACACGTGGCGATAATTGCCCTCATCTTGAGTTGTAAGTTTACTATCTATAAGTTCTCTTAACTTTAATGCCTCTCCCAACAATGCAATTTCAGTTTTGAGATAATGCAGAAAATTAGCAGGAGGATTGGCTAAATAGTTGTATTCGCGCTCGCTAAGATCAAATGTTTCAAGAGACAGATCGCCGTTGATAAAGTTGAGAGCTAGTCCGGTTGAAGAGACTTCTCCGTTTTGAATTGCATAAAATAAAGAACCAATGACCCGTCCAAGATTTCGAAATAAGGTACGAGCAACTTGTTGCCTATCTAACGCTGTCATTTCATTATAATGCTTAAGATAGAAAGTCATCACTCTTTTAAAAGGAGCATTGTTCAACCAATCTGAAGTCCATGCGGAAAGATTGTCAGGATTGATGAGATATTGAATGTCCTCTTTGAGCTGTCTCATAGAGAGAATAAACGGAAGCAGATTCGCAGAACGATAGGTTTCGATCAGGTCCCGTGTTTCATTGACAATCAATTCCATATGAACATCTTGCATCACACGATTGTCGATATGAAAAACACACCAAGCGAGCCATCGTCTTTGCAGGATATCTAAAGGTTTCTCACTATCGTCATCTGCATTGCGCAAGTAATAGAGGAGTTGTTTAGCAAAGAACGTATTCTTTTTTGCAGCATCGAGCATCGTGTAAAATCTACGGTGACGTCCCTCAGTTTCTGCAGAAGCTTGTGCCCAGAAAGATTCTTTTTGTTCAGGCAAAGCAGTTAATGTGCTATCGGCAGTTGCTTCTGTCCACGCCTTTTCAAACTTTTCACGATCAGCACCCGGAGGAAAATAATCACGAAGGTAACGAAGACCAATAGCACTATGCGCTACTTGCCTATCCGCCCGACTCGCTTGCGACAATTGACAAAGATCAGGAAAATCTAGATACCGACAGACACCGAGTTTAGCCTCTACTGGCAAAGCAGCCCAAGACATTTTAACCTCAAATTAATTTGCAAAAACAATAGCACAAATAAAACAAAATTTCCACGCTTTACGCAAAAATGAAACTAAAAGAAAATTATTTATTCTTTTTCATCCGAGGACAAAACATGGTTTACCCAAGAACACAAATAACCACTAGGAAAAGGGTCCGAACAATTTTTATTTGCAATTCTACATAAGGCATAGCTTAAGTTTGAAAAATCTTTAACAACACCACGATGCGGATAAGCATACTCTTTATAATCAACATCACCAGACTCTGTAATCTGACCTAACTTCATTGCAGATTCTAAAACTAATGACTTCAGTTGCTCTTCGATCACTGAAAAGTCTTCGCTCACCTCAAGCCAATTTTGATAAAGCCTGGATTGTGCATCGGCAAAGCGTGGCATCGCAAGCAAAGCGCCTCTTCTAGGATTCAAAGCCTCTTGATATTTTCTTAAACTTCCTGCTGCTTTTTCAAGCGTTTCGGAACCAACTACCTCGGGGCGCTCCCCACCAGCACCCATGTAATAGTGCATCCTAGTTGCTGTACCACGATTAATTGTACTAGCTATTTCAACGGTATCACTATGTCTAGTATGATTAATTGCATTTTTATTATTTTTTAGAAATGTTGATATTTTCTCTCTATATTCCTTTTTATCTTTCGTTAACATATGCCCATAAAAAGACTCAAAATTCCCAAGCTTTCGCATCCAATCGACTAGTCTCAGTTCTCTAAAGAAAGGCATCATTGCTAAATCATTTGCTATCCACTTATACGTTTCTTTTGGCTGCGCCTCTTTTCCCCAACTAATGGCAATCGCATCATTAGCAAGTTTTGCACAACCTTTGCTTGTAGAAGAAAATCTGATTAAAGATTGATCTTCTTCTAAAAATTTATATATAACCTCTGGAGGGCAATGCGCTATTGTTGTCGGATTAACATAGCAAGAGTCATAAAGATTCATAACAGCCGCTTCAATGTTACCATTGTCACGAGCAATCTGCTCACTAACCGCTCTTGTTAAGTTCACTTCTTTTGGATCGAGTTCTACAACGCGCCTGAAATAATCACTAAAATCTGTTGGAGGATTCATCAACAAGGAATAGCTCAAATCTTCTAGACCAAAACGACAAGGTTGAAATCTCTCTTTCAAACATTCAGCCTCTTTAGTTTGCTCATCAGTGAGCGGTTTACTGATGTTCAATTGATGACTCAGGTTTTTAAAAAATGCATCTAATTGTGCAAAAATAATAACAGCGTATCCCTTGTTTGCATCTTCTTTATAATCAACTGTCAATTCATCATAGTGAATTCTACAAAACTCTAAAACACGCTTATAGGCAGGGTTAAAAAAGTAATTCGGAAATCCTAAATTTGAAACGTTTTCTGGATCGGAAAGATAAGTGATATCCTCTTGTAACTGTTGTAAATGAACTAAGAAAGGCCACCTTCGATTTTCTCGAAATGCTGCAGTTCGATTTCTAATGCCCTCTGCGAGTAGCGCCATTTGATATGTTTGAACAGTAGGATGATTGGCTTGCACAACACACCAAGCAAGCCATCTGCTTTGGCGCGTATTTAATGAAGCTCTATCTAACCACCAACATCTATCTGGTTGATGCCAAAAATTTGTTTCATATTGGTGTTCTCGACACAAAACGTAAAGAACATGTCTAGCAAAAAAATTATCCTGATTATCGGGGAAAAAATATCTGGAAACTTGGTTTTCAGGGAAAAATATCTTGGAGAAATGTTGATGCACTATGGCTACGCTCTCAGCAATTTTCTCAAACTCTTCTTTTGCCGTATCTCTATAACCCGGCGTAGGTGAAAACTCTTCCATAGTGGCGATCTCGGCAAATGCCGTGACAAATAATTCGCGGTTTCCTTGTGGATGAGGATTGCCATCCCAAAAACGGCGAGCAATCTCACTGTTGATGATCTTTTGATCTGCCGCAGGTAAATGCGCTAATTGACAAAGATCTTCGTAACCTAGATATTTGGATGAATTGGAGTTTGCTGCAGTTTGTAGCGTCTCCCAAGTGAGAGGATTTGACATTTTTAAACCTAAAAAATTATTTATTAATAAATATTATAACACAACAAACACTTATTGATAATAAAATATGAAAAACAATCAATTGTTATATATAAATAATTTGAAAAAACACTATCAAAACCGCTCTGTTGTCGATCAGCTCTCTTTTAACGTCGGCAGAGGGGAAATCGTCGGCCTTCTCGGCCCCAATGGCGCTGGTAAGACGACCGCGTTTTACATGACAATAGGGTTGATAAGCCCCGATCAAGGAGAGGTGATTTTCAAAGGAATAGATGTCACAGCGCTGCCTATTGATCAAAGAGCAAAGATGGGCATGGGCTATCTCGCCCAAGAGCCTTCGGTATTCCGCTCTTTGAGCGTTGAAGATAATTTGTATTGTATTTTAGAAACACTTCCATTGAGTAAAGAAGAACAAAAAAAACGATGCAAGGAGCTCCTTGAAGAACTCGATTTAGCGCGCCATGCAAAAAAACTCGCAGGGAGTTTATCAGGCGGAGAACGACGTCGTTTAGAGATCACACGTGCTCTGATTACTGAGCCTGAACTGTTGCTTCTCGATGAACCGTTTGCGAATATTGATCCGATTACCATTCGTGAAGTGAAACAGCTGATTCGTATGCTTAAAGAGAGAGGAATTAGCGTTCTCATCACTGATCACAATGCGCGCGAGATCTTTTCTATTGTCGATCGGAGTTATCTCGTTCGTGACGGCAAGGTGCTCCTATCAGGAACCGTTGACGAACTACTCGCTAGCGAAGAGGCCAAAGCGACCTATTTCGGAGAAGATTTTAAACTGTAGCTTTTTCCGGTAAATAGAGCTCTATCGCTTTTAGAATCTCACTCGCTTCTATGGTGTATAAACAGTCGCTATATTTACTCCCTCCACATCCATCGAGATTGCATGGTCTACAAGGAAGCTTTTGACTAACCACTGTCGCCTGGGGATGTTGCCACGGCCCCCATGTTTGATCGCATGATGGCCCGAAAAGCACAACAACAGGTGTTTTAAATACACTCGCCATATGCAACGGAACAGAATCAACACAGATCAACGCTTTCGCTTTTTCAATCAAAGCACCGAGCTGTTTGAGATCTGTTTGTCCAGAGAGATTCATGATATTCTTTCTATCTAGAGGAGCGAGGATTTCATCAACCATCTCTATCTCAGCGGGGTCAGGAGCAGCAGTGATCACAACACGCTCTCCCCTCGCAACCAGCTTACGAATCACTTCAGTAAATGTCTCAGATGCTGTGCATTTAAACTTCCAGCGTGATGCAGGATGAATCACAATGTATTCACCTTGAGGGATCACATCATATGCACTCGTAGGAATATGCATACCTAGATTGCGTTCTTCCACGGTTGGAAAAATCCCTAAACAGCGCAAAATATCGAGATGCTGCTCAACAGTGTGACGTGGATAAGGACTGCTCTTGACAAGCTTCGTATAGATCTTCTTTTTACCGAAAAAACCGCTATCCCCAGGATCAAAACCAATCCGCAAAGAAGCTTTTGAAGCCCACAGAGCTAAAGCTCCTCGGTCCCCTTCTGTGAGGTTAATTGCGAGATCAAACCCTTTCTTACGAATCTGTCTTAAACGCGTGATTTCCTCTGAGAGTTTTTTAGAGCCTCGCTTTTGCAAAATATAGTGATCGATAGCAGGATGTCCTTCTAGCATGGGCAATGTATCGCCGTAGATATAGGCGGTAATCTCCGCCTGAGGCAAGTGCTTCTTTAATAGAGTATAAATAGGAGAGCTTAAGAGCACATCGCCATGATGACGCAATTTGACAATTAAAATTTTCTTTACATTAGATAGATCTGGGTAGTTGCCGTAAACCATTGCACCTCATATAATCACCGCGCTAAAAAACTGGTTTTGCAACTCTATTTTCGTAAAAAACCGAACTAGCATTACAAAATCAAAAAAATAAAGGAGACTAGATAAAATGGCAATAGAACAAACACTTTCGATTATTAAGCCCGACGCAGCTCAAAATAACTGCATTGGATCAATCATCGCACAGTTTGAGAAAAATGGCTTAAGAATCGCTGGTGCAAGAATGATGCACCTAACAAAAGAACAAGCTCAAGAATTTTACGCTGTTCACAAAGCGCGTCCTTTCTACAATGATCTTGTTAGCTTCATGACATCAGGCCATTGCATCGTTATGGTTCTCGAAGGGGAAAATGCTGTACTCAAAAACCGCGAGATCATGGGAGCAACTAACCCTGCAGAAGCAGCTGAAGGAACAATCCGCAAACAGTTCGCAGAATCCATTGAGCGCAATGCCGTGCACGGTTCTGATAGTCTTGAAAACGCAAAAATCGAAGTTGCTTTTTTCTTCAAACCTGAAGAGATCTTCTCCCTTTCTGCTAGATAATAAAAAGGTTGTGTAACTATATGTCTGTAAAAAACCAGAGCTAGCGAAATCGAGAAGTCTTTTCATTTGAGAGAAGTAAATAGTCAATGGCTATTTGCGCCGAGCAAAGGGAAGGAATTCGATGATTGCAGCAGCTATGAATTTACAGAAATAGAGTTACATAATCGGATAAGCGCAATGATGATCCATTGCGCTTTACTATTTTTTAAACAAATAATCCCTATCCAGAAATGCGTGAAGCTCTCGCTGGCGCAAGAGATGAGGGAGAATTAAACTGACCTTGTTGGTTTGCTAAGTAAATTTGAGCCACAGCTAGATTCGGATTATTTGCATGAATAGCTTGAATCAGATGGAATGCGTAATTATAGTTTTGGGCAACTTGGGTATGATTTTGTTCAGATTCAGGAGGACCATTGTTTAAAGATAGAGCTTGTGATACTAGAGAAATGAGATTTCTTGGATTTAAATAGGCTAAATATGGCGAAAGCCTTCCTAGACTTGATAAATCTAATGAACTAACGCTATCAACACCATTTGCTGGAACTGCCATTTTTATCTCCTATCTTAACCAGAAATCACACTAACTCTTGCTGGGGCAAGTGTTGGCGGAGCTGCTTGCATATGCGGCAAAGCATGCAAATGTGCTAAAAATGGGGCATTTGTGATTTGTGCCACACCTGATAGGTTTAAACTTGATAGATTCGGCAGATCCCCTAAAGATGAGAAATCTGTTATTTGTGCCGCACCTGATAGATCTAAATTGGTTGGATTTGCGCTACTAGCGCCACTTGCTGGAATGCTTATTTTCATCTCCTAAAAATTATTTATAATATTAGTTATATCATAAAATGTAATTAATATCAATTTTTACAACGTCTGTAATTCACTCTTATATCATGACAGAAAAGCGGTAAACCTCTCTTGGTTAGCAAGATAGCTTAAAAACTGCAATTTAATGACCATTTAATCGCATTTTAATGGCATAGAGGAGAGAAAGCTCTTAGCGAAGCTGATTGGTTTTTAGTCATTTAGATTCAGATGAGAGACCTGATCGGGACTGAGCCGCGTAGAGGAGTCTTGGAGAGGGATGTTGCCACTGATTATATCTAGTGCTAAAAAGCTCAATGCAAAATCATTGGGATCCGCTACAGGAGGTTGATCACCAACTGCGTGAGTCGAATCGACTAGCAGAGAGTGATCTGCGTCCTCTCCGTCTAACGGACGCAATATTGTCCCTCCGGTCTCTGTACCTGCAGAAGCATCTGAAGAAAAAGAGGTTGTTACGAGATCGTTAGCACCCTGTGCTGTTATATCCTGTTGCGATGGCGGGGGTTGAACAATTTGTGCATTGGGAGAAGTTTCAAATGGATCTTGTACGGGACTTGACATGTTTCCCTCCTATTTTAAGTGAACATCATAACATAAGATAGCGGATCAGTTGAAGAAAAATGCGATTAATGCGGTAGAGCAGAGTTAGCGGGCGAGCGTTCGAGGAGAAACGTTAAGGGGCCATCGTTGACGAGAGCAACTTGCATAAGCGCTTGGAACTGCCCTGTTTGAACGCGGGGGTATTTTTCTTTAACAGTCTGAACAAAGCTGTCGTAGAGCGGTTCAGCGACTGTTGCAGGTGCTGAATGAATGAAGGTAGGCCGGCGTCCTTTGGAGCAGTCGGCATAGAGTGTGAATTGAGAGACGATGAGGATCTCTCCGTTTGTATCGAAGATGGAGCGATTCATCTTACCTTGATCGTCTTCGAAAATGCGCAAGTTGAGAAGTTTATCAGCGAGGAAGGATATAGGCTCTTCGTTGTCTATTTTTTCTACAGCAAAAAAAACGAGAAAGCCAGGACCTATTGCAGAGATCTGTTTGTGATCAACTGTGACACTAGCTGAAGAGACTCGTTGAATCAAAAGACGCATTAGAGATTATTAGCACGGCGCTTTTTAAACTTATCGAGATAATCAAGTGCTTTACCAGTTCCGAGACAAACAGCGAGTAGCGGGCTTGGAGCAGTGATGACTGGCAGTCCAGTTTCTTTAATCAGTGCTTTATCAAGACCTTTAATCAGCGCTCCACCACCTGCAAGAACCATACCGCGTTCTACGAGATCAGCAGCAAGTTCTGGAGGACATTTTTCTAGTGTGAGCTTGACGTTCTCGATAATTTGCAAAATCGGTTCTGCAAGACATTCGCGAATTTCAACGGAGTTGATGCGTTTAGTGACAGGCAGACCGGCAACTTGGTCGCGTCCACGCACTTCCATTTCGAGCTCATGATCTCCAAGAGGATATGCTGAGCCAATTGTCATCTTGATATCTTCCGCTGTGCGCGGTCCAATCATCAAGTTGTATGTGCGGCGCATGTAGTTGACGATACACTCATCAAATTCATCACCAGCGATACGTAAGGAACGAGACTCTACAACACCACCGAGGGAGATGATCGCAATTTCTGTTGTACCACCACCGACGTCGATGATTAAGTTCGCAGAGGGCTCGTGAACTGGAAGACCGACTCCAATAGCAGCAGCCATTGGCTCTTCGATCAAAATAACTTCTTGTGCTCCAGCACGGAGAGCAGAATCTTCAACAGCGCGCTTCTCTACGCCAGTAATCCCTGAAGGAACTGCGATAAGAATTTTAGGGCGGAAGAGGCTGCGTGCAGGACTCACTCTTTTGATTAATGCTTTTAGCATTCCTTCAGCAATTTCAAAATCAGCGATGACACCATCTTTCATTGGTCGAACAGCGTGAATTTTACGCGGTGTTTTACCGAGCATCGCTTTAGCTTTATGACCGACTGCAAGAACTTCGTTGGTTATGGAATCAACTGCAACAACAGAAGGTTCTGCTAGAACAATTCCTTTCCCGCGGACGTAAACAAGTGTGTTTGCGGTTCCTAAATCGATTCCAATATCACTGGTAAAAATACCAGAGAATTGGCTGCACTTTTTGATAATTGCTCTGCCTGATTTGGCAACAATATCTAGAACGTTTTTATTACTCATAGAATTTATGTCTTTAGAAGCTCTAAAACGTCTTCCCATGTTAATTTGGCAATGGCCTCATCATCGCAGCTTACGATTTTCTTGACGAGTCCTTTTTTACGGTTTTGCATTTCTGCAATTTTTTCTTCTATCGTTCCAAGGGTAATTAGCTTGTACGCAGAGACTGATCTTGTCTGTCCGATGCGATGTACGCGATCGGTTGCCTGGCTTTCGACAGCGGGATTCCACCACATATCATAATGAATCACTGTATCTGCGCTGACTAAATTTAAACCTGTACCACCTGCTTTAAGGGAAACGAGGAAGACGGATATCGTATCATCTTCATTAAAATTCTTGACGACATCTAGGCGATTTTTTGTCGAACCATCGAGATAGAGAAAGCGAATACCCATTTGCTCAAAATCAGCGCGCATGATTTGTAACATGCGTGTGTACTGAGAGAAAATGACGGTTTTGTGATTTCCTTCAATCAAAGTTTGCAATAGCTCGAGAAGCATATCATATTTCGCAGAATCACCGGGCTCTGCTTTTTCTTTTGCGAAAATTGCAGGATGACAGCAGATCTGTTTAAGACGTGTTAATGTTGCTAAAACATGAATTTGAACACGATCAAATCCGTCGCGTTCAACGAGTTTAACAAGTTCATCACGCGCAGATTCTGCGTAAGAGCGATAAAGTTGCATCTGAGTTTCGCTGAGCTGACAATGATAGATAAGCTCAGAGACAGGAGGCAGATCATCGAGTACGTCGTTTTTCATACGGCGCAAAATAAACGGAGATACTTTTTTGCGCAGATACTCAATATTTTTTTGTTGCTCCTCGCCAGTGACACGCACATATTTTTCGACAAACCGCTCATAACTACTTAAAAAACCTGGCATGAGGAAATCAAATAAGCTCCACATTTCATCGAGTGAGTTTTCGATCGGAGTACCCGAGAGAATTAAGCGATAATCCGCTTTGGTCATTTTCACCGATTTTGCATTGCGCGTTCCGCGATTTTTGATATGTTGCGCTTCATCGAGAATCACATAAGCAAAATTAACTTTTTCATAGATCTCAATGTCTTTTTGCAAAAGCGTATAAGAAGTAATGACCACATCATAATCTTTTGCATTTGCAATCATCTTTTTGCGCGCTTGAGGCACACCTTCGATGACATGTGCTTTAATTTTTGGATTGAATTTATGAAACTCTTCTTTCCAGTTGTAGAGAAGCGATGTAGGGCAAACAATTAAAGAGACTGCATTTTTGGTTTTCTTATGATGTTGCGTAAGGGTTGCAATTGCCTGCAGAGTTTTACCAAGACCCATATCATCCGCGAGTATTCCATTAAGAAACATACCACGAAGTCTCTCTAGCCAATTAATACCTTCAAGTTGATAAGGGCGCAGATCTGCGATCACTTCATCTGGTTTTCCAGTGAAAACAAGCTCTTTTTCGCCGAGCATTTGTTTGCGAATCTCAACGAGTTGTTTCGAGATAGAAAAAGTAATAGGCAATCCATCGAAATGCGATTTTTCAATATTCGCAATGCTCCACAATGGACGTTTTAACGTGTGATTATCGAGTTTCTCAACGCCAAGCTCATCAAACACTTTAACGACTTCAGCCGTTTGCTCTAAATCAAGCACGAGAATTTTTGGAAGTTTATTTCCTTCGCTTTTCTTCGCTTTTGAACGAGGCATTTCGAGCTCAATATATGATTTGCGCGAGGCCATACATTCCCAAAGGCGATCGATTTTCACACCTTTCAGAGGGCCGTTTACTTTAAGCTCAATTTGATAAGTATCAATGCGGTCAGTATGTGAGAGCTTTAAGCTAAAGGTTGTATCATCATAGATCACTTGATCGAGTAGGTTTTGGGGGCAATTAAACTCAACGTGATGTTGGTTGCGAGGAATGACTTCTGTCATAAACTCAACGATCTTTTTTTCTGATCTTGAGATAAAAACGCCTTGCTCTTCGTTGTAGAGAAAATCCTGAAAGAGATCTTCGATAATTCGTCTTTCTTCAACGAGATTGCGCGCTAAAATCCCCTCTTCGCTTTTAAAGCTTGAGATGTCGCTGAAGGTAAGTGTAGCAGGAAGAGCGGGAATTTTTTGATCGTCGTAATGGAAGAAAAGAGCGGCATCAAGTTCTCCATCTAGAAAAGCAATTTCACAAGTCGCTTTTAATGCATGCGTATAAGGGAGCGTCGTGATCTTCTCAATTGATTTATTCTCTTCAAACTCAGCAAAACAGCGCAACTGTGGAAGCGCGTTTTCAACAAAAGAACCAAACAAAGGCTCCGGAATGGTCATTTCACGGATCTTATTTAAGTCACGTAAATGACTGCGTGTCACATAATCGACAAACCGATAATAAACTCCATTATAGAGCATGCCAGGTTTAGGAGAGGCGAAAAATGAGACCTCTTCCAGCTCAATTGACTCCTGATCGATTGAAACCTGTGGATTTAAAAGCATTTTTGAAACAGGTGGCGCGATGTATTCTAAAGCAAAACGGAAATTCGCTCGCTTTGGTGAAAAGCGCATCACATTTTCCAAATTACCTTTATATACTGACCCTAAAGGAGGCAAGTCATCATCTTGAGATGTAAATCCATGCTGAAAATAGCGCGTGCTTGCAATGGTATATAACATTTCCAATACGATCCCAAAGAAAGTTGCTTCTAACTGAATCACTCTATGAGCACGCTCAGAATCTTTGCTTTCAGTATATCGTGCATTTTCTAAGATCATGCGCACCATTTCACACTGATACTCATCAAAAGATTCTAATGAAAACACATACCGCTTGCCACCGAGATTGATTGACTCTTCATAGCGCATCGCATCAAAAAAACGCTTTACATTAGGAATAAACAATGGCTTAGAGCGCGCTGGAAGGCGTAGGGCAATTTGCATATCAACCCATCCTTTAGCCATCGCCTGCTCATTGACTTTTGGCTCTGCAAAAATCAGCAAAAATTCAGCTTTATCAATCTGCTTCTCTTCCCTAACACGAAAAAACGGAGAGCCAGCAAGTAGGTTGGCAGTAGAGATGTACTCCTGCAGCACCTCTTCTTCATAAAGCAGTTTTTGTCGCTCGATCTCTTTACTCTCAGCAGTTTTAATCTGTTCAAGTAATTTTTCCTTTTCATCATCTTCGATCTCTTGCTGCTCAGCAAGTTCTTCGATATTGGTTTCTTTTGAGTAAGCAACTAAGATTTCATCAAGATTTTTTTCGAGAAAAAACAGGAGAGCTGCTAGATGTGTACAATCATAATTGTAAGGGCAATCGCAGTTTGAATCGACTAGCTCACACTCAAAACGGTCAATTTCAATTTCACTTTCATAAACATTATCATACTGACCAACAATGCGACTGGTAATGCGCAACGCCTTATCATCAAGATGACCAATTTTGGCAGCTAACACTTTTTGATCTTCAAAAAGAGTACGCCCATCCTTAAGAATATTTGAAGAAAAGTCCTGCTTTAATTTTCGAAAATTTAACATATTCCCTAAAAAGGTATCACTCATTTTGAAAACCGGCCTTTAGCATTTCATCGTTACTTGGAAATTTTTTCGCCGTCATTTGTAACGATTTTTTTTGCAGGCCGCAACCAAAATCTAATTTATTAAAGTTTTTTTTACAACCCTCTTTCTGCGCATGCGAATTATTGCTTCTAAAAAACACTGGTTTTTGCTTAAATTGATCCTTAAATTTTTCGATTGCAGTGCAATTGATCTGCGGGTGTAGCTCAGTGGTAGAGCATCACGTTGCCAACGTGAGGGTCGTGAGTTCGAATCTCATCACCCGCTTTTTTACATATTCACATACGTCTTTTGTTTTCTAAAAAATAAGGACTTAAGTTATTTTGGGAACAAAACGCGTACCTTGGAGGAATTGATATGGAGCAAGGCGAAAAAAGCCAGCAAAAATTCAAAGGAGATCTCGTAGAGTTTCTCGTTCACAAAAAACCGGCTTGTCAACTTGAGTTTGAAGTGACTGCTGCTCCAAGCCTTGTCAAAGAGGCTCAAAAAAAAGCGATTCGAGAAGTTGCTAAGCAAGTCACATTGCCAGGTTTTCGCAAAGGACGCGCCCCCGATGAACTCGTTCTTAAAAATTATGCACACGATGTCGATAAAAAATGGCAAGAGGCGATTGCTGATATCAGCTTCCGCGAGAGTCAAAAACTCGCAAATTCCCCTGTTTTGCACGGACGCCCTCGCATCTCTTTCACAATGAAAAAGCACTCGCTCGATGGAGCGACTCTCTCTTTACTTTTTGAAGTTGAGCCTGATGTTCCTTCTATTGACCCTAAAAAAATCACACTTACTAAGGTAGAAAAGCCTAAAGTTGATAAAGAAAAAGTTAGCGAAACTGTTCGTCAAGTTCAGATGTTTTTTGCTTCATGGGATAAAATCACAGACCGCTCTATTAGGCAGGGTGATTTTGTCGTTCTCGATGTTGAATCCCTAGAAACTGATCCTCCTTCCAAAGCCTTTTCTGGCGTCCGCTTTGAAGTGACTGAAAAGTCAATGGCAGAATGGATGCGCAAACTTGTCATTGGCAAGAAAAAAGGCGATCAAATTGAAGGGATTAGCGAAGCAGATGACAATGCGACCGAAGAAGAGAAAAAACAATTTGAAAAACGCAAAGTTCGTTTAACAATCCTTGAAGCTGAGAGTTGCAACCTTCCTGAACTCGATGCAGACTTCGCTAAAAAACTTGGCGTCGAGACAACAGAAGAAGTCAATAAACAAATCGAAATGATTCTCAATAAGAAAGCCGATGAAAGTCAGCACAACCAGCTCAAGACTCAAGTGAGTGAAAAACTACTTGAAGAGTACAGTTTTGATCTTCCTCAAAGTCTTATTGAAAATGAAACTGAGTTCCGAGTTAAACAACTCTTTAACGACGAGCGCTTCCGCACCTACTGGCAACAGCTCGCGGAAGATGAGCGCAAGAAGTCGATCAACTCAATCTATGGCCAAGCAGAGCGCGCAATCCGCATGTTCTATCTATGTCAAAAACTCGTCAATGATCAGAAAATTGAAGTGATGGCAAAAGATATGCACGAAGCTCCGTCGACAGCTTTAGAAATGCTCTTTAGCCCTAGACAAGAGTTTCAAAACGATACAGAGAAGCACAGCTCCGAAGCATATTCACGCCTCGTATTAGAAAAAGCTGAAGACTTTATCGTTAAAAACGCAGAGCTTACCGATAAGCCAAAAGAAATACCTGCTCCTAAAAAGGAAGTAGAAAACAAAACAGCTCCTAAAAAAGAGACAGAGACAAAAGCTAAGCCTACCGCAAAGAAGAAAAGCGGAGAAAAAAAGACTCCAGAGAAAAAAGCAACTGGGAAAAAATCTACTAAAAAGACAGAATCGGAAAATGAAGTAAAAGCTTAACCTGAGAGTGTAATATGTATAGTATTCCTTATGTTGTAGAAGATACAGGCCGTGGCGAACGCGCTATGGATATCTATTCCCGCTTGCTTAAAGACCGCATTATCTTTATTGGCACAGAAATCAATGACCAAGTCGCCAATACTGTGATTGCGCAGCTGCTTTTCTTGCGTGCCGATGATGCTAAAAAAGATGTCAGCATCTACATCAACTCTCCGGGTGGCTCTATTACAGCAGGTCTTGCTATCTATGACACAATGCGCTTCATGGGCTACGATGTGAACACATATTGCCTCGGTATGGCTGCATCAATGGGAGCTCTTCTCCTTGCTGCTGGAACTAAAGGCAAACGCTTTGCTCTTCCCAATAGCCGCTTGATGATCCACCAGCCAAGCGGTGGAATCTTTGGAACCTCTGCAGATATCGCTCTTCAAGCAGCCGAAGTGTTACGCCTCAAGCAAAAGTGCGCACAAATCATCGCTGATGCGTGCAACAGAGATGTCGATCAAATCCACGAAGACTCTGACCGTGACTTTTACATGAGTGCTGAAGAGGCCCTTGAGTATGGACTGATTGATAAAATCGCTTCACAAACAGCTTCAACCCCCGAACTAGCAGTAACATGACAAAAAAAGACAAAGAAATCGCCTCCTGTTCCTTCTGTGGCCGCCCTGAAACAGCTGTAGAAAAGCTTATTTCAGGCCCTAAAGCTTTTATCTGCGATAAATGCGTGCACCTATGCCTTAATATCGTTGAAAAGAAGCCGGTCCAGCAAGAATTTAAAGTGCTCAAACCCAAAGATATCAAAGACAAGCTCGATGAGTATGTCATTGGACAAGAGCGCGCAAAAAGGACGATTTCAGTCGCTGTTTATAACCACTACAAACGCGTGCGCTCACTGCATAAAGAGCCTGATGTCGAATATAGCAAATCTAATGTGATGCTCCTCGGCCCTACAGGCTCTGGTAAAACACTGATCGCGCGCACCCTCGCCTCAATCCTCGATGTGCCTTTTGCCATCGCTGATGCAACGACACTAACAGAAGCTGGCTACGTCGGCGAAGACGTAGAGAACATCGTTCTCCGCCTCGTCCAAGCGGCAGACTACGATATCGCCCGCGCTGAGTTCGGGATCATCTACATCGACGAAATCGATAAAGTGCGCAAATCTACCGGCAATGTCTCCATTACCCGCGACGTCTCAGGAGAAGGGGTGCAACAAGCCCTACTCAAAATCGTCGAGGGAACCGTTGCCAACGTCCCTCCTAAAGGAGGCCGTAAGCACCCTAATCAAGAGTATCTCAAGGTTAATACCCAGAACATCCTCTTTATCGTCGGAGGAGCCTTTGTCCACCTCGATAAAATCATCGCTAAACGCCTGGGCAAGAGCACGATAGGCTTTGAGACCTCCGAAGCAAAATCTCGTAACATCCACGACGTCAACTTCTTACTCTCACAAATCGAAGCTGAAGACCTCGTAGAGTTCGGCATGATCCCTGAGTTTATTGGCAGATTTAACAGCATCGCCAACTGCAATGAGCTCACCCTAGACGATCTCATTGAGATCCTAACCAAGCCTAAAAATGCCATCATTAAGCAATACCTCCGTCTCTTTGAAGAAGAAGGTGTTGAGCTCTCCTTTACCGAAGATGCTCTCCGTGCCATGGCAGAAAAAGCCAAGTCAACCGGCACCGGCGCCAGAGCCCTACGCATGATTGCAGAGAATCTCCTGATGAACCTCATGTTCGAAGTGCCCTCTGATCCCTCGATCAAAGAGATCACCATTGATGAGACCTGCGTCACAACAAACGCCGAGCCCCACATCCTCCGCGCTTCATAGACAGCTAACCCTTAAAGAGCTGACTTCAAATGCTGTTTTGAAGGCTCTCCCTTTAAGCACAAAAAAACCCCAGATGGCACAGCCACCTGGGGTTCAAATCATTTAAGATCTATGAGTTATGTTACGTCATGTCAGCTTCAATTCCATTTAAATACTCAAGAGTTTCCTGACTAATTGGTCCTAATACTGAACTCCAATTAATCTTATAACTTGGATCTACAGCTTTCTCAACTAACTGCTCTTCAAGAGTCACATGACCTTCTTTCATCAGCTCGTCTTCACCATAAAAATCCTTTTTCTTCAGTAGAATATCAGCAACCCGATTAAAATAACTAAGTTCTGTACACTCATGCTTATAGCGATTCTTTCCAGTAATCATATTACCAATGGCAGCAAATGGTCTTTTAACCCGATTAATCCATCCCTCTTCAGTATCCTCCATTAGCTTTTTACGAGTTGCTTTTAAATCATCCAATAATGCTTTAGCTTGTTTGTCACGCGGTTCGCTTGAGCCATTTGGAGCATAAAGCACGGCAGTTGTTGCAGCATACTTATCAAATTTACCGATGTTATCGCGCAAGGGAGTTAAATCAGGATCTGTTGTACGTTTTTCCAATCCGTCAGCTAATTTCTTGTGAAAATCTCGCAGCCTATCCAGCCTTAATTTAGCTTCATCACCAAGCTCGTTTTTACGAGCGTTTAGACCAACAGTTTCTACATCCCAATCAGTACCACCTTTCTTTGGTTTCATCATCATATCAAGGCGATAATCTATACCACTAGGAGAAGAGATCATCTGAGCACTACGATAAAAACTTTTAGGAATATTAACTCTTCCTGTACCTTCTAACGCTTCACGCATTTTAAATAGAGAATCCTTTAATTGTTCACTTGGAGAATCAAGCACTTGTCGCACATATTCACCATCTTCGTTTTTACAAACGTAGTATGCATATCTTGCAGTAAATCTAATATCTACTTGGCTTTCATTAAACTTATAGCTTTCAGCTTTTAATATAGAAACAACATCATTAAAAGCCTTCTCAACTCGTCCTATATCTTTCTCATCAATCCTCGACACCTTACGGGCATGATTACCAGCTGCAGCACTAATAGCGAAACGACCTTTTTCAGAATCTTTTTCTCGCAATTCAACTTCCATATCCGAGGAATCTGTGCTCTCTAATGAAACCACATCGTCATCTTCTGAGGTTGCATCACCCACCGAAGGTGAAATAACAGAGAATTTAGTTCCTGAAACCGAATCTGTTACAGCAGGAGAATCTACAGACGCACCAACTTCATTGACAGGGTCATCATCAACAATACCTATCCCAAAAGAATCTACGAAACTATCAACTTTACCAATGTTATTTCCGCCGAAGCTCATTTTTTAACCTAATATTAATTTATTAAATAATAATATAACATGCCGCTTTAATTTAATAAAGCGGCAAAATTTTAATTAACCGTAGCGGTTATTTGAACGAATCTGTTCACCCATAGTTTGAAGAGCTCTAGATCCATCTTGAGCCTGCTGTGCTGCACGGTTCATAAGATCTCCGTACATCTGAGCAATCTCTTGCTTAGCATGTGCAAACTGCTCTCTTTCCTTATCAAATTCCGCTTTATCTCGCATCGTAGGAGCAATCCATCCAATACTAATTGTACCGCTAACACCCTCTTTCACACCGGCTGTAACACCTTGGATGATCTGGTTATATCCCATTCTTTCATTACTGATTCTAGTCATTTGAGAATCTACAGAGTTTTTGTTTTCGCGAATTCCCTTTAAAGTGTCTCGTCGTGCTACAGGATCGGCCTTGATATAAGCTTCAGCTTGGTCATTTACAGTAGGATAGGTAGGATCGCCTGAAGCAGGATTCCCTGTTCCTGTCCAGTTTCCGTCTGCATCTATAACCTTATAAGAATCTTGCCTCTTGCCGTTTACATCTGCAACTTTACCATCACCATATGTTCCCGATGTCCAATCATCAATTCTCTTATTCACGTTATCTGGGAGAGTCTTTCTAGCATCTTCAAGATTACCAGCACCTAAATCTGCACCACCACCATCAGGGCTAAAACGCGCTTCAGAACCTTCTAAGTTTTTCTTTTGCAGCTCTAAATCTTTATATGTATCTGATTGAGTTCTTGCTGCTAAAAGCGAAGCACCTGCACCAAGAGCTGAAACTCCGGCACTTGTTGCACTTTGTATTCCACGCAACTCTTCCGCTCTAGCGTCTTTACGCAATGATCTTTTAATGCGATCAGCATAGCTATTGTTGATATCATTGAGAATGGATACCATATCTCTCAAGTGAATACGTTTACCAGAAGAAGCATTAAGCTGTGCATTTTGAGCAGCAAGCATCGCATGTGACGATTGAGCCTCAGCACTTGATTTAAAAAATTTAGTCATAGTTTCTTTCCTTATTATTTTTTTACTTAATTATTTATCTTAAAGCTCTTGCTGTCTCTTTCCACACCTTTGAGAATTCGTTATAATGAATCGCATCAAGCGATTCAACAACTCCACTTAAACTATCAGTGTGGATCTTTGTCGCCTGGCTATTTGTATCGAGCACATGGCGCAATTTCACAAGATTCTCTTCCATACCAGCATAATATTTCTTTATCTCAGCATTCTTAAAATGCACTTTTGCCTGCTCAGAACTTATAACAGCTTCAGTAACACCACCTGCAAATCCTCCTGCAGCTCCAAACATTGCAGCCCACTCACGAGCAGAGCTTGAAGAACCAGAAGTATTCAACTTCGAACCACCTTTAACCATCAAAGCAGCACCTATCACCATTTCCAAAGCCATTGCTGTATACATTGTCCATTCACCAAAATCGACAGGTCCGAGAGACTTTCCATCAAGTGCTGCTGCACCATCTCTTAGTACTCCCTGACTAATTATAGACATTCCGGCTAGCATGTACATTAGTGCTGTCGTGTTCGCAGCTAATTGAGCTGCACCCGCTTTAGCACCTGTAGTTGCTGCAGTCGTTCCAGCTGTCGTACCCGCAGAAGTTGCTGCCGTTGTCGCTGTACTAGCTGCTGCAGTTCCTGCTCTCGCATATGCTCCAGCCATTGCTCCCGTTCCCGCAGTTGCTGCAACTACAATTAAAACTGTTGCGGCAGAGGCTGCGAAATCTGCTGTCTTCCTAGGAACCCCTACATCTTGTAATCCCTTACTAATCGCTCCATTAAGCTCATCCATGACACCTGTCTGATCTAAGATCGTATATGCTGCCATCACTGCAGCTGCTCCCATTCCCGCCGTCGCTCCAATTAAAACAATCGAACTTGTTGCCATAATACCGGAAACGATCTTACCAAGACCTCCCCACTTTTTAGCCCTTCTGCGCTGGCGCTCCATCTTTTCAATTTGCTTAAGGATATCGTCGTATTGCTTTTCAATCTCACCAACCATCATCTTGTCGATTTCAGTTGTCTGAAGAAGGCGCTCACCTTGGTTAATAGCGATTGTAGCTTTAGAGTCTTCTAACACGATCATCATACGCATTAACGCAGAACGCAGACTCTCAGCAGTATCTTCTTTCTCAGAAGTTGCTGTCGTTGCTGTTGTAGCTACAGCCTTTTCATCACCAGCTGTCTCATCAGACTCAGAATCAATTGTATGCATCAGCTCTTCTAGGTCTTTAGACAAATCACGCAAAACAGCAAACGTTGCTGTCATTGCAAGATCTCTATTGACCTTATCACTGCGTATTGCTTCATCTGGTCTTGCAGCATTAGTTGTTGTTGGCTTTGTAATAATCATTATTAACCCTTATTATTATTGCCCCACAAAGTAGTGGGGCTAAAAATTATCCTCTATATCCTTTCTCTAACATTTGTCCAACGGATACAGCGACCTGACCTGTAATACTACCGGTCTGAATCAACTGCTGAAGTGTCGAAGCGTACGAAGTTGTCGTCTGCTCTGTCACTCCAAGAACACCGTTCATCATTGTCTCTTTACTCGCTTCCTCTTGTGCCATCTGGTTATATTTCACTTGCTCCGCTGTCAATTGCTCGGAATAATCCTTATCATCAGGGTCAAGATTCGCTATCGTATCTGCTTGCTCTGCCATATCTTCAGTACCTTGCAGGATCATGTCGTTCATCGATTCAGCAACCTGGGCTGTAGAAATCGAGCTTGTTAGCTGTGCTAACGTCATCACATCAATGGAATTCTCTACCGCGTTCATCAATAGATAGAGAAAGCTTGTTTGTGACTCTTCGTTATTTACAGCTTCTATAGCCATACTGTTTGTCATAATTTTCACCTTTTTATTTTATTAACTTATCTACCCATCTTACTAATATAGCTTCGGTTGTTAGCTAGGTCAGTCTCGTTGGCCTGCTCTTGCAAACCTAAACGCGCATGCCAGTTACCAATCTCAAACTGGAACTTGGTCTGCACACTAGCAGAGTGACCACCCGTACCCGTTGCTAAGCTGTGGAATCCATCAAGCTGCTCTTTCAAGTTCGTGATGTTATCCAACGCCGGTCCACTATCTCTTGGAGGCTCAGGATCAATCCCTACTGGACCACCTACCACTCCAGACGAAGAGTGACCACTCCATGCATTGTATATATAGCTCGCAACTTGCTGACCATCTTCCATATTTTCTAGAGGCTCAATCATCTTGTCGATCTGTCCGATCAACTTAGCCTTAAGTTCATCAGATAAAATTGTCGACTCTTCGATCGTGCCTTTAAAATCCTTAAGTCCATCTAAATAGTGTTCACCAAGTTCTGGATCTGGGCTATCCTTTAATTTGTTCAGGATATCCTGCAGGCGATCTACCTCTTCAACTAAGGTAGATGACTCATCCAATTCTTCTGCAAGGACTTTAAGCTCATTCTCTTTCTCAGTAGTCATCGCAGGAAATAGCTTATATAGGGCAATCTTCATCTTCTCAAATGGATCCTCTACAGCATCCATCTCATCGATGATGTTTTGCCATGGGGGAATCGCGGCTTCTTTGGTTTCATCAAAGCCAAAATCATCACCCATTCCAAATACTGGATTTGCAAACATACCCATAATTTCTTACCTTTTTATGTTAAATAATAATCTTCTATATATAATTATAGCATAATTATTATTTTAAATCAATTAGTTTTTATATATAATAACAAAAGCCCTCTTAATTAAAAGAGGGCTTTAAATATAACTTATTAACGATCAATCAATTAACGAAAAGCTTCGTTAATATCCGTACGCCGCACCGCGGCCTGCTTCTGCTTGTAATCGTATTTATAGGTGTCCTGGATAAGCGTTTCAAACGCCATATGTCGCTCAATGTCATAGTCTAAGATCGCTGTGATCGCTCTAGACTGTCCTGAGAATGTCGCTCCGGACGTATGTATCGTATCCATCCACTCTTTTAGATCGGTAATGTTATCCATCTCCATATTAAAATTTCTACCATCCACGTGAGAGCTCGTACTCCACATCCACTGCAGCTGCTGACCTATACCTTCGGGAGTGTGCCCTGGTTGATTCATCCACCTATCATAAAGCGTTTCAATACTTTCCTTTACACGCTCATTCAGCGCAGGATCTAAAATGGGGTCGTTTTCCATTAAATAGATCAAATGAGACATTTTTGTAGAAAGGGCGTTAGTCAACGAGGCCAACTCACCTTGCTCCGCATCTTTAATCTCATTAAAAATGACTTGCATCTCCTCAAGCTCTTTAGAATAGGTCGCAAGTCCCTCATAATCATAGGACAACTCGCTAATATCCTCTTCACTCTTCATACCGAAAGTAGGCAACATAATCATTGTTACATAAATCATTGCAACCCAAGGATCTTCGATATTATCTAGCCTCTCTATCAGCTCTTCTTTTGTAGGAAGAGATGACGTCGGCGGTCTAGGTACCGTAGGATCTGGGTTAGGTGGCTGAGGTTTATCAATTGGATCTAATGCTAATATCTCTGACATAAACTCTTCTTCTTTTTAAATAATAAATTGCTCTCAATGTCTATTATATATTATAATTAATTTAAATTCAAGAAATTTATTATAAGTAAGTCGTACTGAGTTGATAATAAGAGAGTTAAAAAGAGCGATTTTCTTAACTAATTGATTTAGAGCTTATTAAGACTTACGCCAGTCTGAGCGCTTAGGGCGCTTGCGCTTGCTCTTTTTAGAAGGGGGCGGAGGAGGCTCTTTAGGCTTCTCTTCGCCTTCGTGCATTTCTTTAGCGACATTCTCACTAATGCTTTCGATGCTATTTTTGCTCCGCTCAATCCAGCCTGCTTCAAAGGGAGAGAAATTAGAGGGGTTTTGAGCATAGGCTATCAGATCTTCCTCACTCATCCCCACCTGCTCCCCTATTGACTGAGTAAGCTCTTTTAGGCGGAGGTGAAAATCATTCATCATTTTGATGAGGGTTTTCTTCTCCTCAGGCTCAGCAGTTTTGAGCTCAACCTGGAACTCTTGAAAGAGAACAGCAATCTCTTTAAGGATGCTCTCTAAGGAAACTTTCTCTCCCTTAGAACTTTGCTCAATCTTCTCTAATATATCTTGGCAATGCTCTTTAAATGACATAAAAGCCTAATGTTTAACATATTGTAGCGCATAGCCTTATCCTAGCACATTAGGGGATTTTTACGCTTAAGTCATTTATGCTTAGTTTATTATAACACATTGACTCTCAATGCGTTATATGGTAAATAAAAATTTTATTTGATAAAAAGCAGTCTGATTGAGTACACCTTGAATGTATATATATATATTGAGAGGAGATGCCTTTCAATTACTCATTAAGAATTATTTCAGGATAGAGCTGTGCTCGAAGACCACCTAAAACGCTTGAGCTCTGATCTCGGAATGAAGGAGATCCCTCAAAAGAACGATCAAGGCATTTATAGCTGGCCTTTTGAGCCTAATATTGATGTCGCGATTAAGGAGCAAAATCCAGGGGTCTTTCTTTATGCGACACTAGGGCCTTGCCCTCAAAAGCGCAAGGAAGATCTATTCATTCGATTGATGGAAGCGAATTTTATGGGACAGGGAACACGCGGCGCTGTAATAGGATTAGAAGAGGATATGAATCTCAGCTTCTCACTCGATTTATCGCATGAGCTTGAGTACTCCTATTTTTTTGAGCAACTGGAAGAATTTGTTAATTATGTCGATTTTTGGCGCAGTGAACTCACGCGTTTTGGGGAAGAATCTAATGCACTCTTTTCAGGGGGATAGGAAGTAAACCAATGGTAGCTTTTCTCATTGGTCTATCAGGACCGCTGAAAGATCTGACTGTTCGTCTTGAAGAAGGAGAACAATGGGTGTTGGGACGTGATCCTGATGTGGCACAAATCGTTTTAGAAGATCCGATGGTCTCTCGCCGTCATGCGATCTTACATTTGAAAGAAGGCAAATTTGAGCTGGAGAACCTCAGCGAGGTGAACCCGGTATTGCACAATCAAACGGAAATCACTGAACCGACGATTATAGAAGAAGGTGATCATGTTCAAATCGGCTCAACAGATTTTCTATTTTCGTTAAGAGAACCTGAAGTAAAAATCGAAGAAGAGTTGCCGCCTCAAGAAGAGGTTTTTGAAGAGATGCCGGAATTTGGCATCGCTGAAATGCCTTTTGCTCCAAAAACACGCTGGATGCTAAAGGTCATCTCCGGCCCTAACGCAGGAGCGGAATTTGCACTGCCAACAAATGAAGCAAAGATCATCGGTAAAGATCCGAGCAGTTGTGACATTATCTTTCAAGATCTCAGTGTTTCAAGACAGCACGCGCGCATCTCTTTGGAAGCGGATAACAAGATTTTTATTGAAGATTTAAAAAGCAAGAATGGCACGATTGTTAACGGTGAATTGCTTTCTGAAAAAAAGGAAATTCATTCACAAGATCTCATTGCTTTAGGAACGACGAGCTTTTTAGTTATCGATCGCGAACAAGCACGGGAAACGATTATCTCACCGCCTCCAATGGCGAAACCTAAAGAAAAAATTGCTAAAGCAGAAGACGTTGAAGAAGAAGCTCCTGAAGATTGGCATGACATGTTTATTCCAACAAAACATTTAGTGATTGCTGGAGCATTTGCTGTTTGCGTTATCGCACTATTTATGGCGAGTTTTTTCTTATTAAAATCAACGCCAATTCAAATCGTAACTGTTGATCAACAAAAACAGATTGAAAAAACTCTCGATCACTACCCTGATGTTGAATTTTCTTATAATCCTGCAAGCCGCACAATTTTTCTTGTTGGTCATGTGCTCACTGATGTTGAAAAATTGGAACTTTTATACGGTTTGCAAGGTCTTGGCTATATTGAAAACTACGAAGATAACATTGTGATTGACGAACTTGTTTGGGAGAATTTTAACGCACTTTTAGCGACAAATTCTGACTGGGCCGGCGTGTCTGTTCATTCCATAAAACCTGGTCAATTTGTCATTACTGGATATCTCGATAATCTCGATCAGTGGCAGTCTCTAATGGATTACGTCAATCTACATTTTCCTTACCTGGATAAGATACAACGGCAAGTTGTTGTTGAATCTAATCTCGCAATGGAAATTGAATCAATTTTACTCCAGCGCGGGTTAGCGAATGTCGCTTTTGAATTGAGTAATGGACAAGTTGTATTGGTCGGCAGAGTTGGAGAGCCTAGAAAAAGCGATCTGAACAACACTGTTAATATGCTCAAAGCACTTCCCGGAGTGCGCATGGTAAAAAACTTTGTCGTTGTAACTGGAGAAGAAACTGCCTTTATTGACATCACGAGTCAGTATCAAGTGAATGGCAGTTTAATGCGCAATAATAGAGGTAATTTCGTCGTGATTAATGGGCGCATTTTAGGTGAAGGAAACACGCTTGATGAGATGCATATAATGGCAGTTACTTCTAATGCTGTTTATTTAGAAAAAGATGGTATTAAATTTCAAATTAATTACAATCCGCAATAGGGAGACGGCAAGCTGCATTTCATGCATCACATAAATTGTTTTTTAACATTACAAGTTTTATGTGTCGGAAGTAACGTTGTCAGCTCGGGGATTTATGTAGGTGGAGGAACGAAATAATGTTTGGCTTAGAAAAACAGCCTAAAGGGCCTTTTGAGTTCGATTTAGAAAAGGATTTAAAAAAAGATCCCAATCTTGCAAAGAACATGTTGAAAATGATCGACGGAAAAATCGGCGAAATTAAAGAGATCTTGCGCAAAGGCGGAACAACTCAAGACATGGATGAATGTGGAACAATTTTGCAAGCATATGTCTCAACGAAAAAAGTCATTGAGCGCTCTTTAAGAAAGAATAAAAATATATAACGGAGGAAATTATGTCAGGTTCAGGAGGCGATTCGATACAGCAACCGCCATGGCATGCAACAATCAGCTTTTCAACTTTGATGAGAGTATACACAAAGTTACAAAGTAGTGTTGTATCACAAGTGCGTGCGGTTGCAAGTCGCATCTCACAAGCAACACCAGGTAAGTTTTTGCTGCTCCAGTTTTCTATGGCGCAAGTAACACAGATTGGTGATTCAATTTCGAATTTGATCGCACAGGTCAATTCGATGATTTCTAATGCGGTGAGTAACCAAAGAAGATAGCGATTTAGCAATTTACAAAGAGTTCAAAACTAGAGGAAAAATACGATGGGTCAATATTTACAAAAATATCAAGATGATTTCATCTTGTTCTGTGAGGCGGGTTTTATCGCGACCAATCAGGCTGATGAAGATTCTGCTCTGAAATTATTCAAAGCATCTGAAATGTTTCAACCTGAAAACACATTACCACAAGTTGGCATTGGGTATATGTACATGTTGCAACTACAACTTAATCAAGCATGCCAACGCTTTGAAAATGTACTGAAATCTGAACCGACAAACGGAATGGCAAAAGCTCTTCTAGGATTGAGCTACGTGCTAACAACGGATAAAGTTGACAGAGGTGAACAGATTTTGGAAGAGGCTACTAAGCACAAAGACGAGCAAGTCAAACGTTTAGCGAGCGATGCCATTGTTTTTGCAGAAACATGCGTTAAAAAGGCGCCAACTCCTGCACAAGCTCCTACTGAAAAAAAGAAAAAGAAAAAGTGAGTTTAAGTGGCTGAAAATATCACTCCAAAAGGCATTCCGGATGTAGATAAGTTAGATGCTGTGCAGCCGATTCAACCCGAAACGCGCATGCCAACACCTCAACAATCATTTAATGAGGTGATGCAGCAGGTTACTCCGAATGCTCCTGAGATGCAGCAGGCAGGACTTGTCTCTCCTTTTGATTTAGCAGGCGCTAGAACGCCTCTAGCACAAGGACCGACAATTGAAAACCTGATAAAGCAGGTCAATGCGAGTGAAAATACGATTAATGATGTGCGTGGCCAGCTGCAAACGCCAAACCTACGTCTTAGACAAGCGGATAAATATCTTCTTAATAACAAATTAGGTGATGCCCGCACAAACTTTCACTCCGCTGCAGATAAAGTTGGAGCGCCAGTCACGCCTGATACGAAGGTGCCTTTAGGAGCGAGCCCCATCGATCGTTTCCTCTCCTTCCTCAGTGATGGTGCTACACAGCTTTCGGCAGCGAAAAATCAACTCAATGAATTAAACAAAAAGGGAGATAGTGTTAATCCCTCTGACTTTTTGTTAGTCCAAATCAAAATGAGTAAGGCGCAGCAAAGTATTGAATTTTCTTCAATCGTATTAGCCAAAGCGATGGAGGCTACAACTCAGCTAATGAGTACGCAGCTGTAAATTGCATAATCGCTCTAGGTATTCTCTTCGCCTTGGCTTATAGTTAAAAAAACATGGTAGGCAATGGACGAAGGACCAAATTTTGACAAGCTCACTGAGCAATTGGAATCGATCGAACTGACAACAGTGCATGGGCGCATCACTGAAGTTGTCGGCATGTTGATCAAAGCGATTATCCCTGATGTGAAGATGGGCGAAGTGTGCATGATCAAACGCGATGGTGAACCGCTCATGGCCGAAGTGGTTGGATTCACTAAAGACGAAGTGTATCTCTCTCCTCTCGGCAATATGAAAGGAGTTGGCCCCTCTTCTGAAGTCATCCCCACAAAAATGCCACTGCACATCAAAGTTGGACCCGGTCTGCTCGGACGTGTTCTCGACGGCTTAGGAAGGCCTCTTGATGAAGACACAAAAGGGCCTCTCACTAATGTCGATGAAACTTTCCCTGTAATTAACGCCCCACCTGATCCTCTCTATCGCACAATGATCAGTGAACCTCTTTCTGTTGGCGTTCGCGCTATAGATGGAGTTTTAAGCTGCGGTAAAGGACAACGCGTCGGCATTTTTGCTGCAGCAGGTGTTGGTAAATCAACATTGCTTGGCATGATTGCTAGATACGCTAAAGCGGACATCAATGTGATCTCATTGATCGGAGAGCGTGGTCGTGAGGTGCGTGAATTTCTTGTGCATGACCTCGGTGAAGAGGGAATGAAGCGCTCTATTATTATTGTTTCAACTTCTGATCAAGCTTCTCAACTTAGACTCAATGCCGCTTATGTTGGCACAGCAATTGCAGAGTATTTCCGTGAGCAAGGCAAAAATGTGATCTTGATGATGGATTCCATCACACGCTATGCGCGCGCTCTAAGAGAAATTGGTCTTGCAGCTGGAGAACCCCCTGCACGCGCTGGTTATACACCATCTGTATTTGCAACACTTCCTCGACTGCTCGAACGTTCAGGCAATTCTGCTAAAGGCTCAATGACTGCTTTTTACACGATTCTCGTCGCCGGTGACGATCTCAATGAACCCGTTGCTGATGAAACGCGCTCTATTCTCGATGGACACATTGTCTTATCGAGTGATCTCGCAAGGCAATATCACTATCCTGCTATTGATGTCCTCGGTTCGGTCAGTCGTATTTTGACTCAAATTGTCGATAAGGAGCATTTGCAACTCATTGGACAAATCAGAGAAGTCTTGGCCAATTACAAGAAAATCGAACTTCTTTTGCGCATTGGAGAGTACAAGCCTGGTTCAGATAAAAACGCAGATTTTGCAATTCGTTATATTGAAAAAGTGAACCGCTTTTTGAAACAACAGGTGACTGAGCAATCAACTTTTGAAGAGACGCTGCAACAACTTAAAATGCTCTTTAGGTAATAATGGCCCAAGATAAATATCCCCTCGTGCAATTGGAACAAATTAAAAAAAAGCGCCTCGATGAAGCGGAGCGTCTTCTTGCAGAAAAAAAACGTATTTTAGAAGACGAGACACGCAAACTTCGCAAGATCGAAAATGAACGGGATAAAGTTAAAGAGCACAAACAAGAAAAACTTGATCAATTGCGCGATGAGCTCGATAGCGGCACGACTAGTGATAAAGTTGAGCAGATGAAACGCTATCTAGATGTGGTCGATGAAAGGCTCGCTCAAAAAGAAGCAAAAGTGAAAGAGCAACAAAAGCATGTTAATGCAGCAGAACAAGCTGTTGAAGAAGCGCGCATTCAACTTAATAGAAAACTACAAGAAGTTGAGAAGATCAAACTCCATCGCAATGAATGGCAAAAAGGTGTAGATCTAGAAGAACTGCGTAAAGAAGGCATCGAAACTGATGAACTCGGTGCTGCTATGCATACGCTCCGGAAAAAACGGGGAGATTAAACGCGCTTATGACTGATGTACCCAAAGTTCCTGGCCAAACAGGACCTCGTGAGCCTGATCGACGTCAAGACGTTCCCTCTGGCAAAGAGTTCGAAGAGTTGATGAAACCCGACAAGCTGCGTGTCGATGTCGAGCAGCAAAAAAAGCGCAAACGACCAGAGAAATCTGAAGAAGAAAAAATGACCGAGCGCAAACAACAAGCAAAGCAGCAACCTGTCAAAGAGCCTAAACCTTTTCAAGAGACCTACAAAACTAAGCGCTCTGAAATGAAACCGACAGAAAAGGTAGAAAAAACAGAAAAATCCGCTGAAGTGCATCCTGCAGAAGAGATCGCTGAAGAAGAGGAAGTAAGCTCTGTTGAAGAACCTCAAGGGAAAGAAGCTGTCAAAAAAGAAAAAGGGGTAGCAATGCCCTCGGATAAACCTACCTCTGGCATACCAACAGCAGAAAAACCTGCAGAAGGAGCTGTAATTCCACCTGCAGCCCCAGTAACTCCCGAAGCGCCTCCTGCGGAAGCAAAACCTGCAGCACAAGACCCTACTAAAATTAAAGCTCCTGAAAAGAGTGCTGGCGCAGAGGAAAAGCCTGTTACTCGCGAAGCACCAGCAGCACCACAAGCTCCAGCAGCACCCGCGGCGCAACCCGCAGCTGCGCTGCCAACCCTTCAACCTTATGTGCAACTCGACAGCCAAACTTTAGCACTATTCGAAAGAGCTATCGGTGTAATGAGCATAATGAACAGCTCAGGAATCACAGAGACAACAATTCGACTCACCTCCCCTCAATTTAAAAATTCTGCTTTCTTCAATACACAAATCGTGATTCGTGAATATAGCTCCGCTCCTAAATCGTATACGGTGCAAATTCTCGGAACTCCTAGAGCGGTTGAGCGTGCTCAAGCCAATTTATCTCTATTGACAAATGCCTTTGCAAAAGCAGAATATAACTTTACGGTGGCAAGATTAGAAACAGGGCTACTTCCAAGCCATCGTGCGACGGAAAAAAAGAAAAAGCCTCAAGAAGAGAAAGAGGAGCAATAAGAGATGATCACACAAACAGGTGGATGGCTACAAACTGTTGAAGATGCAGTCAGCGAACAGCTCAACATCTCATTATGGGGATCTCCCCCAGCTTTTCCATGGGAAGACGCCGCGATGCAAATCGCAACGAGATTAAAACTTCCTAAACTCACACTCTCTCATAAAGAGACAAAAAGGCTTCCTTTTAAAGAACTCCTCAATGGACTTGGAGAACATCCTCTCCAATTGCCTTTAAGTTTAGCCCCGCTTAGCGATTCTTTTGTGATGGTGATGCCGCGCGATCAAGTTGAAAAACTCAGCGAAAAACTCATTACAGCCAAAGAAGAAAAAGGTTTTACCGATCCCAATTTCCAAAAAGCCTTTTTTCAATATGTTACCTTAGAAGCAATCGACGCATTAAAGCCGCTGAATTCCTTTCAGAGTCTCAATCTACAACTTGCTGCTTCATGCCCTCTTCCCGAAGAAGGCGCTTTATGTCTCGACATCGCAGTGCAAATCGAGGATCAATCCTTCAATGCGCGCATCATTTGTCCAGATGCCTTTGCACAAACTTTCAAATCGCACTTTGCTAGACAGAAAACAGCACTTGAAGATCTTGCCACACAAATTGATAGCTCTCTTGTACTCAATGTTGATATTGGTGCTGTCACGCTACAACACGATGAGTGGACAAACGTTAAAAAAGGGGATTTCATCCGCCTAGATCAGTGCGATTACGATAGCGATGCACAACGCGGTCATGCGGGTCTTGTTTTAGCGCGTCGCTGCCTTTTTCAATTAGCAATTGAAGAGGGAAAAGTGACAATATCCCCAGGTAATAATTTCTTAGAGGACTTTACAACTATGGATGAAGAAGAGAACAAACAACCCCCTGCTGAAGAAGAACCAATTGGAGGCCCTCTTTCCATCGATGATATGGAAGAGCCAGCTTCTGCGCCTAGCGCAGATCTGATCGATGCAAAAAAAGTGCCCTTAAACATCAAAGTTGAAGTGGGACAAATCGAGATGAGTTTGCAAGAGCTTTTAGAACTCCAAATTGGCAGCACACTAGATCTCTCCGTACGTCCAGAACAAGGCGTTTATCTAACTCTTAATGGCAAAAAAATTGCTCAGGCAGAACTTCTTAAAATCGGCGAAGTCCTCGGTGTAAGAATTATTAAACTCTCTAAAACGTAAGAGATATGCACGACGATACTTTTTACCGCAGAACGACTCTCCCCGAGCGCTTAATCGATGAACACACAGAGCCTTTTCCAGAAAAAATCGGTCCCTATAAAATTGAGAGCGTTCTCAATAAGGGTGGAATGAGCGATCTCTATCTCGGACTCAATCCAAAAAATCGTCAAACATTAACGATCAAAGTTCTCTCGCAAAAATATGTCAATCATCCTGAGATGATGCAAAACTTTTTGAAAGAAGCAGAAATCATTTCGATGACTGACCATCCTAATATTATCAAACTCTACGGTCAAGGTGAGTGGGAGCAAGGATTGTATATCGCGATGGAGTTTATACGCGGTGTCAGTTTGCGCCAGTTCATCATGCAACAATCCCTTTCATTAAAGCGCGCAATCGATATCATTTTGCAAGTCTCCTACGCACTATGCCATCTCCATTCTCATGGAGTGATCCATCGCGATCTCAAGCCAGAAAATATATTGATCGATGAAAATGGTGATGTCAAAGTGATCGACTTTGGAATCTCTCAGCTTCATGAAGATAAACCCCCATCCAGTGGCATCATGCGCTCGAGCTTTGTCGGCACTCCCGATTACATGAGTCCCGAACAAAAAAAAGATCCACAAAATATTAGCTTCCCAAGCGATATTTACGCTTTGGGTATTATCGCATACGAGCTAATCATAGGAAAATTAAGCTACGGCATTATCCACCTTACGATGCTGCCAAAACAACTGCGAGAAATCATTGCAAAGGCAATCAATCCATCTCTTGATGAACGCTACCAAGACATCGTGCAAATGATCACCGACCTCTCAACTTATCTTAAATCTGAAGAGCTTGAAAAAGATCGCCCTGGAGGTGATTTATGGAAAGAAACAATGGAGCTGCTAGAAGAATCACAAACCGTGCTCTCCCCTCTTGTTACTCCAGAATGGCAACCCTTTGAAATTGGTCTTGCTAGATCCAAAGCACCTGGAGAATTTGGCCTTTATTACGACTTTGTCGAACTTCCTAACAGTCGTTACCTCTTTCTCGTTTCACAAACCACAGTTAAAGATGTGCGTGCTGCTGTTTATATCGCTCATCTGCGCGGACTCATCGCAAGTCATCTCCATCAAGCGCATCAACGAGAAAGCTCTCAGTTTTCCGCTCTTGATTTAATCGCAACCATCAATCAACAGATTTCTGACGATGCCCTAAATCAACACTATATGATGGCCCTGTTGCTACTCGATTGTATTGGAAATAAGCTTTCCTTCATCTCCTGTGGTCAAGGAGCTTTATATCACGTGGCACAAGGCTCATCCGATCCGCGCAAACTCACATCACACAATACAATTTTAGGGAAAGATCCTAATAGCGACTTTTTTGAAACTACTGATAACTTTGCAATTGGAGATACTCTTGTATTTCACTCTCTAGAAGAGAGTCAGGAGCACAATGAATATAAGCAATTTGAAAAGCACCTGACCCAGGCAATCGTCAATAACCTCAATCTCTCACCTGCGCGCCAAGCCGATGCAATCAACAAGCAAATCGCCCGTTCATCCTACTTTAGCACGCAGCACCATCCAAAAATCTTGCTGACAACACAGCGCTTAACCTAAGTTATTGTTTCTTCTGCTTCTCAAATTTTTCATCCAATAGCTCTTTTGCTGCAGAAATCAACTGAAATACTGCTTTTCCTTCACGATTTCTATCAGGATCCCATTTTAAAGAGAGCTTTCTATACGCGGTATTTACAGCCTCTTGATCTGCATCCGATTCTACACCAAATATAGCGTAAGCAGAAACTGTGTTTTGATCATGATCTGGAATGAGCTCTTTCACAGCTTCTTTAAAATCATCGGATGAAAGAGGAATCGATGCAGCTGTGCTTCTCTCAAAAAAGAATGACTCAGCACTTGGCTCTTCTTCTGATGTGCCAAGACCTGGAACATGCATTTCACCAAAGAATGCATTCCAAGAACGATCGCACTGCTCTTGAAATTCGGCATAGTTCGTATCTTTCGCTAATTTTGCAAAGTCATCCATTTTATTGAGAAAATCAAGAATAACAGCACTTTTTTTGCCTTTTTCTCTTTCAAACAGCGCATGAAATCTCACCCCAATAGACGCCTTGAGTGTTCCATATTCAAAGATCTGATAGTCCTGATGTTTGAATACATTGAAAGTCGCTTCGGGATCCCCAGATAAAAATGCTTTTTCGAACGGGTGAAAACCAAGATCTTTTGCGATTTGATCAACCTGGGATTGTGGCAGTTTACCATCAAATATAGTGGCAAACTTATTTCTAATTTTTTCATTGAATAACAATTGAAAAGGAGTGATTGCGAGTTCTTTGCTTCGATTTCCTGCAAGGGCATGTATTGCATCCCAATACCCCTTAAGCATGAAGTTGGCGCCATGAAAGAAAAGAAGCCGTCTAATGGCCTCGAGATTTCCATTCATACAAGCAATAAAGAGCGCTGTTTGCTCGCTAAGTCCTCTTTGTTGATCAACATCAACGCTATCACATAACTGATCGATGACATCTGGATGATTATTTTTAGCTGCATAATGTAGAGGTGTGTATCCTCCGTCAGTTTTTGATTGAACAGAAAATCCAATGCTTATCAAGAACTGTGCAAGTTTAAGATGTCCATTTTCACAAGCGATATGAAGGAGATTTTGTCCGCTAAAATTCGTATGATCAATGAGCTTTTGAAGCGATGGAGATCTTTGACCTACAGGAACAATTTCTTGAGTCCCATTATCTTCCGGCTTGATCTCTTTTTCTAGTTCTTTATTAACAAAATATTGAACAATCTTTTTGCGTCCTAATGCACATGTCCTCAAAAGAGGAGTATTTCCTCTAAAAATAGACAAATTCACATCCTCATCATATTTTGCACCATTCTCTACGAGTAATTGAACCAAATCTAAACGATCTTTTCTGCACGCAAGATTCAAAGGAGAATCATTGCTCATTTTTAAACCTTCTACACTAGCTCCATGAGCGATTAAGAGCTGAGCGATATCATAATGTCCCCCATCAACTGCGTAATATAGAGGTTTCCTATATTTTGAATCCGTCACATCAACAAAATATTTAGAATCCTTTAGCGTGAGCATTTCTGAAACAGCCTCAAAATCACCAATTAAACTCGCAATGTGCAATAAATTACGCCCACTCGATACATTATTTTTGCTTACAGCACGCTCTAGTTTAGAAATTTCAGTTTTTTTGTTTTGAATCTCCTGTTCTAAGGAAAAATAAGGACCTTTTTTCTGTAAAATCTGATTCGCTTGCCTTTCTTTTTTTAGGCCCAAAATGATACAAGCAATAGCTACTGCCAATGTCGCAGCTGCTGCTGCAAAAATCACCGCATTAATCGGTGCAGTAATCGTAAAAGCAATTGTAAAAGCAATCCCTAGTCCAATGAGAATTAAAGTGGCGACAATATGAATGGCTCCAGTAACAAATAACTTATCTCCTATTTTATTTAATGGTTTAGGATTGGGTTTAGACATTTTATCTAGTTTCGCCTGACGATCCGTAAAAGTTGCTTGATCCCATTTTTTTGAGAATCCACTCTGAAAATCCTTTAAATCCTCTTTTTCTTTATTCAATATTGGACTACAAACTAAAAAAGATACTGAATCCGTAATTACTGTCATAACAATTCTCAATTATTTTTTGATAAACCGACATAAATGCTATCAAGAGTTATATCAATATTCAATAAAAATCCTATTTAAACGATACGTTGAAACCTATTCGAAGTTAGCTAATATATTCATACTCATTTTCTCTCTGCTTGTCATCTTCGATGATTTTATCTCTAGCGCTTTTAATTATACGACGAAAAAGCTCCGTATTTTTACGATCTCCCTCATTATTCCGAGTATAATTAAATAATTTTTCATAGTGCTTGTCTAGTGTTTCTAAAAAACTCTTCTGATCTTCTGGCATATCTAGAATTTCATAGGCAGAAAAAAAACGCCGCAATTTATTCTCCCTTTTAAATATCCCCTTAAGATAGCTTGCACTTTCATTTAATCTCGGAACAGAACGCATATTAAAATTGCTAGGCAGCCTATTCTCCCTATCACACCTTTCTAAATAATCACTTATTTGAACAACCTGCTCGCGACTAATCTCTATCGAATCACCACGTTGTTTCCACGAACCTCTTTTGTCTGGATACAATTCAAAATAGCAATTCCAAGAGTGAACGACTTCTTTTGTCCAAGATCTCCCTTGAACTGCGAGCTCGAAAGCCTCAGTAATGATTCCAAAAAAACCATTTAATTCTCTTTTTACAACTGCAGATCTATAAATCACTGGTATATTGGTGAACCGAGAAACATCTGATGGTAACAAGCTTTCTAGCGAATTTATCGCGCGTTTTTCATCACCAGTAAGGATAGCTATTTCAAATTCTGTAGAGACAATTTGCCTAAAAACCTCGTCGGAAAAATCACAAGTTGCAAATGGAAAAGTTGTCCGAGCCTCTCCTTGAATTAAAAAATTAGCTCCATTTTCCAGCAACCATTTGACAGGGTCTACTCTCTTATTTTGGCATGCTTCAAACAGAGGAGTGTTTCCTCGATTATTAGGAACATCAATCAGTGACTGATCTGAAGTCATGTCTATTAGATTTGGCATTGCTGCTACAAAGCCTACTTGGGCTGCAATATGAATCGGCAAGTTGCCCGTTGCTGGATCTTGGGCTCTAATAGAATAGTTTTTCGATAAACAAAAATCTAACAATTCTCTATCGCTATTTGAGACTGCACTGTGTAGTAAATATTCAAAATTCAAAAGTGGTATTTTCTTTGGGGGTGTTTGTTTAAAAGAAGAGTTTCCTCTGAGCAAATCAACAATATCCTTGTGGCCCATAGATCTTGCCAAATGGTCAGGTGTTTGTTTAGAAAAAAAATCTTCCTTATTTATATCAGCGCCAGCATTGACAAGAATTTGAGTTATTGGAACATTGCCAATACATACAGCCAATTGTAAGGGAGTGGCTTTATAATCATTATGCGCGTCTATAACGTTGCAGTTTGGAGCAATATCTACAATTAACCTTACCATTGACACGTTTTGTGTTAAGCAAGCGGTATGCAACAAACTATTCTTCTTATGCATAGAGCTCTGTAGAATCTCACGCAGTGTTTTTCGAGTTTCAGTATGAACATGAATGACATCATTAAACTTATCCAAATCAGCATAATATGAACTGGCCTGATAATATAAAAGGAACGCTGCTGGAATCGCGATTCCTGGAAGAGATATCTCAAGAGTGCCATCGAAAACATAAACAAAAACCGTTGCCGTAACCAGCAAAGCACAGATAAACAGAGCAACTCTATTACTGAAATCACTATTAATTTTGCTCATCCCCCGAATGCGATATTTATTTATACCGCGGGCACTCCACACTCTATCTCCACAAATGTTGTATTTTTGCGACAAAGCACTGGTTTCTATCTCTGTCTTTTTTTCAAATGATCGCAAAAGGGGCGTATCAACTACAGTAAATGATGATCGATTCATCAACATATCTACTAAGTTCATTACAACTTCCCAAGCTAGATTCGATAGAAGAAGATTAAAGCATTGCTCGTAAAAAATTAAATTGTAAAATTGCCCGATTAAATTCCAAACACTCTTCTTTTCACAAGAGCTGAATTTTGTATGAAAAAAAAAGAGCGATCCTGTATCAATCATCAATCGATTTGCAATTGTGCAACTACATGCAGCGATCGTTTTTTTCTCTAGGCAAGCCATTTAGGTTTGCTTAAATAGAAAAATATTTTAGTCTGGACGGCAGTTTGTCATTTTTGAACGCGTGCAGCAAGATCGCTGACGATAAACGAATAACTGAAACCAGAGTTAAGAGTGCAAGGGACAGCGCAATTTATGAATAAAGGTGCTGAGAGTATTACAAAGCGGTTTTTGAACGCGTTATTGATCACAGTTTTTGTTCTTCAATCTGTAGCAGTGCAACCTGCGCTATTTGCAGAAGAAGAAGAGGAATCGATCAAACCTCACGGTTACACGATCAACTTTAATAACGTCTCTGTTATTGAGTATCTGCGTTTTGTAAGCAAAATTGCTGGAGTCAATTTTATCTTCGAAGATAAAGATTTGCAATTTAACGTCTCTGTTGTCTCTGAAGATCCAATCAATCCTGAAAACGTTGTATCAACACTGATCCAAGTATTGCGCATTCACAACCTTAAACTACTCGAGCAAGAGGGAAATCTTGTTATTATCCCAAACGAAGAAGTGAATCAACTCTCTCAAGTAATTTCTAAAGAACTCGACAATATTGACATGGAAAAATCGCCATTAATTACGCGCGTATTTCCAATCAAAAATAACAATCCTAATGCCATTGCAGAAATCATCCGTCCGATGACATCAGCAACCGCTATTATCGAAGTGATGCAAGAAACAAGACAGCTAATTGTCAGTGATATTACAACCAATATCTCAAAAATCGCAGAACTGCTAGAGAGTTTAGATGCTCCCCACACTCCACTTGAAATTGAAACATATACGAGCAAGTTTCTAACTCCTGAAGAATTGATCGAACTCGTAAATCAAATCTTAAGACCCTTTTCTGAGAGCAATCCACTTATTCTCGTTTCTCAACCACAGACAAATACGATTTTTATCGTATCAACTCCCTCGCTTATCGATCGAGCCCTTACTGTAATGGAAGATCTTGATCTCCCTCCGCAACAGCGTGTTGGTCAAGCTCTCTCACTAAGAAACGAGCTGTTTTTCTATAAGATTCAAAATCCTTCGCCTGAATTTGTAATCAGCGCTCTCAATAAAACAATCGATGAGTTAAAAAAACTTGATCCTGAACCGAAAAAGCTGATTGATACACTTGAACATGCAACCTACATTCCAGAATCGTGTTCATTAATGTTTACAGGTGATAGTGCTATTGAAGGGCGCGTACGCCATTTGCTCGAAGAGCTAGATACGCTTTGCTATCCAGAAAAAGGAAAGCCCACCTTTTATGTCTATCAACTCAAATATGCAACTCCTGAATACATTAAAGATGCTTTAGAGAAAATGTTGAACAGCTTTAAGCAATCAGGGATGCCTGATGACGATTTGATTTCAGCAATCCATAGCATGTACTATATACCAGAATCCAATACAATCATTTTTACAGGCTATACCGGAGCTCTTGACAGACTCGCTTCAATCATACCAACTTTAGATGCAAAAGCCCCAGATGGTTTTGGCGAACAATATTTTGTATATCATCCCAAAAACCGCCACGGTGAAGAACTGCTTGCTTCACTTAAAAATCTCGCTAACAATTTTGAAGCATCGGGATTGCGCGATCCAGCTTTAATCAATGCAATTGAATCTGCACGCTTTTTAAGTGAATCCAACTCTATTATTTTTACAGGTTCGCAGCAAACCATTGATCGTATTAAAGGCTTGCTTATTGATCTTGACACTCCTACAGAAGAAATGCACCGTTTTGGCAGAGACTCAGGAGCGTACACATTTTTTATCTATGAATTGAAATACGCTAATGGAGAACTCGTTCTAAAAGAGCTCAATCGAGTCATTAATAGACTCGACATGGATGTTGTTCCTAACAGACAACTGATGGAAGTTGTCAAGGATATGCAATACATACCTCAACACAACTCTATTGTTATCACAGGCCCTCAAAAAACTGTCGATATCGCAAAACGCTTAATCGATCAATACGATGTTCCTGATGGAAATCTAATAGATGAAAATCAACTTCAAGGAATTCTAGAAGGCGCTCCAACAAGACGTTATGATATTCAAACCATTGGAGATGTCAGCTTTTTAGTCTATAAGCCCCAATTTATCAGCCCAACACAGTTGATGACTCAACTCAGAGCAGTAGGTAAAGATCTAAAAAAGAGCAAGATCAAAGACAAATCAATTGTCGAAACAATTGATAGCATGCGTATGGTTCAAGAGACAGGATCCGTTCTCTTTACAGGTCCTGAATCAGCTTTAATGGAACTCACGAACTTAATTGAAAAATTCGACACCCCAAGTGGAATTACTCCTTCTGCTGCCACAGCAAGACGTGTCCCTTCCTTACTATCGGCCCCGACAACTTTCTCCCTCTACAACCCGCACTACCGCGGTGGTGAAGAACTTATTCATACTACACAAGACTTTCAACAGCAGCTCATCGATAGCGGAGTGCAAGAGCCCGATCTTTACGATACGATCGAAAACTTGCGTTGGATGCCCATGACAAATTCAATTATTGTTTCTGGCAGCCAAGCATCAATTGATCGTACAAAAGACCTTTTAAGCAAATTTGACACCCCTGCAGAACAACCAGATGGAATCGATAATACGTCATTTTTCGTCTACAAATTACAATATCACCAGGGAAATGAAATCCAACAAGCATTAAGTCTTATTGGAGAAAGCCTACTTGGAGTTGTAATTACTGAAGGAGAAAAAATCCAAAACGAAGACTTGATCAATGCGATCAATGCACTCCAATGGATCCAAGTTACAAACTCTCTTGTATCAACAGGGCATCCAGAGGCATTAAGAAAACTGCGCACATTAATCGATAACCTCGATATCCCCTTGCGTCAAGTATTCATCGAAGTGCTTGCTATTGAAACAACGATCAATAATGCGCAAAACTTTGGTCTCCAATGGGCGGGGCGAGCAAAGTTCCGCAACAAGTTTGCAACCTCTGTCGGCAATACACAACCCATAGCTCCTAATGCCTTTGTTAATGAAGTGAATCGTGTCAATGCAACTAATTTTCCTGACCCCTCATTGATTCCAACATCAGGAGGTCTGGATCTCGGAGTTATAGGTGATCTTATTCTACACAAAGGAAAAAGCTTTATCTCTCTTGGATCTCTCGTTGATGCGCTACAGACTGATGGAGATTCTTCGATCATCCTCAACCCAAAAATCATTACACAAGACAATAAAAACTCGACGATCTTTGTCGGTAGTAATATTCCCTTTGTTGGTTCTGTCGTCACAAACTCAGCTGCGAACGTACAAACATCAACAAGTATCGAATACAGAAACGTTGGCGTAAATTTAAGCATTACACCCATCCTAGGTGATGAAAATATTGTGACATTAGAAATTACTACTGAAATCAGCAGTCTGCCTCTTGGGTTGCCTCAGGTAGCCACAGACCAAGTCTCAGGTCTTGTCACAGATCAAACGACAATGAATACGCGCGTTCACGTACCCGATCAACATTTCTTAGTGCTCAGCGGAATTATCCAAGATAATAAAGAGCGAGGAAATACGGGAATACCCTGTCTTGGAGGACTCCCTGTAGTAGGAGCAGCTTTCAATTCAATGAATCGTTCTGTAAATGTAAGAAATGTCTTGCTCTTCATTCGCCCACATATCATCAATTCATGGGCAGATTATGTTCAAGTTACAGAAAATACAGAAGAACTTCATAAAGAAGTTGCTGACTTGCCAATCCTCAGAGAGGAATTCGATGAGGCGACAAACTATTTCAAATCGTTAACAGATTTAGTTAAGTAGTCTGCAGCAAAATTCTCAATGAATCATGATTTAGAGGCGGATTGCGTTGTATTTTTGAGGAACATCCTCTTTAAGATAGGTCATGCGAAGCTTAAATACTTCATCGTAAATTAAGAGCGTTAAGTTGAAAATCGGTATTAACTCAACAACACCGCGGCACATGCTTGCTAGACCGTGTGCAACAAAATTTAAGGCGCGATACGCATCTTGCTGAGCAGTAATTTTTTTACCAATATCACGATGGCAAAGACTTTTGAGTCCATAAAAAATTGCAGTTGCAAGAGCCGCGATTGTTTCAACCAAACCAGCTATAATAGTAAGAGCTCCAGGCAGTCCACCAATCCAAAAATAAGCAACTCGGTTTTTAGTTCTTTCAGTATTGCCTAAGGATTGATCAAGTGTATTATCCATTTTGATGTGTTCCATTAAAAAATTAATAATTTCACAAGTATTTTATCATAAATCGTAATTGATGCAAATAATATTAATTACAATGAATTATAAAAAATTAACTTTACTCTTTTGGCGATTACTGATATACCCAACTAAATACTTTATAAGGGAAAATTCATGACCAATTATCGTTTGATTACTTGCGGCTTAGTTTTATTTAGCAGTGCTCTCTACGCACAAGATTCAAAAAAAGATTGCAATCCAGGTCCAGGCTCTCGAGGCTCTATTGGATACAGAGCTCCAAAAGGTTTTGGTTATGACGAGGGTTATACTACTCTTTCAACTTTTCTTTCACCATCTGGGGAGAGACCCTTTCAACCCTTCATTGATCTCAGAGGCCACGTATTCAACGATGGAAGATGGGCCGCGAATGCGGGTCTCGGGGGACGTTATGCCTGTGAGAATGCCATAGTTGGGCTTAACGCCTATTATGACTTCCGCGATACCAAAGAGCTCGGCTCTCAAAATCAAGTTGGGGGAGGCTTTGAACTCCTATCTAAATGGGCAGATTTGCGCATAAACGGCTATGTTCCAGTTGGTAACACAACAGGAGAAGAGTGTCCTTGTTTTGATCATTTCGCCTGTCACTCTGCCATTGCTCGTCAAGTTGTCAGGGCGAGTTTAGCCGATATCGATGCCGAAGTGGGTTTTTATGCCCCTAAACTTAAATATGTCGATCTCTATTTCGCTGCAGGACCATACTATTTATTTGAAAAAAATGTTGCCGGAGAGAATCTTGGCGGAGTATGGGGCGGCAGAGGGCGCGTATCATTAAAAGTTTATGACGGCATTACAATTGGCGGAGATGTAACCTACGATCCCATCTTTAATACAAAAGGCCAAGGCTGGATTACTTTGAGCTTCCCCTTCGGTCCAGCTAACATGGTACAAAACAGCACCCGATTCGATAGCAAATATCCTGCACCTTGTGATGAAACAGCTAGACAATTTGCGCGTATGACACAACCAGTATATCGCAACGAAATCATCCCTGTCGAAAACAAAACTCATTTGTTTGACCTGTGCTGTGACCTCCCTTGTTCTCCAAGAATCTATTTTGTTAACAACCGCAACTGCTTGCCTGGATCGGGAACATTTGAGAACCCATTTAATAATCTTCTCTTCGCAGAAGGCACCGCTAAGGAAGGCGATATCATCTACGTCTTACCTGGTGATGGCACATCTAGAAACATGGACTGCGGTTTTATTATGAAAGAGTGTCAACGGTTGATTGGATCAGCAGCAAGCTTTGATCTCTGTGACATTTGCATACCTGCGTGCACGCCAGGATGCTTTCCTCTCATTCAAAACTTTACAAGAATTGGGGATGTTCAAGCTCCCGCTGGTTTTGAAGTTCTAATGAATGACTGTACTGAAGTTGCTGGACTACATCTCGATGGAGCTAATACAACTTTTGATCCCTCAATAGGAATCATTATCAATTTAGGCAATAACTACACGATTCGCAACAACCTGTTTACCAATCATATTGGAGCCGCTATTGTAAGAACCAATCCTTTAGAAAGTGGGCACATTAAAATAGAGAACAACTGCATTAAAAATGTTATGAGAACCGCTACTTTTAATGATGCTAGAGCAATTGGAATTTTTAATACGATTACAAATAGCTCTCTCTCATTTTGTAATAACATGATTTCAGACATCTCTTCCTCTATAGACAGTGCACAAGGAATAGTATTTGGAGACACCATTTCAAACACAAACTTCTCTTTTTGCAATAACTCGCTGCAAAACTTTAACGGTGTTGGAAATGTGAATGCTACTGCATTTTCCAGTCTAACCAATTGCACTGTATCATTTAGAGGAAACTCTTTCCAAAATTTCTCTTCAGACAATGGCATATTTGCAATTGGTTTTGGTGAGCCAGTAGCTAATAGTTCTTTATGCTTCTCTTGTAATTCGATGCAAAACTTTTCTGCTCAAGCAAATATATTAGGAATTCTTCTTACAAATCCGAGTAATACAGAATTTTACGCCTGCAATAATACATTCGATAATTTTATCTCCTCTCAATCTTCGACTGCTGGAATTGTTCTTTTTGCCTCCAATGACGACATAAATTTCTCATCACTAAACAACACTTTTCAAAATTTCTCAGGCATTAATAGCGCAACATTTGGGATAAATATGTTAGGATCCTATAACAACTCAAATTTAGTATTTTGTAACAACACTTTCCAAAACCTGAAAAATACTACTCATAATGTAGCTGGAGTACAGCTTAACGGAACTTATGAAAATGGATCACTTGCTTTTTGCAACAATTCATTCAAGGACTTTTCTTCAACTAATGGAGTGAATGGGATAACACTAGATGGCGCTTTCGCAAATAATCCTGTTGCTTTTAGTAATAATTGCTTTGAAAATCTCACTGCAACAGCAGCCGGCACGACTACTTCTGGAATCCTGTTGCTAAATAGTTTTACTGAAAGTCCTATCACTGTGTGCAACAACTCTTTCCAAAATATAACTTCTTCTCAAGATGCTGCGGGGTTCTATTCACAAGCGAATCTCTTTAGCACCCCTGTTTCAATTTGCAACAACTCTTTCAATGATATTCAAGGAACAGTTGTTAGCCTTGATGTCTCTATTAGAAGTCAAGTAGATCAAAGTACTCTTTGCATTGAAAATAACCAGCTCTTTGTCAATGTTGACATAGAATCATTTGGTGGCACTTCATGCCTCCGTTTATTTGGCAATCAGAGCAGCGGTCAATACAATATTCAACAAGGTGGCAATGTTATTAATGTTGAGTCCCCTGACTTAAGCAATTTGACAGCTGGATTGGAATCAATTAATACAGGAACTGTGAATACTGCTAATGGTACAGCGGTTCCATTGGGCACATGTGACTGCACTTCGTGCTGCTGCAAATGATCTAAAGATTGATAGATAATTCCTAGAGGTTTAAATTCTAGCGCTTCGAAAGGGAGTGTGCAACGATTTTTCAATAGTTGCACACATACTATAATGGAGCGTAATGCGCGCGATTGTTTTTTGTGTATTGATTTTGTGCTTGGCAGGTTGTAATCCAGTCATGGAACGTATTGAGCCTCAGATGGACTATGGCCTAAAAGAGAGCTATGTCCGCCAACTTCCATCAGCATTTAAACCGCTGAGCGCTCGCGAACGGGCAAGCGACTGGGGAAAGGAATACCTGATTGGAGTGCGTTTTGCCGAAGAGCTCGATCTTTACCAAGCAATGACCGCTTTTCGTCGGGCAGAAATCTTACTTCCTAAAAGTGAGTCAGACCGTAAGGTAGAAATTCAGTATTACATTATGCTGAGCTACTATTTTGGCAAACGCTATCCTGATGTAATTAATACTTTCGAACACAGCGACTTGCGCTACGTAACACCTGAATTCTCCGCTTATCGCGATATGATGATCATTCTCTATGAGAGCTATCTAGAGCAAGGCAACGATGATACGGCTCAAAAAATATTGCGCATGATCGAAGCTAGTGAACCAAAAACTGGTGAAGAGCTCAATATGGCAACAGCGTTAATCGATGGCGATAGCTGCCGAGCGCAAGAGCTTTCACAAGAAAACTCAGTCTATTGGAATGATCTTATACACCAATACTGCATGGAAAAAAAGTCTGCATCGACAGCCCAAGGACTCAATGCCGTGATTCCTGGTTCAGGCTATTTATATCTTGGACAAAAGCAATCAGCTTTCACTGCTTTTACAATTAATGCATTGTTTATCGCAGCAGCGGCGCACTTTTATATTAAAGGCAACATCGCTGCAGGTGCGATCTTTACAAGTTTTGAAGCGGGATGGTATTTTGGTGGTATCGTCGGTGTTGGAGAAGAGACAAAACTTTATAACGAAAGACTGTGGGAGCAGAAGATGATGAGTCCGATGTATGAGGAAAAGATGTTCCCCGCTTTGATGTTACGCTATGGATTTTAGAAAACTATTCATCACACTGGCTTTGCCCGGATATTTAGTCGCCTCGCCAGGTTTTCATGAACCTTGGGGCAAACACGCAAATTTAAAATGTGATTTGATGGTAAAATCGGAAGAGAAATTATCAGTACCTGTTAAGGCCGCTCAAAAGATTATTCTCTTTCATCAGAACGTGATCTCTCCGATCGACGGCCCCCGTAGCCATTTCCGGCCGACGAGTTCCCGCTATATGTTCCACGCGATGCGCCGCTATGGCTTCGTCCACGGTTTTTTGATGGGCTGCGATCGTTTGATGAGGGAAAACGACTCTGACTGGGTCTACCGAACGAAGGTTGTCGGCGGGAAGGAGTGGAAGTGGGACCCTCCCGTGAAACGCGCACGCTTGCATCGACACGCTTTCTCTCTTTAAGATTAAGGACAAGAGGCTGTCCTGAAAACTTGTATTCCTTACGCAATTGATTGATCAAATATTTTTTGTAACTATCGGTCATCAAATCGCTGTAGTTGACAAATAGCGTAAACTGGGGAGGATTCGCTGCAACTTGAGCGAGATAATAGATACGCAGCCGTTTACCGCGAATCATCGTCGGATGGCAGCGCTGCTGAGCTCCTTCAACAAAGCGATTGAGTTCCCCTGTTGTGATCCGCTTTTGGCTTGCTTCAATCACTTCATCAATTAGAGGAAAGATTTGATCGATGTTACGCTTCGTTTTAGCCGAGATACATTGCAGAGGACAGTGACTGAGGAACCCAACTTCATCTCGTAGAGACTGTAGGCAGTGTTCCATACGAAATCCTTTAGCAAGATCCCATTTATTCACTAAGATAATACACCCTTTGCCGCGACTTTCAAGTTCTGCCGCAATATGCTTCTCTTCGGTAGTCATCCCCTCTTCCGCATCGATCATTAACAAACAGATATCGCAACGGGAAATCGCATTAAATGTTCTCAATGCTGCAAATTTCTCAACAACCTCTTTTTCGCTCTTTTTACGCCGAATACCAGCTGTATCAACAATACAATACTGTTTACCAGCATATGTGATATAAGCGTCGATATGATCACGTGTTGTCCCCGCTTCAGCACTCACTAATACGCGCGGCTCATTGAGTAGCGCATTAAGCAGTGTTGACTTTCCACAATTTGTTCTGCCAACCAGTGCTATACGAGGAATTGTGCTCTCATCAACTTTAGGCTCACTATCTTCAGGAATGGTATCTGCAATCAGCTGCATCATATCAGCAATTTGAAAACCATGCGTTGCCGAAACAGCAACAATCGTTTCAATACCAAAAGAGTAAAAGGGGTAGATCGCATGTGTATCGCGTTTATCAACTTTGTTCACAGCGAGATAGACTGGCTTTCCAATGCGCAAGAGCAGTTTAGCAACGTGTTCATCAAGAGTTGTTGGTCCTACTTTAGAATCGACAACCATGATGAATTGATCAGCCTCTTCAATCGCCTGCTGAGTCTGTGCAGTAATCGCCTCAGCGAAATCTCCTATAGCCTTAGGATCAATACCGCCAGAATCGATTAAGCGAACTGTTTTACCAAAGAAATCTGCTTCACCATAAATGCGGTCGCGCGTGATCCCTTCTGCCTCATCGACAATAGAGATGCGCTTTTTACATAGGCGGTTAAATAGAGCTGATTTACCAACGTTAGGTCTTCCGACCAAAGCTATTGTTTGCATTGAATGTAAACTATTTTTTAAGATTGGTAGGAAATTTTAGCGAAATTAATGATTATTGGACAGTTAATTCAATAATTACCATTTTTTGAAGCAATAAAAGCAGATGTAAAGCTGTTTTACATCTACCTAAAATTTTAAAAACCTACATGTTAGATCAAAAAAACTCATGTGATGGTCAATTCGGAGAGTTGAAGGATTTCAATGAGCTCTGTCTTACTTAAAGTTTTAACTTGATCTTGATCGTCGTAGCCGATGACTTCGTCGAGCAGGCCTTTTTTACGCTCTATCATCTGGAAAATATGCTCTTCAATCGTGCCGCGAGTCACCATTTTAAACACTTGAACACCACGACTTTGACCAATACGATGAACACGATCGGTCGCTTGATTTTCTTTAGCGGGGTTCCACCAGCGGTCATAGTGGATCACAACAGAAGCTGAGGTGAGATCGATACCGACGCCGGCTGCTTGAAGAGACGCGACAAAAACTCTACAGTTGGGATCATCGCGAAAGCGCTCTAGTTCAGCACGGCGGTTGCGGGTAGCCCCGCGTATGCCTGCAAAACCAATATTCTGTTCAGTAAGATAACGCTGAATCAAATCAAGCATTTCCAAGTATTGGGAAAAAACGACGATTTTGAGATTGCTCGCATGAGCCTCTTCAACAAGCTCAGTAAAAAGATCCCACTTACCTGAAGCATAACTCTTGTAATTAATGAAATCTTTGTTGATTAAACAGGGGTGATCGCAGATCTGCTTGAGTTTTGTTAATAGAGCAAATACATGCACATAGGGCACTCTTTTTTCTTCATCAGCAAGTTGGTCGATCAACTGCGTTTTGCATTTTTGCACCTCATCTTTGTACAGTTTTTTCTGCTGATCGGAAAGTGGGCAATACGCAATCTCTTCTATTTTTTCAGGAAGCTCTAAGAGAACCTCACTTTTTTTGCGACGCAAGATAAATGGACTAATCAATCTTTTTAACAAATCTTTTGCCTGATTATCATCTTGCTTTTCAATTGGATTGATAAAAAGCGGTTTGAAATGTCCATGATTGGGAATGTAATCTGGAAGGACCCCATCAAAAAGAGCCTTAAGCTCTAACAAGTTGTTCTCAATCGGCGTACCAGTCAATCCCAAGCGCATCGCTGCTTTGATACGACAGAGCGCCTTATGTGTTTGTGATTTGGCATTTTTTGCAGCTTGAATTTCATCGAATATTGCAATATCAAAAGAGAGCTTGGAAAGTTTTGCATTTTCGCTGCGCAAAATACCGTAAGAAGTGAGCAGTAGATCGCGATGAGCAACAAAATCTTCTAGAGTGCGCGATGCGCCGTAAAAGACTTTGACAGAGAGTTTGGGGAAAAATCGTTTAAGCAAATCTTCCCAATGATAAATCACTGAAGTGGGACAAACGACAAGCGCTTTAAAAGGCCTGTTGCCCTGCATATGTGCATTATAAGCAGCAGCGAGAAGTGCCATCGCTTGGTGGGTCTTTCCCAGTCCCATCTCATCACAAAGTAGTCCAGAAAGATCTTGATTGTATAAAAACCATAGCCACTTCAAACCAAGCTCTTGATAACTACGGAGTGTGGAACGCAATCCTGTAGTATCGAGAGGGCTTTCGACCTGCAGAGAGTAAAACTGTTCGATAAGCTCACGTGTTTTACGAGCTCGAAGGGTTTGACCCGTTGGGCGACGCATCTCTTCAAAAGCGCTGAGTTTAATCCATTCAAGTGTTGAGAGACGCAGAGTCTGCCCTTTATTGAGCCACCTTTTAGGCTTTATCGCTTTAAGCCAATCGAATCGATTGTTTTTCAAAGGAAAAAGTCCAGCTGAGCTGAAAAAATAGGATCCATTACTGACAAGTTTTTGCCACACTTCATAAATCGGACAATGCCCAAACTCACTAACATAGCTCAAATCGAGCAGCCATTTTCGACCACGGCCGCGCTTGTCATACCTTAAATTATCAATACGCAAAACAAGCTCTTTAGGAATTATCAGACGCTGATCTAGGTGCGTGATAAGAGCTTTTAAGCGCGGCAAATCTTGTGACAGAAAATGCGCTTCTCTATTTTTAGGAATCACTTGTTTTTCCGTATAAGGAGCGGGAAGGCTAATCCCCGGAGGCAGAGAAGAAAATCCCTCTCCAGGCACATAGAAAAACGCACCAAAATGACGCGGCGTGCGATTTCGATACTCTTTTGCATAGATTAGAGTTGGAGTCGTAACAATACGCTCTTCCGGATCTACTGTCACACTAAGCTCAATCTTTTGAACAGGACAGTCTGTTGCAAAAAAAGAGGGAATGCCTTCAAGCTCATCGCTATGAGCTGAAATAAATGTTTCTAGTTTGTCAAACGAGACTTGCATCTGCGTTAAGATAAATCGTTTATCTTTCCCAAGCATTTTGGGATAGAATCCTTGATCTTTAACATATGTCCAATGATCAAATTCGATCACTTCACCACTATCTTCCTCTTGTTCACCGTGAAGTATAAATTCAAGTTGTTGCTTCTCTTCATTGAGCGTGTATTTCAAATCAGACTGCAATCCATAAAGATGAATGTGAAACCCATCGAAAAGATTTAGCCAGTGTCGGTAACGATCGACGAAGGTTGCAATATCTTCTTTTGGGACAATCAATTCTATTTCTGATAGATAAGGTTCTGCTAAACGATAAAACCCTTTTTCTGGCAAATAGAGCCAATTGCCAAATAGCACTGCTTTAGGCTTAGACAAATCACCTTCTTGATAGAGATAGCTTTGAATATGCAAAGCATTTTCAGTGCTGAAAAATATTTTGTACTGAAGCTTATGTGGTACTTCAAAAATTTGATGACTTTTTAAGCTTCTTTCAAACAACGGAGTATAAAGAGTGAGAGCTTCTGCAATTTTATCAACACCAATTGTCTCTTCTGAAAGCAAATCAGCGTGATCAATGGGGAAAAACCCAGTTTTTGGATAATACATCCAATGATTAAGTCGTATTCCTTCTTCTTTTTTGACCTGTTTTTTTTGCATCGGCGCTGTAGGGTCAAATATCAATCGAAATTCTTGCTTATCTTCATCATATTCAATTGCTTTTATTTCTTTCTGCCTCTCGAAGAGGTGAAGAGGAGATTCAATACTGTTTAATGATTGGACAAGCTGATCCCAATCGCCAGGGCGCATGCTTAGCTGAAATTCAAAATGAGGAAAAGAGGCATGAATCGCATGAGGCAATTGCCCTTTTTCTTCATCAAATGTGATTTTATACGCCTTTTTCTGATCTTGGTTTAATAAGCAACTCTTTGCAAGATCTGACCAAAATGAAAGCTCATAGCGCAAATAACGGCTAGGTCTTTTCTCTCGCCACCTTTTTAATTCTTCCTCTGAAAGATTTGAGAACTTTAAAGAAGTCGCCTCTGTTTCCTCTTGACGTTGGCATATTAGCTTTTCTAGAAAGTTAAAGCCTTCTGAATTCAGCGCTTGAAGTGAAAAATTACGATCATGATCTGCTTTAGCTAGATATCCCTGCTTAACAGAACCCTTTAAGAGAGAAAGATTATCGCCAAATTCATCGAGACAAAGCAAAAAAAGAGCATTCCAAAAGCTGTGGCGAAAACGCAGATGTAGAGGCTCTCCCTCTTTGGAGACAATCGCAAGATATGCTGTGGCAAGATGCACGCAGCTCCCTTTTTTCCCAGCTTCTTTGCAGCTACAAAAACAATCGAGAACCCTGCTAAAATCATCAAGTTGAAGAAAAGGCCAATCCGATTTGCGATCACGCACTTCAACTTGATATGTGCCCTCAGAGAACTCTATAGAAGCGATATTGCCATTCGCAATTAGATCTTGACCCTTGGTCCAATATTCTTTTGGCCAATTAGGTCTATGTTCAGCCATAAAAAACTTACTTCACAAATATTTCTAATCTATTCTAAGTTAAGCCTGCATAGGGGATAAATAAAAGATCCCTCTATTCGTGGTGATAGCATTTAATTATATCAATTGCAAGTAGCGTTCATCACGATAGCATAGAATAAAAAACTCGACAGTTGATGAAGCGATACATAGTCCTATTATACATTCTCACACTTTGTTGTGGAAAAGCTTTTGCAGAAGAACCTGAAAATCAATGGGTGCCAATTTTGAGCGCGTCAGGTGGATCAGCGCATCTGATTGCTGCAGAAATCTTGCGTCAACGCTATGAAGAAGAAGGCGTTTCTGCCAATGTCATGAATGTCACTCGATCAGAATGTACAATCAACGCTAATTGCGGAGCCTTTTTTACCGACCTATGGGATCAAGCGCAACAACGCGGCGATATTAAAAGGCAAATTGTTCTGCTAAAATTTCACCGCATATTTGATCTTATGTTTTATTCAACCGCTAAAAATACGATTAAAGATCTGCTCATTTCCCAAGAGCCCATTCCAAATAAGATCATTTGCACAAGCCCTCTATTTCTTAAAGCAGTGTGTAACGCTGTTCTTGAGGTTAACGAGCAATATAACGCTCAAATCACTTCTGTTGACCTCTATAATGTTGAGCCCCCAACAGATGAAGCGACATACTACCTACGCCCTTTAAAGAGCTTATCTTCTAAGCAACGAGAGTTAATTCACCTATATACTTTGCCTCCAACAAAACAGGATAAAAGAACATTTAATGGCGATGAAAACTATTGGATGGAAAAAACTTCCTTAAGCATGGGAAAGGGACAAATTATTTACGCCCCTGCAGTCAGACCCTCTTACCTAAAATCAGAAAACCTGCCAAAACCAGGTGAAGCTCTCTCATTTCAACTAAAGGCTCAAAAAGCGGATGAAGAGCGCTTTCTTAAGCAAATCGCCCATTCTTATGATGAAACAAGTAAAATTGCGCAGTTTGATCTACAAGCAAATGATCGCGTTGGACTCATTATGCTCGGCTCTATTCCTTCAGAGCAATCACTTTTGCGCTATGTCACTGCAGCACTGCAGTTCGATCGGAAGGAATTTAATGGAACATTTAAAGGGCGAAATTACCTGTTCATCGCTTGCGGGAAACCAGACAGCAGTACATATGTGAAAACGCTCAATATGATTCACTGTCAATTCCCCTTCACGAATTTGACAATCATTCCCTTTACAGCGCAACCAATTTCAGATCTACTCGCTCGTTCTGATTTCAGCATTACGCGCAGCGGAGGAATGACATCACAAGAGATCATTGCTCTCAAACTCAATCCTTTAAGAAATGATCCTAAATACATTTGCCTTCATGCGGAGATGTATCAACACGATGCATTTTCTCCTTTTGCAACTTTTCGCCATGCCCCTCTGAGCTATTTCAACAAGCTCAACAACATGATTCCGCCTGATCCTGCTTTAAATGAAGAAGATATGATTGAAAGAGGCATCCCTCTCTGGGAAGGCGGCAATGCGCGCTATCTTAAATCGGAGATACCAGGAACAAAGATTATTTCTCCTGTAAACTTCCCTCCTCTATTAAAAAAATTTTACTTTACAAATGAAAGTCTTTCTGTAAATTAAAGTTAAATAAGAATTGATATTTTAATTAATAATTAATACAATAATTTTACAAGCAATCAAATTATTAAATAATGACGTCTATTTTTAATATACCAGATGATTTCAAATGGGGCATTTCTACTTCTGAGTACCAAATCTCGGGAGCGGAAAATTGCCCTGATAGCGACTGGGCTCATCATGAAAGCCAGCCTAACTCCCGTTTAAGTCCCTCAGGCAAAGCGCTAGATCACTGGAACGAGATGGAGCGCGATGTCGCCCTACTCAAAAAACTCGGAGTCAACAGCTACCGCTTTAGCCTAGAGTGGAGCAAGATCGAACCACAAAAGGGCGAATTTGACCAGTCGGCTATTGACCATTACATTGAACTCTGCCGGCTATTGCGCAAAAACAACATTGAACCCATGATCACACTCCATCATTTCACAAACCCTCAATGGTTTGCTGAAGAAGGAGGCTTTGAAAATGAAGAAAACATTCAAGACTATGTCGATTTCTGCACTTATGTTTTTAAAAAAATGAACAAAGAAGCTGATCTATGGGTCACAATTAACGAACCGGCAATCTACGCTTTTATGGGCTATGTGCTTGGCAAACACCCCCCTTTCCGCTTCAATTTACAACAAGCAGGCACCGTTTTAAGCAACCTGCTAAAAGCACATTGCAGAGCTTATCAGGCGCTAAAACAAATCCGTCCTGATGCGCAAATAGGTCTCGTACACAACGTTCTCCAGTTTGAAACACACGGTTTAAAAAACCCTTTAGAAAAGATCCCTGCCGAGCTATTTACACGAATCACTCACCAGATTGTTATGGAGTTCTTTGCGAAAAAAGAGAGTAGCTTAAAATATCCCAGCGCATTCTTTCCCTTTCTCGCAAACGTCGATCTCCAACTACCCAAATGTTTTAACATGCCTCAAATGAGCGATTTTTTTGGCGTTAACTACTACACTAAGCCTCTACTCAAAGCGGGTCTTCAATGGCCCCCGGTATCTTCAACGTGCCGTCCAGGACAAGAAATGACAAGTTATGAATACCGATTCTTCCCTGAAGGAATCTATGAAGCAATCCAAGAGCTTAATGCTTTTAATTTGCCGATTTATATTACCGAAACGGGAACGCCTGATAGCGATCATCCAGCTCGCCTTAAGGCTCACTTTGACGAAGTGATCAAGCAAATCGACAAGGCGTGCGGCGATGGTATGGATATTCGCGGTTTTTACCCTTGGTCAGCGATGGATAATTACGAATGGTCTGAAGGCTACGAGATCCGCTTTGGGCTCGCAAAGCTTAATCATGACCAAAAAAGTTATACGATCAAAAAGGGAACTGAAGTTTACACCAACGCAATTCTCCTCCACCAAGAATCTAAGCCAGACAAAACTGCCTAAAAAAACAATATTGTTTCAAATTCATAGTATTAAAGAATTTAATATTCAATAAAACACATTTTTATTCAGTATTACAAATAAACATTTCACTTTCAAATTAACTCATCCTCCTATATAATCGCCCCGAATTTAAAGAGTAATAATGTTATGGCTACTGTTTTTACTAACTACGAATACCCTCAGTATACCAAAGCTCAAATATGGTATAACGATGGCGGATCTGGACATGTCAGAGCTGCTCAAGATCTCGCAAATAAAATCGAAGCCGTAGCTGGCAGTGTCATCTTAAGGAACACTCTAGAGCATTTCACCCACAATAGAAGAGTGGGCAACAAAATGACCGGAATGTGGGATAACGCTCAGCGCAGTGGTGATGTAGAATACCAAAGATGGTGTTACGATCATCGCTATATCACAGATAAATTGTTTCATATTCCAGCACGTCTTAACGCTGAAAATCTGCTCCTAAAAGAAGGAGCCCTGCCAGAACGCCTTATCCTAACAAGCCCGATGTATCTCAAAGAAATTTGCATCGCAACAATCATCGCTAACCATAAAAGACGCAAGCAAGGAGAAGCTGTTAAATCGATCGATTTATATGTCAATGAACTTGCTATCCCAACCGCTAGTTACTATTTTGATGTTATTAGAAGTCTCAGTAATGATGAGCGCAAGCTACTTCGGCTCTTTGCATTCCCTCCTTCATCAAAAGATATTAAGGAAAAAGGAAGCCATGAAAAATTCTGGCAAGATCTCACTAAAATAAGCGCGGATCAAGTCATTTATGATCCACCGATTAGAGAAATATTTAAGAATTCTGAGAAACTCCCCACACCCGGCACTGCAGTCACAGTGAATCTAAAAGCACAATGTGATCTTGAAGAACCCTTTTTAAAGGCTAATGCAGAGCAAGATGGCAATGCATATAAGTTTGATATTGCAGCAGACGATAAAGTTGGATTAATCATGCTGGGAGGAATCCCTACTGAAGATGCGATTCTCGATTATATTGACCAAACAATTAAAATCGCAAAGAATCAATCCAAGCCCGAAGGAACAAACTATCTATTTATCGCTTGTGGAAAACCTGAACTAGGAATTTATGAAAAAGCACTAGAAAAACTTAAGGAACATACGCATTCTGATAACATCAAAATCATTCCATTTACCGGACAAGATTGCAAAGAAATCTTCGGACGCGCAGATATTACTATAACACGTTCTGGCGGACTCACTTCAATGGAGCTGATGCGCCTTAAAGACAACCCATTGAGAAACGATCCCAAAAAAGTGTTAATTCATGCACAAGTCCCCAAGCCAAAATTAGACACTCATGATCTAGCTCATCGCGCTCTAGCATTGCAATTAGCTTTTAAAGGGAAACAATCTCAAAATACCTTCTATCAATCTGATGCCAACGAGCAATTACACGACTTAATACGTGCATATGAAAATCATTTAATCTTAAAAGGAATTCCCTTGTGGGAAGGAGGCAGCGCTGCCTACCTTTTGGAATACCTGTCTGAGGATGCTTCAATTGTTCGTCCCGACGACTCCTTTGCGACATATTTTGCTAATACCTTCTTTCCTGAATCTAAACGGTCATTTCTCAATCTTGACCTCGATTTAGTGAAAAAAGAGCTAGTTAGCGCTGAAAAGGTTTATAAAAAGGAAATTTTCAAAGAAAAAGCAAAAAAATGCACACTCATTGCTCTAGGCGCTTTAGCAATCATTGCAGGATTGACCGTTTCGATATTGGCAGCTACTTCTACAATCTTCCTCGCTTTATTCATTATTATCCCCCTAACGAGCACCCTCTGCCTTGGAGGAGCTCTTTCTGTCGCCTACGGGGCTATCTACTACCGCAAGCCTGATATGAACGCTCAAAACAATCTCAAAAAACGCAATATCGCCTGTATTAAGTAATCCAATCCACTCATCCAAATCGATATAATTAAAATTTTAACTATATAATTCTAAAGTATTTACAATTGTTAATTATTCTAGTTTAATTTATAATATATGAAAAATTAAACTAACTTAATTGGCAAAATATGAATAATCTAACAATAAAAGAGCATCCATACGATCCAAATTATTATGTCATTTTTAGCTCATCAGGAGGCTCAGGACACTTAAGAGCCGCAAAGACCTTAAGAGAGTCGATCGAAGCAAACGGCGGAAAAGCAACTGAATACAATGTTATGCACCATCTCACTTATTCTAAAGAGTTTGGGGATGAGTGCGTCAGGCAATGGAATGATGCACAGCAATGCGGCGACGTGAAAAAGCAGGTAAAACTCCTCGACAGACGCCACTATTTTGACTGGTTTGCGCACATACCAGCAAGGCTCAATGCTAGCAACATCTTTCTAAATAAAGGCCCTTTTCCCAATCGAGTGATCGCAACCAGCCCTATGTTAATTGCTCAGATCATCGATGCTGTCATTCATGCTAACCATGTTAGAAAAAAAAGTGGGGAACAGATAATTTCGGTCGATATTCACTGTACAGAACCTCCTACAAAAGGCGCTTTTCACTTTTTTGATCCCATCCGAAACTTAAATAAACACCAACGCAAATATGTGCGCCTTTTTACTCTACCTCCATCGGAAAAGAGTGTAGAGAAGATGGGCGGTGAAGAAGCATTTTGGGAAGATCTTGCAAATCTTCCTCTCGATCAAATTATCTATGACCCACCAATTACTTCGAACCTCAAAGCTTCTGAAAATATGCCCGCACCTAATCAAGCTATGACAGTCACTTTAAAAGGACAAACAACTGAAGAATCTGACTTCTTAGCAAGCCTTGGTTTTGAAGAAACAGAGGAGGAGACATTTTCTCTTAATATTAAAGCAGAAGATAAAGTGGGTCTAATCATGCTCGGTGGTGTTCCTACTGAAGATGCGATTAAGAAATATTTAGACAGTGCAATTGCTGCAGCAGCCCAAAATAGTGAACATATTCGTAACGAAGAAGAGACTAGTTCACATGGAAAAAACTATCTTTTTATCGCATGTGGCAAACATGAACTTGGCATTTATGATAAAGCTGTAAAAAGAGTGCGCGCAGTAGGATTAAACGATCAGCTGACTATTATTCCTTTCACCGGCCAAGACTGTGCGTCGATTTTTGCACGTAGTAATATTAGCATTACGCGCAGTGGCGGTATGACATCATGTGAAGTTTATGCTTTAAAAGGAAATCCTAAAAGGCACGATCCAAAAGTAGCTCTTATTCATGCTGAAATCCCCGAACCGAAACTCGCTTCAAACTATTTAGCACATCGCGCACTTGCTCTTGATCTTGTTTTTCAAGGCAAATGTGCCAAACGAGATTTTTTTGATCTCTCTGCAGAAACTCAAGATAATTTGCTCAAAGAAGCGTATGAAAACTATCTACGAGAAAAAGGAATTCCTCTTTGGGAGGGAAGCAATGCAGAGTATTTACGCGATACTTTTCCTGAAACTACCGGTATCGTCAGGCCCGATATGGTGCTAGCCGCTCATTTTGAAAGAGTATTCTTTAATAACGGCGACCCTAAAATGCTTTTTACAGTCGATAATGAATACTTAAAAGATGATCTCGAAATCGTAACAAAGGCTTACAAAAAAGAGATTTTCAAGGAAAAGTGCAAACGCATTGGCTTAATCGCTTTAGGCTCTATAGCAATGGTTGCTGCGGTGGCTATTGCAGCAAGCGCTGCTTTTTCAGTGATCTATCTAGGGTTATTCATCATTGTGCCACTTGCTGGCTGTCTAGCACTTGGTGGCATCGCAACGACCATTCTTGGATCGAGAATTGATTTTAGAAAGAACGCTCAAAATCATCTATTTGAGAAAGATATCAGCCTCATTAAATAAAGCGGCAAAGAGCCGCTTTTTTCAATATCTATTTATTCAAAAGTATTTCGCTAGGCGGAACATACGCAAGACCTAAATCATGTGCAACATCAGGGTGTGTGATGTGTCCCTGACAAGCATTTAATCCAGGAATAAATCCAGGATCTTGCATAAGCGCTTTGCGATAGCCGAGATTTGCGAGTTTAAGAGCGTAAGGGAGTGTCGCATTATTAAGACCTTCAGAGCCAGTGCGCGCACACGCTCCAGGCATGTTGGTCACGCAATAGTGAATCACTTTCTCTTCAACATATGTAGGCGATGAGTGCGTTGTTGGACGGGACGTTTCAATACAACCACCTTGGTCAATCGCAACATCAACAATCACTGAGCCCGGCTCCATCATTTGCACCATTGCTCTTGTAACGAGTTTTGGCGCTTTTTTTCCAGGAATCAATACTGCTCCGATGACGAGATCTGCCTGTTTAATTGCAGACTCCAGTGCAACGGGTGAAGAATAGAGTGTTTTTAAAGCAGGAGCATAGAGATCTTCGAGTTGACGCAGACGATTAACATTAATATCGATCACCGTGACATCCGCATGAAGACCGAGCGACATACGCAATGCTTCTGTACCAACAATACCGCCACCAATAACAACTACACGTCCAGGCCTAACTCCAGGAATACCTCCTAACAATACGCCCTTACCACCATTAGCCATTTGCAATGCTGTTGCACCCGCCTGAATAGCAACACGGCCAGCAATTTCACTCATTGGAATAAGCAATGGAAGCTGTCCCATACTGTCAACGACTGTTTCATAAGCAATTGCAACACACTTACTGCTGATTAACGCCTTTGCTTGTGGCATATCGGGAGCGAGATGGAGATAGCAAAAAAGGATTTGATTTTCTTTAAGCAGAGAATACTCACTTTCTTGAGGCTCTTTGACCTTAATAATCATTTCTGCTTCATAGACATCTTTTGCAGAATCTACGATTTTTGCTCCGGCAGCTTTATACATTTCATCGGTAAAACCAATTTTGGTAGCAGCGCCTGTTTCAACAATAACCTTGTGACCTTGATCAATTAAGATACGGACATAAGAGGGAATCGCTCCAACGCGATATTCGTGGTCTTTAATCTCTTTTGGAATTCCAATTAACATCCTTCCCCTACAGTTAAATCAAAGGTGAAGTATGATCACTACTTTACGATTTCTAGTCAATCTACAGCTCTATTTTTCTATGGACTAATCGATCCAGAGAAGGTTTTCTTTGCAGGCCCCCTCATTTCAATAGCACTTCCAAGTTTGTGAAACAATAAATGCTCTTTAGACCTAGGAATTATACTAACGCTATCCAAATCACTTTTTTGAAAAAAGTTGTATGCCGCAGCAAGTGCTGCTGTACCACAGGCAAGAGTTTCTCCCTCAACACCGCGCTCAAATGTACGAATCTGCACACTATTTCCCAACTGCTTGACCCAACTGACATTGACGCCCATGTCAGAGCGCAAACGGCGCGCCTCTTCTATAAAGTGTTTTGCTTCAATATCATCGACAGCAATCAACAGATGCTCAACACCGCTATCAATCACTATTCCCCGCTCATCTTCCGATAAAAGTTTTGGAAGAGGAAACTGAATCGAAATCCTTTCTTTGTCATAGAAACAAGGATATATTGTATTTTCTACTTCTATTTTTAAATCACTCTGCAAAAGAGTACAATCTGCAATAAAAGCGATCAGACAACGCAAACCATTGCCACACATTCCAGCTTCTTTTCCATCACAGTTGAAGATACGCATGCGAAATGATGCAACTGCAGACTGTTGCAAAAGAATCAAGCCATCAGCGCCTATACCAAAGTGGCGATCACACAATTTAGAAATTAACAACTCATCAGTACAGGGAAATGTTTCACTCCTATCATCGATAAGAATAAAATCATTTCCCGCACCTTGATATTTAGCAAAAGACACCGTTTTCTGCGTGAGAAGGGTCATTTAAGCAATTTCAGAAAAAGAAGAGACTACTTTATCAAGAAGACCAAACTCCATTGCTTCTTTACTGTTATACCAGCGATCACGATCAATAGCCTTGGCGATCTCCTCTCTTTTTTTACCTGTAAAACCAGTATACATATCAATAAGCGAATCGCGTCTTCTTAAAATCTCTTTAGCTTGGATTTCAAGATCAGTAGCTTGACCTTGAACAACGCCAGAAAGAGACGGCTGGTGAATCATGATGCGCGCATTTGGAGTAGCAAAGCGTCTTCCAGGAGCAGCACATAAACTCAAAATTGATCCCATTGAAGCAGCGAGACCTGTGACCAATGTTGTCACTGGCGACGTAATCATTTTGATCTGATCCCAAATTGCAAATCCTGAGTCTACAGAACCACCCGGTGAATTGATCACAAGTAAAATGGGTTTACCAGGATCTCTTAATTCCAAATACCACAACTTACGGATCGCTTCACGAGCACTGCGGTTGTCAATCATATCGGAAATAAAAATGCGACGCGACTCAAGCAAAGACTCATCGATTTTGTCTTCGATCTCTCTATGACGGTGATTAGGTGTTTCTTGATCAGACATATCAGCTCCTCGTTAAATTTCTAATTCTGGATAGAGAGGAAAACTCTCTAATAATTCTTCTATTTGTGTGCGTACATTATGAAGTATCGTTGCATCAATGTTCACTTGAGAGCGGCTTTGTTTTCCCTCTTTAGTTAACTCTGGCGTACATGCCTTAAGAAGGACAACAATCAGCTTACCAATAAGGCGCATTTCCTCTTCCTTCATTCCTCTTGTTGTCAATGCAGGTGTTCCAATACGAATCCCCGATCCCAGCCAAGGGCGCTGAGTATCAAATGGAATTGAATTGCGATTAACAGTCAGACTCGCATTGCGCAGCGCTTGCTCAGCTTGCAATCCTGTTAATCCAAAAGAGTGCATGACATCAGCAACAATTAAATGATTTTCTGTACCACCAGTCACAAGACGCATACCTTCTCCTAACAACGAATCTGCTAGAGCTCTAGCATTAGAAAGGATTTGCTCAGCGTAGTTACAAAAAGATGGAGAATTCGCTTCTCTAAAGGCGACGGCTTTTGCGGCCATAACATGAGGCAAGGGACCTCCCATCACTAAAGGGCATCCTTTATCAATTACTTCACGATATGCTTCTTTACAAAGTATCATCCCTCCACGCGGTCCACGCAAAGTTTTATGTGTAGTCGAAGTGATGATATCAGCAAAAGGGACCGGATTAAAATTACCTGTGACTGCTTTGCCAGCAACAAGTCCCGAGAAATGCGCCATATCAACCATTAAAATAGCTCCGACGCGATCCGCAATCTCACGAAACTTAGCAAAATCAAGCAGCCGAGGATAAGCAGAATAGCCCGCTAATAAAACCGCTGGTTTGACCTGATCAACCTGGTCTTGTAAAACCGCATAATCGAGCATTTCGGTTTCTCGATCAACTTCATAGGGTGTAACATTAAAGAGCTTAGAAGAGATATTCCAACTATAGCCATGGGTTAAATGGCCTCCGCTATTTAATGACATTCCCATCATCTTCTGATCGAGCATCAACTTGCGCAGTTTTTCGTGCTCTTCAGGAGATAGCTCAGTAATATTTTTTTTACCCAAAGCTTCAACTTCAGGCTTTTGAACCCGCTCAACAAGCAAGGCAATAAAGGCAATTAGGTTCGCATCAGCTCCTGAATGGGGCTGTACATAGGCATGATCACAGTTATAAAGTTTTTTTAATTCATTGACTGCTTGCTCTTCAATTTGATCAACATTTTTACAGCCTGCATAAAAACGATGGTGGGGAAAGCCCTCAGCATACTTATCTGTAAGTAAATTCCCCATAGCAAGCTGCACTGCCAATGAAGAATAGTTCTCTGAAGCGATCAATTTAAGCGTTGATCGCTGATCTTTAAGCTCAGAAATAATTTGATTCGCAATAGATGGGTGATCACGCATCAGCAGATCAAGAGTAGCTAGATAAGCGATCGCTGCAAGATCCTTTTCATCTACAGAAGCTTTATCAATATATTTTCTCAAATAATTCATTTTAGTTTCTAACTCCTGAAGTTGACTAGTTACCATGAAGCCAATTCCCCCAATATTTTTTAAGAAACGCTATTTTCTTGAACCAGATATCCTATGTAAGATATACTCTTTTTTCATTTAAAATCATAGCTGTGTTTATTAGAGAGAGTAAGATGTTAGCTAATTTGAAGAAAATTTTGCAGATGCAAGAAATCGATATGAAAATGATCCGTTTAATGCGAGTCAAAAAACAACGTAAAAACGAACTCGAACAAATCGAGTCACTACGCAGTGAGCTCTCCGAACAGCTGGTAACTAAACAGAAAGACATTAAAGAGCTTAATTCTACGATCAATACCTACGAGCAGAAAATCGACGAGACTAAAGCAAAAATCAAGAAACTCGACGAGCAACAAAACAACGTCAAAAAAGTTGATGAATTTAATGCATTAACTAAAGAGATGACATCTGCCGAGCGTGAACGCATCGCCACAGAACATCAAGTTTCTGATCTTGTTGATAAGCGCAATAGCGAAGAAGAGATTTATGCTAAAATCAAAGAGAGCTTAAAAAACTCTGAAGAAAGTAGCGCCAATCTTAAAACAGAGATCATCAGCAACATCAATTTGATCAACGAAGAAGGAAGCACGCTCAAAATCGAACGCGATAAAATTGCAGAAGAAACAGAGCCTGATCTACTTCATATCTACGAACGTTTACTACGCAACAAAAAAGATCGCGTTGTTGTGGCGATCGTCAATCGCTCTTGCAGCGGCTGCCATATTGCCCTGACTGCTCAGCACGAAAATATCGTTCGCAAGGGAGAAAATCTCGTCTTCTGCGAACATTGCTCGCGCATCCACTACTGGCAAGAGAGCGAAGCGCTCGAAGGAACAGAAGTTGCAACCAAGCGTCGTCGTCGCCGTTCTGTGACAACTTAAACATTTTTGGGGGAGGACAAGCATTCGCTGCCACATATCTTATATGTGGGAGAGGAAAGTCTGGACTTCACAGGAGAGGATACCAGTGAAAGACTGGGGGCGAAAGGATTGTAATACAATCCCAGATGCCACGGAAAGTGCAACAGAAACTATACCGCTATTAGATAGAAAGGCTGAAAAGGCTGTTTTTAAGAAACAGTGGTTGTCTGAGTAATCGACAATTTTGTAAACCCTATCTGAAGCAAGATAATCTGCTTAATATGCTGTTCTCCGCAGCGAGCAGATGGGATTCGCTTGAGGAATTTGGTGACAAATTTCCTAGATGAATGATGCTCTCGACAAAATCCGGCTTACCATCCCCCTCTTTTTTATATCACCAATGAGTCACAGAAATTTTCAACGTCAGGTTGACGGTGGAAATCTCTGTAGTAAAATAAAAAAATTAAGCTTTAGCTCTCAGGCATTTGCCCTTTTCATTCTTCCTGAGCACGAGGATGCGCCTTTTCGTACACCTCTCTCTTAAGTTCTGCTGAAACGCGCGTATAAATTGTCGTTGTAGCCAATGAGCTGTGACCGAGAAGCGTTTGAATCATCTTCAAATCCATCCCCTGCTCTAACCAATGTGTCGCAATCGTATGGCGAATCGTATGAGGCGTCGCCCTCCCAGCCAAACCACTTTGACGCAAATAGCCTTGGAAAAGCCTATCGACAGAACGTACAGAAAGCCTTTCTCCCCAACGATTGAGGAAAATTGCTTGCTGATCCTTCTGAGCTTGGTGCTTTGACCCTTTCATTTCACGCTCTGGGTGTGATAAATATGATTTGAGCCATTCCACAGCATTTTTTGTCAGAGGAACAATGCGCTGCTTCTTTCCCTTACCTTCAAGCTTAATTAATCGAGAAGATAGATCGAGATCAGAGCGCGATAATGTAATGAGTTCGCTAACACGCATACCGCAACAATAAAATAGCTCGAGCAAACAGCGATCGCGAAATCCCAAATAACTCTTCGTATCCGGCTGTTCAAAAAGAACCTTGACTTGATCATAATTCAATACAACCGGGATTTTCTGTTCCCTCTTTGGTCCTTGAATTTCATCTAAAGGATTCGTTTCAACGATCTTCTCTCGCATTAAATATTTAAAAAAAGAGCGCAGAGTAGAGAGTTTTCTCATCACACTTGCTCTGCCCTTCCCCTGTTTATTTAATTCCGCAAGGTACTTACGTATTAAAAATTTATTCACTTGCTCTGTTTTTTCTCGCTCTAAAAATTGAAAAAAGTGCTTTAAATCGAGGTCATAGTTGCGCAAAGTGTGTTTTGAAACATTTTTTACCAGTTCTAAGTGACGTAAAAATCCACAAGCCCTTTCTCTCATATTGAAATTGAATCCTTTGATGTGATACTCTCTTTGCTCATTCTTACAATTTTTAAATAATAGTGCCATAATGATTACACTTGATAAGATTACAAAGCGAATGGGAACCCGCCTCTTGTTCGAAGATATTTCCGTTACCTTCAACGAAGGATGCCGCTATGGACTCTCTGGTCCTAATGGAGCTGGAAAGTCTACTCTCCTAAAAATCATTATAGGCTCAGAAGATCCAACAAGCGGCTCCGTAAGCCTCCCTAAAAAAATTGGCTTCCTCAAACAAAATATCGAAGATTTTCACGATCATCTCGTAATTAATACGATCATAATGGCAAATAAGCGCTTATGGGATGCATTTGAAGAGCGAGACAGACTCTATGAAGAAGAGATGACCGATGCGATTGGAATGCGCCTTGGTGAAATCGAAGAGATTATTGCCGAAGAAGATGGCTATAGCGCAGAATCCGAAGCAGAACAGCTCTTAATCGGTATTGGAATTCCTCAAGAATTTCACTATGAAACAATGAGCGCGCTCCCTACAGATATGCAATTTAAAGTTATGCTCTGCCAAGCTCTGTTTGGCAATCCTCCAGCTCTTTTACTCGACGAGCCAACAAACCACCTCGATCTCGATTCGATTTGCTGGCTTGGTGATTTTTTACACAATTACACCGGCACCTTAATCGTTGTCAGTCATGACCGCCATTTTCTTAACACAGTCACTACCCACATTGCAGACATCGATTACGAAACCGTCATTATCTATCCAGGTAACTACGATCAAATGATCGTCAATAAATCCTCAATGCGCGAGCGTTCAGAAGCAGAAAACAAGGCTAAAGAAAAAAAGGTCTCCCAATTACGTGAATATGTCGCGCGGTTTGGAGCAGGAACACGCGCAAGCCAGGTTCAATCTCGTTTGCGTGAAATAGACCGCTTGCAGCCACAAGATCTCAAAAAATCAAATATTGACCGCCCATTTGTCCGTTTTTATCCTCCCGAAAAACGTTCAGGTCAAATTGTCTTCAAAGTTAATCATATTGGCAAATCCTACGACGATATCTCTGTATTCTCCAACTTTTCTTTTGAAGTGGCTCGTGGTGATAAAATTGGAATCCTTGGGCCCAACGGACGAGGAAAAACCACGCTACTTAAACTACTCGCAGGAGAACTCACCCCTGACCAAGGAACAATTGAACGAGGCTATGAAGCTAATATTGGATATTTCCCTCAGCTTCATGGAGATATCCTTGATAAATCAAAAGATATGACAGCTTTTGACTGGCTAAAGAGCCGCAAAGATAGTGCGTATGATCAAGATATTCGCGGTTTTCTTGGCAAAATGCTATTTTCTGGTGATGACGCCTTTAAACAACTCTCCCATCTCTCAGGAGGAGAAACAGCGCGTCTTATTTTAGCTGGTATGATGCTTCTCAATCACAATACATTGATTCTTGATGAGCCAAACAATCACCTCGACCTCGAAGCAGTCTCCGCTCTTGGAATTGCTTTAGAAGAGTTTAAAGGTACTGTACTAATCGCTGCTCATGACCGCGATCTCTTAGAGCGTGTCGCGACAAAAATTATTGCTTTTGAAGGAGATAATACAGTTAGATTTTTCAAAGGCACTCTGCAAGAGTACTACGCCTCGCTCAAATCCTAAGCCAACACTATCCTTAAATTTCTCTCTTGAAAAACCACAACTGCGGTAAGTTCATGATTTACATTTAAAATATTTTTTAATACTTTTAGAGTTGATATCAACTTTAAGGGAATCATGGCAGAAATCGGTCCATTGCCTCCAGCGGGAGCTCCTCAGGAACCTTATGATCCTAAGCGCGCTTTTGCTCACGACCTAAAAGTTCATGTCGACAGATTAATCGTCGACCTTGAAGATCTCAATGCTGATAAAGCTCTCGATCCTAGCTTCTTAAAAGAATTTGGAAACAATATTAAAGAGCTTCACACTCTTGCAGAACAAGCCGCTGAAGGGAGGTATTAACCATGCTAGACGAAAATCTCGAAGACGCAGGCTTAATTTTACGTGGTATTCTGATGCAACCCCTGTCACTTGACGAAATCAGTGATGATTCAATCTCTCTGCTCACTGCATGTGAAGATTATATCGCGAATGAAAACACCGATTTAGAAAAAGTCATCCACTCTTTCTTGCGCTACCCCGGTCCAACTGAAACCCTCATCAAAGAACTAAAGATCATCTCAAACGATCTCGCCTAATTTATTCCTCTCGAAAGAACATCTTAAACTCCGGCCACAACTCCGGCCACGGATTTTTTCAAATCAAAAGATGTATTTTTACATCTTTAGAAGGAATAGATTTCTTCGAAAATTTTATCTCAGTAGGTTTTTAACGAGGAATGGGGAAAATTTTGAAGTCGTCAGCAGCTTCAGTTGCGGGGAAGATTGCGCGTGCTTGTTCAACAAAAGGTTCAAGATTCGCATAACGCGCTGAATAGTGAGTAAGAATCAACTGTTTTGCACCAGACTGCTTAGCTATCTCAGCAGCCTGCTTTGCAGTGAGATGTAGGTACTTGCGCGCAAGCTCCTTTTCACTCTCAAGGTAGGTACTTTCGCAAAGAAGAAGAGACGCGTTTTCGGCGAGCTTAAATGCATTGGGACAAGATTTTGTATCAATCACTACAGCAACGATCGTACCGGGACGAAAATAACTGACTTGATCAATGAGAATCTTTTCACCATTGATCTCAATAACACCTTCACTTAGGAGCTTTTGCATCAAGGGCCCTTTAATTCCTAAAGTGACAAGTTTTTTCTTATCAAACTTACGTTGATCGTGCTCTTTAATGCGCCAGCCAAGATTGGTTACTCCATGGTCGAGATAGTAAGCTTCAATCGTAAACTTATCGTCTTTGCAAACAATCCCTTCTTCTTCGACAGGATGTTCGACCACATTGATATTTTCTCTGTAGATAGTTCCATAGCGCAAACGATCAAAATATTTTTTTTCACTTGCAGGATAATAACAATGAATCGGATGCGTCACTTTATCGAGATTAAGGCGCATTAACATTGAGCCAAGGCCTAAACAGTGATCACCATGAAAATGACTAACAAAGATACGTGTCACACATGTTGGCGCTACATTCGCATAAATAAACTGCCTCTGAGTTCCCTCACCAGGATCGAATAATAGACCCTCGTCATTCCAACGAAAGAGATACGCGCCATGATTACGCCGCCTAGTTGGCTGCTGAGAAGAGCATCCCAAAATTGTCAGATCGCGCACCGTCACGCTGCCTCCTGAGCAAACCATCGAGTCTTAGCAAGAGCCATTCCTGTAAGACCTCCGACTATATGTGCAGTATTTGCAATGGGCAAACTGAAAGGGTTCACTGAGAAAAGTTGAACAAAAAAAGCAAACACTTGGATGATCAGCATTACGAGAATGAAGAAGAAGATAAAAACAATAAGCGAGCGTTGAAGAGGATAGCCTTCCCAGGGCGCAATTTTTTGGCGGACATAAATAAAGCCAACCATTCCGGCAACAATTCCTGAGTATCCCATAAAGAAAGGGCCGCTCATTAAATATTGTGCCATATTCGATGCAAGACCAACAATCAAACTAAATAAGATAATCTTCCACCACTTAACGCGCTCTTCGATTTGTCTACTTAATATCCAAACCCAAATCATATTGAATAAAATATGTAGCAACCCACTATGCAACAAACATGGAGTAAACAGCCTCCATAGTTGCCCTTGCCCAATCTTTTCAAACATGGGAACTTTTACAATATCAATTGAACGGGTCTTGCCCACGTTTAGTATTAATTCATAAACTCCTTGCCAATAAGGCATCTCCTCAGCTTGTTTATAAAGGCGACGCGCCTTAGCAGGAAGATTGGGAATCTGTTCAAAATCTTCAATGGGATATTCTTTCATCACTTGACTGAGCTTTTCAAGCGCAGCAGGATAATCAAAAAGGAGTTCTCTTTGAATTGGAGTGAGGCCAATGCGATAAGCAAGCTCCCCCTGATTTTTAACAACTTGATAACTTTCAATTGTTGTCGCAATAAACAGAAGTACACAGACTAAAATCGTTGCAATAGTGAGTGGATACGCTTTTTGAGCGCGCTTGAATTGTAAGCCGCGATCGACTAACCATTGGCGGGGCATTGCCTTATTCCTTTAGTTTTAAAGTTGCTTAATCTTTTCGATAATTTGGGAAGTTGATAACCCAGGAATTAAATCGACAATATGCAAGCGAGCTCCAAGTTTAGCAATAATTGGAGCTTCTATACAATCTTTACCATATTCACTGCCATTGACATGCACATTAGGAATGACTTTTTCAAGAAACAGACAAGGGTCTGTCTCTTCAAATGAAGTGACAAAATCGACAAATTCCAAAGCAGCCATCATCTGCATGCGATACTTCAAAGTAATCAAGGGACGCGTTGGACTTTTATATTGTTTTATCGATGCATCACTATTGAGCGCAACAATCAAGCAATCTCCCTGCAAGGAAGCTTGTTCAATCATATAAAGATGTCCTGCATGCAACAAATCAAAACTACCATTGAGCGTTACAATACTTTTTCCCTGCATACGCAGCTCTTCTGCTAGCTGAACGATATGATTAGGATCTATGATTTTATCTAAGTAATTATTGGTTTTTAAAAGCGACACGATAAACCTCATCAAAATGATCGACAAAATGCACCTTAATACCTTCTTTGATATAAATAGGCAGCTCATCAAAATCACGTTGATTTTCTTTAGGAAAAATCAATGTCATAGCCCCAGAGCGACGTGCAGCAATCACTTTTTCTTTAACGCCACCAATTGGCAGAATCTTGCCTGTCAGCGTCAATTCTCCCGTCATTCCAAGATCTTCAATCACAGGTTGATTTTTCAACAGGGATAGCAATGCAGTTGCCATTGTCACACCTGCCGAAGGACCATCTTTTGGAGTTGCCCCTTCAGGGATATGTAAATGCACTTCAGAATTCTTAAAAAAATCTACATTTGGGACATAGCTATTATATTTACTATGAACATAACTCCAAGCGATCTGAGAAGATTCCTTCATCACATCTCCCGCTTGTCCCGTTAATCTCATTTGAGTCTTTTCCGATTCACTTTTTGATGCTTCAACATAAAGTGTTGCTCCACCAAGGGATGTCCAAGCAAGGCCCATGCAAACACCAACTGGCGTCTTAGCAAAATAGCGATCACTCGTGAAAATTGGTTTTCCTAAATAATCTTGAAGGTTTTTTTCTGTGATTTTAAAAACTTTCTTCGTCACTGTTTTTTTACGATTTGTTTCTTTTTCATCTTCACGAACGAGTTTTAAAGCAACTTTACGTAAAATCTTTTTAATATACCCTTCTAGAGAACGCACACCAGATTCACGTGCATACCCGTTGATGATTTCTTCAACCGCTTTCTTAGAAAAACTCACTTCACGCGCTTTTAATCCCATTTTCTTGCGATTGCGAGGAATAAGATATTTTATCGCAATCTCAACCTTCTCTTGCATGATATAACCAGAAAGACGCAAAACATCCATACGATCTCTTAACGCTTCAGGGATCGTATCGAGCACATTCGCTGTTATCAAAAAAAGCACATTGGACAAATCGCAACGCACATCGAGATAATGATCGAGAAAATCTTTGTTCTGCTCAGGATCGAGAACTTCAAGTAGCGCGGATGCAGGATCTCCCTGAAAGCTGCTACCCATTTTATCGACCTCGTCAATCATAATAATTGGGTTCATAGTCTCAGCAAATTTCAAAGCTTGAACCATTTTTCCTGGCATTGCACCGATGTATGTGCGTCTATGACCTTTGATCTCCGCTTCATCGCGCATCCCACCGACAGAAAACCGGTAAAACTTACGTTTGAGTGCGCGTGCTATACTTTTGCCAATGCTTGTTTTTCCAACACCTGGAGGTCCTACCAAACAAATAATACTTCCCTTAACACCACCAGAGAGCTTACCTACACTAATAAATTCTAAAATGCGCTCTTTGATATCCTCAAGTCCGTAGTGATCCTCATTAAGCACCTTATCAGCATGTGCTAAGTTGTCATTTTCTTTACTGTACATTCCCCAAGGAATAATCGTTAACCAATCGAGATAATTACGCGATACGGCATATTCAGCAGATTGAATATCGAGAACCTGCAATTTTTCAAGCTCATCATTAATAACATTCATCACTTCATCAGACGGCTTGCGTTTTTTCATCCGTCCTTCAAACTTATCAACATCAAGAGAACGATCATCTTTTTCCATACCGAGCTCTTTCTTAATCATTTTGAGCTGCTCTTTAAGGAAAAATTCACGCTGGGTTTTTGAAATGCTACCTTCAATCTTTTGATTAATCACGTTTTGCAAACGACTTAAATCAAGCTCTTTTTTCAATAAATCAAGAGCTCTATCAATACGTGAAGGAAGATCAAAAGCTTCAAGAACCCCTTGTAATTCTTCGCGACTCGCCGTTGTTAAAGCGACCGCAAAATCAGCGAGCTTGCCGGGTTCTGTAAAATCTGAATGACCAAGAAAAATCTGCAACTCTTCCTTAAAAAGAGGATTAAGTTTAAGCAACTCTTTAATCGTCATGATGATGCTAATCGAATACGCTTTAAGCTCTTTAGAAAGTCCTTTAGTTTTATCTTCATGACACTCAATGTGAGCACGTAAAAAGCGACTGTTAGGAATAGGTTTGAGCAAAGAAATACGCGTTTCCATATTGAGGACAACTTGCGCTCCACCCTGTTCCATTGGAATAATGCGTAAAATGCGCGCTAAGACTCCAACTTTGTGAAGCTTATTAATTTTGACGTCATAAATGTTGACCTCTTCTTCTTTAGTGAGGAAAAGACCCAAAAACTTATGTTCAGATTTTGCAACGTTCTTCAAAATCTCATAAAACTTGCCCGGCTCAATAACGATAGGAGCTGCCATTCCAGGAAAAAAAGGACGTCTTGTCAGAGGAAGAATGTATACCGAATCAGGATATTCTTCTTTTTCAATCTCTTTTTTTACAACACGCTTAGGCTTTGAGCCTTTCTTTTTCACTTCTTTTTCACGATCTTCTTCAGCCAACGTTTTCCTCAAATTTTTTTATCACAGATTAAACCTTAAAACCTTATCAGGTTAATCGAAATACTGCAATGATTGGTTCTTTAAATGATTTTCGCAGACAAACTTTTAATTTCTTTTGCATTTTACTTTATTCCGATTACAATTGTTGCCTAAATGAGAGAAAGGATGCCATGTTAACATTAATTTTAGATACAAGTACAAGTATCCCCTTTATCGCACTTACAAAAAATCATCACCTTATCGACCTTCTGGAGCTTCCGCAAAAACAGCAATATTCTGAATATCTCTTTCTTTCTATCAGGAACCTTCTCGAAAAGCAAGAGTTAGAGCTCTCAAACCTCGAGCGAATTGCTGTAGGTACCGGACCAGGCTTTTACACAGGCATGCGCGTTGGTATTGCAACAGCAAAAAGCTTTGCCTTCTCCTTACAAATACCTTTAATTTCCTTCTGCTCTCTCAGTGCATTTTTCCCTAAGCAATTTGGGAAATTTGCTATACTCAGCGATGGAAAGCAAAAGACCGCCTATGTACTTAAAGGTGAGCATACCGAATCGGGCAAGCAACTATCATCTGATTTAAAACGTGTAGACCTCGACCAACTTCCCCAGGAACTAAGCGACTGTTCGACTATTCTTCCCCTTCCTAATGCATCATTTGAAAATAGTCTTGCACAACATCTTCCTTACGGCAAGTGGCTACAATGCCAGCCTCACCTCGATCTTAATGCTCTATTAATACAATTTAATCAAGGGTTCGAGCAGTTCGAACCCGTCTACAGTGAGCTATAATACTTTTTTTAGCTTGGCAAGCAAGTCCTCTTTTCTTATAATGGACTAGGTTAAAAACAATTAATGGAGTTTCTATATTCTATGACAAGTGTAAAAGTTCGAACTGGCGAGCCTCTCGATAAGGCGCTACGCGCACTAAAGAAAAAACTTGATAAAGAAGGCGTCATGAAAGCTGCTAAAGCTCACCGCTTCTACGACAAACCCTCTGTTAAGAGTCGAGCAAAGTCAAAAGCAGCTCAGAAGTACAAAAAAGTCAAAAAAGTCCGAGCTATAAGATAAATTTTTATTTATATATCTCTTCTGCATTTTTTAAGACCTATTTCCTTTAGACTGTTAGCACTATCTTTTCCAGATTGCTAGTTTTCGTTTGTAATAAATCGTCTTTTTCTGCTAGAATGGACCTAAAATTAAAATAATTTAACGAATATTTCTATGTCTGATTACTATGCAACGCTAGGCCTTGAACGCAATGCGTCTCAAGATGAAATCAAAAAGGCGTATCGCAAAAGCGCGCTAAAACATCACCCCGATAAAAACCCTGACGATCCCAAAGCTGAGCAAAAATTCAAGGAAATTTCTGAAGCTTACGAGGTTCTCAGTAATGATCAAAAACGACAGGTCTACGATCAGTATGGAGCTGATGCACTCAAAGGTGGTGCAGGAATGGGCGGAGCTCCTGGCGCTGGTGGTTTTTCTTCAATGGACGAAGCGCTGCGCACATTCATGAACGCCTTTGGCGGCGGCATGGGTGGAGGCGGAGAAACGATCTTCGATTCCTTTTTTGGCTTCAACAATGACTCTTCTGAAAGCAGCGCACAACAGGGCACAAGCAAAAAAATGCGTCTCACCCTTTCTTTTAATGAGGCGGTTAAAGGTGCAAAAAAAGAAGCCTTTATCACCAACTATTCTCATTGCAGCCGTTGTAAAGGATCTGGAGCTAAATCCCCTTCTGATGTCAAAAAATGCATGACTTGCGGCGGAAGCGGCCAAGTTCATCAAAGTCGCGGTTTTTTTAGTATGGCAGCAGTCTGTCCTAACTGCCATGGAAATGGGAAACAAATTACGACTCCTTGTACAGATTGTTCTGGAGCTGGTCGCATCCGCCAAAAGCAGAAAATTGATATTGATATCCCTGCTGGTATCGATTCAGGCATGCGCTTAAGAATGGGCGGCTATGGCGATGCAGGATCAAATGGCGGTCCTCCTGGAGATCTTTACATCTATATCGATGTAGAGCCGCACTCTGTTTTTCAACGCGATGGCGATGATGTAATCATCGAGCTACCAATAAGCTTTACTGAAGCCGCACTTGGCTGCAAAAAAGAAATACCAACGCCCAAAGGCACCTCTTACCGTATTACGATTCCAGACGGATCACAAAATGAAAAAGTTTTGCGCGTACGTGGCGAAGGAATTCCTAATGTACATGGACAAGGCACCGGAGATCTTTTTGTAAAGATTGCGGTTGAAACTCCCGTTAGACTTTCTGAAAAACAAAAAAACTTATTGTCAACTTTTGCCGAACTTGAAAGCGAACATAACTCTCCTCGTAAAAAGTCCTTCTTGAATAAAGTTAAAGGATTTTTTTCTGGGGAGTAATTAATCGTGCGCGTTTCGCTTTTTGCTAAATTAGTTCTTTTCTTCGCTACTGTTGCTATTGAGCTTGTCTTAATTATTCCAAGCTTTCCTGCAATATTAAAGACCTTCAATACTAGTGAGAGTATGATCCAACATATTCTTACTTTCAATTTCATCGGCACAGCGCTATCTGTCCTCTTTATGGGACCTCTATCTGACAGCTTTGGACGCAAATCAATTATGCTCTACAGCTCAGCGATCTTTTTACTTGGCACAATACTGTGCGCCTTTGCGCCCTCTATGACATTTATGCTTCTTGGGCGCTTTATCCAAGGAGTAGGCGCTGGAGCAGCAACCTCAGCAGCGTATAACGTTTTTTCCGATCTGCTATCACCAGAAGAGTGCGGCAAAAAAATTGGGCAACTGCGCGGCATCATGTTAATATTAATGGGCACTGCTCCACTTATCGGAGCTCTTATGACAACATCCTTTGGATGGAGAAGCGCGTATTATCCGCTCTTAACTGTAAGTGCTCTCTCATTTCTCTCAACATTCCTTATTCCAGAAAGTTTGCCTGCAGCGAACCGAAACCCTTTTAAACTTAAAGAGACCTTTAAACCCTATCTGATGATCTTGCGTGATAAGCGCTCTCGCTCATACATATTAATTCAAGGCCTAAGCCTCGCAGGCATCTCCTTGTGGAACTCAATAGCCTCTTTGCTTTTTATCAGACACTTCAATATCTCAATCAACCTCTTTGGAGTCTTTGAAGCGATGGTTCTCGTCACAGGAATCACTGCGAATTTTCTAATAGGCACGATCATCAAGAGAAAAGGCATGCGTCCCGTATTACAAAGCGGTATCGTTTTAAGCTTACTTGCAACAGGTCTAGTTTTACTCAACGCACTGTTTTTTCCGCTAAACTCATATGTCATCATTGCAATACTTGCGCTGTTTAATTTTGGCTCTGTTCTCGTATTTGCCACATCACTTGCACAAATTCTCTATTTCCATCCTGGCCACCAAGGCGCAGCATCTGCATTAACAGCTAAACTTCGCTACCTCATTTCCGCAGTCTTAATTGCAATCACAAGTAGCTTATCGAGTATTAGCTTTCTCTCTTTTGCTATTCCTTTCTTCCTGATTGCTGCAACTGCGGCACTAATTTGGCACAAGCTCTATCCCTTCTACCTCTTCAAAAAAGAGCCTTCACCTGAAATCGAAGAACAGAACGTCAGCGAATAGTGGGGCTGCTCTAAATCTGCTTTCTGCAATGGATTCTTAGAAAAAATTCTCTACATGCGAAGAGAACTGCTTAAAGCAAAAAAGATGCGTTCCAGCGTATAAAGTGGTTTATTTTTGACAGTCCCATAATTACAGAGCGCGTTTTTTGCGCTTTTTCACCATAAGTAGCACAATAAATAGAGCAATAATAATCACAGGGATCATAATAAAATAGAGATACACCTCTAAGAAAGCTGCGATCGAAACAAAAACACCGAGTAATATACCAATTGGTATCATCGCGATATCAATATAGATTCCTGCAATAAACGTTGTCAGAGCAAGCAGTGTCACAATTTGCAATGCTGCAGCAAAGCGCCCATACAAACCAATATGCACACACACAGAGACGAGATATACGGCTAAAAGCAAGCTGCCCCAATGAAGGAGCTCCTGCCATATCGATATCCCTTGAGGGATGCCCTTCTTTTTACGGACATACCAACTTAAAACCAGAGAGGTCAAAGCATAGATCGGCACAACAATACGCCAGTAATTCCAGGACTCATCCTGACTAACATCAGTGACAATAAGCCCCAATAAAGCGAGGATAAGCATGATTCCTGTCGCAATAATGCGCGCTTTCCACAAAGAACTCTCCTTTCCTGTATGCTCCGATTCCATAGCAATCCCTCAAATTAAAATTTTAATTAACTCAATAATCTTATTTGCAGTTCGTTTTAATCTCAATTTAATATATAATACTTCTAATTATTAATAATCTAACAAGGCAATAAAAACAATGTCAGTTTCAACATTTATTTCAAAACACATTGCTAATAAACATGCTGTCAAAATCGAACAGGCACTTATTGATCGTTATTATCAAATCGAGAAAAAAAATAAAGGAAATCTCCCTACTGCTCAAAAAGAATGGTCTCCAGCTACAGAAAAAAGAAAGCGCACTGATCTTTTTAACACGTATAACAACCGCTGTCCTCTACGCATCGTATCAATCATTATGCTACTTGCTACAGCAGCTCTACTTACAACAGCCTTTTTCTTCCCCCCTCTCTTTCTTATCTTAGCAAGTTCAGCTGGAGCAGCTGGAGGCTTATCTCTAATCACTGGCGGCTGCGCATTAGGTAGTCACATACAGTATAACAAGCTTCTTGATCAAGTTGTGAAACAATACATATATCACGCACAAAATACTAAAGGTCAAATCACACGCTTTGGAGATTTAGAAGCCCAACTCAAACTCGGCGCACAAATCGCTAAAAAAGAAATTGAAAATGTTAATAATCGCAATAATTCCAACAACGATACGGACCAAGAAGATCCTACAAATACAGAAAATGAGGGCACTCAACAAGAATTACCTCGACCAAACACCTCACCTAAAAGAGATAATCTGCTACTTAGAAACAGATTTTCAACTGCTTCAGTCAAAGACTGGTGGGTTAGGAACAAACCATTTAGCTCAAAAACTAATACTAACTAGCCGATTTCTTCTGCAAATAGAGTGGGAGCAAAGAATCACCGCTAATATCGGAGGGAGAAAGATTATCTCTCTCCTGCAATGATCGTTTAGCTTTCCTGCACGCTTTCTCAGGAAGCTTAATTCCACATTTAAGATGCGCAGCAAAATCATGATAGAGACGATCTCTCTCCATTTCAATCTGCTCGCGCGAAAGCTTCCCATCATCGATATCTGTCAATAAAGAGAGATAAGTCTCTTGAATTTCCCACAAGTCATGAGAAATTTCAGTATGCTTCTCAGCAATACTTCCAAGATCATGCTTCTTAAAAAACACTTGCAGGCAAAACAGCACCGAACAGCACAAAGCTGGAAGAAGCAGCATCAATTGATTTCCGCCTAAAAAGATTGTAATGATACCAGCGATACTCAATGCAGAGAGCAATACCTGAGTATTTTCTATAATACGCAATCTAAAATGAAGGAGTTCACTAGCTTTTTCATGAGCTTTGTGAGCAAAAACTACACGGCGATATGATTCACGGAGTTGAGAAACGATTGAGTCCATATTATTCACTTATTGTTAACTATCAAGTAAAATATTTATCTAAAATAACAAAGAATAGAGCATAACGAAAAGAATAAAAATTAACTATCTTAAATTAATTTTACAAACAAAGCACCCAAGAATCTCCTTTGTTTTTAACCCCTCTATCTCTAAAATTTTTGCAAAAATTTCAAAAATGCATACATTTAGATGAATAATAAAAAGAAAAAAGTCGCCATCATCGGAGCAGGCATCTCTGGGCTTGTGTGTGCATACGAGCTTAACAAACAAGGCTACGAGGTTGAGCTCTTTGAAGCGCGCGATCGCATTGGAGGAAGAATCCATACCCTGCGCTCTTGTTTTGATCACAATCTCTATGCAGAAGCGGGCGCGATGGCGATTTCAGACAGAGACAAGTACGTTCATCGCTACGTCGAAGAATTCAATCTCCCTCTTGCATCGCGACTACCCTTGCATCAATCTCTCAGTTTCTATCTTGATCAGCAAATAATTCCCATCGACGCAATGCCACAAAACTGCCCCTATCCTCTCAATCCTCAAGAACAGTCGTGGGAGATGTATAACTTTTGGATAAAGGTTTTAAGACCACTTCTTGCAACAATCTCGCCCGAAGATTTAAAAGAGCTCACCTCGGAAAAATGCATAGAGTATGACAAGATGAGTTTCAGAGAGCTTCTTCATAAACTTGATCTATCCCCAGGAGCGATTAAGCTGATGCAAACGAGCTTACTGCATTTGATTGGAGGCTCCTTTGATGAACTCTCGGCCCTATCAATTATGATCTACGCTCTTAAATCAACACACTCCAAACAAAGCTTTACAATCATCGGCGGCAACGATCAACTCTGCAAGCATCTCGCCAAACCACTCCAAAATCACATTCACCTCAATAGCCCCGTCACACACATCGATCAAACATCCAAACAAATCGTCCTAACAACAGCTCATCAACAATACACTGCTGATCATCTCATTCTCTCCGTTCCCTTACCTCTGCTCAATCAAATCACCTTCACCCCGACACTTTCTCAAGAAAAACAAACAGCGATCGCCGAGATTCCCTACACAACAATCTCCCGCCACTTCATTCAATATGAAAAACATCCCGAAGAAAAAATCAACATGGTGATTGCAGATGACCCCCACGCTTGGCTTGAAGATCACACGTTCCATCAACAAAGCACGCGCGGCATTCTCGAAGTGCATACTAGTGGCAAATCCGCCAAGCATTACCAGCAACTATCACCCGAGAAAAGAAAAAAGCACACACTCTCTAAACTCAAACCGATTTATCCTAAACTTGAAACACTCTATGAAAAAGAAAGATTTATCTGCTGGGATGATGAGCCCTACAGCCGCGGCGCCTACTGCTATTACAAGCCGGGCCAAATAACAGATCATCTACCGCATATCAAAAAACCCGAAGGGAAACTGCACTTTTGCGGAGAACACACCTCCCTCTACTTCGCCTCCATCAATGGAGCGATCGAATCCGCCCACCGCGTCCTCGAAGAGATCACTAATCCTAGCAAACCGATTATCTAGATAAATAGATGTCAAATTCATTATCGTTAGAAGAAACTACCGCTGCAGCTATCCAATTTCTATCAGGAGTTATAGCCCTGATTTGTGTAAAAAGATCCTTTCCCCCTTCTAATTCTTTGGTTTCATCTTCTGTAGCTTTAAGTTTATTTCTTACAGCTTTTTTCTCTTCAGGGGACGTCGCTGATTCTTTCAAAATATTAATCAAATTTTTCCGCGCGTCATTTTGTTTTTTTGCTTGGTATTCTTTTGCAATCTTAGTAATACCCTTATGTTTGATATTACCAGTCACATTCTCCATAGCTTTAGGTATTGTACGGAGAAATTCCTCATCATGATCAAAAAAATAATCCGCTACGGCTTTACATGTATCCTTTCTTGTAATGTTTGGATTAAGACCAAAACCATCCATCATTTGAATCACAGTTTCAGTATCATTTCTATCAATAGCTAGTTGAACATAATCATGCTTCGCTTGATCAGACAATGGCGCACTTTGGAAACTCCTGGTAATACGTAGTTTTTCATTAAGAAGCGTATGCTGCAAAACAAACTTCATCTGATCTCGTCTCATATTCGTAAAGATCGAGTAAAAATTAAATTCTCTTGTATGACCTGAACTTTGAGTGAGTAAAGGCATACGTTGATCCGTCAAGATCAAAGCCATTCCGAGTTGACCGATTTCATCTAAATAATTTTGAACGCCAGTCCCCCTCTTGTCAGAAGCTGTCTCTTTTAGATGCATTTTCAACTGTTCCATATCTTGACAATTTCTCGTTGCTGGAACATTGTCATGAAAGAATCTCATAATGCAATTATTGTCTAAGGACTCTAGGTTTAATTTTTCCATGATTCGTTGTTGTTGTTCTTTAGGATAAAATGAGAGTAGCTGCGCTCTTTGTAGGTTGGTTAAATTTCCCTCCAATTCACTATTGCCCAAGAAACTCCTTATTCTTCCAGAGTCGTGCTGGATTAATACGGGTATTAACGCGGGAACTTTAAGAGCTTCAGCGCAAATTTGAGAATTTGTTCCCCATCTATTAATTTCCGCTCGGATTTTTTGATCCTTATCAGGATCTTTACTATGCGCTAATGACATCACTGTGAAAAATTTCTTATTATTTCCTTCGAGTTTACCTTTAATTTGATCTTGAATATCCGCAGGTAATTTGAGAAAGCGTTCCATCCCCTCCCGATTTAAAAAAGGAGCTCCTGCATTGATTAATTCAGCGGCTGTATCAACCTGCTTATTTTCAGCAGCGACTGACTCTATCATCTCAGTAGATGCTTCAACTTGTATATTTTCTAAGGCAAGATGGAGAGGAGTTTTCCCGTCATTATCTCTTGCATCGATGATCGACGTACGGTCGTACGGCAGCACATATTTATTTGTACTATCAAACAGATCTGCTTCTGTTTTAGTGGTCTTATTTATGAGCTTTACGACTGATGTATTCCCGTTTGCACTTGCATTATGCAAAGGAGTTTGTCCTTTATTATTTTTAGCTTTAAAAGAATCAAGAATTGACATTGATTGCATTTTAACTTTCATTTCAGCTACTAATTCCTGAGCGCCTCCTTTTTCTGCGGCAATATGAAGAGGGGTATCGCCTTCACGATTTATTGTCTGTAAACTCTGAACAGTCGCTAACCCTCGAATCAAATCATTGTGTCCCTCTTTGATCGCTACATGCAATGGCGTATCTCCAACTTTGTTCCCTTGCTCGATATTTTTTTTTGTTTTAAGGCTTTCAATAACATCCATCTTTCCATTTTTTACAGCTAAATGAAGAGGGGTATCGCCATCGTTGTTGGGTGTTTCAAGCGGCTCTTTACCAAAAGCTTCTATAGCATCAGCATTGCCATTTTCTGCTGCGATATGAAGAGGAGTATTTCCTGCATTATTTTTAGAATCTAACCCCTGCTTTCCTGCTTCTTTTGACAAATAGGCTATCGTTTCTTTATTTGAACTTTTCGCTGCAATGTGTAATAGAGTATTCCCGTTATCGTCCTTTTCTAAAACAAGATCACCGAGTTCAGGCATTGCTTTTAGAGATTCTAAATCATTCTCCTCAACAGCCTTTGCCGCGCGCCTCATTGGAGTGTATTCTTCAATAATCTCTAGTTTTGCTCCCGTTGCAGTTCCTACTACATTGATTGTTACTTCAGATCTTACCTCATTAACAATCATTCCATCTGTTTGCTCTACATTTTTTAGAGCTCCTTCTTCATAAGTTTTTTCAGTAGCTGTTCGATCTGTTGTTTTAGAGAAAAGCGATCCCAAATACTCAAAAAAGTTTTTTAGTATTCCCTCCCATTTTGGAGTTTTATCTGGAGGAATAGGATTGGCATTATGGCCTTGAAAATTTCCACCTGTAGGAGTTATAGACATAACAATCACCATTAACTTTGATTTATTATTTTTAAATAACAGGAAAACAGCAAATTACAAAGATTTTTTAATGGAATTACGCTATTAAATTTTTAAGCGTAAAAAAACTGAGGAATAAAGAGTGTTTTATCGATGCCGAGCAAACGACTGAAAATGCGCGCATACTGCTCATCAAACGTTTTCTCATCGCGCTCTAAACGACCAATGCTCGAACGACTCCAGGCGACCTTTTCAGGCACGATGTCCTTTTTCAATTCGTTTGCGACTTGTTGTAATCTTTCTGCAGTCACCGCTTCACCATTGGCAACTAGACGCATCCATGCTGGATAATAGGCATGTTGATTCCCAATGACTTGATTTGCTTGCTTAATGACGTTTGAAAGAGCACTAGGGGAAAGGTTGCGAGCAATTCTTTCCGCAGCAAGATTCTCACTTGCTAGAGGACCTTGAAAACGCGCAACATTCACCTGAAACAACTTGCTGAGCAAACGAGCATAGTTGTTATCAAGCACTCTTGTTCCATTTTCAATTCTTCGAATCGTCGATACGCTATCTGGAATGGTATCAATTTGACATCTCCAGCCATTGCGCGTTAAATTGCGAATTTCACTCGGGCGAAGAGAACGACCATTAGTATGTAATTCAACAACCGCAGCAGAGAAATCTCTGCGAATCTCGAGTCTTTGATTCCACCCTTTTAAAACGTCAGAAAGATCAAATTGTCTCCGTCCTGTATTGCGCCGCATTACTTCAAAAACACGACTACGCAAGCTTGTCTCACTTAGCCTCATCGCCTCCATTTGTCTGCTAATCTCAAGCGCTAAAACACGAATTGCAGGCAAATGATGTCGCATAGCTGTTAATGTTGTTCCTGGTGGTGTGACAGCTGGCAAATTGTAATATTTAATCATGCGCACTCTATCTTCTTCTGATGGCATCTGCTCAACGAGCACCTGGCGAAAAGCATCTTCACACTGTCGGTAGTTGTTCATTCCTTGCGCTAAGCGCTCTGCTTTTAATGCTTGGAAAATAGGCATGCGCACGCGATCAATCGCACCACTGATTTCTGTTTGGCAGCGGTATTTTTGCTGAAGAGCACTAAAGCGCGCTTTTCTTAAATCTGAGCGGATAGCAGCCATATCTCCAGTAGGATCAACAGTGAATTCTAAAAGCTGCTCAAAAAATCGCGGCTCACCATCGATTTGATTGCGGTAAAGCTGAAAATTTTGTTGGAAATGCTCGAGAGCGCTTCTAACTTTCGGATTTATATCCGGTTGATCCAAATGAAATTGCACGCGCTCTAATGCTTGATCGAGAAATTGTCTAAGAGCCTCTTCTGGAGTAAGCTCCATTTGACTCGTGCGATTGATGAGATTTTTAGCCCTCTCTCTTAAAGGCTCTGCTCCATGCCCATCGATCTTGCTATCTGCTTGGTTCACTTCTACTGGTAGATCGATTGCGCTATTAACCAATCGATCAACATCGCTTCCATCAAGAAAATAGCGCCCGGGTACAACTCCAACTTGTGCTTGATTTTCAAAAGCCCACAAAGCGGGAAGAGTGGAACTATGCGCTGCTTGCTGAGAGCACAGTTTAATCCCCTTTATATTCAAAGCTTTTGCTGACTCTGGCTGTCTTTTTGCTCCGGTTTCTGCTTCGAAGTGTAAACGACTTCCATAAACAGAGACCAGCTGCTGAAAAAACACCGCACATCGTCTAAAGATATGCTGCTGAATCAACTCATGATGAAGATCGACGAGCGCATTGGGGGTATCTCGAATAGCTCGTAACTGCGCTTGTGTTAATGGATTTAAAAGCCGGAGTATCTCTGGATTTTGTGAAAGCGAATAGGTTTCATTGAGACGATGGTCATAGCTTTCTCGATCTTTAGCATAGTGGGCGATTTTGTTATCAACCTCAGGTCGCGTTGGACCCACAGCATCAAACTGCGGATAGTTAGAAAAAAGTGCTGCATTTGCTGAAATTGATTCAACCATCTAAAACCTCTGAATTGAGGCAAAGATTATAAAGAAACTGTTAAATAAAAGAAACAAGCCCTAGCTAATGCCAGGGCTGTTATCAAGATTATTTTTGATTGAAAAACGCATCAACGCGCTCATACATCTTATCAAACTCTTTGCGGTCGAGCTCTTCAAGCTCCTCTGCAGAAAGCTGGTCGGTATTCGGGATAAATGTTCCACCGATACATGAAAAACAAGGAGATCCATCAGGCTGACCTGATGTTACCTCTCCGTTTTTAGGAAACATGTAAACATACCCTTGGTTACCATCTTGCTCAACCTGAGTATAGATCATGTAGTCCATATGCTGATCACCAGCATCTTCATTCATCATAAAAAGATGGCCACGCACTGCGATCATTAACTCATCATTGTTGAGTGTCTTCCCTCCAAGTCCAGAGCAGTTAAAAACAATCTCTTCTTCAACCTGATCAAAATTTTCAATCTCACACACTTCGATCGGAATCTCTAAGCGCGCAGCTTCAAGATGAAGCTCCTGCATCAGTCTTGTCGTATTCATAAAGTAGGTCATATAGCGATTGTAGTTTTCATGGACCGTTCCATTACCAAAATCAAGAGTGACCTCTTCGCGCATGGGGATCAACGCAGCGTCTTCTAAAGATCCTAATCCCGCATCTGTTGCACTGCTGCAATACACTGGCATATATGTTGCACACTCTTTTGAAAAATAAGCATGTTCGCCAGATGCAACTTGCTGATACGTTTTAAAAGTATCGATACCGATTTGGTGTACAACAGCTTCTTCTTCTGGAGAAGTTTTAAGCGAAACAAGCGCAAAATAGCCTGCTGCTGTCCAAGAAGTGAGATCATAAATACTCTTTGCCGTGATGCCAGCAACTGGATAACCCATCCGCTTAAGCTCAATAGCAGTTGTCAAACCCATACATCCCGCTCCAACAATACGAATCGGTGGACACTCTTCGGGATTAGCGTAGTAATCTTGGAAAAGCGCAATCGCGCGGTTTACTGAGCCAAACAGCGTTGTCCAGCCGGAACCACCATGTCCATAACAATGCACAAGTGTGCGTTCTTCGTTAGACTGTATCGAAATATTAAATGTTCCATCGCGCATTGGTCTTGTACAAGAAGTTTCCGATCCAATCGTCTCACGTTGAAATTTAGGAGGCTCAAGGTTAACAATGGTTGGTTCTGCAAAGCAGGCTAATGTCAATAAACAACAAGTAATCAGTTTTTTCATTTTCATTCCTTTATTTCAGGGCATACGCCATTAAAAAATTGGTCAATTCGTTCATACATTTTTTCAAATTCATCTCTATCAAGTTTCTCTAACTCTTCTTCACTCATCATATCTGTGTCATGAATCCCTGTACTTCCTAAAATGCCATAGCATTTTGTTCCGTCCGATTGCTTAGATGATATAAGACAATTTTTTGGAGCGATGAGTAAGCATTTATTTTTGCCATCTTGGATGAGCCGCGATAATAAAATATAATCGAGGTGCTCTTCTCCAGCCTCTTCATTTAAAGAAAAAATATGTCCTCGACTCGCAATCATGTTGTCATCGTGATTCAATTGCTTGGATCCAAGACCAGAACAATTGAAGATTACCCTTTCATCGAGTTGGTCAAACGAATAGACTTCAGCAATTTCAACTGGTATATGCAACCGATCGCATTGTTGATGAAGTTCTTTCATCACTTGTGTTGCATCGATAAAATAACTCGTATAAACATGATGTTCCTCTAGGATTCGGCCATCGCCGAAATCAAGTGTCACCTCTTCCCTAGAAGGCAAAAGCCCTTCTTCAACAAGTAAATCTAATCCAATATCATAGCAGTTTGCGCAGTAATATGAGATGGGACGAACACAAGTAGAGGTAAGATAAGAATGGCGCCCTTTTTCGATCTCTTGGAGTGTTTTACAACTATGAATCGCAATTGATGTTGCATCAACCTCTTTCCAATGTGTGAGAAAATCCGCTGAAAATTCAGCTGCCGCCAACCAAGAGGCAATGTCATAAATCTGCTCGGCAGTAATCCCTTTAATCGGATAGCCATTCGTGTGAAGTTCCATCGCTGTGATAAGACCTATGCACCCCGCTCCAATCACGCGAATGTCTGGGCATTGACTGGGATCGGGATAGCGCTCTTTAAAAAGCTTCAGCGCTTCATACACTGTTCCAAAAGCAGTGGACCATCCTTTTGAACCATGCCCATAATTGTGAATGATCGTTTGTGCGCCAACTTTCTCGAGAGCAATATAACATCCATTTTTTCTCACAGGACGCGTATTGCATTCTTGTGACAAAATCGTTGAACGATCAAATTGCGGCGGCGTGAGTTTTACAAGAGTAGATTCTGCAAAACATGAGATAGCGAGTAAGCTAGCAATAATCAGTTGTTTCATTTTCTATTTCCATCTCGAATTCTAGCAATGAAAATACCATCGATCAAAAGAAAATTAAAAACAAAAAGAAAATAATTAGTTGATAAATTAATCGAACATCAACAACGCGCATAAACAGCGGAGTGCATGTTTTTGAGAATTTTTTCGAGATAAGCATTCATTGAAGAAAAGTCATAAGAAAGCAAATGCTCTTTAGAACGGATAAAAGGACCTGTCTGATTAGCATCATAATAAGAATCAATCATCTCTGGAAGAGTCTCAGAGAGCATCTCGGGGTGGCATTGAAAACCAAAAATGCGCTCATCATAACGCACAATTTGTCTAGGGCACCCTTCTGAATAAGCAAGAACTTTCGCATTAGCTGTTAAACCCGGCATGTAGTTGTGCCAGTGCATCACATCAAGTTTATCAGGAATTCCTTGTAAAAACAGATCGTTTTTCCCGCTTTTTGTCAGAGCAATTTCAAAAAGACCAATTTCCCGCTCAGGACTACGTTCTGTGCGAGCACCAAGAGCTTCACCTATGAGCTGAGCTCCTAAGCAAAATCCTAGGACCGTTTTATTTTGAGCAATCATCTTTTTTAGAAAATCAATTTCCTCTTGCAGATAGGGAGCGTCTTGAATATGAAGAGCGTCTTGAGGCCCTCCCATAACGGTAATCCAATCAAAATCGTTCTCTTCAGGCAGCTTTTCTCCAGCAAAAGGACGATAGGTATGCACCTTAAAGCCCTGTTTTTCTGCCCATTTACTCACCAAACCAGGCATTCGGTAGTTCATATGGGTAATAACACACATTTTCATTGTTCTATTCCTATTTTAATTTTAAAAAGTTTAACATAAAACTGAGTTAGTTTCACGTTAAAACAATTTTGTTTTTCAAATTTTAATTTATGCGCGCATATAATTTTACAGCAAAGCATAGACTTAGCTCCTTTTTTCAAATTAAGTTATATTAACGACAACAACAAGCAAGGTAGAACTGCTGCATTTTATCTAAGATTTTTCTCATGAAGGCATTCGTTTGAGAAAAATCATGAGCCTGCAGTTCTTCTTTAGACTGAATGAATTGATGAGAGCCAGGCTCAATATATCCCCGGTCAATGAGATCCGGAATATACTCTTCAATCATTTCTAGATGGCATTGAAAGCCATAAACATGATCGCGATAGCGAATAATCTGTCTTGGACACCCTTTCGAATGGGCTAAAATTTCACAGTCGGCTGTTAAGCCGGGCATATCATTATGCCAGTGCATCACTTTGAAACACTCCGGAAGACCACTTAAAAACTGATCCTTTTTTCCTGCATCAGTTAATTGAATTTTAAAATAACCAATCTCTTTTTCTGGACTGCGTTCTGTTGTAGCTCCCAGAGCTTCACCAATCAGCTGCGAACCGAGACAAAATCCTAAAACCATTTTTTCTTGATTGATCGCATTTTTTAGAAATTCAACTTCATCAAGCAAATAAGGATAATCGTGCAATTTTAAAGATGTTTGAGGACCGCCCATCGATACAACCCAATCGAGATGATCAACTTCTGGTAAGGCCTCTCCATCAAAAGGACGGCATACGCTGATATCAAAACCTTGGTCCGTTGCCCATTTTGCAACAGCTCCGGGAAGTTCATAATCGACGTGCAGAACCACGCACATTTTCATTTAGTTTTTCCTCTAAGCTCTCTTGTTTCGCAATTTAACATTTTAAAGAAAAATCTGCATGCATTTTTTCCTATCTTAAAAACTCAGTGATTTTTCATTTCTTTTAATACAGAGCCAAGAAAAACTATCAAAATCGTTTTCTTAATATAAGCAACCTTATAAAACAATTAAAACTAAACATGCAGATTTAGAATTCTTTGTAGATAAGTCAAAAAACTATTCAACCCTCTCTACTCCTTGGTCATCTAAAACCAAACTCAAGAATTTCATAGTCAATTTGCAGAATCATCCTTATTTTTATCCTGTACGTTATTTTCTCTATTGACTGTGATGACCTTTTGGGAAATTTTATCACTTCCAACAACTCTATTCAAAACATCAGCGATTTTGCCCCCCGGAATGGTATAAAGTTTCCGAGGATCATCACTATAATTTTCTTCTTCTGTTAAATAACGCGTAGGTTTTAATCCCATCTTATCAATCATTTTAATAGAAATTGCGTTTGTATCTAGAGCAGAAGCTGTAAAACATCGAATAGGCTCCTCCTCTCCAGGATCTCCAACTACCCATTGATTATCATAATAAACGTCAGCTAACGCAAAAGCTAGATACCACGCTTCGGTACCATATTTCTGATTTCTATAGTCTTTATTGATGATAATCCCCATTTCAGATTCACCATTATCATAGCCATGCCCTAAACTGATGCGGCCTATAATTTTATTACTCTTCTTTTCAATGATTGCAAAACCAGAAAAGAGATCACCATTAAAGGGTCTTGAAGCATCTCTTTCTATTTTTTTATATATTTTTTCTTCATCCCAAACTGTGCGATCAGCATAAGTGCTCATTCCAGACTGCTCGCCAAAAATTTCAAAAAGATCTCTTAGCTCATTCCTTTGTTTTACAATCTCTTTGCCAAACATTGTTTCAAGGCGATCTTTATAGTCTCCATGAAAATTCTCCAAAATTATTCTTTCTCCGCTAACTTTGATATAATGTGCATTAGATTCAGAATTTTTCAAAATGACAACATCAATTTCACTTTTATATTTATCTCCATCAAAACAATCTATTCCAAACAAGCTATTACATAAAAATAAAAGCCAGAAAACGCTCTTAAATAATTTCATTTTTTACCTATACTTAAAGTTACGAATCATAAAAGGTTATGCTAAAAATTGCGTAAAGATGCAACATAATTTTTGCAGATAAATTTTACCAAAACTATTAAACGTAGTTATCCTTTTGTTTAGAACCTTTCTACCCTAGGATTTTCGATGAACCGCTTATTACTCAGCATACTACTCCCTCTTTCTCTACTAGCCATCAGCGAACCGCAATGCATTCCTGCTTACACGGTCCACAAGGAGCATTTTACAGCACAGTATTTCTCCCCTTTACCAGATGTAGTCATCGAACGCATAAAAGGAAAATCTTGGAAAGAAGATTGCCCAATTCCTCTTGACGACCTCGCCTATGTTGTTGTCACTCATTGGAACTTGAATAATGAGCTTGTGCAAGGTGAGCTGATTTGGCACAAAAATCTTGCAACAGAAATCGTCGATATCTTCTATGAGCTTTATCATGCACAATATCCGATTGAAAAAATGGCGCTAATCGATGATTACGATGCTGATGATGAACTTTCAATGACTGACAACAACTCTTCCGCATTTTGCTCGAGGCCTATTATTGGCAAAACTGATACATTTTCTCAACATAGTTACGGCGGAACAATTGATATTAATCCTCGGTTAAATCCCTATGTAAAAGGAAACACCGTTCTTCCAAGAAATGCAACTCGTTATGTTAATCGCACTCAAGATCAACCTGGCTTAATTAAAGAGGGTGATGCATGCTATACTGCTTTTGTAGATAGAGGCTATACGTGGGGTGGTCATTGGAAAACTCTCAAGGACTATCAACACTTTGAAAAAGATCCAAACTTATTTATTCCATGAAATTGAGCTGATATTAGGCAAACAGAAAGAGACTACGTTAATTTTAAACGCTTTTATAAAAAACTTTAAGAAATAAGGAAGAACCCATGGCAACACCAGTTACCGCTTCAGCTTCTGAAAATACCACTAAATCTGATGGCAACCTATTAACAGACGTTAATAAAGGAGATTTCAAAGTGCAGGCTTATTCCCCTTTACCAGAGGCAATCATCGAACGCATAAAAGGAAAATCTTGGAAAGAAGACTGCCCAATTCCTCTTAACGACCTCGCCTATGTCGTTGTCACTCATTGGAACTTGAATAATGAGCTTATCCAAGGCGAACTGATTTGGCACAAAAATCTTGCAACAGAAATCGTCGATATCTTTTATGAGCTTTATGAAGCGCACTACCCTATTGAAAAAATGGTGCTGATTGATGATTACGACGCTGACGATGAACTTTCGATGGCTGATAATAACTCTTCCGCATTTTGCTCGAGACCAATTACTGGAAAAACCGATGTATTTTCTAAACATAGTTATGGAGGAACCATTGATCTTAATCCTCTGTTTAATCCTTATGTAAAGGGGGATCTAATTCTTCCAAGGAATGCAGGCCCGTATGTCGATCGTACTCAAGATCGACCCGGCCTCATCAAAGAAGGAGATGCGTGCTATACTGCTTTTACTAAAAGAGGGTATACATGGGGTGGGCATTGGCAGTCTCTCAAGGATTACCAACATTTTGAAAAAGATCCAAAATTGTTTATTTCATAAGCTCTTGTAAGAACTCAAGGTTGTCGTAATAAACATGGGCGAGTTTGGTCTGCCACTGTTTACTACGGCAACCTCCTCTCTTGTTGACGAAGTTCTGATTCCTTTTTATCATTTTCACGTTCAGGATCTGTCCAAAGTCCAAAGACCACTACACAAGCACCCAATCCCCCAAATAAACCTACCAAGCATATCATAGCAATATCTCCAGAGGTATAAATATTATTATTTTTTATTATAAGTTCAAATGAAGCGGAATTAGCAGAACAATCATTTTCAGCAATTAACTCAACAAAATATTCTTTGTCTTTTTTAGACCGAGCCTTACCAGAAAAAATTAAGGAAGTCGAATTAAAGTTAATCCAAGACGGTAATTTATTCCCATTCATTTGCTTTGCAGAGTAAATTAATTCGCTTCCATTAGAACTTGAAAAAGTATTATTAGAAATTCCAAAAGAAAATTTCTTATGTTTTTTTAATTCCATATCAGGAATAGGGTGATGAACAACAACAGAACACTGAGTTTCATCTTTTCGACGAGAAGGATCACTAGTTGAGTTAACTAACTTTGATTTTATTGGACGTGCAGAAACTAACGTGGGTCCTGGTAGTAAATTATCGAGAAAATCCGGGAGATGAATTATCTCCCCTAATTGTTTTAAAAAATCAGGAGGTGATAGATCAGATTGAATCAATGCTCCTAGCTGTTGAAAGAAGGAAGGAGATTCTTTAGGTTGCGTTGTTAATCGAGAGATAAGAGTGGTTGCTTGCTCGGCTGCTTCTTCTAGAGTAGAAGAATCTAGAGTGTTGATGGCATAGGAGCTGTTACCAGTTTGTATGTATTTGTTATATGCAGAGACAGTTTTTCCTAAACTTGTATGGGAATCTAAATTTTCTTCTAGCGTTCCTGAACCAAAAAAGAGACGATAGAGGGCATTGCCTGGGCGATAAAGAGCATTCTTAATCACATCTTCGTGCGCTGGGTTTTGGGAGAGTTTAGAAAGAATGCGCAGATTGGATTCTAGAGATAGTGGAGTTGTGGAATTAAAAAAATCTGCAAAACAACTCTGAGCTGCTGTTGGTAGAAGAGCGGTTGTTTGGTAACTTGAAATACAATATGGTGGATTTGCAAATAATGGGGAAGAAATAGCCCCCTGTAATGCCAAGCTCATAAAAAAACTCCTTAATATTAATTATATCCTGAAATTAAAACATAAGACATAGCTTTTTCCAAGCTTTAATTTTATTAATTACAATATTAATTTTTAAAAAATTAATAACAATAATATAAATTTGACAAATGAGAGATAAAATACCTCCTATTTCTTGGCAGAAATTATACTTGGATTGGTCATTGGAAAACCCTTAAAAACTATCAACACTTTGAAATAAAACGCTGCGACTTTATCCCATAAGCTTTTTCAAAAATTCGAAATTGTCGTAATAAACATGGGCGAGTTTGCTCTGCCATTTCTTTCTTCTGATGGTAAATCCCATAGCAGCTAGCGCTTTCATTACGCGTAATACAGGCAAGAGTTCATCAAGATTATTAGGAAGAGGCCTTACAGCCTCATAACCGTTAAGGAAAGGCTCTCTACTACTCATATCGTGACGCCAAACGAGATGATCGAACTGGCAAAAATCTTCAATGGCGAATGAGCCTTTTGCATTTTCAAAATCAATCACCGCTTTGATCTGGCCTTGATTAGCAATGACATTTCCCGGGCGAAAATCGCGAAGCGTGATGCATGGACCTTCGGCTTGATGCATGAGCTCTATTCTTTCATCGACATAGCTTTTGATCTTTTGTAAAAGTGTGACATCAACAACGCCTTTACATTCCTGACATGATTTTAGAAAATTATTTTTCATCTCCTGATAGGGCGAACTTTTATTTTCCAACCCAAGCTCACCATAATAAGGATGCGGCACTTGATGCACCCGCGCTAAAATGCGGCCCATTTCTTGAGCGTATGAGGGAGTTAATGTCTCAATCGTCAGCAACTCACCGGGGATATCTTCCAATAGAAGAGCTCCTCCAAAATCTTGGCTGGGCTTAATCACGTCGATTAGTTGAGCTAGAGGAATGATCTCTTTTAAATGCTTATAACAAAACGTTTCCCTGCGAAAACGCTCTTCACTGTAGCAAAGCTTTAAGATTTGTGTTCCTCCTTCAAAAAGAAAAAGGCGAAACACTTCTGAGCTCAATGAATCACTGTGGATAATAGGCTCAATCTTGGCAGCTTGCACATTAAGCTTATCTAATAACGAATGAACTTTTGAATCGATCATTTTAAAACTATATCCGCAATCAGCGGCATATGGTCAGAGGGAAATAAACCGTTTATCTTACCGGGATGCGTTGCATGAATCAAGACATCGATCTCTTTTGAAACAAAGATATGGTCGAGAAAAACGCCTGGATTTCCGGTTCCTTGAAATGGCTCGATATTGTCCTCTCTATTGGTAAATGTTGACATAGGGCCAAGATGGCCAAGCCACGCGCTATCAATACTATCGTAGAGTTGATCTCCCTTAATGATCTTCTCAATGTAGTCTCCATCGAGAAAAGGAAGCCTTGGAAGATCATGACGTTGCGGAAAAGTATTAAAATCACCAGTAAGGACAATATTGCCAGTATAACTATTGAGATGCTGACGGAGCGCTTTACTCTCTGCCAAGCGATTCTCTTTATTTGAAAAACTTAAATGCGTATTGAAGACGTTGAGTTTTTTACCTGTTAATTTATCTTCAAGCTCAACCTTTGTTAGTTCTTTAGTTCCCAAAGAGAGCATTTGATGCGCTAGTTTCTTAAAACGACTCTTTTTATAAAAAATCGCATTGTATTCGCCATTGAGACCAAGCTCCCCATAAAAAGCGTATTTACGATCAAGCCGCAGTGCTAAATCAGCGAGCTGTTGATTATATGCTTCTTGAATTCCAATGACATCCGGATCGATTTCCTTTAGTAATTTGATAACACGGTTAATGCGCTCAGGCCAACGAAAACAGGGCTCATAAGTTTCATCATAGAGATCAAACAAAATATTATAGCTAACAACGCGCACCTTTTGGTCAATAGAGCTTGCTAATCTTTGAAATTCTACAAGTTGTTCCATCGAATATTTACTCCGCTCAATATCCAGTCTTTCAAGCTTATCAATTTTAGTAATAAATGAACCTTGTGCAAAAGCTTGAAGACAAACTGTTAAGAATAGAATATATCGTTTCATACTTTTTCAGTCCTTAGATCTGTTAAATCGATCTTTTTTCTTAAGTTGACTAAAGGCAAAAACAGCGGCTCAGGAAGCCTATCAAGCGCAAACCACTCCCACTCCATTGACTTATCAGGCTCGCGCACTTCAGGCTCGCCCTTAGGATCGATAGCTAGCATCAAAAGCGTGATATAGTGCTTATTCTCCTTTTCAAAGAAATCGTGTGTCCAAGGCATTGCAATAAACTCATCCACCTCTAAGCCGGTCTCCTCCATCAACTCTCTTTGAGCACACTCTTCAGGAGACTCTCCAAATTCAAGGTGACCTCCAGGAGCGCTCCATGTCGCTTCGCCATGACTTCCGATCCGTCTGCCTAACAAAAGTGCGCCATCACGCACAACGAGCACACCAACACCAATGCGAGGAATTTGTTCTTTTGTCATATGTTCACCTTTTAAGAGCACTATTTCTATCCATAATTTTCCATTTCGCTAGCGATTTCGATGGTTATCCCTTCTGGATCGCGCACGTAACAAATCGTCTGCCCCCACGGCATTTGTTTAGGCGCAACAATCTCTGTTGCACCCGCATTTTTAGCTTTTTCTAAAGCAGCAGAAACATCTGCGACGGTGAAGACAATTTCACATGCTGCAGGAGGCTTATTTAGATCGTGAGAATAAAATTCAGGAATCACTTTTCTTTCAAATTTCTCTAAAACAAATGCGAGTTTCACCCCTTCAGTTTTTAGTTCGGCGTAAAGGTTGCTCTCAGCTTTAAAACCCGTTTCAAGATCAAATGCAGCTTTATAAAAAGCTAACGTCTTCTCTAAATCCTTAATATAAAAAATCATGTAACTAAATTTTACCATAGAGAAACCTCTTCTTAGATATTTAAAATTGAAGAGAATACGCTTGATTAGTTTATCGATCAAGCGCATATAAACAACTGATATTACCTGCACACATTGACCGTAACAGTCTTCGGTGCATTTGTTGCCTCATCGATGAGGGTCACATCAAACTGCTCCTTAAAATCCTCTTGAGGGACAAAAAAGAGCGTGTTGATATCACTATGCGATTCTATCACAACAGAATTAGGTGCTTTATCAGCAAAGTCTTGATCGAGCTTGGCATTAGCTTTATTCGATTTCGATCCAGCTATTACAGCAGGCACTCCAAAAACTCCTGCATAAAAAAGACTAACCGCTGGAATGACAATGAACCCAATGCCTCCAAGAACACTAAACCCCATCAGACATCCGGTCTGCCAGCCTGTTAACACCGTTCCTACCGCAAGAGAAGTGCCTCCTGCAGCCATAGCTTGCCCTTTTGTTGAAGTGTGCACCTTCTCTGCAACCTCTAGAGGATTTGCAGTGGGTATACTGAGTCGATTGTAAGAAAAAACATAGTTTCGATTGGAATCATTTCTAATGTAGAGCTGCACAGGTTGAAAGCCAGCTGCAAGCACATCTCTATCGAGATACGTTTTACAATCAACTTCGTCAAATGCTTTACTCGCTACAGAAATTCCATGAGAAGAATTGTCTGATAAACAATAACTGATATCTTCCAAAGAACGTGATTGATAAGAAGCACATCCTGGTAATAGAGCGATTGATACAATCGTTAGTAGTCCTATTATTCGTTTGAATACCATTGTTTCTCCCTCCTAATAAAATTGGGAAAAGGCAATTATACTATTTTCCCAATTTAAATATTGAATTAAAATAAAAGATGATCAAAACAATACATGCATTTTTAAAATAGAAGATGCTAATAGCAATTAGCGTTTTCTATTTTGTACAATTACCTGCACACATTGACCGTAACAGTCTTCGGTGCATTTGTTGACGCGTCGATGAAAGTCACATTAAACTGCTCCTTAAAATCCTCTTGAGGGACAAAGAATAGCGTGTTGATATCACTATGTGATTCTATCACAACAGAATTAGGCGCTTTTTCTGCAAAATCCTGATCGAGTTTTGCATTGGCTTTATTCGATTTCGATCCTGCTATTGCAGCAGGCACTCCAAAAACTCCTGCATAAAAGAGACCGAAAACACCAAAAACAGGAACCATACCCGGTGCTCCTATAGAAGCAAAAGCAATTGAAAGAAAAAGAGGCCAGCCTGTGACCAGCGTTCCGACTGCAAGAGAAGTTCCTCCTGCAGCTACAGCTTGCCCTTTTGTTGAGGTGTGCACCTTCTCTGCAACCTCTTGAGGATTTGCAGCGGGTATGCTCAATTGATCAAAAGAAAAAACATAGTTTCGATTGGAATCATTTCTAATGTAGAGTTGCACAGGTTGAAAGCCAGCTGCAAGCACATCTCTATCGAGATACGTTTTACAATCAACTTCATCAAATGCTTTACTCGCTACAGAAATTCCATGAGAAGAACTGTCTGATAAACAATAACTGATATCTTCCAAAGAACGTGATTGATATGAAGCACATCCCGGCAATAGAGCTATTGATACAATCGTTAATAATCCAATTAATCGTTTGAATACCATTGTTTCTCCCTCCTAAAAAAATTGGGAAAAAGCAATTATGCTAACTAACTCCGTTAAAATCAATTTCAAGAAAAATCAATCATATATAAATAAATACAGACAATTCTGAAAACTATTTATTTCTCATTAGCGAAAATAAGAGTTTAGGAAAACACAACACCAAGAAAAACTAAGAACATATTTAAATTTAGACATTTTTGTGAATGACATAGCTGCGTATGTTTTTGCAACCAAGCATTTATCGTTGATATAATTGCACTTAAATTGGAAGGCATTTTACTCGTACGCGGTAAATCCCTTAAATGAGCAGCCCAATATTTTTGTAATGCACCCATTAATGTCAATTGGGTGCATTTTGTAGAGTTCAGCACGTTCAAAAAACCTAGCTTTTTCCGCATCATACTCTAGTTCAAATGTTTGCAAATTACGCTTCGGATAAAAAAGACTACAGATTTTCATAACTGTAGTATTTTTTATCGGTATAAGGCTGATCTAAGACCGAAATAACTACTTGATCGAGACAGCTATAAAATTAAGTTAAACTACTCTAAATCATCTAAATACGCTATTATTGTTGGCAAATTTAATCTTAACCACAAAGGAGTTGTTTTATGTTCGTTGGTAATACTGACATCCCTCCAGCAGAGATACATCACATCGCAAATATCAATAGCGAAGTTAATAACCTTGTTAGTAGATATGTTGAAACTAGAGATTTAATAGATCCTAATTTTTTCACAGCAAGAGCTGAGTTAAGAGCATCATATTGTAACGCAAATCTCTCTTCTGATGTGATTGCAAATTGCCAATCAGCCCTTTCCTCAGATGTTTCTAAAGCTGATATTGAAAGACGCTTAAATGAATGGAATAATAAAGCTAAGCTTGGTTTGCTTTCAAAAAATGAAAATCCTGCTCTATCTGAATCAGAGTTTATTGCACAAGTTCAAGAGTTTTACTCTAATCACGAACAAACGTTAACACATCAATTTGCTGATTATGACACAGTAAAAACCAATCTTAGAGCTGCCCTTCTACCTGCTCTAAAAGAAGCGATGAATACTATTGCAAATTTCAAATTTGGAATGGATGCTAAACCTCTTTTCGAAAGCCTTGACACTGATACTGCTCGCAAAAGCGCTATTATTGAAGATATAGGACACGCTGCTGCTAAAAATTTAGGCAGCACACACAATATTTCTGATGAGGAACTATTGAAGCGTATAGCCAATGAATGGAGCTGGAAGGCTATTTCTTAAAACCTTTTCTTATATCCCTCTTGCATAAAGAGGGATTTCAATTACATGGCAGCAAATGATTGCCCGTTTCTTCACGTAGCTTTTGATAATACTCTATATTCGTGTGATATGACTGTAAAAGCTCCTTGCGGTGCTTAAGGTTTTCCACTTCGCTGAACGTGGGCTCTTTCTTTTCATCGAGATCATAGTGCTTTAAGGGAGTAAATCCTGTGCTAAAAATTGCATCAGAGTGCCAATGCATAAGGTATTTTGGGAACTTGCTTTCATGCCATTCTTTCATTCCAGTAAAATTGCAATCATACGCATTCCAGTGTAACTGACTTTCCTTAAAAGAAAGCTGATAGTGCGAACAAAATGCTTCAATAGTTGAATGGGCATTACAACTGAGATCTTCTGTAAAGAGAATTTTTACAGCGTTTGGAGATTCTTGTTTAATGACTTGAAAAAGCTCATATAACTCTTTTAGTCCAATAAAAAAATCTAAATCCTCTGTTTGTTCTTGGCATTTTTTGTAAAATGAGATCAATGATGCATGAGGATTGCGAACAAGAAAGACGAATTGAATCTTAGGGTTACGAATAAATTCTTGATCATCAATTAAGAATCTCTTCACAGAAAAACTCATTTCTTTCACAAAAAGATTGTTTTTTTTTAAGCCTTCAAAGAGCTGCTGCTTCACTTTATCAAAGGAGTCTAGAGCGAATTCATTAAAACACTTTTTTAAACCATCAGACTCATATTTATGATTGTAGACAGCGATCATCTGTTCATTGTAAACCGCAAAATCTCCGCGATTGTCCATCATGCGTAAAAAAGCTGTCGACATCGTTCGAGGCGATGTAATCATATAGATGATCTTATGTTCACCGGCATTGAGCAATGAAAATCCGAAACAAATGAGGCCAAAAAGTCGCTTACGCATAATGAGACTGAAATAATTTGGAGCGTAGAATAGAAAAAAGACTGGTTTTTTACATCTTAAAAACCATTTAACAGTAATTAGAAATTAGCTGTTGTTTAACTTAAGCAGTAGCTTGAAGTGAACCATCATCCATATGCGAATCTAATTCAACAAGATTGCCAGAGTTATTTTTATTCTTAGAGAAATTCTCTTTTGTTTCATTTACAGCATTTCCAAATATTGCCCCAAATGTAACAGAAGCACCAGCTTTAACTGCAGATATCACTGAGAGTCTTGATCCCGCAACAAGCCAGTGAAGTCCAAAGAAAGGCAAGCCAGACGCCATGAACATTACTTCTCCTGGAAAACAAACGCTGATCGCATCTTTGATATCTTCTATAATATTTTCTTTACTGAGTTCATGCTTTTTGCTTTTGCAAACATAACCATGTTCTGCCAATAGAGAATATGTTTTTCTAGCGCTTATGGTCCCTAATAAGGCAGCTGAAGTAGAGAAAAAACCAGTAATTAGACCAATAGCCAATGAATGTCCTGGACCTGAGCCAGACCCCACTATGGGTTCTGCAATATGATTCATCGCCGGATTGAAGACTAATCCCGCTGCAAAACAGCCTGTCGCTAAAATACAAGCCGATTTAAAGCGATCCATCATGAGTTTGGACATCCCCTCTTCTTTAAGAGATTTGACAAGATCAAGGTCAAGAGAGAATTCTTTTCCTAACACCCTAGTTGTAAACAAATAAGCAAGCATTTCAAAACCAAAAGAGATCAAAGAACCCACGAGTGCTCCAGTTGCGGCACCCGCACCCGCACCAAGATTTCCACCAAAATAGAGGCCAATTGCCCATCCAGCTCCAGCACAGAGATATTTAGGGGTGAGCATCACCACTTTATAGACAATTCTGGCCACTTTTAAGCTCAAAGAAGCCTCTTTTTGAACAGTATGGTGATTTAAGCTGGAATCACCGTCTATGACGCTTATTTTAAGGTCATTAGAGCTATAAGAGCGATCTGGTAATATTTCTAACGAATTCATAGTATATTAAAATTAAACAGTTATTAAATAAATAATTATAATCAATTAAACAATTAATTAAAATAATTATTTTAAATTACTAACAATTAATAAATTAGAATATAATTGGCAATTCATAAGTTATTGATATTCAGGCGCTAACAAGATGCTCTTGCTTTGATGAAGGACGGAAAATCGAGAATGATTTGGGCTTTATCTTAAAGCTTCTTGAAGCTTCTGCTAAACCATGCCCTACTGAGCAGCCAATTGTCGCTGAACCGCCATTTTGCATGGTCGATATGATAGATAATTTGCTTGAAGCAAACAACCAACGAAGTCCCCTAAACGGCATATCAACAGCTAGAGACAAAGCCTCACCGGGCAATCCGACGACGATGGCATCTTTGACATATTCCTTGATATTCTCTCTATGAAATTCATGCTCTGGGCTTCTGCTTACAATTCCACGCTCAGCAAGATAAGAGTACGTTTTGCGAGCTCCGAGCGCAGCTAAGAAAGCCGCTGCAGTTGAATGCACAGCCGTAATGAGAGCGATCGCTAAGAAAGCTATTGAACCTGTATGAGAGCGCCCTACAAGAGGTCTTGCAATATGATTCACAACGGGGGTAAAGACAATAGCAGCGGCAGCGCACTCTACGGATAGAATACACGCTGATTTAAAGCGATCTTTGAGGATTTTGACCATTCCCTCTTCTTTCAACTCCTTTTCAAAGTTGGGATCCAGAGAAAAGGGCTTTCCCAATACTCTAGTCATGAACAAATAAGAGATGCCTTCTATTCCAAATGAGACCGCACAACCAACATAAGTGCCTAAAAATGCGCCCACTCCAGCACCAAGAATGCCGCCGCAAGCCCAGCCGATCATCTCTCCAACACCCGCAAAAAGGTACTGCGGGGAGACCATTACAACCTTGTATGCGATTCTAGCGACTTTCAGGTTAAATGAGGGCTCTGTTTGCACAGAATGGTCTTCCCATTCCGAACACTCAGAAAGGTCACTAGAGGTCTCTAGCATAGAATTCGAAGCTAGTTCGCTTTTACTTACGCAAGTCATATAACTATATAATATTAATCTTCATATTGAACCATTATAATTATAAATATAATTTAACTCAAATAATTAATAATTAGTAATATAATAATTATTTTAAAACAGCTGAACGCGCATTAGAGCCGTTCTAGGCTCAATTGAAGTAGAGAACTCAAGAGATTTTAAGCTCTTTGAACAGGGGAAGAACTATTTAACCAATTGGGAGAAAGAGAGAGGGCTCCCTTTTTCTATAAATTGATCAATTTGATTAAATCTTAAATTACAGCGAGGGTCAGATAGATCCCCAAACCATATTCTCCATACCATCTGATCGCGTGCATCGTTCGCTTGCGTTGCTTGAATCGAAAAGACATACCATCTGTCATTCTTGCCTTGAAATAGATAAGTAGCACCAATGAGATCATCAGGCAGTGGATAATCTATTGGACAATCGATCAATGACTTCTCAAAAGTGGATAGAGTCTTTTGATATACTTCTTGTTGGATAACCGAGCGACTGGACAAACCTTCTTTTGGATAAACAACCAAAAGCTTTCCACCAAAAGCGAGCATGTTTCTTACTGTGTTGACACGCTTTTGAATAGTTTTGATACGAGATGGATCACCAGCTAATTCTTTAGTCGTTAGATCGATTATATCTCCTTCAGTACACAGTGGTGTTGCTGGCATAGGAGTATGGATTGCTCCAATTAGCGTAGTGACATCACCCGTTTGTAAATACTGCGCTAATACTTGCTCTATAGCAGCTTGACATAAGACAAAAGATGGCCTTAATTGAGCATCCTCTCCCTGTCTTTCAACATACCCTTCATCTAAAAGATCCGTAATTACCGTTTTATCAACATTCTGCTCTTGCTGAACTAAAGCGTGGAATCCCTCATCCATCAAAGGGAAAGTGTTTGCATATGTTGTTAGACAACCGATCAAAAAAGAGAGAAAGTAATATTTCATAAATCTATCTATTGTAATGAATTAATTAGGACGATGTTTATTATTCCAAAGTTCAATTTTAAAGAAAATCTCTTTCGCTAATTTTCTTCGACCTCCCCCATAGTAGATTCTGTGCTCAAAAAGCAACTAAGAAGAAATAGAGGCTTTTCATTGAATAGTAAAAGATATTTTCATAATTTGAAAATTCAGCTGAGGATTTATGACATCTTTTAAAAAGTTTTTTTACATTTTATATTTACCCCTTTCTCTTTGTGCTCATACGCCAACAAAAGAGAGTACTGTTTTACATCGCAAACAACTACAAGAGCTCATTTCTCCCTCTTGTGTTGCCCTGCCAGAAGGTGGTTTTGTCTACTATTTTCATCCTGACCTATTTCCTTGGCTTGAAAAACCACTGACTAGTCAAACAGTTCAAACTCTTCGTCAAAAGCTCTCTCCACATTTACAAATCCCTTTCTCCAAAGAGGGATTTACCAAAGCTTCTTCAAGGAGAGATGATGGTGAAATTGATGAAACAAACTACTCAGCAATATGGGTGCGTGATGCTAGCTGGCACTACTTTGGATTGAAAATAACAAACAAGATGGATGCAAAACGTCTCATTATGAATTTACTGAGATTTTATTCTTCTGAGGAACAAATTAACCGTTTTCTTACTGTCATTGCTTCACCACAAATAGCCAATCCACAATGCAATGCTAATGCTCATATGGACGTTCCCTTGATTCGATTTTCAGGTCAATCGTTGTCCCATCATCAGGTTGAGGGATCTGATCAAGAATGGAATCATTTGCAGTTTGATTCTCATGGTTTATTTTTGCTTGCCATTTCAGATGCAGTGCGTAGTAATATCATTTCTGCTGAAGATCTCAATGAGAAATCCTATGAGATCCTTTCTCTTTTTCCCGCATTTTTTACTCAGACAAAGTATTGGGAGCGCACTGATGCAGGCCCTTGGGAAGAAGAGCTCATTCCTAATGCTTCTACAGTAGGACTTATTGCTGCGGGTCTTAGAGAATATCAAAACACTCTGCTCAAAAATATTACAATTAAACAGCAGTTAGATCTCATTGCTAAAAAAAATGGCACCGTAATTGCGTCTTCATTATGCCCGCAGCATATTGAAATGCTTTTTCAAAAGGGCTTAGCCAAAGTTGAATATAACTTAAGTTTGGGAGGTGAAGCGCCTGATCTCAGTGGTAAAGAGATCAATCGAAATGCCGATGCAGCGTTGCTATTTCTCTGCTACCCTGATCAAGCTTTGTTTGCCGATAATTCTGAAAAAACACAAACAATCCTCAACATCACTCTAGGGCTAGTTGGTCCTTACGGAGTGTATCGATATAAAAACGATGCTTATCAAGCGCTAAACTATTGGATAAACTACGATATCCCATCTGCTATAGGTGGAGAAAAAACGGTTGATCTGAAGATTGCTACAAGATTTGAAAAGGGGTATATGCCAAGCAATCAACCCTACGATGCGCAGTGGTTCTTTGATTCAATTTTTGCAGGCGTTTACTACAACCTCTCTCTAATAACGCATGATCAAACACTACAAAAATATTATCTCCAAAGAGGTGACGTACACCTTAAACGCGCTTTGGGGCAATTCACCGGCCCTAATACCTATGCTGCAAATGGAGAGAAGCTCATGCCCATGTCTCTTCCAGAGAGCATTAATACTGTCTTTGATGCAAACTATCTATTCAAGCCCATGCCTTCACCGATTTGTCCGCTTGGATGGTCAGTAGCTACAATGCAAATGGCACTCGAGAAAGCAGAAAAAGCGCACCAGTGCTACGAAATTCAATGAGCTGCAGATTTTTTAACAAGGCCAACAATTCTGATGGGAGCTTCTGTCGCATTTTGAGCGCGGATAGGTAGAGCGATGACCATTGCTCCTTTTGGAGGAAGTAAGGAACAATCCGCGATGTTTTCGATGATGTACTTCTCTGCGCCTAAGATGATTTTATGAACAGGAAAAGAGTGATCTAAGCAATCGGGAGAAAGCGTATCGATTGCAATGCCCACTACGTTTCTTTGAAGTAATAGTTCTGCAGCTTCTTTGGAAAATACAGGAAAATGCATCTGACCATTAGCATCTTCATTGCGGTACTGATCGGGACTCTGCCAATACCGACTCCATCCAGTATAACCTATGACGAGAGAATGCTCAGGAACTAATCCGAATTGCTTTTCATAATGTTCTATATCTTCCAAAGAAATTTCGTAATCTTCATGTGCCTTTGTTGAAACATCAATGACACAAGCTGGAGCAATGAGTTGTTGAAGAGGCAGATCATCAATTGCAGATCCACCTTGTATACGATGAGAAGGAGCGTCGATATGAGTGCCTATTCCCGCATGCATTTTTATCTGTTGCACACGAAACGTTTGATCATAATCTAGTTTTACTTCGAGGTGGAAGCCGCATGAACCATTCCAAGTTGGGACTTGGGAAGATAGTGGATGTGTTAGATCAATAATGGAAAAATCTTCAAAAAACATGACCGCCTATAAAGAGGAAATTTTATATTAATTAAAACATAGAGAAGCTAAAAATACACATCCTTTGTTTTAAGTTCTTTAACTTTGAATTTGTCTGGAGTAAGATTTCAGGAACAAATCAAAGTCCCCATTTCGGAGTTATTTATGAAAAAAACGATGTTAATTCTCCTTCTTTTTTTTTCCAATTACGCACTCGCTGCACCTAAAACTCAATTTTCGTTCTCTGAAAAAATCATCGAAGAACTCGGCAACAAAATTTGGTATAACGAATCAGCACACCAACCTCACCGTCTCGACCTGATGACATTTTGGAATGAACGGGAACCTTTTCCCTCATTAGGAATTGCTCACTTTATTTGGCCATCAAAAAGCTATCAAGGCCCCTTTGCATCAGGACGTTTTCATCACGTTATTCGTTTTTTGTATCAACATGGTGCTCATGTTCCTAATTGGCTTCTCAATCAGCGTCACTGCCCTTGGGAAACGCGAGAAGAATTTTATCACGCAATCGATTCAAAAAAAATGAAGGAACTCCAACAGCTGCTATTTGAAACCAAATCGATTCAAGCTTTGTATTTGATCGAAAGGTTGAAAGATTTTTATGCCGATCTTTTAAAAAACAGAGAGGCCAAAGCGCTCCACGTCTTTGAAAAAGTGCTAGCGACAGCAAATGGTCCCTATATTTTGGTAGACTACCTGAACTTTAAACATGAAGGGACAAATCCAAAAGAGCGCTATCAGGGAGAGGGCTGGGGGCTACTGCAAGTTTTGAATCATGCCAAACTATCAGATGCTCCAGAAAAGGCTTTTGCCGAGTCAGCGAAACAATGTTTGATACGCAGGGTCAATAATGCCCCTGACCCAGAAAAAGAGAGCTTTTGGCTACCCAATTGGTTTGAACGCTTAGATTCTTATTGTGACTGACATCTCCCAATGCAAATAGAAATTCTGATTGATGAACAGGGAGGTCGAAATGATCACCTATTCCCGCGTGTATTTTTATCTATTGCACTCGAAACGTTTGGTCATAATCTTGTTTTAATGCGTTAAATCAATCAGCTTAACTTTACCAAACTCCATTACCCCCCTAAATTAATAGATATTTAAGATTGATTTCCAACGAGCACTTTTAAAATAGAGAATACTTGTTTTTCTGGAAGAACATTGAGCAATTTACAGAGGATGGAATAAAACCAAGAAGGATTAGAATGTGCTTTACCATTGATGACTCTTTTAATCATATACTGCGCCATCTTCTTAGAAGGCCATGTATAAGGAAGCTTGCCTGCTAATCCTGGTGTATCAACTGGACCGCAAAAAACAGAGAGAAACTTTAAATTGTTTTGCTTATAAGTTAACCTTAGCCCATCAAAAGCTTTTGCAATTGCTGCTTTTGAAGCTGAATAAGCACTTCCTCCCGGTGGGGCAAACGTTGCGTTAATAGAATTAGTCACAGCAAAAGTTGCGCCTCCGTTTTCTATTGCTGCTGTTAACCATTCCTCTACAAAGTTCAAAACTCCATAATAATTAACAGCGAACATTTTTTGGTGAAAACTCAGATCCAACACATCTGTCGATTCAACTGCATCTATTCCTGCTGTTCCTGCATTTAAAAAGAAATATTTGGGTATTTTATTAGAATTTTTCAACTCATTGGAAATCTGTCGTACATTTTCTAAATTTGCAACATCACAAGCATAAACGGAAAAACTGTCATTATTGATTGCAGCTTTGACTTTCTCGAGATTATCTGCAGATCGCGCAATCCCGATCACTTCATAATCTTGAGCAATAAGCTGCTCAACTAAAGCTTTTCCAATTCCTGATGAGGCTCCAGTCACTAACGCAATTTCTTTAGCATGCATTTGAGCAAACTCCTTACAAAAAACAAGAGATGATAAACATAAAAAGATCTGAAAAAATAGCATTTTTAACACAGCATCCTCAAAGAGTGTATTCCATTTCTTATTACCTAGTAAAAATTTACGGTCCTTAATAGATGATGAAAACCATAACATAAGAATATTGAATTAATCAAATTTCGAAAAATGATGACCCTACATTGAGTTGAGTGATTCCACTGTTTCAATTCCAGGGACTCTTAAATGTCTCTTGCTATCATGATGACTTCATCTGCTGAAAATAAATCTGGAATGGTTGTTTCAACAGAAGCGTTTAACGTTTCTTTATAGATTTTTTGAGCATCGTTATCCGTTCTAGTTATCACTACAAGATGCTTCAAAACAGCCTTTCTCTGAACCAATATCAACTAGAATATTCCGTTTACGCTTTATGATTTTCTCATCAGGAGCTTTTTGAACCAACGATTTAATCCATCGATTACTTGCCTAGTCATCTGTCCTAATGATTGCGGTCTTACAGGAGAGTTATTTTGTTCATCTAGATTTAATCCTAGAGCATCTAAATCAACTTCAATTCGCTCCCTACCAGTAACAATGCCTTTAGTAGCATAGAATTGCTTAACTCGATCATAGTGTTTAAGTTCAATTTTTCGTGAATTAAGCGCTCTTTGTGCATATAGTTCTATTCTAGATGACCAAGGGAGTATTCGTTTTGCCATATCTATAATCATTCTTCCTTGCTGTTCATTGACACACCCGACTAACCCTCTAACTCCAAATAATTTATCTCCAAAAAGCCCAAGGTCAATGGAAGTCATATGCTCAAGATCAATTAGAGCAATTTTACGGTTTCCATTTGCATCAGTATCATTATTTAAGATAGGGATATTACGCCATCTTACATCACTAAACCCCGTCTTCATAATAAAGAGTGCTAATTGTCCGATCGTTTTATTTAAGTGATTGGCATGCTGATCAAATAACTCCTCTTGTGCATTTTCGTTTGGATTGATATCCATTTTCTGTTCTGCAATAAAGTGAAAGTTTTTTCCATCATAGTTTACTGAAAAAAGGCGGATGTTCGGGATGACTAGAAGACCCAAATCATGAGTCCTGCAAATCTTCTTTGCATGTAGTATATTTTCAAGACGATTTTTCATTGAGAATTTCTTGGCTATTGCAATATCCAAATTTGCGTCAGTCTTAAATACTAAATTAGGATGCGACTCTAGGGAAAAAATTCGATGATGACTTTGAGCTTGGTAAAAGTGCAGACCATTCTTTTCTTCGCCATTCAGGATATGTTCCATATAAGATTGAACTTTCGAAACTGTCGCTGCATTGATCTCAATACCACTTTCTAACTCCTTTTGGATAACGATTCCTCTAAAATGGTTTGCATTGTTGCTAACCATTCTTCTACATAGATTTAAAATCCCCATGCTAGTATTCATGTATGACTACTCTTGAATTTTTTCGAATCGAGACGTCATTTTTAAACGCAAGCTATCTACTAGGGCTTTGGGAGCTTTACCTGGCGATCCAACATCAAAAGGTGGATTAGGATCATATTCGAGTGCCAACTGCATTGCTTTAGCAAAATCAGACCCTACAATTTTTGATGAGAGAACTAAAGCCATATCAATTCCGGCTGAAACCCCTGCAGCTGTAACGATTTTTCCATCTTGTACAATACGCATAGGAGTGGGTATAGCCCCCCACATAGATAGCCGTTCAAAAGCAGCCCAATGTGTTGTAGCTTTAACTCCATCTAGAATACCAGAAGCACCTAAAATTAAGCTTCCAGTACACACGGATGTTGTCCAAGTCGTTGTTGAATGGATCTTATTAATCCATTCAAGAATCATAGGGTACTCCTGTAACGTTGTTGCACTCCCTGCTCCAGGAACAATCAATACATCGGTTTTTGATAACTCAGACATTTTACTATCTGCAACAATCATCAAATTAGAGTCTGTAGAAATTGGGCCGGGATTTAAAGCAACCCGATTGACTTGAGCATTAGGCAATCTAGAAAGGATCTCATAAGGTCCCACTAAATCAAGAGCAGTCATACCGTCATATAATAAAAAAGTAATGTGCATAGTGCTAGACTCACTAATTGCAAGTTGATCATAATTTTCTTAGAGACTCTACATTAGCTTGATAAAGAAAAGCAAGGAGGCTGGCAGAGGCTATAAAATATATTGCCGAGAGGCGACAACGCCGCTATTCACTTAAAAGATGCTCGGAGTGGGACTTGAACCCCCACGCCCAAGGCAATCATCGCAAATTACGCTAATTCATACATATGAGCATGTTCAAAAGCATGTATCTCGTAATTTCTATGATGAGTGGCTAATTCATAAGCGTTTTTGCATACCTAACACTTTAAACTTAGAGTGGGTAGCGATCACTTTCCATCTATGCGCCTTACTACGGCCATAGCTTCTGTCTTATTAAATAATCGAATAGCTGCTTGTTTAGCCATTACATATTGCCTAGTATTTTCATGAATTTTAACAATTTTTAAAATCATTGTATCATGTAATTGAGGATTCTTAATGTGCTGAGCACATGCAAGAGCTCTCGTATTTAATCCTTTCTTCAAAAATTCCTCTGAAATACCTAAAAATGCTTGATCCTGCTCATTAGGTTTAATTCTTTCCTTAATTAAATCTCTAACTGCATTATAGTCATTTTTTGAAGCTAATGCGGTAGCGTCCGCTATCACTTGATTATATGCCTGGCTTCCGGCTACAACAATTGCACTCATCTTTTACCCCGCTTTATTATTAATACTAAAGTACAAATATTTTACTATTAATAAATATTAATTTCTATTTTTTAAATAGACATATAATTAAATTTTTTAATTATATATAACAGACCATTTTTCAAGTGCAAATTAAGAATGCTCTAGAAACCAATAACTGATTTATTGGGAGTGGAGATACAGCCCTCGGAAGATTGCTTCAGCAATACCTAAGCTTATGATTCTGATTGATCTTTTTAAATGAGAGGGTTCAAGTCAATTAAGACCTAACCCTCTCGCGGTTTGGCATGCTCGGAGTGGGACTTGAACCCACACGTCCAAAAGGACAAGGGATTTTAAGTCCCTTGTGTCTACCATTCCACCATCCGAGCAAAAGTCGTGATGCAGGAGAGAAATGATAGCTTTCATAGAAGATTAGAGGCAAGCGATAACTTCAAGAGAAGTGATATCAACTTGCTTATTTTGCTGCTTCTTCAAACAGATTCCAATTTGGAAATAATTCATCATTAGAAAAATGTAAAGGTATGCAAAATGGCAACTTATTTGTTAAGTGATTTGCACCATCGAGATCACTCCTAATAATTAACTTACATTCAATGCAATGAGCCTGTCGATCAACGGGAGAAGAGATATTCTCAAAACCATAACTGCACAAGGAACAATAGTCCCCAACATTAAAAGATCTACCACCAAATAATTCACTACCTAAGATCGGGTTCATCGTCATAAACCTCATGTGTTGCCCCCAAGCATTCTCTAGAGTAGTTTCTTTTAAACGAGAGTGCAAAAACCTCCACTCTACATTTATAGCACTCCATATGATGCCTCCCCTTGTCGGAACTCCGTTTTCGTTAATACTGGAAGGATCAATAAGCCTTACTTTTTGAACATCATTCCAGTCATCAACAAACAATTGATCTCCCCAGTGAGTATTAGCATATTGCATTGCTTCTCTAGAATAGGACCGTTCTTCAAAAGTCGTTTGATGAGAAGGAGTGTCTTTATAAGATTCTCGTGTTCTCATGGTTCTAATGAACGTTAGTACGAGCTTTTTACTGTCGTCGACTCGAAGTTGTAGATCATTTGTTGCGCCTTTAATGAGAACAGCGGGTGTAGCAAAGACCACTGAAGCGCGCTTTGATTGATCTACGAGCCCTTCAACCTGTTGTCTACTTAAATGAGGACAGTACTGCTCAAGATCATCAGCTCCTTTAATTTCTCTTACGCGCTGGTCATAAAGTTCTGTGAGCCTTTGTAAATGTGCTTGTTGCAGAGGTAAAGAAACAAAATTATCGCAAACTGCCATGATTAAACCTTATTTTTGAAATGTATATTTAATAATGGAAGATAGATTACAGCATAGTAATATTATTGTATAGATTCGGTGTGATGTGAAAACGCTAACTTTAAATATGACAATAGTTTTGCTGGGGCTTCCCCGTACAACTCAATAATTAGCACTTATCCATAGAAGTTCTATAAGCTCAAGAACATGCTTATTTATAAGGACCATAAGGCACGCATTGACAATCATTCCAATCATCTATAACCAATGAATTGGGCCAATTGTCATCAGCGTACTTCCTTGCTTGATTTAAATAATACAAGTTAAAAGCATCTTGACTAGAGAGCAAATCCCCTGCCAAAGATTCCTTTATCTTAATAGTAGGTGCAAAAGTTAATTTATAAACTATTTGAGTCTTACCATCTTCTTGCTCACTATATATAGCCAATATATTAAATGATTTTTTTAGAAGAATCGCAGGAATAGCAAACAGAACTACACTATCTCTAGCCATTTTGAAGAGTTCATTAATTTGACTTGTCTTAAGATGAGGGCAATATTTTTGAAGATCATCAGCCGTAGAAACATTGATTGTTTGTCTATAACCAAGTCGCGCTAGGTTTATAAGATATTCATCACGAACTGGATTGTAACGTAAATTTTTACCAATAAGCATATTTAAACAAACTGTAATTAATAAGAAAGAAAAGCATACAACAATGCAGAATTACTGAACAGCAATTGAACTTAATAAAGCAATTTAAAAAATTTAATTATAAAAAGTGCTCGCCTATATTTAGGAGAGCACTTTAATATCTGAAACTGTATACAAATTTAGCTGATGAAATTGTCATCATCAACAATCGTAGGGATTGTCGGAAAGCTATATAGATAATCAAAAGACTCTGTCAATTCATTAGAGGTTCTACTCATCGAAGAGCTGTCTCCTTCTGGCTCAGATGAATCTTCATCTTTGGGCTTTGCTTTGCGTGTGCGAGGCTTCTTCTTGACAGATTTATTAGACTCTTCAGCAGCATCATCAACAGGTTCATCAGGAGTCGTTGCATCTTCATCAACAGGCTCTTGAACGGGTGTTGCACCTTCAGCGACAGACTCATCAGAGATCGGTTTCTCATTTGTCTCTTTAGCCGTCGGTTCTTCTTCAGAAGTCACTTTTTTCTTTTGAAAAATTTCCTTGTTGATCTCTTTATAGCGTGAAATCGATTCAGAAATCAGACTTGTCGGAGGAGGGAAAAGCGTGCTAATTGGAGGTGGCAGAATCACTTCTTTAGCCGCTGTTGGCTCGCTACCTTCCACGCGCTCTTTAAGCTCTATGCGCTCATCTGAAGAGCGACGCTTACGCATACGGCGGCGGTCTTTTTTCTTATCAACTTTTGCTTCAGTAGCAACTTCTTGCACAATCGACTCTTCGACAGCAGGTTCAGCTTTGACTTCTTTTCCTTTACCAATTTTAATGGAACGGTCAATAGTAGCCTTTTTCAGTACAACTCGAGCTTCTTTTAGTTCGACAACTTCGTAATCGCTAACGGGAACGAGAAAAGGCTTTGGACGCTCTTGGGAGCGGAAAAAAAGAGCATTGCCAAAAGAGACGACTTCAACAGCATCAACTGAGTATTCTTCTTCCCCAGCTCCTTTGCTGCTTCGGACAACGACCTTAAATCCCTCGCGAGGAGTGATGATCGTCTCAATTATTGGCTCTCTAGTAAAGTTCACAAATGTCCTTTTGGGTTAATAGATTGATTCTTACATTTCTTTTTCGCGGATCGCGATATATTTCAGCAAATCAACAATACGATTAGCATAGCCCATTTCATTATCGTACCACGCGATCAGCTTAAAAAATTTATCATTAAGCGCTATGCCGGCTCCCTTATCAAAAATACAAGAAGCGGTATTGCCAATGAAATCGCTGGAAACAACTTGTTCATCACAATACTCAAGGATTCCCTTCATTGGTCCTTCAGCTGCAGTTTTCATTGCACTACAAATTTCATCGTAATTAGTGCTCTTTGAAGTGCGCAGTGTGAGATCAACTACAGAAACATCTACAGTTGGAACACGTAATGCCATACCTGTAAGCTTTCCTTTGAGTTCAGGTATTGCTAAGGTTACTGCTTTAGCAGCGCCTGTTGATGAAGGAATAATATTATGTGCGGCAGCTCTTCCACCACGCCAATCTTTTTTCGATGGGCCATCAACAGTGGGTTGAGTTGCGGTCATAGCATGAACAGTTGTCATCAAACCTTCTTCAACACCAAAATTATCAAGAACAACCTTAACTAAAGGGGCTAAACAATTTGTAGTGCATGAAGCATTGGATATGATGGCATCGTTTTTGGGATTGTAGGTCTTTTCATTAACACCCATAACCAAAGTTGGAATATCTCCCTTTCCAGGAGCAGTGATGATTACACGTTTTGCACCAGCATCTAAGTGTTTTTTAGCATCATCGTAATGTGTAAAGAATCCAGTTGATTCAATAACGTAGTCAACACCTAGTTGCTTAAGAGGAAGGTTAGATGGATCGCGCTCGCTAAAAACGGCAATAGATTTTCCACCTGCTAAAATGCGATCTTCTTTAGCTTCAACTGAAAAAGGGGCCCTGCCATGCACTGTATCGTGTTTAACAAGATATGCTAGGTTATCAGCAGGAACCAAATCGTTGATTGCTACAACTTCATAATCGACTTCTTTTTCAATAATACGTCGAAACACAAGTCTGCCAATGCGTCCAAAACCATTAATTGCGACTTTTATAGCCATAGATACTCTCCATCTTCGTTGCACCTAAAAAAAGTATAAGCGATTCTCATACTTGCTGACTATGCAAAAACAAAGCTATTCAGGCAAAAACTCAAGCAAACAACGTGGGGCTGCATCACCAACGCGGAAATTCGTTTTGATGATACGTGTATAGCCACCATTGCGATTAGCAAAGCGGGGAGCTAAGACTCCAAAGAGTTTATCAATAACTAGACGATCGCGATTATATGAGCTTTTATTGCCTTCTTTCGCTTGTCTAGCATCTTTGGAACTGAGAGAATTATACCGAACCATCAAACGACCAATCGCCTGACGACGGGAATGAAGGGTATTTGTTTTACCCATCGTAATCATGCGGTCAGCATGACGACGTATTTCTTTAGCTTTTGCAATTGTTGTTTCAATTCTGCCTTCATCAATTAGCGATTTGAGCATATTAGCAATCAGGCAGCGGCGGTGTGAACTTGTACGCCCTAGTTTAAAGGTGTTTTTTGCATGTCTCATAGCTCGCTTCCTGCTTTTTCAATTTGATAATTCGTAACCAATTCTTTTACATTATCACGTGTGATACCGTACTTAGAAAGATCCATCCCTAAAGATAGGCCCATTTCTTCTAGTTTTGCACGGATTTCAGTAAGTGATTTCTTACCAAAATTACGAAATTTAAGCATTTCAGATTCTGGCATAATCACAAGTTCAGCAATTGTATCAATATTTGCACCTTGCAAACAGTTTGTAGAGCGGACAGATAACTCAATCTCATTAATTTTAAGAGCGAGCTTACCCATTAGGGCATCACGATCAGAATCAATTTGCTCTTCAATTTGCTCAAATGCAATTTCTTCAATATCAACTTCTTCGAAAATCTTCATATGGAAAATCCCAATCTGAGAAGCAAAAGAAAGAGCTTCTTCAGGAGTAATTCTTCCATCAGTTGTAATTTCAATAATTAGGCGATCAAAATCAGTTTCCTTACCAACGCGTGTGTTCTCAACATAATAATTGACAAGGCGAATTGGGGAAAAAATTGCATCGACAGGGATTTCATTGACTAATTTATTAACCAATTCATGTCTTTCAGATGGAACATATCCACGACCTTGAGCAATACGAAGATCAACACGTCTTTTCATTGGCTTAGTTGCTTTGAAAATGTGGTGATCAGGATTGATTAGTTCAAAGCCCTCAGCATCAACAAAATCTCTAAGTGTTACAGAATATTCACCATTTGAGTTATCAATTTGCTCTTGAGTAACCTCAACATCTTTGGTAAACAATTTTGTTTCCTTAGGATTTGATTCATTGCTCTTAGGAAGTTTTCTAAATAACGCACCTTTTAAGTTTAGTACAATATGCGTCATGTCTTCTTTAATCCCTTCAGCTGCTGTATATTCGTGAGGAATTCCTTCGATACGTACTGAAATGATTGCTGGGGTCTCAAGAGAACTTAACATAATGCGTCTAAGTGCATTGCCGACTGTGTGGCCAAAACCTCTTTCGAAAGGCTCTGCAACAAAACTTGCAAATGTTTTGGTCTTTGATGAATCCTTTCTTTTAATCTTCGATGGCAATTCAAACTTGTCGTAGATTACCGCCATTATTTTTCTCCTATACCGTCTTAATTAATTGTTTTTGCCGCAAGTTAGAGGATTGCTAGAGCAATCTACACACGCCTACGTTTACGAGGGCGACATCCGTTGTGAGGAACAGGTGTTCGGTCTCGAATCACTGTTACAGCTAAACCTGCACTTTGCAGGCCGCGTACTGCGGATTCTCGTCCGGCTCCAGGCCCCTTCAAGGTGACTTCAACCTCTTTCATTCCATAATTCATCGCTGTCTTAGCAGCGTCCTGTGCAGCAACTGTAGCAGCAAAAGCTGATGACTTGCGTGAACCAGAAAAGTTAACTTTACCAGCGCTCGCCCAAGAGATAACATTACCTGAAGGATCTGTGATCGTTACAATCGTATTGTTAAATGTCGCTTTTACAAAAGCTATCCCAGTAGGAACACTGCGTGAGTGTTTCTTCCTAGTGCGAGCCCCTGCTTTCTTTGGCTGATGCTTAGAATCTTGTTTAGCCAATGCTTTCTCCTAATTACTTTTTCTTGTTCGAAATTGTCTTTTTCTTGCCCTTACGAGTGCGCGTATTCGTTTGAGTTTGCTGTCCACGAACAGGCAATCCAACTCGATGTCGCGTGCCTCTATAAGAGCCAATGCTGATTAGGCGTTTAATATCATTTTGGACTTTGCGTCTTAAATCTCCTTCCACAACAAAATCATTTTGAAGAAGAACACTGATTTGAGCGATATTCTCTTCTGTCAATTGTTCTGCATGCATATCTGGATTGAGATTAAGCTTTTTTATAATCTCTTTCGAAACATGAGATCCTACACCATACAAATATGTTAAACTGATGACTAGTCTCTTCTTGTTTGGTATGTCGATTCCAATAATCCTTGGCATCTGTAACTTCCTAAATTTTAATCCGGTTTAGTTTATCAAAACAGCTATTTATTCGCAATTTTTTAAATTTACTTATAATATGATAAAACGTTTATTTACCTTCCCTTAACTCTTCCGGTCTTCATAAAGCCGGCATAACGTTTAGTTAAGAGATGGGATTCGACCTGCTTGGTTGTATCTAGTACAACTCCAACCAAGATCAATAATGATGTTCCTCCAAAAAAGTAAGTAATAGAGGAATCAACATGTAAAATTTTTCCTATAAGGGTTGGCAATACAGCAATTAATGCTAAAAACATAGCTCCAGCAAAAGTAATTCGATTCATCGTCGCTTCTAGATACTCATGGGTCGATTTACCCTGGCGAACTCCAGGTATAAATGCTCCGTTCTTCTTCATATCAGAAGCAATCTGTTCAGGTTGAAACTGTGTTGCTGTCCAAAAGTAAGTAAAGAATATAATTAATAAGACATAAAGAATAGTGTAAACCCAATTGCCAGGTGAAATCAAATTTGCCATTGAGCCAATCCAAGAATCTTTTCCAAGGAACTGACCAATTGTTGCTGGAAACATTAGCAATGATGAAGCGAAAATTACGGGAATAACTCCAGCATAATTAAGCTTTAATGGTATATGAGCGCTTCCACCTTGGGATTCATGGCGACCTACAATACGACGAGCATATTGAACAGGGATTTTGCGCTGTCCTTGAATAATCAATATTGTTCCAATAATAATTCCTACGAAAACAGCAAGAAGTACTATCAATGAGGCGAAAGACATCTGACCAGGATCTTGAGAATCGAGGTTAAGTTGTCTAATGATTGAACCAATGGTTGACGGGAGCGAAGATAAGATACCAATCGTGATGACTAAGCTAATCCCATTGCCAATTCCTCTATCACTAATCTGCTCACCTATCCACATTAGAAGAAGTGTACCAGATGTCATTGTGACCATAATAACTAGGTAGAAAAGCCAGCTGAAACCGAAGATTGTTGGAGAAAGCAAAGCATTTACAATCACGCCAGGATTTGACGCATTAAGTTGAAACGCATATTTGCCATAGAGTCCTGCTTGAAAAAAAGCAAGAACAAGTGTCATTGTGCGCGTCCATTTACCAAGCTTGCGCTTTCCAACTTCTGGATTTTCTTTCATTTCTCTCTGCAGAGAAGGTATCAATGCAACAAGAAGCTGCATGATAATAGAAGCAGAAATATAGGGCATAACCCCAAGGGCAACAACAGTCATTTGAGCAAACGCTCCGCCCGAAAAAACATCCATTAATTGGAAGAGATTTTGTCTGCCACCAGTTGCTTGTCGAAACAGCTCTACAGCAGCATCACCGTTAATGCCAGGAACAGGAATATGTGCTCCAATTCGGCATGCAATCAACATTAAGACTGTAAAAACAATCTTTTGTTTTAGTTCAGGTACTGAAAAAATTCTGCGAATGCCAGCAATCATTTTTTACGACTTCTTGCCTTTCTTAGACTCTGTTTGGTTAAATATAATCACTTTATAAGCGATTTTTTGCTCATCGAGCACTTTTTGCGCCTCTTTAGAATAAGCATGGGCAACAAAACTCACCTTTTTTTCTAAGGTGCCATGAGCGAGGATCTTTAATGAAATACGCTCATTCTTTTTAATAAATCCTTTAGTACGTAGTGCTTCGAGATCAACTGTTTCATTATCATTGAAAAGCTTATTGATCATTGAAAAATTTAAAGCAAATGTACGATTAGCAAAGCGCTTATTAGAAAAACCGCGAACAGGCAATTTACGAAATAGAGGAAGTTGTCCACCTTCTTGTCCTGCGCGCACTTTATAACCAGATCGGCTTTTTTGGCCTTTCTCACCGCGGCAACTCGTCTTACCACGCTTGGAACCTGGTCCACGTCCAACTCTTTGAATTTTCTTCTTAGGGCGAGAGCTATTTGTCAGTGTCGATAATGTAATCATAGTTCAATACCTCTTCCTGCTAAAATTTCTTTGCGATTGCACAGACTAAGGAGAGCCTTAATAGTAGCGCGCACTTGATTAAGAGGATTATTTGATCCTAAACTTTTGCTAACAACATCCTTAATGCCACCGAGCTCTAATACTGAACGGACTTTAGACCCTGCAATTACCCCAGTTCCTGGAGGAGCTGGTTTAATAAGAACTTTTGCTCCATCCCATTCAATAAAAACTTCGTGAGGGATAGTAGTCCCTTCCATCTCAAAAGTTACAACATTCTTTCGTGCTGCTTCGCTACCTTTGCGAATTGCATCTGCTACTTCATTTGCTTTAGCAAAGCCAAATCCAACTCGTCCTTTACCATCACCAATAAGTATCAAAGCTGAAAAACTAAATTTTCTTCCGCCTTTGACTACTTTTGAGCAACGATTAATATAGAGGACTTTTTCCTCAAACTCAGATGGATTTTCGTCTTTTCTTTTCTTCTGTACTGCCATGCTCTATCCTGCCAATATTAAAACTTTAAGCCAGCGCTGCGTGCACTTTCGGCAAATTCAGCAATGATTCCGTGATATCTGTAGGGACCGCGATCGAATACTGCTTTCTCTATATTTTTAGCTTTTGCTAGCTCTGCAATTTTCTGTCCTAGCATCTTAGCGACATCTTTATTTTTCCCTTTAGGATGCTTAGAACGCACTTCTTTTTCCAAAGAGCTAACGCTAGCTAACGTGACGTGGTTAACATCATCGATCAGCTGCGCTGTAAGATTGCGATTTGATCGATAGACACATATACGAGGCATTGAAGCACTACCATTTAAATGCTTCCTAACGCGTAACGCTCTTTTCTTTCTTAATTTATTAATTCGTAATCTTTCTTTATGCATTGCTCTTCCTATTTTCCGGCTTTACCAGCTTTACCCGCTTTCTTACGAACGTGTTCATCTTCGTAACGTACCCCTTTACCTTTGTAAGGCTCAGGTGGTCTCACTGCGCGTACTGTAGCTGCAAATTGCCCAACTTTTTGTTTGTCAATTCCCGTAATGATGAGTCGTGTACTCTTATCTACGGCAACGTTAATCCCCTCAGGGATTTCTATTTTAGATGGATGCGAAAAACCAAGTTGAAGATCAAGACTGTTTCCGCTAAGTGCTGCACGATAACCAACACCAATCATTTTCAAAATCTTCTCAAAACCTTGGCTAACCCCAACAATCAAATTATTGATCATCGCGCGATAGAACCCATAAAAAGAGTCTGCCATATCAATATCATCAGACCAAATTACAGTTAGCTTATCGTCAGCAATTTCGCCTTTTAAGCCATTTGGTATTTCAATAGTCTGACTTCCCTTAGGCCCTTTTACAGTGACTAAGCTCTTTTCGAATTTAACTTCTACGCCCTTTGGGATGGGTATTGGTGTTTTTCCCAATCTCGACATCGATCCTTACCTTCTATAAATTTTTACCATACGTAGCAGAGGAGCTCTCCGCCAACATTTTGTCTGCGAGCATTTTCACCATCAATCACTCCTTTAGAAGTAGATAGAATAGCGATACCTAGTCCACGCAAGACATGAGGAATATCCTTATGATTGACATACTTTCTTAAACCTGGTTTAGAAATACGTCGCAATCCTCGAACTACAGATTGTCGTCCACTGCGATAACGCAAGAAGACTCGAATTTTTCTCTTTTCAGCACTAACGAGGACATCATCGATAAACCCCTGCTTTTTGATCACGTCTATAATATTGACGTTCATTTTACTGTATGCAATGTCTACAAAACGATGTTTAGCATCTTTGGCATTGCGAATTCGTGTCAATAAATCAGCGATTACATCCATAATTTTTCTCTACTTTTTTTCCTTAAATGGGAAACCCATTTGTCTCAATAATTCTACACACTCTTCGTCAGTATTTGCAGACGTAACAAAAGTGATATTCATTCCTTGTGTACGTTTAACTTCATCTAAATTGATTTCAGGAAATACTTGTTGATCATCTAGACCAACAGAGAAATTTCCTTGACCATCACATTTAAAATCAAAACCGCGAAAGTCACGAATCCTTGGTGTAACAATCTTACAAAAACGATCAAAGAAATCATACATACGCTTGCGGCGTAATGTGACTTTCAGGCCAATTGCTTGTCCTTCACGTAACTTGAAGTTAGATACTGATTTGCTTGCTCGAGTCGTGATAGGCATCTGTCCAGAAAGCATTGTGAGCTCTTTGCGGCAATCTTGCATCACATTTTTATCTTTAACAGCTTCAGCTACTCCCATACTAATAACGATTTTATCCAAACTAGGAATCATCATTACGTTAGAATAACCAAACTTCTCTTTAAGATTCGGCTTGATTTTTTCGCGATATTTTTTTTGTAAACTTGACATAATAAATCTTTACTTGTTTTTAACTTCTCTTAATACGCTGTCTTTACCATCTCTAAGGTAGTATAACTCCTTATTGCCGTTGGCATTAAGACGCGCTTTAATTCTAACAGGCTTCTCGTTCTTGTCGCAAAAGTTCACATTTGAAATATGTATTGATCTTTCGATCTCGACAATCTGAGAACGTTGCTCTTGAGAGCGTTGCTTCATGTGCTTCTTTCCAATATTCACGCCTTGTATAAGAACTCTACTCTTTTGAATATCAAGAATACTTCCAGTTTGACCTTTGGAATTGCCACTTGTTACAACGACCTTGTCGCCTTTTCTAAACCATTTACTCATGATTAAATCACCTCTGGTGCTAACGAACCAATTTTAACAAAACCAGCATCGCGCACTTCTCTTGCCACTGGACCAAAAATCCGTGTCCCTTTCGGGTTTTTTTTATCATCAATTAAAACGCAGCTATTATCGTAAAAGCGCAAGCAAGATCCATCTTTACGACGAATGTACTTTTTAGTGCGGACGATTACAGTTCTAACAACCTCGCCTTTCTTAACTGAACTTTTTGCATCAGCTTCTTTAACCGAACATACAATAATGTCTCCAACGCCAGCATAGCGTCTTTTAGAACCACCGAGCACTTTGAAACATTTAACACGCTTCGCTCCGGTATTATCCGCTACTTCAAGTTCACTTTCTTGTTGAATCACTGTTTACCTTCCTCTATCGCAATTTAATTCGCTAACGTTTCAACAACACGCCATCTCTTTAATTTAGAGAGTGGTTTTGTCTCAACGATACGTACTTTTGCCCCTACTTCTATTTTTTTATCTGCGCAATCAGCATAGTACTTTTTACCTCGGAGAACGCGCTTCCCAAATAGAGGATGCTTAATCATACGACTAACATTTACTGTTACAGTTCTTTGCATCTTATTGGAAACTACTATTCCTTCTTTCATTTTGCGAACTGATTCTTCTTTCATACTGCTTACGCCCTCTTAGTTTGCTCAGTTGCGGATTTAACCCGCAAAGTTGTCAATACACGAGCTCTTTCCCTTTTCTTTAATCGCAAAAGGTGTGGTTTTTCAAGTTTGCGATTAACCTTAAGTTCATTCATTAGCTGGAAAATTTCCTCGCTTAACTCGCGTGAACGTATATTAAGCTCATCTATTGATTGATCTTTGATCTCTGTCTTCTTTGCCATAATAGTTATACCCTTTCTACTCGTTTGACAAAACGTGTTTTGATTGGCAACTTAGCAGCTGCACGACGTAACGCGTTTTGTGCCATCTCCTCAGAGACATTGCACACTTCAAAAAGAATGCGACCAGGTCTTACTACAGCTACCCAGTGGTCAGGAGATCCTTTACCTTTACCCATTCTCGTTTCAGCAGGTTTCTTACTAACAGGCTTATCAGAAAAAATACGAATCCAAACCTTTCCTCTACGGCTAAAGTGACGATTAATAGCAACACGAGCTGCTTCAATCTGCTTATCTGTAATCCAGCCGCGGTCTAGTGCTTGCATCCCATAATCGCCGAAGTCAACAAAATTGCCGCCTTTGCTACAACCTGTTTTGTGTCCTTTTTGAACTTTGCGGTATTTGGTTCTCGATGGCAGCATTGCCATGAATTCCTCCTAATTAAGCTAAAATATTTTGTGCAGCATCTTCGCCGCGATTAATCCATACTTTGACACCGATTGAACCGTATGTCGTTTCTGCTCTACCTTGAGCATAATCAATTTCTGCACGAAGTGTGTGTAGAGGAATTCTTCCCTCTTTGTACCACTCAGTACGAGCGATTTCAGCTCCACCAACGCGTCCAGAAATTTGCACTTTAATTCCAGCAGCGCCAGAATCCATAGAAGATTGCATTGATTTCTTTAGTACTCTTCTAAATGGCATACGTCTTTCCAGCTGCTTAGCAATTCCATCAGCAACGAGTTGTGCATCGAGATCAGCACGCTTGATTTCTTCAACCTCGACCCATACTTCTTTATTAACAAGTGCCTTAAGCTCTTGCTTAAGTATATCAATCTCAGCGCCCTTTTTCCCAATAACTAATCCTGGCCTAGCTGTATGTATCTTCACTTCGATTTTGTCGCTCATGCGCTTAATCGTAATTTTTGATGTGCCAACGCAGCAAGATTTTTTCATTAGAAATTCGCGGATTTGACGGTCTTCTTCAAGAAGGTTTCCAAATTCTTGCTTATTAGCAAACCATTTAGAACGCCATCTTTTGTTCATCACTAAGCGAAATCCAATTGGCGATGTCTTTTGTCCCATAACTTCCTCTAATTATTAGCCGCAACGACGACGGTAAAATGGCTTGTTCTTTTTAAGACGGGTGAACGTCCACCGCGACACTTTGACTTAGCGCGCTTCATTGTCGGTCCTTCGTCAACGCGCACTTCACTAACAACGAGGTTTGTTCGTTGTATATTAAGTTGTGTTTCAGCATTTGCAATTGCACTGCTTAACGTTTTACTAAGCAGCCTACCAGCTTTTAGATTGCTATAAGTCAATCGTACAAGAGCTTCTTCAACTGCTTTACCACGAATTAATCCTGCAGCAAGTCTTGCCTTTCTTGGACTAATTCGCACATACTTTGTTACTGCTTTTCGACTTTGCATTTCTCTTATTTACCCTTTGGATGTCCTTTAAAGATTCGAGTCGGTGAAAACTCACCTAAACGGTGACCAACCATATTTTCCGACACAAATACAGCAAGAAATTTTTTGCCATTGTGCACTTCAAAAGTGTGTCCAACCATTTCAGGAAGTATCATTGAACGTCGCGACCATGTTTTAATAGGCGCTTTGGTTCCTTCCAAATTTTGTTTTTTAATCTTAGCGAGCAAATGGTGATCTACAAACGGACCTTTTCTCAGCGATCTTCCCATAATTCTCCTACTTCTTCCTACGATCTTTGATGATCATCTTCTTAGATTTGCTTTTCGAACGAGTTCGGTATCCTTTTGTGTACATTGCCCAAGGTGTTTGAGGAATATAACCATTGTGTTTACCTTCACCACCACCATGCGGATGATCGACAGGGTTCATTGCGGTACCGCGAACAGTCGGTCTAAATCCCATCCAGCGTCTTCTTCCAGCTTTACCTTCAATGCGCAAGCTATACTCAGCATTTGAGATAGAACCAAAAGTAGCTTTGCAGTTTTCATTGACAAGTCTCACTTCACCAGAAGGCATCTTCACAGTCGCATAACCACCGCTTCGCGCCATTAACTGAGCAGACAAGCCTGCAGAGCGAACAAATGCTGCTCCACGTCCAGGATATAATTCAATATTATGTATAACAGATCCCAGAGGCATTGACTTAAGCTTCATTGAGCAGCCAACTTTATAGCCTGCTTCATCACCTGATAATACAGTCTGACCAGCTTGCAAACCTTGCGGCGCAATAATGTAGCGCTTTTCACCATCATAATAATTTAGTAAAGCAATATGTGCTGATCTGTTTGGATCATATTCTACAGATGCGACCTTTGCCGGCACTCCATCTTTATCGCGCTTAAAGTCGATAGAACGGTAAAAACGTTTATGTCCTCCACCACGATGGCGACATGTAATTCGTCCATGATGGTTACGACCGTTTGTACGTTTTTTAACCAGCAATAGTTTTTTACAAGGAGCTACAGTCGCTCTTTTATTTATCCCGACGCGAGTGAGCTCATCATTACTTGTTAATACAAGTTGTCTCTGACTCGGTGTAGTGGGGCGAAATTTCTTCGTCATTTTTCCTCTTAATCGTCTAAACTATCGCTCTCGTCAAGAGTGACGATTGCTTTTTTAAATTGAGAACGCATCCCGAGGCGTCCACGAACGCGGCGTTTCTTCGGCTTAACTTTAATCGTATTAACCGCTTTAACACTCACTTTCTTTTCTGCATAAATCTTCTCAATCGCATCGGCGATTTCAATTTTATTTGCCTTAATATCTACAATAAAAACATACTTCGGCTGCTTGCAGCGTTTTACACAAGCGTTACTTTCGCAGTCTTTCAATCCTTGCAAAACACTCGCCTTTTCCGTGATATAACGCGATTTAATAACCTGATAGGGACTTTTACTCGTCATGACTACCCTTTAAGTAATTGCTTTAACTGTTCTACAGCTGATTCAAATATAATAATCTCACTTGATAATGCGAGATCATAACCATTAATTGTCGGTAAAAATTTAAAGTGCAGCTTAGGAATATTGCGCATACTTAATGTCATTGCGCGATAAGATTCACGATCAGCTTGACCTTCTGCGAGGAAAAGCACACGTTTACCTTCAGCACCAGCTTTAGCTAAAAAATTTGAGATTTTCTTTGTTTGAGGCTTTTCGAATTTTTCAGCCTCAAGAACAACTAATTTACCTTCTAGAATTTTCTCTGCTACAAGTCTACGAATTGCAGCTCGTCTCTCTTTCTGATTAATGCGCACATGCTGCATGAATTTAGGTTTCGGAGCAAATACACGTCCACCACCACGAAACTGCGGAGATGCCAAGGATCCCTGGCGCGCTTTACCTGTTCCTTTTTGAGCATGGGGCTTCTTGTTGGAATGATTAACCTCAGAACGTCCTTTTGTGTTCGCTGACCATTGTCTTTGATTTGCACGTAGAGCAACGAGGTAATCTTTGATCATTTGAGGACAAGCAGTAATCGATAGCAGTTCATCATCAACTGTAATCTTTCCTGTCTGCTCACCAGCGATATTTCGCTTTAATAATTCTGCCACTTTAATTTACTCCCTTATCTACTATGCAGGTGCTTTTACAGATCTGCGAACATATACTCGTCCACCACGACTGCCTGGAATTGGTCCTTTTACAATCAAAAGGTTCTTTTCTTTGTCGATCTTGACAATCTTAAGCTTTTCAACAATAACTCTTTCATTGCCCATTTGGCCCGCTTTTTTAACACCGGGTAGGCAACGGCCTGGCGTACTTCTCATGCCTGTCGAACCAGCATGGCGATGAAAACCAGAACCATGAGCAGCAGGTCCGCCACTAAAGTTCCAACGCTTCATAACACCTTGAAAACCCTTTCCAATCGAAGTGCCAATAACATCAACCATTTTGACGCCTTCTAACTCAGAAACATTAACTTCCTGTCCAACTGTATAAGCACTACTATCTTCAACGCGCACTTCCATAATATGTCGACGCGCATCAACACCTAGTTTTTTGTAATGACCTTGAAGTGCTTTGCTTAAATTTTTAGCTTTAGATGCAGGGAGCTTTTCCGCTGCAATCTGAACAGCTTGGTAGCCATCATTATCTTTATTTTTAATTTGAGCAATCACATTGGGCTCAATGGAAATTACGGTACAAGGAATAAGATTCCCCTCTTCATCGAAGAGATGTGTCATTCCTTTTTTCTTTCCAATTAGTTGCAAAGCCATCACGTTTTCCTTAACAGATACAAATTGAATTTATGTGCAGAAGCTATAGAGAGAAGCATATTAGACTTCCATCAACCGATTCTGAATACTTAAGCAAAGAAGGCTACCAAAGTCCCTGATTTCCCTCAATCAAAATATGCTAGAAAGTCAAGAGAACCATCTTTTTATGCCGAAAAGATCGCTGAAAAAACTATAGCGAGCACTAATGCACCAAAAATAATTAGTGAAATGTACTCTCTTAGTAAAAGCTTTTCTTTGTCTTTCGCTTGTTTCAAAATATTTACTCGTTATTGCTCTACCCAAAATGGGCCTTTCTACAATGGATTTTAAAATTTTCTAGGAAAATTATTTCTTTGGTTTCAAAGAGCATTTCCTAAAACAGGATAGGAAATTTTTAGCAAAAAGGGTCAATTTAAATTTCTGCAATCAGCTTCTGATGCAAGCTCATTAAATGACAAAGAGCACCTAAGGAGGCGCTCTTTGTCATTATAAAATTTTAATTTTATCCAGGAACCACGGATACATCCGCAGATCTGACTACCATTCTTCAAATGCTATCCAGCATGCGCCTGATCATCAAATGCTCCGTCATCGATAATTCCTACTTGAGAATCGTCAGTATCAGAATCATCACCATCAACCTTTTTTCCATTTTTATCTGAAGGTGAAAATATATCCTTCAAAGAATTCCATAAGCCAGGAGATTTTGGCTCTATGAGTGCAGCACCACCGTTTGAAGCTGAACCAGAACCTAATTCAATTCCATCTCCATGCTTTTGCACGAATCGAGCTGTCCTAGCACTTGCTGCTGCCGTCGAGGAAGAATCGTCTCGCTTAAAACTACGAACCTCTTGAGATTGAGCTCCTTCTACAAATGAGGGTGAAGCAGTCATTATCAGCGCTCCAGCAGCGGCTGCCGCAGCTGCAGATTGGGCACCATTTGAAGCTTTAGGACTATCAGGACCCTTAGCATCATCAGAAATTCCTACTGCTCCTTTGGCAAGGTCAATTGTTTTAATTGTCTTAAGAGTTTTAACAAAGCCTATTGCATCTGGAACCGCATCGCTTCCACCTGCTGCATCTAATCCACTAGAGCCTGAATCTTTAGCATCACCGCTTTCAGCAGTCGCACCAGATCCTCCATTAGGACCTTTTGGGTCTTTAGGAGCATTTGCTGCGGCTGAGCCTCCCAAAGGACGTAGATTATGGATATTTACATTTACTGGATCTTTGACCATTGGCAGGATTTGTGTGCTGCCACGCTTTTTATAAGCGGTTAGGCGATCATGAACTATGGTTGTGATTCCAATTGCAACAGCGGCTGTTGAGAGGGATAGACCAACCCATATTGGGCAAACAATTGCTAGAGCAAGACCCAAAATACCAATAATTCCTAGAGCTAGGTAAGCAATATTTTTAATTAGAGACAAACTCGCATGTGATATACGTGCTTTCGCTTCTTTAGCTAGAACCTCTGGCAATGATTTATCTTTTAGATCCTTTACTTCTTCTCCAATTTTTATACCGTCATGAACGATTCCTGAAGCAGATGCAAGAGTTAAAGCGGGCACGCCAACCCATTCAATAATTTCTAAAGTTCTTTCGCTAAGTTTTAAAGCGCGAGCGCTGCTAAGAGCTTGGATAAATTCTGCTCCATCAGCTATCGCTTCATTCACAGCAAGAGCTGACTCAACAAACGCTTTTGCACGCGCTCCAGCACTTTCTGATCCATCAGCCACAACAGTTAATTCTTCATAAGATTCCGCTAAGCTTCCCATGACGCCAGCAATTCCCAAAATATCTGGCATGATTTTGAATACTGTGCGCGCATTTTCCCCGCCCTTAGATAACTTATTGAAAGCTGCCAGCCAATTGAGGGCTTCGCGAGGAACTTTTGTTACCTCTTTAAAGTTTGAAATTGTACCAAATACTCCGTTGCGACCATTTGCTTTCTCCCCTTCTTTAAGGAGCCAACTAGCCATTGTGGAGCTCTTATCATCGCTTGCAATTGGAATATTGATATTATAGTTGATATTTGGCTGCAAAGTCTGACGTGTAGGTGTTAGTGTTAATGTTCCCATAGCTCGTTACATCCTTATTCTTTAGTTGAGTTATCAGTTGCTTCATTTCCAACGGAGCGAGTTCCATCACTCGGATTTGGATGATCTCCACTACCCGTCGCGCTTCCATCACCATCATTTGACTTTGTTGATCCCTTAGGGGAATTGTGCTCTTCAATGTTGAACTGAATAGGCACTTGAGCCATAGGTAGTTTTTGAGCAGTATTGCGCTTTTTGTAAGAAGTAAAGCGGTCGTGAATAATCATTGATAATGCGATTGCAGTCGTTGTTGCAGCAAGAGAGAGTCCTACCCAGACAGGACATACAAGAGCTAATGCTAGACCGAGAATACCAATGACGCTTAAAGCGAGGTAGGTGATGCTTTTCACTAAAGATAGTGCAGCATGAGAAATACGCGCTTTTTCTTCTTTTGCGAGGTGTTTAGGAAGACCCTTATCTTTAAGCGCTTTAGCGCTTTGATCAATCTCGCAAGATTGGTGAATGATACCACTTATAGAACCAAGAAGAAGAGCTGGCGTAGCGGCCCAATCAAGGATTTTACTTCCCTTCTCGCCAAAGTCAATTGCTTTAATTTGCTTAAGAGTTCTAATAAAACCCACAGCATCTGGAACCGCATCGTTTCCGTTAAGAATGGTTTCAGCAAAAGCTTTCCATCTACGTGAAGTCGAAAACTGATTATTTGTCATAATGGTAAATTCTGTATAAGAATCGTACAACTTACTCATAACTGCTGGAATTCCAAGGAATCCGTTAATCGTATGTAGAAGACCTCTTGCATTTTCACCTTGCTCTGAGAGCTTGCCATAGGCGTGCAAGAAATCGAGGACATTCTTAGGAACTTTAACAATTGTTTTAAAATCTTTAGGAGCTTTAAAAAAAGCGTCTTGGAGTATCCATTGAGAAATTGGGGGTTTCCCGCTCTTTGTCGCTTGTGCAACAGTCTGATTTGGATCGATCTGTGTTATTTGATAGTTGCTTGGACAGACCACAGATAAAGTGGTGGATGTAGGATTGGTCATAGCTCGTAGCTCCCTTGTACATTAAGAAACAATAAAGATTAATTTTGCGAGAGTTTAAACAGGCAGTTGTAAATTGTAAATACAGAAAAAAAACTTTAATTTTTAGTTGCACGATTTTTATGCAAATAATGGATTAGACAGACAGACCTAGAAGACAATGTTGAGACTCAAATGACAGTAAAAGGGTTGTTTAGCCCTTGCAGAAAATTTTTAGCTGAAAGTGGTTTTTTTCCTTCAAGCTGTATTTCTAGAAGTTCTAGAGCTTGAAACTCGCAGAAAACAATGAGCCGGGACTTATCGATAATTTCGATACTCTTTGGCGAGCCTTGTTTCCGTGAATAAATTTTTGAATGGAGGATTTTCATCCGTTTTTTACTGCCTTGTATATTGACAAAGCACCATGCTCCAGGCTTTGGGGATAGCGCGCGAATTAAATTATGAATTGTTCCAGCACTTTGATGCCAATCGATTTCAAATTCTTCAGGCTTCAACTTTGGAGCAAAGGATACAAGCTCAAGATTTTGCTCCTCTCCTGAAATTGTTCCCTTAGAATAATCTTTAATGACGTGCTTCACTAGTGAACATGCTGACACTTGCATTTTTTGAGCGAGTTCGCCGAAATTCATTTCATCATCAATTGATATTTTTTCTTGCGCAAGCATTTTACCTGCATCCATTTTGAGCGCCATTTCAATGATTGTGACCCCTGATTCATTTTCTCCGGCCATTAATGCTCGACGAATCGGCGCAGCACCACGATATTTGGGAAGTAAACTAGTATGAATATTAATAGAGGCTTTTTTTGGAACGGATAAAATATTTTCTTTGAGAATCTCTCCATAGGCGACTACAACAAAAAGATCGGGATGAAAGGAGCGAAGAGTTTCAGCAAACTCTGCTGTTGAAGCTTTCTCTGGTTGAAATAGAGGAATTTCACTCTCCTTGTCTAACAGCATTTGTTTGACGGGAGGAGGTGTGAGCTTACGTGATCGCCCTTGAGGGGTATCAGGCTTTGTGACAACAGCTATAATCTCGTGGTGAGATAAAAGAAGATCATTTAAGACATATGCGGCAAATGCGGAGGTGCCGAAAAAAATCAGCTTCATTACAGAATTACTTCAGCTTTTTGATCGAGGAGTTCATCGAGGTTTTCAAGCTCTTCGCTTTCTTGATCGTTATTCTGAAATCCAATTAATCCCCTTTTTGTAGAGCGACAAAAAGAAATCCAATGTGCGATATGTTCGTCCTCAGGCATCTGCTTTTCGATGAGATCCAGAGCTTCGCTCAAAGGCAATCCAGCGCGGTAGGTCACTTTAAAAGCCTTTGTTAACTTCTTACGAATATCAAGAGAAAATGCATGACGTTTAAGGCCGATGAGATTTAATCCCCCAACTTTATAAGGAGACCCAGCTCCAATTGTATAAGGAGGGACATCATGTGAAACACGGCTCAATCCTCCAACCATCGCATAACGACCTATGCGACAAAACTGATGAATAGGTGTCATTCCTCCGATCACAACATGATCTTCGATGGTTACATGTCCAGCTAGCATCGCGCTATTTGCCATAATGACATGATTTCCAATTACGCAATTATGGGCGACATGACAATAAGCCATAATCAAACAATTATCGCCAATGACAACTTCTGTATCTTCGTGGCATGAAGAGTTTATCGTTGCAAACTCACGAATTTGACAGTTTTTGCCAATGCGCACAAAAGTGCGCTCTCCATGGAATTTTAAATCTTGAGTTTTTGTGCCAATACTCGCAGATGGCCAAACAGTCGTCCCCTCTCCAATAGTGGTATTCCCATCGATATAGGCATGTGATTTAATTGTGACGCGATCTCCTAAACAAACGTGCTTTTTAATAATCGCATAAGGCTCGATTGTCACTCCCTCTCCAATCTGCGCTCCGTTCTCGATAATTGCTGTGGGATGTATATTTGATTTGGTATGGCTCATTGATTATCCTTTTTCCTCACAACTGTTCTTTGTCGACTAATGCAAAACCAATTTCAGCTTGAGCAACAACTTTATCATTAACGAAAGCCTTTGCTTGCACTTTGCCCCCTTTAGAAGTGATATGTGGTCCATACGCATGTAAATAGAGTACATCACCAGGCACAACAGGACGGCGAAATTTAACTTTGTCTATAGTTAGTAAGACGGCAATTTTTTTATCATACCCTTTTTGATGAACAAGAATACCACCAGCTTGTGCCAATGCTTCTAAAATCAAAACTCCAGGCATGAGCGGCACCCCAGGAAAATGTCCTTGAAAAAACTCTTCATTCATTGTGACATTTTTTTGGCCGATAATCGTGCTGTTATCGAGATCGATTGCAATAATACGATCAACGAGCAACATGGGGTAGCGATGGGGCAAAATTTTTAGAATTTCTTTTGCAGTAAAAACAACAGTTGAAGAGCTAGCCTCATTTGACATTGCTCTCTTCCTCAGAAACAAGTTCTTTGACAAGTTTTTTTGCAAAAGCAATATTTGAAGCATGACCTGAACGTACGGCAATAATGTGCGCTTTAAAGGATTTCCCAATCAAAGAGAGATCCCCTATTAAATCCAGTATTTTATGACGTACCATTTCATCTTTAAAGCGTAATCCGTCAGGATTGATGATCTTTTCTTCTCGGACAATAATTGCATTTTCTAGGCTACCACCTTTGATATATCCCGCTTCCATCATCGGAGCAATCTCTTCATATATCGCAAATGTTCTAGCGGGAGCAATATCGCGAATGAAACTATCTTGCTCGAGCACATAGGAATAAAACTGAGTTCCAATTACATTCGAAGAAGGAAAATGCAGCGTAAAACTCACACGAAGCTCATCAGATGGCAGAGCAATTAAATGTACTTCATCGGAAGACCAGTAGACTGGCTGCTTAAGTGTGTAATTAGCAATAGGCTTTTTCAAAGACTCAACGCCACATTGAGAAATCTTATCGATAAAAACATCTGCACTTCCATCAAAAATAGGAACTTCAGATCCATTGATCTCTACAATTAGATTATCGATTTTCATTGCTTGCAACGCTGCCATTAAATGTTCAACTGTTTGAACCGAAGCATGCCCATTACCAATTTTTGTGCATCGCAAAGCAGATTGAACATAATCCAGTCGAGCTGGAATAACGGGCTTTTCCTCAAAATCTACACGTTGAAATAGAATGCCTGTATCAGGCGCTGCAGGTCTTAACCGTAAAACGACATCTTCACCAGAAAACAGAGCTTGACCAGTGAGTTCAATGTCACTGCTGAGAGTGCGTTGGTCGCTAGCTTCTATTGATCTTTGAAGTGAACTCCGTTCAGGAGTTTTAGCAATCGCGGACAAACGATTATCCTTTTGTTAGTCAGCATCAAATAACTAATACTCGAAATTGAGCAATAGATCCACAATTTTTTATTTCACCTTACCGAATTTATTCATACCTTCGTCAAGTTAAGCGGTACTGCTTAGAGAGCATCCCCTCGAAAAATTGATCTAGAACGTTAGCTAAATCTCAGTTTTTAGAGCAAGGGTTTTCGATACTTAAGAAAAATGGCAGTAAGCAGAAGGCAAATTCCTAGAATTCCTGCATCGCCAATCATTGTGTAAATCGTCTTGCGCGATTTCATTTCAACATCTGCGCATAAAACCCCCTGTCGATTCTCCACGCCAGATAGCATAGCTACTGTATTTCCTGAGTAATCGACAACAGCGGTAACGCCTGTATTGCAAGCGCGCAATAAGGGGGCTCCATTTTCCACAGCTCTTACACGCCCTAGATAAAAATGCTGCAATGGCAATTTAGATTGAGGGAACCAACCATCGTTTGTCAGATTGATTAAAACTTCAGCCCCCTTTTTTCTTCCCTCACGCAATAACTCTGGAAATGTTTCATCATAACAAATTGAAAGAGAACAAGGCTCTGTTCCATTAATGACTTCAGTTGTATCTCCTGCTGTAAAAAATCCTGATATACCAAAGCGTTCTGCCAGTCCTCTGCAAAAGCTAAATGGGAGATACTCTCCTAGAGGAACTAATACTCTTTTTTTATAACAGGCAGGATTTTCTTGCGCCGGTTGAAAATATAGGGCAGCATTATAACTATTGCCCGCTTCTCTATAATCAAACCCAACGATTACATCAGCATCAAAGCTATTGGAAATTAACTGCGCCCAATCAGCATTAGAAATTTTTCTTCCATCCGTGATTTCTACATCCCTACCAAGCTCATGCTTAAAAATAGCTTTGACATCTGCCACAGCATAAATCCTACTCATAGCTTCAAAAGGAACCACTGCCTCAGGAAGCACAATCAAATCAGCCTTGTTAGCATAATTCTCATTAAGCATTTTTATTATAGACCACCACTGCTGTAGCGGATGAACAAAATGCTCTGAATAGCTAGATAAAAAAGATTTTTGCGCAGGATAAAGCCCCGGCTGAACAAGCATCACATGCAAACTACGCTTTGATTGAACTGCACCATGTAAATGGTAAGAAAAACCGCTAATCATCACAGCGCATATGGCAATAAAAAACCCGAGCAATCCCTTTCCACGATTTTGCCAAGCTCGGAAAAACAGTAGATTGAGCAATATAACGAGATAAGAGAGTAAATAAATTCCTCCTACCGCAGAGAGCTGGAGAGGATATGCCAATGTTGTTAATCGCAGGCCAAGTGGGTCCCAAGAAAATCCACAGAGAAAATATAGTCTACTATATTCCGCTAAAACCCATAGCGCGGGCAGAAAAAAACATGCAGGTAATGAAAGCTTTTGCCGCATAACAACATTTGAGAAAATTGCAAATTGCAACCCAATCAGCAAAGATAAGATCACATATACAAAAAGTATTCCTACACCGTGATATTCGGTTGTAGCCATCCAAGAGATAGAAATGAGCTCTACGCAAGCAAACCAGAGCAAACTAATAAAAAATTGCTTTTGAGTAGTAAAATTTTCAATGCTACTCCAAAAAAGTGCAAATCCACACACCGCCGCCATAGGAGCTAACACTCCAATCCAAGCAGGTTGTCCAAAAGCAACAAGAAATAAAGAAATTATTAATGGATAAATATACGCGTATCTAGTCAGAAGAGAGGTTTGATTGATAGCGTAAATGGTTTGATCCATAGGCAAAAACGAGCAGCAGGCCGCCAAAAATAGCGAGGTTTTTCAAAAACATGATCATTTGTATTTGGCGCTCATCTCCTTGAAGATCCCAAAAACGATGCATAACAATCGTTGCTGGAATTAAAAAAAGCATTAACAGAAAAGCCCCAAAACGCACTTTAACTCCTAATAATACGAGGATTCCGCCTAATAACTCCAGAACAATTGTCGTAATAATAAGAGTTTGAGCATGAGCAAGGGCCTGGTCAATAATCACTTCCAACCACTCAATTCGATGAACGGTTGTGAGAAATTGACTGAGTTTGTCGACCAACTGAGCTTCAGCAGTCTGTATATCCATGATTTTGCTAATTCCGGATAAAATAAAAATTACACTAAGACATACCCGGCCTAAAACAATTAGTAATACTTGCATCTCTTCCCCTTAAATTTATCTTTTCACTAAAAATAAAATAATAACTATTTCTGGTCCAGGACCGATCTGTTTAATTTCAAAAAAAACACTTCTCATTAATGCTAATATTCAATTAAAATGTTCTTATCTTAATCTTAACAATGGAGATATGACATGGCACAACCCCAAGCAATTCCAGCAGCTACTGCCCAGCAAATGTTTGACATTTACAATGTTGAAGCAAAAACGCTGCCAAGACAGCTCCCTGATGCAATAACCGCAAATCTTTGCACAGCAGAGAGAAAGTCTCTAGTAAAGAATAACAATAACCTTATTAGCGATCTAAGCGGCATCGTTTCAGATCTCACAAAGAAAATTAAAACAAAAGAAAGAAAACTAGAAGTAATCCCTTTTACAGGCAATCAAGCTGCCGTTAAGGAAGCACTTGCTAATGAAGCTTCTAAACTTTCTTCTACTAAAAAGTCATTACGCGTCCTCAATCGTCACGAGAAAGTTCTTGAATGGAAAACATCACGCAAACAACTTATGATTACTGCGCTTGTATTCACAATTGTCGGTGCTGCACTCGCTGGAATCTCATCTCTTTTTGCTTTTGGTCTTCCTCTTATCATCGCAGGTTCTGCACTCCTAGCTATTGCTCTCGGAACAGGCATTGGCGCTATTGCTAAAAACTGCCAATACAACAAAGAGCTCAATAAAACAGCTCAGTATTTCATCGATCTAAAAAAACATGCTGCTCATCTCGCCTTTGCTGAAGTCAACAATTTAACTCAAACTACAGATCCCCAGATGGTCAAAGATGCACTCAAAGTATTTAATCATGTTGCTCCAGCTCTTATTGCACAAGGCCTGGTAGAACTAAGTGCAGTTATTCAAAGCGCACAAAAAACGCCTGGCAACAGTCAACCGCGTGGATATATTGAATCTTCCCTAATTTATGATGCACCACCGATGGCAGCCAATACCTATCAACAGGGACCACATGCTAATCAAGAATTTACTACCCCTCAACGTCGCGGTAATGATGGACAGCATAATAGTCCTAATCAAACTGTAGGAGTAGAAGATTTTGGACGATTTGCACCTATTCAACCTACTCCTGCACTCGAGCACATAGGTAAAGTATTCCAAGATAAAAATGCCGACCCAGGCTTAGGTCAGTTTCTCTTGAACATAATGTTAAATTGCCAAGAAGTACTTAAAGTCTAAATGTCTTATCACCAGCTGCAATAGAAACCTTGTAGCTGGTGTTTTTTTATTGAATTCTATTATTCATAACTGCATAAAATTTATTTATTTTGTGACTTAAGGAGCTCTAAGATGACCGCAACAATACCTCCAAATACTATTCGTCAGCTTTATGATGTTTTTAATATCGAAGGCCAAGCACTCCCTAGAGAAATTCCCGAGTCGATCTCTAAGCACTTATGCACAATGCAGCAACATTCTGTTGAACGGCACAATTCTCGTTTGATCCGTAATTTATGCACCGTCATTTCTGATGTTCAGAAGAAAGTCTCTAACCTAGAGAAAAAATTAAATATCAAACCTCTTACCGGTAGCGATCTTGTTATTAAAGAAGAAATTGCTAATGAATCTGTCAAGTTATCCGCAAAAGAAAAATCGTTAAAAGTCTTAAACAGCCATGATAAAGTTCTTAGCTGGCAAACAGAGCGCAAACACCTTGCTATCGCAACTCTTGTAATTGCTGTCATTGGAGCTGCTCTTGCTGCGCTATCTGCCCTTTTTGTATGCCCCCTTCCTCTAATTATTGCAGGTTCGGTTGTTCTCACAGCAGCGCTTGGCACTGGAATAGGTTCTTTAGTAAAAAATAGCCAATACAACAAAGAAGTTACAAAAATAGCTCAGTATATCGTCGATCTAAAAATACATATCTCTCATAGAGCTCATGAGCAATTTCAGCAAGCTGTAAACAATCAATCAGATGCAACAGATGTAATCACAACATTTAATTCGCTTCACCCAAGCATCATTTCAAATATCGTAAAAGAAGCGATTAAATTTATTGAGGAAGAAAAAGACCAACCCTCACAAAATAATTCAGAACCTGAGCAAACTGTAGAAGACCATCCTGTTGTAGCTCAATATGCTCCTATTTCACCAATTAGATCTAGAGTTATGAGAACTTTTCAGCCTCCACATAATGCTAGCACGCCTATTAGGAACTTATTTGCTGAAGTTAATTTTGCTGAGAACAAACGTGCTGCTACAACATCCACACCTTCTCAACCAACACGAGTTCAAACATCAAGAGAACCCCAACAAAATTTCACTCCAATAATAAATTTTTCTCATCCGGCTATGGATTATGTAGATACTTTGATTGCAGGGAAATCTGACGATTGGAAATCACTTTTTTCTACACTTTTTGAAATTACAACCGATATGCAACAAGCTATAAAAATTTCTTAATACTGTTGTTCTTATTTGTTTGTAATCAATCTAGTTTTACTTTAGAATTTCGGTTTAATTAATTTATATTATAAGCCTGTTGAAAAACTGCTTTCTACAATAGGTTTTAGATTTTTTAGAAAAAAATTTCGCTGGTTGCGAAGGACAGCTCTAGAGGAGCTTCTCAAAGCAGAAGAGAAGTTTTTAGCAAAAAAATAAATCCCAGTGACTGGAATGAGATTTTCAGCAGGCTCATTATGTTAACACCTTTTCGTCAGCGTCATTTATTGACTCTCCTCAATGATTTTGAACAAAGCACATTTCCTTTAGATAGCTTTTTAAATAGCTATTTTAGGGCACATAAAGCGATTGGATCAAAGGATCGTCGCTTGCTAAGTGAAATGAGCTATGGGTTGACACGATGGAGAGGCTTAATCGATTATTTATGTCCTAGGCCATTAAGCTGGGAAAATCGAATCGATGTTTTTGTAAAGCTTACGCCTGAAAAAGCCCTTGAAGATCAAACTATCCCCTCACATGTCCGCATTAGTTTTCCAAAAGCGCTTTTTGAAATGATCTCAGAACAATATGGCGAAGAAAATGCACTTGAGATCTGCTTAAATAGCAATCAGCGCGCTCCTCTAACGATTCGGGTTAATCAACTAAAGTGCACGCGTGATGCATTGTTTGAAAAATGGAATGATCAATTTGATATTGTTAAAACAGAGAGCGCTCCATACGGCATTACGATTAATGAGCGCATGCAGCTCTTTCAATTGCCTGAATTTAAGAAAGGATGCTTTGAAGTGCAAGATGAAGGCAGCCAGTTAATTGGAGAAATTATTCAAGCTAAACCTGGCGAACATATCCTCGATTATTGCGCAGGGTCAGGAGGCAAAACGCTCGCATTTGCGCCTGGGATGCAAGGCACAGGTCAAATCTATTTGCATGACAAACGGAAACGAGCACTCATTGAAGCAAAAAAAAGATTGTGTCGAGCAGGTATTGAAAATGCGCAGATCATAGAATTTGGAAGCGCAAAGTTAAAAAAACTCGAAGGAAAAATCGATGCAGTGTTACTCGATGTGCCCTGCAGTGGTAGTGGCACTTTAAGACGTAACCCCGATTTGAAGTGGCGTTTTGATAAGAGTGATTTTCAACAATTGCTACAAAAGCAAGCTGACATTTTAAATCAAACAGCGCGTTATGTTAAACCAGGTGGCAGACTGATCTATGCAACATGCAGTTTACTTACTGAAGAAAATGAAAAGCAGATTGAGCAATTTATCAATGAGCATCCTTTTAAAGTAGCTCAACCCTATTTTAAATCGCTGCCTACTCCTGGTGGAATGGACGGATTTTTCGCCGCTGTATTGCAAAAACTTTAAACTAGAAATCCTTTAAGTTTCTTTGCTATAGTGAAGAGCAAGAGGTACGTATGACAATGAAAAAAGCTTTTCCTTTTTTGTATTTATTAAGCTCAGCATTTCTTGCAGCTGATGCTCAACCCTTTAACTACACAGATGTTCCCAGCATGCAGCAAAAGGGCGAAGGTCAATTTGTCATTCAAAACCGCATTTTAACCATTGTACGAGACAATACGATCTCAGTTCTTGATGTCGTCAAAAAAATGGATCTCGTTCTTAATCGTCACTATCCAGAAGCGCTTAAATCTAATTTTATGCGCTATCAGTTTTATGCATCGAATTGGCGCGCAACACTGATGCAAATGATCGATGATGAACTGATTCTCGCTGATGCGGAAGCGGCTGAAATTAAAATCAATGATGGAGATATCCGCGAGACTATGCAGCAGCGCTTTGGACCAAATATCATGTCGACGCTAGACAGCCTTGGTCTTTCCTATGAAGAAGCACGTGATATGACCCATCGCGATATGGTTGTGCAAAGAATGGTATGGTTCCGCGTTAATTCTAAGGCTCTTGTCAGTGTTAATTCCAAAGATATTAAAGATGCGTACCAAAAATTTTGTGTCGAGCATCCTCCCGTTGAAGAGTGGAATTACCAAGTGATTACAATTCGTAAAACTCAAGAAAACATTGGTAAAGTCATCGCTGGAAAAGCGTATCAACTTCTCGATTCAGCTAAAACAGATTTCGATAGCCTTGTACACCGTTTGAAAACTGAAGCAGGCGATGAGTCATCTCTTATTTCCGTTTCGCGTGATTTTAAAACTGATGCACGCAATATGTCACAAGCACACAAAGAAGTTGTATTGAAAATGCATCCCGGTGAAATCACAAAACCTGTTTCTCAGCTTAGCAGAGTTGAAAATGCTCTTGTTGACAGAATTTATTACCTTAAAGACCATGTGCGCACTGACACGCCTTCTTTTTACGACGTTTCTCATGTGTTGCATGAAGATCTTTTGCAAGAAGCTGTAAGCAATGGAACTGAAAGCTATATTTATCGATTACGCAAACGATACGGTTTTGACGGTGAAAAAATCGAAGAAATGGTGCCTTCCTATTTGCAGCCATTTAGCATGTCCTCATGAAACAACTCTACCGCCCTCGTCAGCTCAAACAGCTCTTAGCCTCGCAAGGAATTAAAACTTCTAAGAGTCTATCGCAAAATTTCTTAGTCGATGGCAATGTCATAGACAACTTGATCCTAGCAGCTAATGTAGAGTCTGGAGAGCATATCTTAGAAATTGGTCCCGGACCAGGCGCCATCACTGAAAAACTCATTACCGCTGGAGCTGATGTTATCGCTGTTGAAATCGATAGACGCTTGATTCAACATTTAAATACGCTTGGTTGCGAAGTTATCGAATCTGATATTCTCACTTTTCCTCTTGAAGATCAGTTAAAACAAAGATGGCAACAAAAGGGAAAAATTGTTGCAAATCTACCCTTCACGATAACCTCTCCTGTGCTAGGAAAGCTTTTGCCCTTATATGACTTAATTAGTTCGGTAACTGTCATTATTCAAAAAGAGGTAGCAGAGCGCATAACAGCTAAACCTTTTTCCAAAGACTATAGCTCTCTCACAGTCTTTGCGAATTATTTTAGCACGCCTAAAACCTGTTTTTCTATTTCTCGGCGCTCATTCATGCCCGCGCCTAAAGTTGATTCCGCTGTCGTTCAGTTCAACTTAAAGCAACCCTATTTTACAAAATCAGATCAAGAATGCTTTTTTAAAATTGTACGCCTATTATTTCAACAGCGACGCAAAACAGTGCGCTCAATATTGAGTAACTACTACCCCAAAGAGCTTCTTGAAGCTGCTCTAGTAAAGATCAGCAGTCACGAGCTTGCAAGACCCGAAGAACTTTCTCTCGAACAATTTATCGCGTTCTATGAGCAAATCGGTAAATTAAAAGACTAAATACCGCAAAACCTACTAATGCTAAAAACACTCTTCCCAGAGGTGAGTTCAGATAGATGAATGTATGGCTATAAATCCGATGCTGCCATTTTTCTTCTACAGGGTATTTCGCGTGTAGTTTAACGGTCCTCAGGCTATTTCCATATTGATCAACTAAATGAACCTCTCCTACTTCTTGATGCAGCCGTATAGGAAGCTTAAGCGGTTGCCATTCTGTTTTTAGAGAGCATGTTGGCTCTTCAGAAGGAAAATATTCTAAGGTAAGATCTCTCTCTAGTTCTGCTTTTAGAGATTGTGTCGCATGGGGAACATCGCATGTAAAAAAATCAAATTGGCGATTTAAAAAAGTACGAGAACTTTTCTTTTCGGCAAAAGCTGCATCAAAAAGTTTGATCATATCCTTGTAACGCTGTTCTGTATTTTTAGTCTTCAGTACAACGCCAATTAAACAGCGGTGTTCATCTTCTGCAGCAGAAATAAGTGTATAGCCTGCTTTTGCATGATAACCAGTCTTAATCCCTACTGCTTTTGAATAATAAAAATGCTGCCCAGGTTTAATCAATCGATTACCCATTTTAAAAACTGAGGCTTTTTGCAAGTTGGTTTTAGGGCGAGGCATTTCAATAGTGCGCACCATCTCATTAAAATGAGAGTTGCGCATTGCATAGCGAGCCAGTTTTACAAGATCATACGCCGTACTATAGTGATTGTCGTGGTGTAGTCCATGAGGGTTATTAAAGTGAGTATTATTTAGATCAAGTTGCTTGAGATAGTCATTAAGCTCCTCCATAAATTTGGGGACAGAACCTGAAATATGCCTTGCAAGCACATTCCCAGCATCATCTCCAGAACAGAGCATAAGACCGTGAAGTAGCGCACGTAAAGACATCTTCTCACCAATCTGCAGATTGATCACACATGCATCCGTCTCTAGACGATGCGGGGGACACAATGTATCATGAGCTTGTTTAATTGCTGGAAGAACCCGTTTTACATCATCATGTTTGACCAAAGCAATTTCATCGAGTAGATGATGTTTTTTCTCTAAAATAAAAATCGCTGTAGCTACTTTTGTAATACTTGCCGGATAACAGCTTCGATCCGCGTTTTTTTCATAAAGAACAGCCCCCGTATCTGCATTGACAAGCAAGGCCATTGGAGCTTCAATATTGATTTTTAACGGCTTGCAAGATAATAGAATGGGTAAAAGCAGTCCAAAAAGGCAAAAGCGCATAGAAGAAATCAGTTGGTTATCTTTAAAGAAAATGTCGTTAAAACGGTTTTAAAAACTAGATTTTTCAAATAGTCCTTTAGGCATTGTATATCATCTAAGGTGTATTTTTGCAGTAAGGGATTTGCTTGAAAATTGCTCATATTTGAGAATGAAGGACTTAAAAATTGAGTAAAATTTTTATTTGATACTCCTTGACACTCTGCTCATTTTCCCGTTAGACTAAAGCTAGAAACGATGGTGAGGAGTTAATGCTAAACCCTGTTCAGCTCGAAGAAGCATATCTAGATTTTACTGAGAACTTTCGCAAATGGGCACCTGACGGCATCATTGATGTGGAACTTGGGCTATTACATGAGCTGGGTCTCCTCAACAACGAAGATTTAGATAGCGAAGACTCCAATGACTTAACAAATTTCTTTCACGTGATAGAAACTGCTGAAAAGGTCACTCTTTTTAATGAGCAGTTTGCAATTTGGATCGTACCAAAACTCATTGATGATGAGCCTTCTACGCTAACTTTCATCTCTCTTCTCAACAATAAAAACAAACCCAATCTAGAAATCGTCTTTACGACTAGCGGGATCTACAACACACCTAAATACATCCTTAAAGTATTGCATTACTTCCTTTTAGAAGTTCTCGACAATGAAGCGATCATCTCCTCTATTGGCAAAGTCAAATAATCTCGAAAGTTTTTTAGATGTAAATCTAAAATTATCAACGCTTTACCCAGATGTAAAACAGCTTTACATCATCTGCTTCCAAATTGCTTATAGAAAAAATAAAAAATTTTAAGGTCTAGAATGCGTTGGGAAGGGAAACACTTACATTGTCTTAATTAATGTTAAAACATTAAAGGGGTCTTTGCGCTGATAATCAACTTGATCCATCATTTTACAAATAAAGAAGATACCGAGACCTCCCTCTTTTTGTTTCATAAGATCCTCTGAAATATCAGGTTTTTTAGCATGTGTTAATGGATTGAAAGGTATTCCTGAATCTATAATACAAAAGCGCAATTCACTATCAGGGTTAATCGTTGCTATCAAATCAATTTTTCCCTCTTCTTCATAGGCATAGTTAATGACATTTACAAGAGCTTCTTCTAAAGCGAGCTGGACCTGATCAGAAAGCTGTTTGGAGAAATTAAGCTCTGCTAATTGGTTTTTTACCCAACCGATCATCGGTTCTAGATTATCTAACTTCGCATCAAATGAAATATGCTCAACTAAAGGTATTTGACTCATCGATTTTCCATTTTATTCAATATGTAGGGATTAAAAGCTTCATTCCAGACAACTCCAAAAATGCAGTTTTTTCAGGCAGTCTCTTTATCGCTATAATAGGGACGAGACGAGTAATTGAAAATATTTTTTTACAGTTTTTTATCTTATAGAGGAGTGGTCGTTAAACCAACAATCAAGCTTTGGACAATGTTGTGCGCTAGATCGTGATATAAAGGCACTAAAGCATTGTCTTGCGCACTATCTCGGGAGTCTAACTGTCCTAGTGTAAAATCTAGAGTAACTTGACGCATACATTGCGGATCGCAAAAAGACAGTTCATTAATTGAATTTGGATTAATATAATCATATTCGCTATACGCAGTCACTTTATAAGGGCCTAGAATAGGTTTCTCTGAGCCTTGATGAAATAAAAGCACTTTAGCTGTAATTGTGCGTCTACCTTCGGATGAGAGCAGGTTTTGTTGAAGTGTTCCTGTACATAAGTCTCGATCATATTGATAACCGATTTTTTCATTATGATCAGAATCAATCGAAATATCTAAACGGTACGTACTTGTCCAGTTTGCATATTTAAAAAGTCCACTAGAAGTAATTTCTTGGACTAAACTATCGGTGAGTTTTCCTTCGAAATCCCCTTGAACATACGGCACCGCAATAGATATTTTTTCTCCTTCATTCATTGACGCGGGATAGTAATATCCACAACTTGTAGAAAGAAATAGTATTAGAGAGAAAGCAAATCTAACGCACTGTCTCAGTTGCGCTGTCCTCATTTTTTTCTTTTTTAGCAAGCTCATACTCTTGGAGTTGATGTTGCATATCGAGAAAAGCGTCAACTTTTTTCTGTTTAGGATTGATTTTGCTGACAATTTCAGCAGGTTCTTCTGCTTGATTATCAATGTCAATTAGCGACTTTTCTTGCGTACGCAAATACAAAGCCACTGCTTTTTCTTTGGAGCCTAAATCGCGCAATTCAGTTGTTCTACCCTCTACATCCATCATTAATTCGCATACTTCACACGCTGTTTCAGTATCAGGATATTTATCGATTAGATAGGAGAGATAAATCTTTTCTGCATCTTTCTTTTTTACACGATGATAAAAATCAGCTATCTCTAAAAGATCCTTAGCAAAAATCTCTTTCATGTCATGTAAATAGTTATACGCTAATTCTAGACGTTTCTCACCAGGAAAGTTCAAGCGGAACTTTCGAAGATTAATCTCTGCAAGGTCAAGTGCATCGGGATCTGGAAATTCTCTTTGACATTGCGCTAAATAAATTTTAGCAATTTGAACATAGCTATCTGGAGTACATGCATGTTTAGGAAAGCGACGAATGAGCGTTTGGAATGTGTCAATCGACTCGCGATAGTCATGGATTTTAGCAAGAATCTCACCTTTACCATAAAGAGAACGTGCAGCGAGATCATGATTAGGAAGCGATGCAATGACTTCTTCATAAATTTCAAGGGACTGTTCCTTGCCAGAGAGCACGCGCGGGAATTTTTTTACTCCAAAGAGATGAGCTCGCGTTCCCGTTCGAAATTTCTCTGCAATTGAAAACTTCAAATCAATTGCACTTTCAAAATGTTTGACATGAGGGGTCTTTTGCAAATAGTCAGTGAAAGCTAGATTAGCTTCTTCATATCTCTTTAGTTTATATAGAGCCACGCCGTTTTGATAACGAACCTCACCTATAAATGGAGAGTCGGTAAAGTGATCAATGATGATAGTAGCACGTCGATGTACACCCTTCCAGTTTTCAGTTTTGAGCATCTCTAGCATATCATTGTAATGCTCCTGTACAGACATTTCAGCATCATCAAACATATATTGAGGAAACTGACCAACAGCAAAAAGCGTTGTCGAAGAACTAAAGCATGTAACAACAAAAATCCATTTTAATATTCCGCGCATCATTTTTTACTCCGTTACCGTAATCTGCTTGATTACATCGATCTCTTTTAAGGCATTTTTTAAAGAAGCATTATACTCAACTCCCCATGTTGATTCTACAGAGATCGTTCCAATTCTCTTTTTTGAGCAAAAAAATGTGAGATTTACTGGCATTGAGCCTGCTGATGTTCGAAAAGCATTTTTAATTTTGAGAATATCACTCAAATGAGTTCTTTCCATATCAATGTCAATCGACAATCTGCGATCTATATTACTAACCATTTTCTCCTTCTTGCGCACTTGGGTGCGGCTCCTTTCAAACTTTGGTCTCTTTGCGCTCCGCTCCTTAGCACGTTCAAAAGCCGTGTCGCATTCTGAAATCATCTGATCATCAGCCAAGGTTAAATCTCCCAACCACTTAGTTTGAAGTTTAAGAGTTCCTTCGCTGTTTTCGATTTGTAGAACAGCATAGATCAGTTGATTTTCTTTTAAAAGAGAACTATTTGCTTCATATAGCTCTGGCCAAACCGGCAGTTCAAATCGTTCAATCCCATCACTAATAATTGTGATCGCAAATTTGCGCTGTGTTTTTGCTGAAATTTTTATTTGTAATGTATCTAAAATGAAAGCAGCGCGTACAACAGCACCATCACTGAGCTGTGAAAACTGATCAAAGGGAACACAAGAAAGTTTAGGCAAAATCCCAACATAGTCTTCCATCGGGTGCCCTGTCAGATAAAAACCGAGCAATTGCTTTTCTTTCATTAAAATTTGCTGTTTTATACGGGGATGTTTCACATCAGGAGGCGCATCAAATCGCTTTGTCGCCTCTTCTCCTGTGCAGGCAAATAAATCGAGAACTCCCTTTGATTCCTCTTCTTGCTCACGCGTTGCTTCACGATAAATTGGATCGAGAGCTTCTAATAAGGCACACCGACTCCACTTAGTAAAATCAAAAGAACCCGCCTCAATTAAATACTCAATAACTTTTTTACCCACTTTGCGCGTATCAATACGTCGTGCAAAATCATAGAGTGATTGATAGGGGCCGTTTTCTTTACGATCAGCGGTAATCGATTCAACCACTGCTTCACCCACACCCTTAATTGCTGTCATAGCAAAACGAATACCATCATTTGTCGCAGCAAATTCAACGCCTGCTTCATTGACATCCGGAGGTAAAATTGCAATGTTCATCGCCTGGCACTCGCGAATAATTTTTGCAACTTTAGTAAGATCGTCTCGAGCACAAGTCATCAAAGAAGCCATCCACTCATGAGGATAGTTAGCTTTGAGATAGGCTGTAACATACGTTAAATAGCCATAGGCCGTAGCATGTGATTTATTGAATCCATAAGAAGCAAACTTCTCAATTTTATCGAAGATCGTGATCGCGGTTTGTTCATCGATACCATTTCCCATGGCACCTAAGCGAAACTTATCACGCTGTTTCTCCATTTCAATGCGATCTTTTTTACCCATCGCACGTCGTAGCATATCACCTTCGCCCAAGGTGTAATTAGCGAGCTTATTTGAAATTTGCATCACCTGCTCTTGATAGACCATAATGCCGTAGGTCTCTGCTAAAATATCACCCATTTCAGGATGATCAATCTCAATAGGTTCTCTGCCGTGCTTGCGATTGATAAAAGAGGGAATCATTTCCATAGGGCCTGGGCGATAAAGCGCTCCAACCGCGATTATCTCTTCAAATTTGTCAATCTCAAGCTGTTTGGCAAGCTCTTGCATACCACCAGACTCTAACTGAAATATTCCCAGTGTTTTACCCTGATTAAGCAGCGCAAAAGTATTGGCATCATCAAGCGGCAGATTTACCCAATCAAGCTGAGCCTTTCCTGAATCTGCAATCGCTTTTACCGCTTTTTCAATCGATGTCAATGTTGTCAAACCGAGAAAATCAATTTTAAGCATGCCAACTTGTTCAACAGGCTTCATTGAAAATTGAGTGACAGCGATGGTTGTATCTTTGGCACGGCAAATAGGGATGTGGTCTGTAACGGGATCTCCACATACAATTAACCCAGCAGCATGGATACCTGTATTACGCACTGATCCTTCGAGTTTTTTTGCCAAATCAAGTAAACGATGAACCTCTTCGTCATTTTCATATTGCTGTCTGAGTTCAGGATCAATATCTAAAGCGCGATCAAGCGTCATTGTTGGATCTTCTGGAACGAGTTTAGCAATGGCGTTCACTTTAGGAAGTGGGATGCTAAGAACGCGCCCAACATCTTTAATCGCCATCTTAGCTTTCATTGTACCAAAGGTGATAATCTGTGCGACTTTGTCTTGTCCATATTTCTCAACAGTATATTCAATTACTGCACTACGCCCTTGCATGCAAATGTCAACATCAATATCGGGATAAGAAATACGTTCAGGATTAATAAAACGCTCAAAGAAAAGATTAAAGCGCAGAGGTTCAATATCGGTAATACCAATCAAATATAGAACGATCGATCCAGCTCCTGAACCGCGACCAGGCCCAACTGCAATTCCGTTATTTTTTGCCCAAACGATGAAATCTCTTACGATTAATAGGTAATCGCACATTCCCATAGAAATGATAATATTGAGCTCATACTTTAGCCTTTCATTAACAACTTCAATTGGATCTCGTCCTGGGTACTTCTCGGCAACACAAGAGAGCTTTGCTGCATCATAGCGCTCACTAATTCCTTTATCACACAAATCGGTTAAATACTGCTCCGCTGCTCTAATGCGCTCTTCTTTTGACACTTCTTTATCTTCAAGCTCTGGAGGCACAAACACCGTATAAAAACGACTCTTAAAGTCAATTTCAACATTGCATTTCTCAGCAATCTTCATGCTATTTTCTAAAGCTTCAGGGAAATCAGAGAAGATCTCCTGCATTTCATCAGATGATTTAAAATAAAGCTCATGTGTTGGATAAACTTGCCGTTTAGGATTCAACACTCTCATCTTTGGATTGCCCTGAGAATCGCGTTCCCAAATCTCGCAAGGTTCTCCTGATTGGATATTGATTAAAATTTCGTGAGCACGCCAGTCATCCCTTTCAATATAATGAGATCCATTTGTTGCCACGCACGGAATATCTAGCTCTTGTGAGAGTGCGTGCAGTTTTTTTACAAGCTGGCGTTGATTATTCTCGTAATCAAGATAACTTTGATGTAGCCAAGTCTCGCTTTCGATTCCCTCATCTTTAAGGGCTTCAGGACTCATAAAATGGCGCTGCAGCTCAAAGTAGAAATCCTCTCCAAAAAGATTGTGATACCAACTAATTTCATTCTTTAATTGCTCTTCATTATCTTGCAGACATAACCGTGCAATTTTGCTTTTGAGTGATCCACATAAACAGATAAGGCCTTCTTTATGTTGCTCGAGAACTTCTTTATCAATGCGCGGTGTATAATAAAATCCTTCAAGATGAGCGATAGAACTGAGCTTACAAAGGTTTTGATAACCAATTTGATTTTTAGCGAGCAAAACCAACGGACACCCAGGAGGAACTCCAGGACTCTTTTTTTTCTCTAGACGAGATCCCGGTGCTATATGCAACTCACAACCAACGATTGGTTTAATTTTTGCTTTTTTGCACGCTTTAAAAAATTCGACAACTCCGTAGAGATTGCCGCTATCTGTCAAAGCAATTGATGGCATGCCTAATTCTTTAGCCTTCGAGACCAGAGCTTCGATTGACGCTGAAGAATCTAAAATCGAATACTGAGAATGCACATGTAAGGGAATCCAGGACATAACTACTCTGTTTGCTCAACTTCGCCACAGCATAAAGTAGGAGGAAATTTTCCGCGACTAGAGTTTCATCTATCTAAAAGCTAATCCGCATCAATATTGAAGAAAAATATGCGAGATGATGTCGTTGCTATTGCCAAGCTACGCCCACATGGAGAAAAAGCAATTGCCTTTGTCAATTCTGCCGGACGATTTTTATCAATATTAATCTCTGCGCACTGCTCAAAATCCGCTCCATTCCTTTCAAAAAAGATGATTTTTTCCGACTCCAATGAAACGGCAATATATTTTCCTGAAGGATGAAAAGTACAACAATGAGGAAGAGCTTTACCAAAATATTTAATCGTCATAGGGACCAATGTCATGGCACCCAAGTGATCAATCTGTCTTTCATAGATCGCCAAACCTGCCTGTCCAAAAGAGTATTTATACCATCGCTTATGCACAACAGCGAGTAGTTTTCCATCAGGGGAAAAGTCACAATCGTGAGGCTCTGAAAGATTGTTTTTTCTAAATTCAGTATCGAAGATGGTAAAAGCATGCTCTACATCGACAAGCTCTCCCTTATTTTTAATTAGTTTATAAATGGAAAGACTTCCAAAATTCCCTCTATTTGCAACTGCTATCAATGAATCTACTGGAGAAAATGAGATTCCAGAGGGTTTATTCATCCGTGTGAATTCATCATCAATTAAACAGCAAGGTTTAGGACTAATCTGTCCATTTTTGTTTCTTTGATAAAAAATGACAGCATTACTATCACGACTAGCTGCCGCGATATACTTCCCACAGGGAGAAAAAGCAACATCATGAGCGAAATTCAAAAACAGATTGCTTAATACTTGACACATTGGTGTAGATTTATAACTTAAGCCTTCCTTGCCAATTCTTTCATACAAAGTAATCGAATTACCCTCTGAATTGGCAGCGGCAATACAATCACCTGAAGGTGAAAAAGAAAGCCCTTCGGGCCTGATTAATCCTGATTCGACATTGTCAATAAGGCTAACTGGTTTTTCACTAGGGACAATTGTAGCACTCAGCTGCACTGTAGCAAGTAAAGTCACATGACACACGATCTTCTTAAAAACCATCCCTATCCTCCACCTATTCTAAAAAGAATTAGTTATTATGGAAAAACAGTAAGTCTACAAGTGTGGTGAAGTCAACAAAAAATTAGGTTTAAAAATAACAGCTTTCTACAAATGAGTTTTGAAGGCAGTTTTTTTTAGGTCTTTGCTTTGTTCTTGTCTTTGCTTGAAATTGTAGAGCCCTTTTTCTGAGCTTCTAGCGCATCAATCTGATCATCGGGCGGAGGCGTGGATGATTTTTTGCTAACAAAAGACTTAACATTCCAAAGAGGAAGTAGACAAGCAACACTAATGACACCGCAGGCTGCGATGAACATAAAGAATCCTTCCCAACCCCATTTTTGTGTAATGAGACCTAGAGGATATCCCGCAGTTGCTGCACCGAGATACGCAATCCAACCGACAAAACCTGTTGCTGTTCCCGCTGCTTTTTTATGAGAGAGCTCTGCCGCAGCAATACCGATTAACATTTGCGGACCAAATATCAAGAAACCAATCGTGAACATAAAAATTGAGTCGAGTGCCATGACTGCCAGAGGATTTAACCACATCATACTGATCGCAAAAATTACACCAAAAGCAAACAGCGCATTGATCGGCCCTCGTCTTCCTTTAAAGATCTTATCCGAAGCCCAGCCCGCTGTTAAACTTCCAAAAATACCCCCTATCTCAAAGAAACTAACGCTAAACCCTGCCGCAACTTGAGAGTAGCTCTTCGTTTCAATGAAATAGATCATCGACCAATCGTTGATTGCCTGACGAATAATATAGACGAAGAAATAGGAAATTCCGAGCATCCATATATATTTATTTTTTAAAACATAATCGAAGAGGATTTGCTTCAAGTTCAAATCCTTATCTTCCTCGTGAGAGGCTGTCGCATAATCATTCCTAAACTTTTCTACTGTAGGAAGACCAAGGGAGCGGGGCGTGTCTCTTAGGCGATTGAGCAAAAATAGACCCGCTGAAATACCGAGAATACCAGGAATATATACCGCCCATTGCCAGCCGAGAAATTGAGCGCAAGCCGCTGCAATAATTGGGATGAGGAATCCTCCGACGCTATGTGCAGAATTCCAAAAACCCCACCATGTTCCACGCTCTTTTTGGGAATACCAGTGAGTGAGAAGGCGCGCTGAAGGAGGCCACCCCCACCCTTGAAACCACTGATTTAGACCCCAGAAAATCGCAAGCATAAATAGGGTGGAGCTCATGCCTAAGAAAATATTGAAAAGACCTGTGATGATCAATCCAAAAGCCATAAAATAACGTGGATTGGCCCTATCTGACATTACACCGCTAATAAACTTACTTAAGCCATATGTAATCGATCCAATACTGAGAAGAATCCCTAAATCACCTTTAGTAAAGCCATACTCTAGGATCAGGGAGGGCATTGCAAATTTGAATGCACCGCGGGTGATATAATAAAAGGCATATCCAATATACATTGAATAGAAGATACGCCAGCGCCAATAGCGATACTTTTTTTGAACAACCTCAGGATTGCGTTCTTCTTCTATATGGGGGGCAGGCTTAAGAAAACTGAGAAATCCCACGATCAACTCCTAGAGCTTTATAAGCGCCATCTAACTAATTAAAATTTTTAGTATACATGTTTTTAACTTAAATTGCGCTGTTATTTTATTTTCCCCTCTATATATCACGTCTAACATCAATTGAGGAAAAATGCAAATTCTCAAAAAATTCAAAACTATATTAACAAAAAATACTCTATATTACAAGCAAAAAACCATTCAATACATAAGCAATTATTTTAATCCACGCCCTATTATAAATTAATTTAGTTATATCCTTTCTCAAGTTATTTAAGTTGTTTTACGTGAATGAGAATGATTGCCACTTTACTCTTTTGATTTCTATTCTTATAATCGCAGAATTTTAAACGATAGCTTGCTATGCAATATACAATTCCCAAAGGTGTTTACGATATTCTGCCCCATGATCCTAAGCAGGAAAATCAGTGGCGCTTAAGCAATCGCTGGTATTATATCGAAACGGTGATCCGCTCTATCGCAAAAAATTATGCTTATAGAGAGATTCGCACCCCAATTTTTGAATCGGCAGCTCTCTTTCAGCGAGGCATTGGGGAATCTTCAGATATCGTTAGCAAAGAGATGTATATTTTTGAAGATAAAGCAAAGAGACTGCTTGCACTTCGTCCCGAAGGAACAGCTCCTGTTATGCGCGCTTTTATAGAAAAACGTCTCGATCTAGAGTCGCCTCCATACAAATATTTTTACTTTGGCCCAATGTTTCGTTATGAAAGACCCCAAGCTGGACGCTATCGCCAACACTATCAATTTGGAGTAGAATCTATTGGCGACGCAAGTGTCGAGCAAGATGCTGAAATTATTGAAATGCTCTGCCATATCTATCAAAAGCTCGGACTGAAACAACTCAATGTATTGATCAATTCTATCGGTGATAGCGCATCGCGTGAAAATTACCGCGAGGCCCTACGCTCTTATCTTAAACCCTACTTCGCAGATCTATCAAAAGATAGTCAGGAGCGTTTTACAAAGAACGTACTGCGCATCCTAGATTCTAAAGATGTCAAAGATCGAGAGATCCTTAAAGAAGCTCCAAAGATCACAGACTTCTTAAGTGCCGAAGCTCGTATGCGGTTTGAAAGACTTCAATCTCTTTTATCTAAACAAGACATTGCATTTACGATTGCCCCTGAACTTGTCCGCGGCCTAGATTATTACAATCAAACTGTATTTGAAATCACAAGCGGTGAGCTTGGAGCTCAAAATAGCCTCGGAGGTGGAGGGCGTTTTGACGGTCTACTATCTGAACTCGGCGGCACTGACTTGCCTGCATGCGGCTTTGCTACAGGACTTGAACGCCTTTTACAAACAATGGACAAGCAAGGAGCTGCTTTTCCCGCTACGCCGGCTCCTTTTATTTCTTTAATCCCTCTTGGAGATTCGGCGCGCAACTTTTGCTTTGATTTAACCTACAAACTACGCCATCTTTTGATTCCTGCAGAGTGCGATTACCAAAGCAAAAAAGTTGGCAAAGCTCTGCAGCGCAGTGTGAGCAGTGGAGCTGATTTCTGTCTTGTGCTCGGAGAAGAAGAATTAAAAAGTTGCTCTGCTGAATTAAAAAACCTTAAAACACGCGAACTGATGAAAGTTCCTCTAGACCAGCTCGCTGACAAAATTCATCAACTCTATAATGAGAGCTCAAAACAGTGAAATCCTATCAAAGAACACATACATGCGGTGCATTACGCCATTCTAATATTGGAAAACAAATTACTTTGTGTGGATGGGTTCATCGAAGACGAGATCATGGCGGCTTAATTTTCATCGATCTACGTGACCGCTTTGGAATCACTCAAATTATTTTTGATCCAAAAAAATTCGAACAAATACATCGCGCAGCCGAGGATTTGCGCAGTGAATGGGTTATTGGTATCGAAGGACGCGTCATTGCACGGGCTGAAGGGATGGCAAATAAAAATATGCCAACTGGTGATATTGAAATTGAGGCATCCTCGCTCGAAGTATTCTCACGAGCTGAAACACCCCCCTTTTCTATTTGTGACGAAACCATCGACGTCAATGAAGAGCTACGCTTAAAATACCGTTTTCTCGATATGCGCCGTGGCTATATCAGCAAGATGCTCACTCTGCGCCATGACATTACCCATGAAATTCGCTCATTTCTTAAAAACCACACCTTTATCGATATTGCGACACCTATTCTTTGTAAATCGACCCCAGAAGGCGCTCGAGACTTTCTCGTTCCTTCGAGGATACACCCCGGGCATTTCTACGCTCTTCCCCAATCTCCTCAACTATTTAAGCAACTACTGATGTTGGGAGGCATGGATCGCTACTACCAAATTGCACCTTGTTTTCGAGATGAAGATTTACGCTCCGATCGTCAACCAGAATTCACACAGATCGATATAGAAATGAGTTTCTCTAACTCAGATGAGTTAATGACGCTAATGGAATCGCTTTTCTCCGACCTGTTTAATAATTTTCTCAAGCTCAAAATAAAGACACCCTTCCAACGCATGAAGCATGCTGATGCTGTTGAAAAATATGGCACAGATAGACCAGATTTGCGTTTTGGCATGACACTATGCCGCCTCGATGATCAAATCAAAAAATCAGACTTTACGGTATTGATCGATGCTCTCAATAACGAAGGCTGCGTCAAAGCAATAACGATTAAAAATGGAGCAGAATTCTCAAGACGCAAGATCGATCGCTATATCGAATTTGTGGGACAATTTGGCTTAAAAGGGCTCGCTTGGATCAAAAGACAAAATAACACATTTGCTTCGAGCATTGTTAAATTTTTCTCAGATGAACTACTCTCTGAAATTGCGCAGTTAACCGATCTTCAAGAAGGAGATCTCCTTTTAATCGGCGCAGGACCCGATACTCAGGTCAACCAAGCCCTCGATCACTTAAGACGTCATATTGCCGAGGAAAATCAATTGATCCCTTCCAATCACTATAGCTGTTTATGGATCACTGACTTTCCAATGTTTAACTATGATGCCCAAGAAAAACGCTACAAAGCAGAGCACCACCCCTTTTCAATGCCTATGGAAGAAGATCTCGATTTTCTTAAAAGCGAGCCTATTAAAACCCGAAGCGTCGCATACGACCTCGTAATCAATGGGCTAGAGATTGGCGGGGGCTCTCAAAGGATTCATTGTGCAGAACTGCAGCAACAAATTTTTGAAGTTCTCGGCTTGAGCGCGCAAGAAATCGAAAGTAAATTTGGTTTCTTCCTCAATGCTTTGCGCTATGGAGCTCCACCCCATCTCGGTATTGCCTTTGGCCTTGATCGACTCGTGATGCTTTTTGGACAAACTCAAAACATCCGCGATGTAATCGCCTTTCCCAAGACCCAAAAGGCTAGTGACTTGATGATTGAAGCCCCATCTAAAGTACATCGAGAACAATTGGAAGATTTAAATATCAAGGCTATGTTATAACTATTAACTTTTGATTCATTGAATTAATTATAGGAGAATCTGATGAAAAACAAGAAATGGATTTATTCGTTCTTTGCTATTACAGCACTAAGCTCGCCTCTGCTCCATGCTGAAATAGAAGAAATCACACAAGAGCAAACGGCTCCCACCTACGACATTGCTGTTGTATCTGAATCGCTTGGTCACTTGCTAGGAAAAAACATCAGTTCAATCGGTAGTGATTTTGATATTGATCAAATCGTTAAAGGACTTAAAGACTATCGCGAAGGAAAAGAAGCTCCATTAAACGATATGGAATGCATTAGCGCAATTACTGCAATTCAAGAAAAAGCTTTTAAAGATCTTGGTGAAAAAAATCTTCAAGCTGCAAATGAATATATGCAAAAACAAAAAGAAAACAAAAATATTCACATGCTAGAAGAAGGCAAGTTGCACTATCAAATCGATAAAGCTGGTGAAGGTGCTGTAGTTGAAGAGCACTCTGCTCCACTGATTCGTTATAAAGGAACTCTTCTCGATAACACAACTTTCGGGGAATCACAGTCTGAAGAGCGCATTGCGCTAGACGAGACTATTGAAGGCATCAGCCGAAGCCTAGTAGGCATGAAAGAAGGTGAAAAACGCACAATCTATATCCATCCTGAACTCGGGTATGGAATGAGCGATGCCCTTCCGCCTCAATCACTCCTTACATTTGAAGTCGAAGTTGTCAAAGCAAATGTTCCTGAAGATGAAGCTCAAAGTGAAGATGCCATTGATGAGCATCTAACAATGGAAAGTTTCGATCTTTCTGATGAGCTTGCTGAAACAGACGAAGATACTTTGTAATCTAAATCGATGGAGGTCGTTTTATTTGAACCAGAAATTCCACAAAACTGTGGAAATGTGATTCGCACATGTTTGGCAACAAATAGCGGCCTCACCCTTGTCCGGCCTTTAAGCTTTTCTCTTTCCGATAAGTATCTCAAACGCTCAGGCCTTGACTATGTCAAAAATTTTCCAATTCAATGCATCGATAACCTCGAAGCATATTTAGAGCAAAACCAATCAGACTTTTATTTCTTTTCAAGCAAAGCAAAGAGATCCTACTCAGAGATAAACTTTTCTCCAAATAGCACATTGATTTTTGGTTCAGAAACTGGTGGATTGCCTGATAAATATCAGGAAAGATGGGGAGATCGATTTTATACGATTCCCATGCATTCAAAGGTGCGCTGCCTTAATCTTGCAAATAGCGTTGCAATTGTGCTTTACAAAGCATGGGAAACCAATCAATTTGATTTTTGTAATCTTAAGAAACAGTCTCAGCTGATAAGATAAATTCTTTGATTGTATCTGCATCACGTAAACCGACCAGTCTATTCACTTCCTGTCCATCTTTAAATAAAATCAAAGTTGGAATCGATGTCACCTGATAAGTAGAGGCAATTTGCTGAGAATTATCGATATTGAGTTTAACAATACGCGCTTTGCCTGAAACTTCATCAGCAACTTTTTCCAAAACTGGCGCAAGCATGCGGCAAGGCCCACACCATTCAGCATGAAAATCAACAAGTGTTATACCTTGTTTGATCTCTTGCTCAAAACTTTCATCATTTAATAATTTGATTTCCTGTTTGGCCATATTTCCCTCCAGATCGCCATGTCGGATTAAAAGCACCCATTTTGAGTTTGCCTAAAATGGCAAATTCTCAATATTTGTAATGACATTTTAAGAATGCTCATTACCTGTTCAACAGGTAGTCTTAATCGCTTATATAATATTACAGGGCTGCTAAAAAACTTGCATTCTGAAAAAACTCTTTACTGAGAAAGAAACTCTAAAAAAGCTTCTTAATGAACAATAAAGATTTTCTGCAAAAAGGATAAATTCCAATGTTTGGAATGAGTTTTTTGGGCAGTCCATTATAGATTCATCATACAAAAAGCTCTTCATTTTGAACAAGATACTATTATCATGGCGGAGAACCTTCTGCTCCCGATTCATACCAATGACGAAGCTCATCAATTGCATTTCGCAAGCGTAACAAAATTTGCTTTTGAGCCTCTTTCTTTTCAAGACCGCTGAATTCTTCATAACGAATTGGCGAACCAAAAACACATGCAGTTTTTCCCCTTAGCTTAGGAAACTTCCTGCGACGTCCCCATACCTCATGAGAACCAGCAATATAAGCCGGAATAACCGCTGTCCTCGCCATGTAAATCAAAGATCCGAGTCCGGGCTTAAATGAACCGAGATGGTTTTCATAGCTACGACTACCTTCAGGAAACATCACAATTTTTTTTCCCTGTTCTAGCAAGTGACGCGTCTTTCGAAAAACAGAAATATTTTTTGCATCGAGTTGAATAGGATGTGAATTTAACGCTTCTATTAGGTTTGCAAATAAAGGATAGCGAAATAAAGAGCTCCTAGCGAGAAAATGGACTTCTTCATCACTAGAAATTGCTAAAATAGGAGGATCATAAAATGATGTATGATTGCTTGCAATGATTGCACCGTGATTCCATCTATGCTCAAGACCATAGACACGATGACGATAGAAAAGACGAAAGAATCCACGTGTATTCAACCAAATAAAACGATAAAACGGTTTCATTTTCTTCCGCATAGATTTCTCTGCGGACTACCTCTTTTGTTCTGAAAACTTCTTTAATTTGTATTCTAGAATCTTATCGACAACTAGATCAATAGAAAGTTCAGAAGTATCGATAGAAAATGCATTTTCAGGGCAAATTAAAGGAGCAAGTTCACGTGTTGAATCAAAATGATCACGTTCAATGATCGCTTTTAAAATTGATTCATAATTTGTCTTTAATGCTTCTGCGGGGTACTTTTTCTTCAATTCATCATAGCGACGGAGCGCCCTTACTTCAGGTCTTGCAGACAAGAAAATTTTTATCTCAGCATTAGGAAAAACAATGCTTCCCATATCTCGACCTTCAAATACAGCACTACCTTTTGCTCCATAATCACGCTGCATCTTCCAAACAAATTCCCGAACTTTACGCATAGCTGCAATTTTTGAAGCAACCTGAGTCACTTCTAATGAACGAATCTCTCTTGTGACTTCTTCATTATAAATAAAATAGCGCTTTGCTCCCCCATCTCCTCGGATTTCAAATGTAAAATTCTCAAAGAATTGGTTTAATTCACTTTCGTTATTTAACTCGATCTTTTTACGCAATAATGCCAACGCAACAGCTCTATACATTGCTCCAGTATCATAGTAAACAAGGTGCAAGCAATCAGCAACACGACGAGCAACAGTCGTCTTACCTGTACCCGAAGTTCCGTCGATTGTTATAATCAATTTTTTCTCCCTAGAATAGCATTAAGAAAAAGTAAACAATAGGTGTCGTAAATAAAAGTGAATCGAGCATATCGAGAATACCACCTAATCCAGGTAGTACATTGCTATCCTTGACAAGAGCATCTCTTTTAAATAGAGACTCGGCGAGATCACCAATTTCAGCTAAAATTCCAATAGCCGTTCCTAGATAGAATGCTTCAAAAATATGCAATTCAAAACCACCATTTGAATACAGCTGTCCCAAATATGCAATCAAAACACTCATGCCAACGGCAGCAAAAAGACCAGCAATCGCTCCTTCAACTGTTTTTTTAGGGCTAAGCTTAGGAGCTAACTTACGTTTGCCAAAGATACAGCCTATAAAATAAGCAGCTACATCAGTGATCTTTGTTACAGCAATGAGGTATAAAATCCACCATCTACCATCGCATGGAACTAGATCTGTTTGATCACAAAAAAATAAGATACCGAGCAATAAGCTTAAAGGCACCGAAATATATATAATACCAAAGAACTCAGCTGAAATACGCAAAAGTGCGTTCGAAATATCATTAAAATGATTAATGAAGAGGATTACAACTGCAGCAAAAAGACAAAAAAGAGGCCACCCTAAAGAAAAGTGCAGTGTAAGACCGATGCTATATGATAGGACAATAGCTAAAGCAAAAATAACCATTGTGCGATAGGAGAGTTCGATGCCCTTAGTTTTGAACATTTGAGCATATTCCCAGATCGCAACCACCGTTAAGATTGATGCCAAAGCAATCATTGCAAAACGCGCAATAGGATGATGGGAAAAAATTACAAGCGCTCCAACAATAAAAATCATGATTGAAGAAACGATAAGACGCCTACTGAGATCTGCCATTTTTTTCTTCATGCTCCACCCCAACGACGCTTTCTATTCTGATAAGTTGCTATAACATCTAGTAAATCTTTTGCCATAAAATCTGGAAACATTTTATCAGAAATCACAATCTCCGAATAGGAGAGCTGCCAAAGCAAAAAATTGCTTATACGATATTCGCTGCTTGTTCTAATCAAAAGATCAGGATCAGGCCAAGAAGCAGTATCTAGATAACTTGAAATTAACTGTTCCGAAATTTCCTCACGTGAGATTTTATCAGATAATAGATCATCTGCTATCTTATCAAAAGCTCTTTTTAAATCGTCACGTCCACCATAATTAATTGCCAAGACCAATGTTAAATTTTCACCCTTAGCAGTGGCCTCCATAGAACGATTCAAAGAATCTCTTACGGCAGAAGGCAATTTCTCAATATCCCCAATCACTGCTAATTTAACGCCTTGCTCAATCATTAAATCCTGTTTTTGATCAAGATATGTCGTACATAACTCCATTAAAGCATTAATTTCTTCCTGCGAGCGCTTCCAATTCTCCGTTGAAAAAGAAAACAGTGTTAAAACTTTAATTCCAAGTTTACAAGCAGCTTGCACAAGAGAATCCATTCTCTCAGCTCCTTTCCAATGTCCTGCAACTAAAGGAAGCTCATGATTTGCTGCCCACCTTCTATTTCCATCCATAATGAAGGCAATATGATGTGGAATTTTCGAAAGATCTATTGAATTTAAATCACTTTGCAAAAAGATTGACGGTGATTGTATCGACTGATCAGCAACAAGCGAATTCAAGTAGCAAACTCCTATTTTTCTATCGTTTTCTTCCCCTTTAAGCGCAACACATTTAACTAGACATAATCATATGGCGCAAGTATCCTTTCAAGGCAAAAGCAAAGCTTAATTTTAAAGGACCTTTAATCTACAAACTAGGAAGAGTTCGCAAATTGGGAATGAAATTATACCCCAGACAGGCATATCTTCAAGGGAAAAATGCACATTCACCCTGAGCATAGTAGATGCAACGCTTCGTTCTAGTGATATATTTTAATATATAACACAAAGCGAGCTTTCAATATTTCAAATGGTTCTTTCACTTAAGCTTTTCTCGTATAAATTTTTTTGAGAACATATAAATTCTCACCGTTGACGCAACAGCAATATATATTTTGAGAAGAGGTTGATCTAGGCTTATGGAAAAGAAAAAACGCTGGCATTTTTGGGTAATTTTAGCTGTCGTCACTTTGACGCTATACAATATTTTACCAACACTTTTTTTCTACACAAAACCATTAAAAAACCCAATTAGTGAAGCAAAGGGAAAGCAAATAAGTGAAACCATTGCTTCTCGTGTGAATCAGATTGAAACTGATTCTCTCTCATGGCTCCAATCCTATTGCAAACACCTCAATCTTAAAACGCAAAAGATTTCTAGCAATCCCGGCAATTCAGCTTGGATCAATGTGCAATTTTACAACTCTGCTGATACTGAGAAATTCAGAGCTAATTTACCAAGAGCAGGAAAGCTTATTCCCTTTACTCCTTCGCAATTATCGCTCTACCAACTCGATCAAAATGAATTTGATAAAACAGTCACTGTTCAACGTAAAATCCCTTTACACTTTGCCTCCAATCAAGTTGATGAAACCTTCAAATTTTTTCCCAAAGTCACCAAAGATGGGTCCTACTCTGCAGAGTACCGTGATTTCATCGATGATCGCCTGGTTCAACTCGCGAAACATCTTGGCAGACAGCGCCAAGATGCCCAACACCTCACAGCTCTACTCGATCATCCTAATGAGCAATCTTACACTCCCTTTTATTATGAACTTGCCAAAAACATCACTGCGTACGCCAATGCTTTTGGAGAAACATCTCCTGTAAGCAAGCGTTATTTTGCCTCATTTACTCAAAGCGAACAGGGAAATCACCTTGAAACCATTCAACGATTAACTCAATCCTTTGAATCAAAGCGTGATGAATTAAAACTTACAATTATCGCTCTGCAAACTCAGAAGAAAGATGTCGAAGCGCGAAATGAATTTTTTGACTCCGCTGCTCATGAACAGCTCAACTATCTAATCTCTCTCGAAAAGACCCTCAGCGAAGCAGAAGCAATTGTGAAGAGAAATATTCATCAATTTGCTGCAGGAAAGGCCCCCTACACTTATCCAGAACTCGTAGAAAAAGTGGCTAACAACGCGCTTCCTTCAGAAAGTTATGAACTTGCTCTTGAAGGACGCAATCCATTTTTTAAAAGAATTAGTGTGAACTGGGCAGAAGAAAGAATCGATCTAGAACTCTATCCCGATGTTCAACAGCTACGCGATAACCATAACGCAAAACAAAACCTCATTGAGCAGTTGATCTATGATGAAGTTGCTACAATTTCACGCAATTCAGCCGAACATATCACACCTGCAAAAGAGAATTTTGAAATCGCACTGCACGCACTCTCCAATACACGCGGATTTCTTGCTTTTAAACTTGATAAAGTTGCGCAAGAGCGTCTTAAACAAGTGAAAAATTTTATCGTTGAAAACTGGGATCCAAAACATCCTGATCTTCAGGCAGAAAATTTTCCAATTTACGATTATGATACGTATACCAATCTCCCAGCAAATGAGCGTGGACTCGGACTTGTAATTTACTCACCAGTTTCTGATGAAGGAAATACACCCCGCGGCTTTAAAATGAACTCTCTTTATCTTATCGCCAAAGGTGCTAATCGTATTTTACAACGCGCAAACGCAACTTCTGATTCTGCAATCTCTAAGCAATTTGTCGATGACTTCCAAGAACTTGCATATCTTCTGCATGCGCAAGGTTTTTTCAGCTACCCTGCCACTCCCTTAAGTTTTGCAACAGATTTCTCGGAAGACCACATCTTTGAAGAAGAGAACTACTATCAAAATCTTCTTAAAGCTACGCGTGAGAACTTTACTGTTTTTGGATCGAAGAGCCAGGCAATACTCGAATTTAGCGACTACGAGCAACGCATCCTAACAGAAAATAAAATTGACTCAATGCTTCACGAAGAATTGCTCAAAACACGCGACGATTTCCATTCAGCACAACTCGGATTAAAAGGGACTTCACCTCTTGACGTACCTCCTCCATTACGCAGCTGCTTTTGGAATAACATTAAACTTAATCTATCTAAATATTTTCGCGGAGATGATCGCAAAATCATCCGTTGGGGTCTTGATCTCTTTGGAGGCAAAACAGTTCAACTCGAACTTGTTGACAGTAGCGGACGTACAGTTACAGATGATATTGATCTCAAACAAGGGATTAATGAACTTTATAAACGCGTTAACAAACTCGGTGTATCTGAGGTAAGTATTCGCCAAGAAGGAAACACCATTACACTAGATTTTCCAGGATCACAAGGCTTATCTGCAACAGAACTAGTCAAAGCATCTTCGATGTATTTCAACATCGTTAACGAAAAATTCTCACCTAGAAATTCAAGTCTTGGTGAACACGTTAGTCGTTTTCTTCAAGACATATGGAACGAAGCTACCGTGACTGGAAAGCAAACAGAAGAAGATATCAATCAGATCGCGTGGCGCTATGTTCATGGAGATAATCTCGACCCAGAAATTCTTCAGCCTCGTACTGAGTCAGCAAAAATTCTTTACGAAAACGGATTGCACTTAGCTCCACCTCAAGACGCAAGGCCAATAAGCAGTGCTTTTGATGATACATATAATAAAATTGCGATCCAACGCGGAGATGATTACTCCTCTTGGGATGGCCAGACGAATCCTTTAATGGTTGTTTTCCGTAACTTCGCTCTTGAAGGCTCCGATTTAGAAAACATCCAAGCTGGCTATAACCCTCAGAAAGGCAACTACCTTTCCTTTGGAGTTAAGAGCTCAGGAACAAAAGAGCACGTGAAATGCAGCCCGCGTGATGACATTTACACCTGGAGTTCAAACTTCGCTACAGAAAAGATTCAAGGGTTAAAGCAAGCGCAATTTTCAAACGGAAAAGGTTGGCGCATGGCTGTTATCCTCAATGGTAACGTCATCAGCTCACCAACACTCGATGAGCCATTCCGCGATAGTGCGATGATTAATGGTAGCTTCACACAACGTGAAATCAGTCAGCTTGAAGCTGATCTCAAAGCGGGTTCTCTCTCCTTTACACCGCGCATTCTCTCCGAGAAAAACGTTAGCCCAGAACTAGGCAAACACGAGCGTAACCTTGGTATTTTTGCGACAGTTATCGCTCTATTGCTCGTGATCATTACTATGGTCAGCTACTACCGTTTTGCTGGTGTCATCGCTTCGATTGCCGTTTTATTCAACCTACTAATTATGTGGGCCGCACTGCAAAATATTGGAGCCTCTATCTCCCTCGCTGCTCTTGCCGGTATCATTCTAACCGTAGGTATGGCAGTTGACGCAAACGTCCTCGTCTTTGAGCGTATTCGAGAAGAATTCAAAGAATGCAAACGTATTGGACCAGCTATTGAAGAAGGGTATAAGAAGGCCTTTACTGCAATTTTTGACTCTAATATCACAACAATCATCGCAGCAGTCATACTCTTACAGTTTGACTCAGGCCCAATCAAAGGATTTGCTGTAACACTGATTATTGGTATCGCCTCATCAATGTTCACAGCTCTTTTCATGACACGCTATTTCTTCCGTAAATGGTTAGAAAGAAAAGAACGAAAAGAACTTAAAATGGCAAACTGGATCAATGCAAGTCGCTTTGACTTTTTGAAATTCTCAAAAGTTGCTTTTATCTCCTCTGGTCTCGTTATTTTATTAGGAAGCTATTGCTTATCCTTAAATAAAGATCGTGTACTCGGTATGGACTTTACCGGAGGTAATGCCGTAACCATTGAGCTTGAACCTAATCAAGATGGCAATTACCGCAATGTTGTGGAAAAAGCACTTCTTGCAGCTGGCCTTTCATCCTATGATTTTCAAGTGCGAGAGCTAACGCCGAACAATCACATTCGCCTTTTTCTCAACAAGGCGAGTTTCGATACTATTATGCTCGGTCAATTAGACTCTGAGGAAGGAATTTCACAATATGCAGCGTTAGCAAACTCACTAGAGAAAGGCGGATTAATTCTTGCACCTGGATCAATTGCAAGTATGGAAAAAAATTCGACTGAAGTTAGCGGACAGATGTCTACAGCAATGCGAAACAGCGCTGCTATAGGATTGAGTATTGCACTGCTCTGCATTTTGGTTTACATCACCATTTGCTTCGAATTTAAGTATGCGATTAGCGCAACCTTATGTATCGTACATGACGTACTTTTTGCCTTAGCGGCCATTGGCATACTCTATAGTTGCGGTGTTCCCGTGCAAATTGATCTCCATACTATTGCAGCACTAATGACCATCATCGGTTACTCACTCAATGATACAATTATCGTGTTTGACCGTATCCGTGAAGATGTTCGCACAATGCGCAAAACAACATATCGAGAAATTTTGAACCAAGCACTCAACACAACTTTATCTCGAACTGTAATGACCTCTTTGACAACGATGCTCGTACTCGTTCCCCTTGTAGTTCTCGGAGGAAGCACAATTTTTGGCTTTGCTCTCGTCATGTTAATTGGAGTAATTTTCGGCACACTTTCTTCACTCTTTATTGCCGCACCATTAATCCAATACTTCAACCAACGTGAAATTGCAAAACTCGAGCATGTGGAGTCGTAATAATTATGGTCGTGCAACAATATGTCTATAAAAGAGAGGTCTAGCAAATCGCTATGACTTTTCTGACATATTGTTGCACAACCAAACCAATAAAAGGATAAAACCCTGATGACAAGACGACCAAGAGCCACTCCATGTGATACACTATGGATCTACCCTAAGGTCGATCCCGCATGGAATGAAAAAATCGTCAGGGAATTTCGTATTCACCCTGTCACAGCTCAAGTTCTTGCTGCAAGAGGATTTACTGCCTTAGAGGAAATTCATACCTATCTTTATGCAAAACTCCCTCACCTCAATGATCCCTATCTCTTTCAAGATATGGATAAAGCCGTTAAACGCATCCTAAAAGCTCTGCATAATAAGGAACATATCTTAATCTATGGCGATAACGATGTTGATGGCATCACAGCAGCAACTCTACTGACTGAGTTCTTTCTAAGTTTAAATGCCCATGTTTCTTACTATGTTCCGAATCGCAACTCCCTCAATGAAAGCCTTCTGCTCAATGCCGTTGATTATGCTAAATCTCATCAATGCAATTTAATTATTACAGTAGATTGCGGGATTACAGCAGGCGCAGAAATTGAGCAAGCTGTCAAAGAAAACGTCGATGTGATCATTACTGACCATCATGAACCAACTGCATCACTCCCCCACTGCGTTGCAACACTCAATCCAAAGCTCGTAAATAGCACCTACCCCAACCGCGATATAACAGGAGTTGGCGTTGCCTTTAAACTCGCCCATGCCTTGACTAATCAACTATCTACCCAAAGCGAAATCAATACAGACCAAATTGATCTTAAAAAATACCTCGATCTAGTTGCTCTCGGAACCATTGCAGATATGGGCGCACTTACTGGCGAAAATCGCATTCTTGTTCGCTATGGCTTAGAACAAATGAAACGCAGTAAACGCGTCGGATTAGCTAAGCTATTCTCAATCTGCGAGGTGATTCCTCAAGAGATCACACCCATGGATATCGCTTCCAAGGTCGCTCCAAGGCTCAACAGTTTAGGGCGCATTGCTGATCCGCGTAAAGGTGTCGAACTCCTACTCCTTAAAAACCCAATTGCAGCAGAAGCACTTGCCAAAGAACTCGATCTAACCAACATAGAAAGGCAAAAAATTGAAAGAAAAGACTCAGAAGATATTGAAAAATATATAGAAGACCATCAAGAACTTCTCGATGAAAGAGCCATTGTCATCTCCTCTGAGACCCTTCATCCTGGCATCATTCCCATCATCACAGCCCGTATCGCTAAGCTGTACAATCGCCCCACAATTACAATCGCTATTGACAACGGAGTTGGCAAAGGCTCAATTCGCACTATCCCAGAGTTCCCTCTCCTTCCAGTTCTAAAAGAGCTTAGTCAGTATCTGATCAACTTCGGGGGACACGACTTTGCTGCTGGCCTCACAATTAAACAAGAAAATATAGAAGCATTTAGAAAAGATTTTCTACGAATCGCTAATGATAAACTTAAAGCACGAGACATCGTCACAAAACTTCATCTCGCATCTAAAATTGACTTTGGAGAACTGACATTTGACTTCATGGAGTCTCTTTCCCTTCTAGAGCCTTTTGGCAATGAAAACCACCCTCCGGTCTTCTATTGCGAAGCAACCCAAGCATGGCCCCCTAAAATCGTAGGAAAGACCCATCTTAAGCTCTATCTCGAACAAAAAGATCGAGTCTTAGAAGGAATCGCCTTTAATATGGGAGATCTAAGGCCCAAACTCTGTAAAAAGAACATTTCGCTCCAAATCGCCTTCACACCTCAAATCAACAACTTCCTCAACAAATCGAGCATCCAGCTCCACGTTCGCGATATCAAGGTGATCGAAAAATAAAGCGATGACCTTAGCGCTTTTAGACAGCCTTATCAAATAGACTGAAGCGCTACCGTTAGAAAACTATATTTCTTAAAAGCCATTGATTTTCTTAATTTCAACGATAAGAGGCGGATAGAGCATTTTTAGTAAAATAGATCTCTATATTACATAAAGCAGAAGCTGTGCTTATAAACAGCAGGGGAATATTATGAATAACACAAGATATATATTAAAATATTTAATATTATTTAAAGACGCGATGCATTGTTACATGCATCATGGAAAGGCAAAATATATTTGTCTTAATTGTGTGAGTTAACGATCAGTATTTTGAAGCGTTAATTAAATCGCTTCGAACTGAGAGGGCTTCTTCTCGAGATAGTTTTGTCTATACTCATTGAGGTCATTAACATGAACAACCCAAGCAGCGCCTCTGCGTACAGCTTTTAGAAGACCAACGCGTGTTGCGTAATAAATCTTTTGAGCTGGAACACCAAGCATTTTAGCTGTTTGGTTAATTGAGTAATAACCTTTCACGTTATCGAAAAGTAGCTCGCCATCAAACATCGATTTTGTTCTCGAATATTTTTGATCACGGTAAGCTTTAAGATCGTTGATATGAATCATCCAGCGAGTAGAATCTTTAGTCGCTTTCAGCTTTCCCTGCTTAATTGCAACGTAGATCGCCTGACGGGTCACGCCATTGATTTTCGCAGCTTCAGTAATAGAGACAACCTTCTTATTACAACATGCATCCGCGTCTTCTTCTACCTGAACGATGTATTTTGTATCTTCTTCCATCATTTCTCCTAAAAAGTCTTTTACACCGGCTTTGTGGCTTCTAAACCCCGCAACCAGCTGATTATTATTTTGTTTTTATTGGTTACTTATAAATCAAATTGAAAAGTAATTATCACATACAAAAGGATTGATATCAAGACCCTTCTTTATTTTTTCTAAATTTTACTGAGGGCTCATAGTCAAATTAAAGGCTATACATCGTAAATTAATCTCGTAACATATTGAAAATCTAGCTATTACAAACACCGCATATTATATGCGTAAAAAAATAACTTTAAATAATTAATTGTTAGCTTTTTATGAAAACTATCTTTTTTTTTGAAAATAGTGCTATATATCGACAAGCAAAATCGATTCCCTCTCCTTCAATAGCTTTGATATAAGCCTTTTAGACCAGCTAGGAGGCTCTAATAGCGCCATCAGGTTATCAGAAGGCCTTTTCGCTTGATTTTATTCAAAATGCATTGTCAAATGATGTCTAAACAGCTACAGGCTAGCTTGTCACAAGCAACCTATGCCTTTAATTTACAAGCTATTATGCATATGAGGTCCTAATGTATCGCAAATTACTGCCTTTTCTCCTCTTATTTATTTCATTTTTTATCGAGGCTAAACCCCCTTCTCTAACACCGCGCGATACAAAGATTAAAATCGAAGAGATCTTAAAATCCCATGTCTCCCACCAGAGGCTCACTACAGAGTTGATTGCTAGGGCTTTTGAAAACTATTTAGATGAACTGGATCCAACCAAAACCTACCTATTACAGACTGAGATCTCCGAATGGTCAGAACCTTCTGAAGCTCTACTAGTTAGAACCCTTTCTGAAATAAAGAGAGAGAATTTCCAAGCTTTTGAAGAGATCCATCAGCGCATGCTAGAAGCCATAGAGCGCAAACAGCTTATCGAAGATCAGATAGATATTAATAATCTACCTCAAAACGTACAGGTCTCCGAATTCAAAGACATGTCCTGGGCTGAGAACGAAGAGGAGTTAATCGATCGCAATCGCAAAATCCGCTCATTACAACTTGAAGCTGCTGAAAAGCTTAATGAAGAAAGCAAAGAGCAATTTTTACAACGCCTACAAAAGAGAAGATTGCGTAGAGAAATCGATATTCAAGGGAAAAACCCAACTGAGTTTAAGCAAATTGTTCTTTCCACAACTCTCAAATCTCTTAGCAGCTCATTAGACTCTCAAACAAGCTATTTCACTCCGACAGAAGCCAATCACTTCATGACACAGATTCAGCAAAAGGTTACTGGCATTGGAGCACAATTGCGCGATGATTTAAATGGGCTGACTGTTGTTCGGTTAATTGAAGGAGGCCCCGCAATTAGCAGCAATAAGATCAAAGTTGCAGATCGCATTATCGCTGTAAATAAAGAATCAATTGTTGGAATGGATATTAACGAGGCTGTTGAATTGATTCGAGGTAAAAAAGGCACACGAGTGACCTTAACTCTCCTTAGAGAAATACACACTGATGATGGCAAGCGCGACGAAAAGCACGAAGTTGAATTGTCTCGCGGAGAAATCGTCATTAAGGAAAATCGTTTTGATATTTCTCAGGAGCCTTTTGGTGATGGCGTTATCGCTGTACTCAAGCTTTTTTCTTTTTATCAGGATAATTCCAGCTCATCTGCAGATGATTTGCGCAAAGCTATACAAGAATTGCAGAAAAAAGAGCGTGTTAAAGGCATCATACTCGATCTCCGCAACAACTCAGGGGGTTTGCTCACGCAAGCTGTTGCTGTGACAGGATTGTTTATTAAAAAGGGAATTGTCGTTTCGATTAAAGATAATACAGGTCAAGTACAGCATTTACGCAACTTCGATGATCGAGTAACCTGGGATGGTCATTTAGTCATCTTAATCAACCGCATTAGCGCTTCAGCATCTGAGATTGTCGCTCAAACACTGCAAGATTACGGACGAACCATTGTCATCGGTGATGAAAAGAGTTTTGGTAAAGGCACATTTCAAACCTTTACTCTTGAAACTTCTCGCAACGGGAAGGTCAATCCAAAAGGAGAATATAAAGTGACTCAAGGTCGCTATTATACCGTCTCTGGCAAATCACCCCAACTTGAAGGGGTCAAATCAGATATCGTCATCCCAGGATTGTTCTCTAAACTCGATATTGGCGAGGAATTTTCTAAATTTCCTTTAGATTCAGATGAAATTGCAGCAAATTTCAACGATGATCTTTCTGATGTACCCGCTATGCATCGCTCTCAGATGCTAAATCTCTATCGCTATAATCAACAGCTTGTGCAGCATAATTACGATAACTATCTCGATATTTTACGCTCGAATTCCCAAGAGCGCATTGATAATAATCAAAACTATCAAAACTTTCTTAGAGAACTAGAAAATAAAGATTTTTCTTCAGAAGCAATTGATTTCTTTGGTCAAGCTGATCTTCAGTTAATTGAGGCAACCAATGTAATGAAAGATCTTTTATTTCTCTTTCATGAAGAAAAAGAAGTGATAAATCGGTAGAGCTTGAGGCTACATTTTAACCCAAGTAGCCTCTTTACGTTTTTAAAAACAAATTATTACAGAATCGTTTTTCTTGCATTCTAACTGCCAAATATTGAAAATATTGCGTTTAAAACATTATTTCGAGGCTTTTGATGAGTGTACGGGTACGGATTGCTCCCTCCCCAACAGGAGATCCCCATGTTGGTACTGCATATATTGCGCTGTTTAACTATCTCTTTGCAAAGAAGCATGGAGGTGAATTTATTTTGCGTATCGAAGATACTGATCAAAGCCGTAGCCGCCCAGAATATGAGACCAACATATTTGACGCTCTAAATTGGATCGGATTAAAATGGGATGAAGGTCCTGATATTGGCGGAAAATGCGGTCCCTACCGTCAATCTGAACGCACTGAAATTTATCGTACCCATTGCCAACAACTGCTCGATCGCGGCATGGCATATAAATGCTTTGCGACTCCTGAAGAGCTCTCTGAAATGCGAGAGATCAGTAAAAAACTCGGCAAACGTATAGGCTATGATCGGCGCTATCGCAATCTTTCTGAAGAAGAAATCGCTGAAAGAGAAAAAGCAGGTCAGCCCTATGTCATCCGTCTTAAACTACCACTTACTGGCGAATGCGTTTACGAAGATGTCATTAAAGGCCGCATTGTTGTCCCTTGGTCTGATATCGATGATCAAATTTTACTTAAATCAGATGGGTTTCCTACTTATCACCTTGCTAATGTCGTCGATGATTATTTAATGGGCATTACTCATGTCATTCGCGGTGATGAATGGATGAGCTCAACCCCTAAACATATTTTCCTCTATCAAGCATTTGGCTGGGAAAAACCCGAGTTTTTACATATGCCATTATTACTCGGCAAAGATGGGAAGAAGCTCTCTAAAAGGCGCAATCCAACATCAATTTTCTTCTACAGAGATAGTGGTTTCCTTTCAGAAGCTTTGAGAAACTTCTTAAGCCTAATGGGCTATAGCATGACTGATGAAAAGGAAATTTATCCAATTGAAGAGATTATTCAATCCTTTGATGTAAAACGCATTGGAAAATCAGGAGCTTTCTTCGATCTCCATAAACTCGAATGGCTCAATCAACAATATATTATTAAGCAAATTCCCGAAAACCAACTATGGAATCGAATTAAAGAATGGGGATTTAATGACGAGCTGATCAATAAATTGATGCCACTTTGCCATACTCGGATCAAGACATTTGCTGATTTTATGCAGCTCTTTTACTTTCTATTCGTCAACCATCTCGATTACACAGAAGAACTTCTCACTTCAAACCGCATCACTAAAGAATCTGCTGCTTTAGCACTTCAAGCAATGATATGGAGTATGGATGAAAATAATGATTGGAATGGATCAGGCCTTGAAAAATCCTCTCATGAAATTGCAGAAGTGTTTGGTATACACCATAAAAAAGTGGTAATGCGTATGTTGTTTGGCGCAATTACTGGGAAACATTTCGGGCCTCCTCTTTTTGATTCTGCTGGAATTCTAGGCAAGCAGCGCTTAAGAGCGCGTTTACTTAGTGCTATTGAATTTCTTGGAGGAATATCGAACAAAAAATACGATCTTCTCTCCAAAATGTGGAAGACGAAAAATTGCCAAGAACTTGTAACAGCGATTTAACGCATATCATCTGTTTGAAGTACTGGAATTTCATCATCATGAGAAATGACATAACTTCTGTTGTAACCAGATGTTGCGCAACTAGAAAATACAATGAGAAATAAAAAGATAAAACCTTTGTACATAACCTTACCTTCCTTTAATCCATTAAATAAAGATTTATCAATTCTATGTCTACGATAATTTCTCAATCCATCTCTCGTTTTAATCCACTATCATGCGCCTTAAAATCGAGGGAAAAGCTCACTAGAGATGGCTCAACAAGAGAAACTTATCATATTGCCCTCGATATCGATCATAAACTTCTAAATTTAGAAGCGGGAGATTCAATTGGAATATTGCCGCAAAATCATCCTGAAAGAGTTGATGAAATACTGATAATTTTGGGAAAAACAGGTGACGAAGTCATTGTTGATCAACGTAGAAATAAAAATCTTCAATTACGTGAATTTCTCACGTCTAATGCTAATCTCTCTCAAGCAACATCTCATCTGCTAAAATTGCTAACAAACCATCCTTTACTCGAAGCGCCCAAAGCAGAGCTTAATGCTTTTTTAAAAGAGAATGAACCAGCTGACCTCCTAAAAGCCTATCCTCCTACAAATGCTTCTTTAGATGAAATCTGTAATTCTTTTGCGCCTTTATTACCCCGTTTCTATTCACTAGCCTCCTCCCCTTTGCTCTATCCCACTGAGATTCATTTGACAGTCACCCTTTCAACCTATGAGCACCAGGGACGATTGCGTTACGGAATTGCAAGTTATTATTTAAACCATTTAGTTGAAAAAGATGTAAAATCCATTGAGATTTTTGCGCAAAAACCGCGCAATTTCACCATTCCAATAGATGGAAATCTCCCTATTATTATGATAGGACCTGGGACAGGCATCGCTCCTTTTCGTGCTTTTATCCAAGAGCGCGTCACCAGAGGCGATCAAGGGGAGAATTGGCTATTTTTTGGTGAGCGCAATAGACAAACTGATTTCTACTATGAAAAAGAGCTCACCAATTGGCAAGAACAGGGTCTTCTCAAACTCTCAACCGCTTTTTCCCGTGACAACGCCTCTCTCCGCTATGTGCAAGATGCACTCTACGCAGAAAAAGCCCCCTTATGGAAGCTGATCGAAAAAAACGCCCTCATCTACATTTGCGGAGATGCTCAAAAAATGGCAAAAGATGTGCAAGCAATGCTCGTTCTCATTGCACAAGAGGAGGGAAAGCTCTCACAAACAGAAGCAGAACTCCTCATTAAAACCTTGAGACGAGAAAAACGGCTCTGCCTCGACGTCTACTAGATGTAAAGTGTTTTACATCTAATAAACGTTTATACCACCAAATCGGCTGTTATTTTCTAGAAGATTGATTGTATCTCGCAAGAATAGCCTCGACATCAACTCCTAGTCTAAGAGTCATTGTTAAGCTAGTTGCGTCCCATTTAACGCGATATTCCAAACCGCTTCCTTCTTCGCATGATGTATAACTTTTCAATAGTTCTTCTAGCTGAGTTTCAGCTAAAGCACCCACTCTTTCCATCTTTTCTTGAAAATAGCGCTTATCAGCAAAAGATCTAGTTGTGTTTGAGGTCGTCCTAGTGGAAATTTCAGGCCCTTCTGAATCTAAAAAAGGTTTAGTGAATTTCTCTTTCGTAGAAGTTTGAGGTTTCTTTCCCTCTTTGGTTACTTCACACATTTTGCTAAAATCACCTTGAGACACATCTAAAGGGTTTTTACTTTGATTCAACCATTGATCAAACGGTTTCAACTGCTCCCGAGCAGATGCATTTGTAGGCGCTAATATTTTACGTAGTTCCGGAGACTTACTTATAACATGACTTCTACTAACGATCATTCTCGATTCGCTAAGATCTTGCAGAAGGCTCCCGTTAACAATGTCATAGACCTTTTTAGCTTCATCCCTATCAAGTAGATCTAGAGAAAATTGAAACACTCTTACTGAACTTCGATAAACATCAGATAAATGCGAGAAATATTCCGAAACACAGCCCCACATAAACCTTCGAGTTAGCGAATCTGTGAATTCTTCATAATTTTCTTCAAACTGACCATTGACTTCATCTAAGCGATTTTGTCTTTCTTGAACTTGGCGCTCAATTTCATCTCCATATTCTCTAGGAATTGTATAGGTTGTAACACTACCAAAACCAACACCAGCAGCAGGATCAAAACTCATAATAACACTCCCATTTCCAATTTTAAAACAAGCGTCTATTTCCTAATCAAAATATAGACCGCAAACTGACAACAATTATTTCAACGCAATCTTTAAATCGAATAAGAAAATTACAACACCGAATTCTAGATGTAAAGCTATTTTACATCTAAGCAACTTCTTTTGTATTAATGATTTACGTCAAAAAAACTTTTTAAGATGTCGACTGTGTGGTCATGATGCAAATGCATTGCATGCCATCACCACGCCCAAAATCAGTTAGCCCATCGCCTGATGTCACAGAAATGCCAATTTGCGAAGCCTCTAAACGCATAAGAGACGCAATTTTCTCACGCATTTCTAAAATGCGCACTTGCATACGCGGACGCTTTCCTTCCAAAGTAATCGCGATATGTGTGATCTGCTGATTCACTAACGTTTCCAATGCTTTTTCAAGATAAACACTGCTGTCGGTAATATGATCCTTATGACACAAATCAATCGCAATTTTACCCAAGATAGGCACTCCACTTAGAGAAGTAATAGCATTACATAGTGCGTGCAAAACAACATCACCATCAGAATCTGCTGAAAACCCTGGACAATCTTTAAACATAAGCCCACCGATGACACAAGGTTTAGATGTATCAGAGGATAAAAACCGGTGGCTATCTTGACCAATGCCTGTTCGGATAATAGGAAACTTATTCATTAGCAAAAAGCTTAACAAAATTTGAGATTTTGACTGCAAACAAATGTTTTGTTCGATAAGATCCGATTTGAAAACACGAAAATATTTTATGTCTATATCTCCAATTAAAAATGAAATTCTTGAAGTCAAAGGTGGCATCCCTCTAGAAGGAGAGGTGAGTACATCCGGCGCAAAAAATGCGATTACAAAAATGCTCGTCGCTTCTTTGATTTCTGATAAGCGCTGCATTTTTTACAATGTCCCGAATATTGCAGATGTTGAAGTTACAGTGGCTCTTTGTCGTGAGATCGGGTCGCAAATCAATTGGAATCGAGACGAAAAAACATTAGAAATTCATACTAAAGAGCTTAAATCAACTTATATTCCTCAACACTTTTGTGGCTCAAATCGCATTCCCATTTTAATGATTGGAGCTCTTTTAGGGCGCACAGACCAAGATATCATTGTTCCCACCGTCGGCGGTTGTGCCATTGGCAAAAGGCCCGTTGATTTTCATATTGCGGCTCTAGAAAAACTCGGTGCAGAAATCGAGTACCGCGAAATGAAAAAAGAAGGCGCCTATTTTGCACACGCTCATGACGGATTAAAAGGATCTATCATCAACTTAAAATTTCCCTCTATTGGGGCAACAGAAAACTCAATTTTAGCAGGATGTCGCGCTAAGGGACAGACGATCATTAAAAATGCTGCTGTAGAACCAGAAATTATCGACCTCATTCTCTTTCTGCAAAAACTCGGGGTCATTATCTCAGTAGATACAGACAGAACAATCCGCATTGAAGAAACTCGCCAATTTTACGAGACAACACACACGGTTATACCCGATCGTATCGAAGCCGCGTCTCTTGGCATGGCTGCTATCGCAACGCGCGGCCGCGTCTTTGTTAAAAATGCGCCGCATCAGCATATGATCACTTTTCTCAATGCATTGCGTCAGATCGGTGGAGGATTTCAGGTTAAAGAAAATGGAATCGAGTTTTTTTATCAAGGCGCCTTAAAGGGCGGTATTCAAATTGAAACCGATGTACATCCGGGATTTATGACTGATTGGCAACAGCCTTTTGTTGTTTTGTTATCTCAAGCAACGGGATATTCGATTGTTCATGAAACAGTCTATGAAAATCGTTTTGGTTATACAGAGGTATTAAAAAAAATGGGTGCAGATCTCGAACTTTTTACACATTGTCTAGGTGGCAATCACTGTAGATTTGCTTCTTGTAATTTTCATCACAGCTTAATTGTAAAAGGACCCACGCCACTTACAGCATCTTCTATAAATATTCCTGATCTTCGTGCTGGCTTTGCCTATGTAATGGCAGCGTTAATAGCTCCTGAAAAAAGCGAAATCTCTGGACTGCATTATCTAGACCGTGGCTACGAGCTCGCTGTTGAAAAACTCTCTAATCTCGGAGCCCAAATCAAACGGACCTGCCCCTCTGAAGAGCTCATATTGACTTAATCGCTTCTTATCCTATAGAATATCAGACCTTTTTGAACTATTTATACAATGAATCTCTCTTGTTGGAAGACAATTAAACGCACCAATTTTACAAATTGGGAAAAACTATTTGATTATTTAGAGCTCGACGATCATCTAGCCTCTGAAATTGTCAAAAAGCCCCGTTTCACCTTAAATCTCCCCCTGCGTCTTGCAAAAAAAATCGCCAAAAACGACCTTAATGACCCCATTCTTAGACAATTTTTACCATTGAAAGAAGAACTATTAGAAACTAACGGATTCTCCCCTGATCCAACAGAAGAAAAGAACTTCCGTCGTACGCCTCGTTTGATTCAAAAATATCAGGGCAGAGCTCTACTGACCGCTACAGCGTGTGCGATGCACTGCCGCTACTGTTTTAGACAAAATTTTCCCTACGAATTTGAAGATAGCTTTAATAAAGAACTCGAAGAGCTCAGAAATGACTCATCGATTACGGAAATCATTTTAAGTGGCGGAGACCCTCTTTCTCTTTCTAATCGTATATTGAAAGAACTCCTATTCAATCTAGACCAAATTCCCCATATACAGCGCATCCGTTTTCATTCACGCTTCCCTATTGGTATTCCTGAAAGAATCGATCAAGAACTAATTACAATCCTCAAACAGCTCCAAAAACGCATTGTTTTTGTCATTCATGCGAATCACCCACGAGAATTTGACCATGAAGTCATTAAACACCTCAAAATGCTCTCAAATTGCCAAATACCTCTCCTTCATCAAGCTGTTTTGCTTAAAGGGATAAATGACGATTATACAACGCTTTTTGAGCTTTTTGAATTGCTCATTAATAATGGAATTCTACCTTACTATTTACATCAGCTTGATAAAGTTTCAGGAACGGAACATTTTGAAACGCCGCAGGAACGCGGCGAAGAACTCATAGCCCAGCTTGCCAAAGTACTTCCAGGATATGCGGTTCCGAGATTTGTCAAAGAAGAAGCGGGCAAGCCTCATAAGACTTTAATCCTAAACTAAAGGAGCCATTTGTCTTAAAGACTTAATATTGCGAATCTGGCTACTAAGTTGCTCTCTACTATTTAATAATTGATCCAATTCAATAAGCTTTTGGCGGTGGGTTTGCAACTTAACAATCATATCTGCATCCAATACGGGAGAGTCTGAGCATTCAATTTCGTTAATAACATCTTCAAATTCAACCAAAATATTCTCTTTATAGCCCACTAGCATATGCACAAGATGATCTTTCATTTCTTTGATCGCTAATTCAGTTAATCCATCTAAAAGAGGACCTGTTGGATCTCTTGAATCAATAGCATTTAGAATAGGTCTTGTAGATTTTTCACGAAGGAGCTTTTCTAGCACAGCAATATTATCGACAATAAAAACATCGAGATTTATACGAAATGCATTCAATTCAGTTTTTAAATCCGCAACAACTCTAGTTTTGTCATCAGTAGAATCACCATTGATTGCGATCAAATTATCATATTGATTAATCATACCTTGATTCAATTTAGCAAGAGTGTCCAAGCCCGTTTGAATCCGCTCATGCTCTCGATGTATCATCGCTAATGTCTGATCATCTGCAGATTCTAAAACCATATTAGCAGCTTGTGTCCAAATTTCCATGTGCAGATCAATTGCTTTCTCAGGACTGATCAATCCTACAAGCGAGTTTGCAAGAGCAATAAGAGCATAGTAAATCGCATTGTAATAACCCTCGCCTCCTAACGCAAAATACATTATTGGCAAGAAAGCTAATAAAATTAGCGTATGTAATAAAGAGGTTCCCAGAGATTCGAGGTAACGCAAGCGTGTTTTAACGACCCTTTCAATCGTATTAAGAATACCAGGCTGAGAATATTTTAAGGTTTGAATATTCTTTAAATTGACTAATGTCGTTGTTACAAAAGGACCTGAACCAAATAGGCGGCCAAATTGATTTTCAATAGCTTCAAAAGCAGGATGATCTAAAGGCAAAATTTCTACAAGCGAACCAATAGCTGAACCTTCATTATTAGGATTTACAAACTCAAGAATATCCTTGAACAAAGACTGAACATCGTCGAGATTTTGCATCTCCTCAGCTTTTGCGACTAAAATTTTGCTAAGATGCGCGCGCAGTGTTTCGACAGAATTAACATTATCAACATCCAACATCTGTTCTAAAGAGAGCAGTTGAGGATCGTCATTTAAAAATCCAACAATAGAATTCATTCGATTAACAGTTTTATCTAAAGCTAATTCATAGATTTCCTGAGTGACAAAACCCATTTGGCGCTCTAATGACGCTATGACATAAGGAGTCATATGAGAAACCAGAGGATCATTAGAACTAAAATCTCTAACAGTTTCTTCATTATGAAGATTTTCAAAGAGCTGTTTCATCATTCCGCGCGAATCTTCAAGCAATCGATCAAATTCACTCTGTATCTCCTCACTACGCGCTTTTAATTGATTTGCTAAAGCTTTCCGACTATCTAACAAGTTTTTCATTTGGAGAAATTTTTCAACGACATCATCGAGTTCACCAGTAATCAGTTTCTGATTGATGTTACTTAAATATGACTTCGCAAAAGCAACGATTGCTTCCTCATTCTCTTTACTTTTAAAGCTCAGAATTTTCATCCAGGTGCGATATGTATGGTCAATCGCAGCTTTAGGACTCACGATCCCTGTGCCTGAAATACGCAATGCGATCCCTGTGCTTATCAAAGCCCGGGCTTGATCTTTTAATAATTCGACATCAAATTCTCTAGTAAAGGGAATTTTTATAATAAAATAGGCAACTGAAGCAACAGCTATGATCACTTTTTCGACGAGTGTGAGCAAATCAGCGATAAATGCACCAAGATAGCGTCCTCTAGCAAGAAGCTCTTTTTTGACTTGCATGACATTATTGGACGAATAGAGTTTATGGTTTTTCATACTGACTAGCGACGTTGATAAGAAGGCGGTAGATGTTGCCAATTTTTGGACACGCGCTCTCGTCTTATCAAAATGATCACTGTCTTTGTCGACAGAAGCCATTGCAAGATAATGCAGAGAAGCAACAGATTTAGATAAAGCTAATTGACGCATTTTAATTAAATGTTATTGTTTTAAAAAAATATTATAACATTTATAGCATTAATAATCAATTATTTAATATATAATAAAGTTCTTAGCTAATCAATTGATGCTTAAGGAATTACATTCTTGGAAGCAATTTTATGCCGAGAAGATTGAGACCTTTTTCGAGAATACGGGCTGTAAGCTCGCAAAGAAGAAGTCTACTAGATTCATATTCACTACCTTGAACACGGCAATCTCTGAAAAAAGCGTGAAAGCATTCGGCCACCCCATATAGGTAGTCCGTTAGCCTGTTCGGAAGCAACTCATTTTCAATGTCTTGAAGAACATCGGGAAAGCGCCTTAGTGTAAGTGCTAATTCAATTTCTGTTGGATCATGCAGATCAATATGCTCGCTTTCCATAATGGAGGAAAGATCCTTATCTACCTTGCGCTTAATCCCTTGCACCCTAACATAGGCATAGAGCATGAAAGGAGCCGTATTGCCCTCAAAACGCAACATGCGATCATAGCTAAAGACATAATCTCTTAAACGATTTGAAGAGAGATCGGCATACTTTAAACTATCAATGCCTAGAATATTGGCAAAACGGCTTAGTTCACTCTCTGAGAGATCGGGCATACGCTCTTTCAAGACACTTTTTGCGCGGTCGACACCTTCTTGGAGCAAATCAATCAAACGCTCTGTCTTTCCGCTGCGTGTTTTAAACTTCTTTCCATCGGGTCCTAAGACAACACCAAAGGGAACATGGGTAAAGAGCGTTTTATGAGGATCAAGATATCCCGCACGTTCAGTTGCTTTAACAAGCATCTCAAAATGTTGTTTCTGCCCAGCATCAGTTAATACGATAATTCGATCAGCACGCTCAATATCAACGCGATGCCGCATTGCAGCTAAATCAGTTGTGGAATAATTAAATCCACCATCAGATTTTTGTACGATCATTGGGAGAGGTTCTTTATCACGTGTATAAAATCCATCGAGAAAAATACACTTTGCACCATCAGAAATCTCGATTAATCCCTTTTCAGTAAGATCATCAACTATTTCGTTTAAATGGGGATTATAAAACGATTCCCCTCTTTCAGTTAACTTGACATCGAGTAAATCATATATTTCCTGATAAGCTCTACGGGAGATTTCACAGATTAGCTCCCATGCATTGATCATTTGAATATCTTTACTCTGCAAGCGTACAACATTTTCCTGTGATGCTTTTTTAAAATGCTCATTAGCATCAAACTCTTTTTTCGAATCGCGATACCATTGCATCAAATCAGGAAGAGCGGCTTTACGTTTGCCCGTAAGGACATCAGGTTGAAATTCTTGCAGGTAAGTGATCAACATGCCAAACTGAGTTCCCCAATCACCAATGTGATTAAGGCGCAAAACATTATGACCGAGAAATTCAAAAATACGTGCAATGCTGTCGCCAATAATTGTTGAACGAAGATGTCCAACATGCAGTTCTTTCGCAACGTTGGGAGAGGAAAACTCTACAATAACTTTTTGAGGGCATTCTGGCAGAGGGACACCAAGACGATCGTCGCGCAATTGACGATCAACCTCATTGGAGAGATAAGAGTGATTAAGATAAAAATTAATGAATCCTGGACCGGCAATTTCCACTTTGCTCATCATCGCCTCTCCCTTTGAATCCAAACGATTGAATTCAGAGAGAATCTTCATAGCAACTTCTCGAGGGGGCTGCTTTAACTCTTTTGCTATACGCAAAGCATTATTGCACTGATAATCACCAAACTTTCGATCCGCTGTCTGCTTAATATCAGCGAACCTAGAGGAAGATTCGCTGTCTAAAGCTTGTCCGAAAGCGCGTTCAATAGCAGTTGCTGTTTTATTCCTAATGACAGAACTGATCGTCTGCATAATTTACTTCAATTTTGCCGCAGGGAAATAAACTGGATTATCTTCAGTTCTTTTTCCAACACCGTATTTTACACGATATTCAGCAAGCGCATTAGCCGCTTGATGAGTTGAAGATCCATTTTGCTCAGCAACCTTGTACACATTGAGTAATTGGTCATAAATTTTATGGATTTCTTTGCGTACTGTGGCTGAGTTATAGCCCTCGGGATGTAGTTCTGCAACGCAATTGTATAATCCGCCAGAATTGATGACAAAATCTACAGCGTACAAAATGCCACGCTTCATTAAGAGATCAGCATCTTGATCATTCAAAAGTTGATTGTTTGCAGAACCAGCAATAGCTTTACAACGAAGGTTAGGAATTGTTTTAGCATTAATAATCCCGCCTAAAGCACAAGGAGCTAAAATATCACACTCTACGCTCAAAATCTCATCAGGCGAACAAGTCTTTGCACCAAACTTTTTAGCCATCTGCTCAGCTTTATTTTGATTTATGTCGCAAAGAACGAGTTTTGCCCCTGCCCAAAATAATATTTCAGCAAGGCGCGAGCCAACATTCCCTAGCCCTTGAACAGCCACAGTTTTTTCAGACAATGAATCAGAACCAAAAAGTTTTTTTAATGTCGCCTGAATACCGCGAAAAGTTCCCCAAGCAGTAAAAGGAGAAGGGTCTCCACTTCCTTTTTCGCCAGCCAAGCCCGTTACAAATGGAGTGATATTACTTATGAGCTGCATATCACTCGGAGTACTACCAGAATCTTCAGCGCAGATATACTGACCTTTTAAAAGATCAACAGCTTTAGCAAAAGAACATAGCATTGCGGCAGTTTTTTCTTTTGGATCAGCGATAATGACACTTTTCCCCCCACCCATTGCAACCTGTGCAATAGATGACTTATAAGTCATTCCTTTAGAAAGACGGAGCACGTCAAATAAAGCTTCCTGAAATGTTTCATAAGGATATATGCGAGTTCCCCCAATAGCAGGGCCTAAAGTCGTATTATGTATTGCAATAATAGCTTTTAATCCAACGCGACTATCGGTGACTTTATAAATTGCCTCATATCCATTAACGAACATTTTCTCTAATCGCAATGATTCCTGCTCTAAAACTGGACTCATACTATTTCTCCTGTTGAACCCTTGATTTAATGCAAAATGCAAAAACTGGGTTTATTAAATATAATTTTTTCATTTAAATGGCAAGCATCTGCCCTGCCCACAAAAATATAATTAAAAAATTATATAATATATTACTTGCTGAAAACCATACATGTTATCAAAATTACACCCTTAAAGCAATATTTAAAAAAATTTGATTTACATCATTTAGAGCACTAGATAAATGCAGCTTGAACAATATTCTAAAAATAAGCTATTCTTCTTTTCCAATTTACGCTGAACTTCTCTAGCGGAATTATTTATACAAAAAATTGGAAGTTTTTATATTATTTTGAGGAAGAAATGGCCACAATTGTCATTAGTGATACATTAAAAGACGAGCTCAAAGAATTTCTTAAAAAAAATCGCAAAGCCGATTTGATTACCACCTACCTTTTCTTTTTGAGTAAAAAATTTAATATAGAGCCAATCCTCTTTATCAAAGAAAAAACGATCTATCGTGGGGTTGACGAATTAGTCAAACTGCTTGAAATGAATAATAAGCTATGGAGAGAGACCGAAATTAAAATTAGTTTTGGTAAAGAAAGCGTCAATGAAGCGACAAAAAAAATCTATATCTGCCCTTTCACAGGCAAAGTTTTTGGTGATAATACCCACCCAAATCCTCAAGATGCCATTTATGACTGGGTATCAAAATGCCCAGAAAACACAGAACGGATTGGTGGATTGAAAGCAAAACGATTCTTCGTCTCTGAAGATCCTGAAGTGATGAGAAATTACATTATTAAACGCAAAGAACCGATCAAAAAAACTGTTTACTCATCTGTAATCACAGGCAAACTGTTTAATAGCAAAAAATCGGTTCTCAACGATTTCTTCAAAAATCATATCAAACCAGTTCCTTTGACGGATGTACCTCGACAAAATCGCTTTCAAATCGAAGATACTTTTCTTCAATTTATCCAAGATCAGCTTGAAGAAAGTCGCATAGGTAGTTTTATTGAAGCAATTTCCTCCCATGAAGATTTCGAAAAAAACGTCGATGCATGGCTTGTAGAAGAAAGCGAAGAGAGTTCTTCTGAGAGCTAAGGATTAAAGCCATGGCGCAAAATATACTCTTGTTTTCTTCTAGCTCGGCTGAAGAAACTTGCGCTATAGCTGAAAGATTTGCTACTCATTTATCTCCTAATAGTATTATCGCCCTTTCAGGGGATCTTGGCGCTGGAAAAACAACTTTTGTAAAAGGATTAACTCAACGAATCACATCAACGCCCATTGATGAAATCTGCAGTCCTACTTTTACATACCTCAATATTTACGAAGGGGAACGTACAGTATACCATTTTGATCTCTATCGCCTTAACAGACAAAGTCAATTTGTCTCCATGGGTTTTGATGATTATTTTGAAAAAGATGGGATTTGCTGTATTGAGTGGCCTGAACGAATCAATGATCTCCTGCCCCAGGAAACAATCACAGTTGATATCGCTTATGCATCAGACCAAACACGTACCATTACTATAAACAACCTTAGCTCATGATTAATACACGCTCATTTTTACGCACCCGATTTCTTTTATCAGCAATGGTTAAGCCTGATTCACTCAGCCCGCTTGCAGAAGTTGCAATTTTTGGTCGTTCAAATGTTGGCAAATCATCGTTAATCAATCACCTGACAAAAAGGCGCAAATTAGCAAAGATTTCAGGGAAACCTGGAAAGACCCAAACGCTGAACTTCTATTCTGTAGACGACTCCTTTCATCTCGTTGATCTTCCAGGATTTGGTTACGCAAAAGTTTCATACAAAGAGCGCTCCGATTGGGGAAAGGCTGTAGAAACCTATTTAAAAAGCAGCGTCGAACTCAAAGCTGTTATTTGTCTCTTTGATTTCAAACGCGCTCTATCTACTGAAGATCTCAGCTTGCTTTCATGGCTTAAACTTAATCATTACAGTCTATTGATTCTCTTTACTAAAAAAGATAAACTTCATATTCGCGAACACAGTAAACAACTCAATATTCATAAAGAGCAGTTAAGTACGGTTTTCGAAAATGAAATGCCCCCATTGCTTACCTATTCCAATCAGTCTGAAAAATCACGCCTTGAGTTGATTCATCTCATCGCTAAATTGGTTTAAAATATATGGGATTACTAAGCGAAGAAGTTTTTATTTGCATCGATTGCGAGACCACTGGTCTGGATTCAGCTCAAGATCGCATCATAGAAGTTGCAGCCGTTCTTTTCACTTTTTCTAATATTGAATCTACCTTTGAAACTCTAATTAATCCAGGCTGTCTAATCTCGCCCGAATCAATTCAAATCCACAATATTTATGACGAGATGGTTCAAGGAAAACCGGCTATTGATAAAATCATTCCTCAAATCCTCACTCTGATCGACAAACACGTTATTATCGGTCACGGAATTCAGTTTGATATAGACTTTCTCGCAGCCGAGGCTAAAAGGCACCGTATTCCCAATCAGCTAGATACTTGCAGATCGATAGACACCTTGCGACTAGCACGTCTATATGGACAAAGCAGTACAAATTCACTGGAGAACTTACGTAAACATTTCAATATCCCCGAAGAAGGCGCACACCGTGCCATGAATGACGTCATGGTCAATATTGAGGTATTCAAGCACCTCACTAAAAGCTTTAAAACAACAGAAGATATTTTTAACCGCCTAAAAAAACCTATTTTGCTCAGAATCATGCCGTTGGGGAAATATAAAGGCCGACCCTTTTCCGAAATCCCTATTGAATACCTTTATTGGGGATTAAAAAAAGATTTCGACCTCGATCTGACGTTTTCTTTAAAACACGAACTAAAAAGACGTCGTCAAAAAGGTCGTTTTGAAAATTCAGCCAATCCTTTTTCCGCTCTCTAACCCTAAAGTTTTTTACGACATAACTTCTAAGACACAAACATGTTAATCGGATGTAAAACAGCTTTACATCTGAGATTTGTTGCATCACAAGATGCGAAGCAGTATATTTATGAAAAAAAAGGTTCTATGAGTAAACTTCTCCTTTCTGATCTCAATTTTAGAGATAAATGCGTTCTTGTCCGAGTCGATTTCAATGTACCACTCAATGAGAAAGGTGAAATCACAGATGCAACACGCATTCGTAAATGCTTACCAACAATTGAAACAATTCTAATGCGTGGCGGCAAAGTCATTTTAATGAGCCACCTTGGTAGACCCAAAGGTAAAAGAGACCCTAAATTTAGCCTTACTCCTTGCTATGAAGCATTAAAAAAACTGCTCCCCTGCGAAGTGTTCTTTTCTCCTGACTGCATTGGCAAAGAAGCTGAAACTCTTGCAAGTAGGCTCCAAACTTCTCAAGTGCTCCTTTTAGAAAATCTCCGTTTCCATGCAGCTGAAGAAAAACCAGATACTGATCCAACTTTTGCCAAACAACTTGCAAAACTCGGTGATCTGTATGTCAACGATGCCTTTGGAGCTGCGCATCGCAAACACTCCTCAACAGCTACCATTACTCAGTATTTTCCTAATTGCGCAGGTATGGGCCTTTTGATGGAAGCGGAAGTGCGTTTTCTTACGCAAATCCTATCTGAGCCTAAACGACCGTTTTATGCTCTGATTGGCGGAGCAAAAATTTCGTCTAAGATCGGGGTTTTAACCTCATTATTACAAAAAGTCGATGAGCTCTTTATAGGTGGAGGAATGGCCTACACTTTTTTAAAGGCACAAGGAATCAATATTGGCTCTTCTTTAGTTGAAAATGATTTAGTTCCTACTGCTAAAGATATTTTGAATTCGTCTGCTCAAAAAAATATTACCTTACATCTGCCTGAAGATCTAGTTATTGCCGACCGTTTTGCCAATGATGCATCGAAAAAAACAATTGCTGTATCTGATGGAATCCCTCAAAAATGGGAGGGAATGGATATCGGACCTAAAACAGCACAAAAATGGTCCAAAGAATTTGAAAAATGTGCTACTTTTTTTTGGAATGGTCCTGTAGGAGTCTTTGAATTTCCAAATTTTGCAAAAGGAACGCATGTAATTGCCAAAGCCTTAGCAGAGAATCCTGCAACGACGATTGTTGGAGGTGGGGACTCCCTAGCTGCTGTGAATCAATTAGGAATCTCTCAAAAATTTTCTCACATTTCAACTGGTGGCGGAGCCTCTCTCGAATTTATTGAATTTGGGCATTTACCAGGAATCGACACTCTATCAAATAAAAATTAATTTACTATGGAAGGAATTTCAAATTCTCTATATTTAAATTTTTTTCCCGAAATAATTTATTTCCTTCATTGCTAAATAAGAAAAAATAGCTATAATAAAGGCGTGTTTTACAGAGTAGTAGATTAATCTTCTCATAATTAACATTAAGGCCTAGATGAACTCCAAAGTTGAGTCCTTCTACATGATCTATTTCCCAAAGAAGCAGTTGAAATTAAACCCACACAGGTTAAAACCATATGTCTTCAAAGGAATTTAACAGATTCCAGGCCTTTTTTTGGCCTGTGCACCGCTGGGAATTGCGAAAAGTGGTGCCGATGTTGCTTATCTTTTTTCTCATTTGTTTTAATTATAACGTATTGCGCGCTGCTAAAGATGCGCTTGTTGTTACAGCGCCTCACTCAGGAGCTGAAGCAATTCCTTTTATCAAAGTGTGGGCTATTCTCCCTGCTGTCTTCTTGATGACCTTTCTCTATACGCGCATCTGTAATAAGTTAAATCGTGAAAAGGTTTTTTATACTTTAACAACAATCTTTCTCGCCTTCTTCTTCCTTTTTGCTTTTGTTCTCTATCCAATGCGAGAGAGCCTACACCCACATGAATTCTGTGATCGTTTGCAAGAATCCTTGCCACTAGGCTTTCGAGGTTTTATTGCTATTTTCCGCAACTGGACCTATACAGCCTTTTATATCATGGCAGAAATGTGGAGCACCATCATGATGTCTGTGCTCTTTTGGGGTTTTGCCAATGAAGTGACCTCTGTAAAAGATGCAAAACGGCACTATGGCCTTTTTGCAATTAGCGCAAATTTCTCCGGAATCATTGCAGGAAAAATATCCTCTGTTCTTTCAGGAAAGACTTTTCGTCCCTATATACCTTTTGGAGAAGATGCATGGGGACAATCAATCATTCTAATTTCTTCTCTTGTCATTATCTGCGGATTTCTCTGCATGATTCTTTTCCGTTGGTTGCACGTTCAAGGAGAGGGTTATAATAGTGAGTCCATTCGAGCAGAAGAAAAAATAATGCCAAAGATTAAAATGGGCATGCGAAAAAACTTCGCCTATCTCGCTAAATCAAACTATTTGATTTTGATCGCTGTTATCGTCATTATGTACAACATCTCGATTAATCTTGTCGAAGTTGTTTGGAAGGATCAACTTAAACTACTATATCCAGATCCAAGTGATTACACCGCCTATATGGGAAAGATTCTCATGTGGATTGGAATTATTTCAACGTTCACTTCGATGTTTATTTCTGGGAATGTCATCAGACGCTTTAATTGGACAGCAAGCGCCATGATTGCTCCACTGATTCTCGCTGTTACAGGAATCTTCTTCTTCACCTTCATGCTTCTCCACAACACTTCTTTAAGCTCCGTAACCGCACTAATTGGAAGCACTCCTCTAGCAATTGGAGTGTTCTTCGGCTCATTACAGAACATCATGGCCAGAGCTTCTAAATATACACTCTTTGATGCAACAAAAGAGTTAGCTTTTGTCCCATTAGATAAAGAGAGCAAGCTCAAAGGGAAAACAGCGATCGACGGTGTTGGCTCGCGACTCGGGAAATCCGGAGGATCCATTATCCACCAAGGTCTTCTAATGTGCTTCGGCACAGTTGCACAAAGCACGCCTTATGTTGGCCTACTATTAATTGGAACGATCGGCTCATGGATCATTGCCGTACGCGCTTTAGGGCACAGATTCAATGCGTTAATAGCTGCTCCAGAGACTGCGCAACAAGAACAATCTGTTGAAGTTGCAAAAAGCACAGAAGAGCACCATGTCACATCGGTTTAATTTTGAGCTTTTTACTTTACTTATAAATTCAATAGCAATAAATAAGAAATTAAAACGTATTAAGCTATGACTTTCATTACTAACTGGTTTCTTGAATACAGTAATATCGCTCATTGGGTTTGCTTTGGAGCAATCCTATTAGCAGGCCTTAATCTACCGGTTAGCATTGACATTATTATGGTTACAGCTGCTGTACTCGCTGCTACAACCTTACCAGAAAAAACTTTCCACTTCTTTTTTGCTCTATTAATTGGCAGCTACTTTTCAGCATGGCTTTCATATTGGTTCGGGCGCATTCTCGGTCAAAAGTTGCAAAACACCCGTTTTTTCAAAAGAATCCTTAATCCTAAAAAAATGGACAAACTTCGTAAATTCTATGAAAAGTATGGCCTTTGGACTTTGATTATAGGACGTTTTATCCCTTGCGGAGTACGCAACTGCCTCTTTATGAGTACAGGCATGAGTAAAATGTCTTTTGGAAAATTTATCTTGCGCGATCTTCTCGCTTGCTCTCTTTGGGTTTCAGTTAGTTTTTATGCTTTCTTCACCCTAGGTCAAAACTACCAAGAGCTTTATAAATACATTAAAACTTTCAATATTTTAGTATTCATTGGATTGAGTGTGACGGTAATCGGTATTATCTGGTATAAGTTGAAAAAGAAAAAACAAATAAAACCGGATGATAATCTCGTTGATGCCGACACCGCCAGTGAAGGAGAAAGTTGAGATTTTTCGCTAGCGTAAATTTTTCTCTATAGTATATTTGGCTATAAAATGAGGTTCGCGATTTTGTCAGTTTTTAGCTTATCGAATTGCTTATCCTTTTCTCGTCTTCCTCTTGCTTTCCTATTTTTATTCGAAAATACCACAATTCGCATCTCAGCAATTATACTCGCAATGATCACTGACAGCATTGATGGTTACTTTGCTAGAAGATCTAAAACAACAAGTCGTTTTGGCGCTGTTCTTGATCCTGCAATGGACAAATTCTTTGTTTATTTTGTACTAGGGGTTTTTCTTCTCGATAAGCAAATTGAACCGTGGCAAGCATGTGCAATGATTTCTCGTGATTTCGCTCTTTGCGCTTTTGGAATTTATCTGTTTATTTCACAAAAATGGCGTCAATATGAAATTAAGCCAGTCAGTTGGGGGAAAATTACCACAGCAATGCAATTTCTTGTATTGATTGGACTCACTGCTGGTTATGTATTTCCATGGTATATTTACGGATTATTTATCATTGCCGGAGCTTTAACTCTTTGTGAACTCTTCTTCACAATCGGCAATCGTCTATCCACTTTCTAAACCTATATATTTTGTAAGACCTTCTCTTGTTGCTTTGCACCCTCAGCATCCAATAATGCGATTAACTCAATAAGTAATGTTGTACGCAATCTTCCAATGCGATCGCTTCCTGTTTCTAAAACATTAAATTCTATATTTAGCAACAAACTCTCTTGACAAACTTCATCGATACAAATCGAAAAAGAACTAGTATGATCAACCTCTCGACGTTGTTTTAAATACCCACGTACACATGCAATTTTCTCATCGATACTTTTTATTGAATCTCGAGAAAGGGAAAAACTTAGCTGCATTTTATGGCGCAATTTGCGTGATAAATTGCCAATAGGTTTATTACTAAGATAGCGATTAGGTATACGCAATTGACTGCCATCATCGCTAATCATCTCTGTAGAAATATAATCAATCCGCTTAACCTTACCTTTAAGCCCCTGCTCACACAGTTCTATTGTCTCCCCAACACGAAAACTGTCATGATAACATATTGAAATCCATGAGAGAATATCTGAAACATAACCTTTTGCCAATATGGATATTACTGCAATGAGTGCAAGAAGAGGAAGCGCTGAAATCCCCAATACCAAAACAATAGCAAGCGTTCCAAAAAATAGAGCTCCAAGCTGCTTGATTGCTTTGTTTTTCCGTACACTGGCTAATGTGATGTCTTTAGTCACTAACCTCTTCTTAAAATTGTACCATCCATAAACTCCAGCGATCAACAGCACACATCGAAGCGCGATTGTACTGAGCAGTACATAATCATATTCGCTAAAGTTTATCATTTCTCTTTCTCCCTAAATTTGTATGTGTAAAAAGATAACGACTCTTTTAGCGAAAAATTCATGAAGGTGCAAGAAAAATTTAAAATAATTTTTTTACGCTATTTTTCGAGATTGTTTGTCATAAAAAATTTTATCACTTATGATGAGCTAAACATTAAAAGTAAGTCGTATGCCTCCACTGAAAGAATCGATTATAAAGAACTCAATCCGCTCCTTTTTTATTGCACTTAGTGCTCTATTAGGAGTTTTTGTAGCGATTTTTCTCGGGATGCTCGTCTTTGGCATCTTTTCAAAACCTGATATTACGCCCCCAAAGAGCAAAGTGACAATCGCACCAGATGCATTTGGCCACCGAACACCTCTTCCTGCATCAGCTCCTGTAATTTTGCGCTTAAATATTACGGGCGTCATCGGAGAATTCGATCTCACTCAAGAGAAGTTTGAAAATCTTTTATACGACTCTCAAGGAGCTTCAATTGCTGCTGGTAGGGTGAAAGCGATTTTACTCTATATTAACACTCCTGGCGGCACAGCAACTGATAGCGATGGAATATACAGCTCTCTAAAAAGATACAAAGAGATGTACAAAATTCCAATTCACGCCTATGTCAGTGGTTTATGCGCTTCAGGCGGCATGTTTATCGCCTCAAGTGCAGATTTCGTCTCTTCAAGCCCTGAAAGCATGATTGGTTCTGTTGGAGTTCGCCTAGGGCCTGCTTTTAATTTTACAGGCACAATGGATAAATATGGCATCAAAGCTTTAACCTTAACTGAAGGTAAAGACAAAGACGCCCTTAATCCATTTAGACCATGGAAACCAGACGAAGCTCAATCTTTTCGCAATAACATTGAAGCGACATATGAGCGCTTTGTCGATATTGTAACTGAGGCGCGTCCTGAACTTAGTAGAACAAAGCTAATCGAAGAATATGGCGCTCAGGTTTTCATTGCAAAAATGGCTGAAAAAATCGGAATGATCGATGCAAGTGATGGAAATTATCCTCAAGCTGTGTATCACCTTGCTAATGAAGCTGGAATTCCTGAAAATCAACCCTATCAAGTTTTAGAGCTTAGCCCTTATCACACTCTATTTGGTCAAGTCAACCTCAAGTCTTCTCCTCTATTCACTGGAAAAATTGTGCATTCTTTCGATATGAATGATGCAGAAAAACAGCGACAGTTCTACTATCTTTATTAGCCTTAGTTTACTGACCTTCTTTTTTACACATCGTTATGGATAAAATTTATATTGTCGATGCTCTGCATGTTCTTTTCCGGTCGTATTATGCGATTCGTGGGATGACTAATCCTCAAGGAGAATCAACGAATGCTCTCTATGGATTTATCCGCTCAATCTATAAATTGATGAAGGATTTTTCACCTGAAGCATTGGTCATTGTCTTTGATGCTGAAGATAATAAGAAACGGCGTACAGAAATGTATGCTGAATATAAGAGTCATCGCAAACCGATGCCTGAAGATCTCGTTCCTCAAGTGAGTTATGCTCATAAGTTTTGCGAATACGCTGGACTCCCTCTTCTCGCTATACCAGGAGTTGAGGCTGACGATACAATTGGCGCTATTGCAAAATGGGCAACTTCAAAGAAAATCAAATCCTTTCTCTGTAGCGGAGACAAAGACCTCTGTCAGCTCGTTGATGACCATGTTAAAATGATTAATCTTCAAAAGGACAATTTACTCGTTGATGCTAAGAAAGTTAAAGAGATTTATGGTGTTACACCTGAGCAAATTATTGACTATCTCGCTATTGTCGGTGATGCTTCAGATAATATCCCGGGGTTAGAAGGTTTTGGACCAAAAACAGCATCAGCTCTACTTCAAAAACACCATACTCTTGATGAAATTCTTGCGCATCCAGAGAAAATCCCTGGACCCAAAAAGCAGGAGATCGCAAAGCGCGACAAAAAAATCGCTCTGCTCAGCCGAGAACTTGCAACGATTCACACGGATATAAAGATTCCTCATGATGAATCTTTTTACCATATTAAAGAACCGAACATCGAAAAATTACGCTCCTTCTATCAAGAAATGCACTTTATGTCTTTGTTGAAAGAACTTGGAGATAAACCCTCCCCAGAAAAACAACATATTAAAACAACCGATAAAAAAACTTCTTATGAATTGATTGATTCTCTTGAAGAGCTTGAAAAACTCGTTCATACTCTAAGTGACAATCAAGAAATTTGTGTCGATACTGAAACAACTGGTATCGATCCAATGCGCGCAGAACTTGTCGGTATCGGACTCGGAACCTCTCCTGCTAAAGCATCCTATATTCCTCTCAACGGCTCAATTGAAAAACAAGATATCATCGATGTCCTAGAGCCTTTTTTTAGTAAAAAAAGCCTTTCTTTTTTTGGGCACAACATCAAATACGATCTACATATCTTACGCAATAGTGGGCTAGAAATTAGAAATGTCTGTTTTGACACACTCATCGCTTCGTATTTAATTACACCTCAAAACCCGCGGCACAATCTCAATGAACTTTCTCTCGAATACTTTGGAAAAGTCAAAACACCAATTAATGAATTGATTGGCAAAGGGAAAATGCAGCTTACTATGGCTGATGTTCCTCTAGAAAAAATCAGCGCTTACTGCTGTGAGGATGTTGACTATACGATTCGCCTTAAAAATCATCTTGAGAAAGAACTCGATAAAAATGACTTAACTAAGATTTTTGAAAAAATCGAATTGCCTCTTCTTCCAATTTTGGCAAAAATGGAAGAGCGTGGCATTTATTGTGATTCAAAAAGCTTATCAGGGCTTTCTTCTCAACTAGCCAAACAGATCAAAGAGCTTGAAACTAAAGTTCATCACCACGCTAAAGAAGAATTTAACCTCAATTCGCCCAAACAACTCTCCGATATCCTTTTCACTAAACTAAAAATTAAACCGATTAAAAAAACACAAACTGGCTATTCTACTAATGCTGATGTTCTAGAAATACTACGTGCAGACTATCCCATTGTTGGAGACATCCTCGAATATCGAGGTTTGGAAAAACTGCGCTCAACTTATATCGATGCACTTCCAAATCAAATCAATCCTAAAACAGGACGCATTCATTGCACCTTTAGTCAATCAACAACAGCAACTGGGCGCCTTGCATCACAAAATCCTAACTTGCAAAACATTCCAGTTAGATCTGCTCTTGGAAAAAAAATACGATCTGCCTTCAAACCTCAAGACCCTAAATGGAGTTTTCTCTCCGCCGATTACTCACAGATAGAATTAAGGCTGCTCGCTCACTTTAGTGAAGATCCTCTCTTACTTAAAGCATTCCACGCTGGAGAAGATATTCACGCATTTACCGCTTCAGAAGTCTTTGACATCCCATTAAGCAAAGTGACTCCTGAAATGCGTCATAAAGCAAAAGCCGTCAATTTCGGCATCCTTTATGGACAACAAGCTTTCGGTCTTGCTCAAGGGCTCTCTATCTCTTATCGCGAGGCTTCTGACTTTATCAAAACTTATTTTAAACGATATCAAAGCGTAAAGGAATATCTTGAATTTTGCAAAGAAAGTGCTCGCAAAACTGGAAAAGCCTATACGCTTACCGGAAGGCAGCGCCCAATTCCTGAAATCGATAGTAAAAACTCCATGATCCGCTCTGCAGCTGAACGACTTGCAATCAATACCCCTCTTCAGGGAACAACCGCTGATATTGCTAAAATGGCTATGATTGACATTGACAATCTTATGTGTGAAGAAAAAAATTTAGGATATATGCTAGTGCAGATTCATGATGAATTGCTTTTTGAAGCCCCTGATGACAAAATACAGCACCTAGCCTCTTTAGCAAAAAATACAATGGAAAATATAACCAAACTCAAGGTACCCCTTACTGTTAATATTTCTATTGGAAAAAATTGGGGAGAGTGTTAGAATTGAAGAAGTTAGCAGTCACTGGTGGGTTAGGATCTGGTAAATCCACAGTTTGTCAGCTGCTACAAGAATATGGCAATGCCTATATCGTCGATGCAGACGAAATTGTTCATAAGCTGCTCTCTTCTGATGTTGGTATTATTCAAAAAGTCATTAATTTATTTGGTTCGGATGTCATCGTTAACCAAAAAGTAAGCCGCGAAAAAATTGCAGAAAAGGTCTTTCAAGATCAAGGGTTACTAAAAAAGCTAGAAGAATTGCTACATCCAGCAGTTTCAAAGGAAATAGAAGAACTTTATCAACGAGTCAAAACACAATCTAACTACTCTTTATTCGTAGCCGAGATCCCTTTATTTTATGAAAGTTCTACTCATTTTCCCTTTGAAACAGTTATTGCAGTTGCTGCCGATGAAAAGATTCGCAAAAACCGCTATGCAAAAAGTGAAAATGAATTTGTTCTGCGATCTAACCGCCTTTTAAGTGATGATCAAAGATGTAGCTATGCTCAATACATTATTAAAAACAACAGCAGCCTAGATGATTTAAGTCGCGTTGTAAAAAATTTAATCTCAAATATTACGGAGAATGACCTTCAATGAACCAAGAAGATACTAAGAAGTCAAGCCAAGGGCATGACAAACTTATTCCACCCCCTGAAACTCTTGTAGCTCCTGCTGCACCTCAAGAACCTAGTGAACCCCAAGAACCTCCGACAATTACTAAGATTGCTGATTTGCAACGCATGCATATCGACGACATCTCCCAACTCGCTCGCAATCTAGGAATTAAAAATATTGGAACAATGACCAAATCGCAAATGGTCTTTGAAATTGTTAAAACTAAAGCAACAAGTCCAAACGAAATTCTCGTCGGCGAAGGAGTTGTTGAAATTCTACCTGATGGATTCGGCTTTCTACGCTCTCCAAACTACAACTACCTGCCCTCAGCAGAAGACATCTATGTATCACCCGCACAAATTCGCCGCTTTGATCTTAAAAAAGGAGACACGGTTTACGGCACTCTTCGATCTCCTAAAGAAAAAGAAAAGTATTTTGCTCTATTGAAAGTAGAGAAAATCAACAATGAGCCACCAGAAAAGGCACGCGAACGCATTTTATTTGAAAACTTAACGCCTTTTTATCCAGAAGAACGCCTTGTTATGGAGACCACTAGCGATAAACTAAGTATGCGCGTACTTGATCTCGCTTCTCCAATTGGTAAAGGACAACGCGCTCTTATTGTCGCCCCTCCTCGCTCAGGAAAAACCATCATACTCCAGGATATTGCCAATTCGATTAAGACTAACAACCCCGATACAACTTTAATCGTATTGATGATTGGTGAGCGCCCTGAAGAAGTGACCGACATGATACGTCACGTCAGAGGGGAAGTGATCTCTTCCACTTTCGATGAGCCACCTGAACGCCATGTTCAAGTCGCTGAAATGGTCATTGAAAAAGCGCGCCGCTTAGTTGAATATGGCCATGATGTCATCATTCTTCTCGATTCTATTACACGTTTAGCTCGCGCCTTTAATACAGTCGAACCTCATTCAGGAAAAATCTTGACTGGTGGTATTGATGCCAATGCACTCCACAAACCGAAACGTTTTTTTGGTGCTGCGCGTAATATTGAAAAGGGTGGTTCTTTAACAATTATCGGTACAGCTCTAATTGATACTGGCTCTCGCATGGATGAAGTGATCTTTGAAGAATTCAAAGGTACAGGAAACATGGAGCTAGTCCTCGATAGACGCTTAGCTGATAGACGCACTTTCCCCGCTATCGATCTAATTAAGAGTGGTACGCGCAAAGAAGAGCTACTTTACCACCCAAGTGAACTCGAAAAAATCTATCTGATGAGACAAGCTGTTGCCGATCTTAATCCGATCGATGCGATGCATCTCTTGTTAGGAAGGCTGAAAAAAACGAAAAACAATATCGAATTTCTTCTTTCAATGAAAGATTAAGATATTGCTAAGATTCTGCTTTACGAATATAGTTCTCCAATTAGAAGATATACCTCTTCCAAGGAGGACTATATGAAGAAGCAGTTTCATGTTTTTTTTGTCTTATTAATGATTGTTACAGCCTGCACAAATACCTCTTCAAAACCTCGTTCGAAAATCTTCAGGATGAATATCCGGATGGAGCCTCCAACGATGGATCCTCGTAAAGGAGGTGAAATTGTCTCATCCAGCTTACATTTCATTCTATTCGAAGGACTGACTCAACTTAATGAAGATGGAAGTGTCTCTCCAGCTCAAGCAGAAACAATTGAAATTTCTGACGATCTAATAACATACACCTTTCATCTCAAAGAATGTTATTGGTCAAATGGAGATCGCGTCACCGCACAAGATTTTGAGAAATCCTGGAAAGACATTCTCTCTCCTGAGTTTCCTTCACGTAATGCTCATTTACTCTATCCAATCAAAAATGCCGAAGCTGCAAAACGAGGAGATCTCTCGCTAGATGACGTTGGAATTACCTCACTAAACGAAAAAACATTTGTTATTACTTTAGAAAAACCAACTTCATATTTTCTCAATTTAATTTCATTTTGCGTCTTTTTTCCCGTTAATTCTAAGGTCGATACTGAGCATCCAGATTGGATGTATAACCAAAGCGAACATTTTGTAAGCAATGGTCCTTTTAAACTGAAAAAATGGGATCACAATAGCACAATCTTCGTTGAGCGCAATCCCCATTATTGGAATGCCGCTAATATCGATTTAGATGGAATCGAATTGCTGATGATTCCTGATGAAATGACTGCATATCAAATGTATGAACAAGGAGAACTAGATTGTATTGGGGCCCCACTTTCAACAATTCCTATGGATGCTATTCCCAATTTAATCGCAACTAATCAGCTAAAAACCAATTCTATTCCTGGAACAATGTTATGCTCATTCAATGTTAATGAATTTCCTTTTCATAATAAAAATATCCGTAAAGCTTTTGGACTGTCTATAAATCGCCAAATGATCATTGATAACATCCTGCAATTGAATGAGTTCGTCGGCACTAGCATGATACCTCCTATGATAAAGACGGTTCAAGAACCACTATTTTTTCGCGATCATGATATAGAAAATGCGCGCCAGCATTTTAAACAAGGTCTTGCCGAGTTAAATGTTTCGCAATCAGATTTAAAAAACCTGACGTTTACCTACCCTTTCAATGAAATCAATCATCGTGTTGCTCAAACTTTCCAATATCAATGGAGAGAAGCACTTGGAATTGATGTTCAGCTCGAACAAGTTGACTTTAAGCTTATGTATGATCGAATTGCCAAAAGAGAACATCAGTTTGCTCTAACAAATTGGTATATGCAATATACCGATCCAATGAATATTTTAGAGCTCTATAAGTACTCTCATAATGTTAAAAACACAACGGCTTGGGAAAACGAGAACTATATTAAACTTATCAATCAATCTTTCTATGATAAGACTGAAGAACAACGGAATAAAACATTGACTCAAGCAGAATCATTTCTTCTTGAAGAAATGCCCGTAGCCCCTGTTGTTCATTTAAAAAGTTGTTATCTGACTAAACAACACGTCAAAGGCTACCAATTTATGCCTATCGGCAATCTATTCTATGGTAAAATTCGTATTGCTAAAGAGGATGAGGAACAATCCTCTGAATAACAAGCAACTAATCGTTTTGAATTAATGTGATTTTGTGTAATATATTTCACCTTAGAGTCTTAAGCCGAGGTCATCCTTCATTTTAAAATATCTTCTTCCCGTTCTTTTACTTGTTGCTGCGTGCCAAAATCAGCAAAATTTTTCTGCTCCCGATAAAAAAATACTGCATGTAAATATTGTCCGAGATCCCCCAACTTTTGACCCTCGCAAAGGCGGTGATCTTATTTCATCTACAGTTCATTACCTTCTATTCGAAGGTTTGACGCGCCTAAACCCTGACTCTACTATAAGCCTTGCTCTCGCTCATTCCGTAGATATCTCTGAAAATGAAAAAATCTATACCTTTACACTTCGGGAGGCATACTGGGAAAACGGTGATAAAATTACAGCATATGATTTTGAAAAATCGTGGAAGTCACTTCTTAGTCCTACTTTTCCCTCCCTCAATGCTCATCTTTTTTACCCAATTGAAAATGCTCAAGCAATTAAAATGGGAACTCTTCCCTCTGAAACTCTTGGAGTAGTATCACTCGATGAAAAAACCTTACAAGTCACTCTTGAATACCCCACTCCATATTTTCTTGAATTAACTGCATTCTGCTCCTTTTATCCTTATAAATCTGGTCAAAACCTCTGTTTATCAAATGGCCCTTTTCGTATCAAAAGCTGGCAACCTCACAGAAAACTCCTCCTAGAGAAAAACCCCCAATATTGGAATCATAAGCACGTTGATCTTGATATAATCGATATGTTGATGATTGCCGATGAAACAACAGCTCTTCATTTATTTGAAAAAGGAGAACTCGATATTATTGGAGCTCCTTCATCACATCTTTCCAAAGACGCGCTCATTCATTTTTCTGATCAAATTCAGGCACATCCCTCAATAGCTACGATGCACTGCATGTTCAATACAAAAAAATATCCCTTTAATAATCAAAACTTACGCAAGGCATTTGGGCTTTCAGTCAATAGAAGTGAAATTGTCAAACATCTCAGCCATCAAGCACAAACACCTGCTCTTGAACTCGTTTCACCATTTCTTAATCCTTGTCCACAACAACCTCTTTTTACAGATCATTCTCTTGAAATCGCACGCGCGTATTTTGAAAGCGCTCTAAAAGAACTCAATATTGATAATCCTTCAAACCTCAAACTTACCTACCTCTATACTTCCAGTGATTTTAATAAGGAAATTGCCCTCATCCTTCAACATCAGTGGCATCAAGCTCTAGGAATTTGGGTTAAACTTAAGCAAGTCGATTCCAAAATTATGATTGATAGATTAACCAGGGGTGATTTTCAATTTTCTCAAAGTACAATTTATCCCCAATACAACGATCCAATGAGTGTTTTAGAGCGTTTAAAATATGCGGATGTTCATAAAAACTATACTCAGTGGGAAAAAAAAGAATATATTGATTGCCTCAACAGCTCTTATTTCATTAAAAATAAAGAGCAACGGTTCCTTCAACTTAATCAAGCTGAAAAAATTGTATTAGACGAGATGCCATTATGTCCTTTATTTCATCTAACTTATGCTTATATTGCTAAACCTCACTTGAAAAATCTTTTTTTTACACCTGTTGGCGGCATCTATTTCTCAACATTACAAATCTCTTTAGATGATCAAAAAGAGAACATAAAATAGTTATATCTGAGAAAAACTATTGCACAAGGACCCTTCTATCTTTATAGTCGCTTATATTACTCTTTATCGGTTCTTTATTGAATAGAGGTTGTTATGTTAAAAAAATACTTTCTCCTGCTTTTGATCCCAGCTATCTTCTTCTCAGCATGTAATAATAAACAACAGAAGAAAGAGCTTTTGCGCATTAATATCGTCCGAGAACCGATGACTCTCGATCACCGAAAAGCTCCTGATGTTTTATCTACCATGATGGGTTTTGTCTTTTTTGACGGCCTTATGCGCCTTGATAATACAGGGAAAACCTCTCCTGCTATTGCTAAATCTTATGAAATCTCTGAAGACCTTAAAACTTATACTTTTCATTTACGAGATACCTGCTGGTCAAATGGAGAGCCTGTTACCGCTTATGATTTTGAGAAATCTTGGAAAGATGTTCTAGATCCTGATTTCCCTGCCCCAAGCGCACATTTATTTTATGTTATTAAAAATGGAGAACGCTCTAAACAAGGACTCGTCCCTCTTGAGGAAGTTGGCATCTATGCTCCAGATGAAAAAACCTTTGTTGTCGAGCTCGAACAACCAACACCCTTTTTTCTAGAGCTAACCTCCTTTAGCAACTTCTTTCCTGTCAATAGCGCTATTGATGCAACCAATCCCAATTGGATGACCGAAGCAGGAAGCGACTTCATCTGCAACGGTCCTTTCGTATTAACAAAATGGACCCATGAAGACAAAATTGTAGCCGAGAAAAACCCTAATTATTGGAATCAAGACGAGGTCTCTTTAAATGGCATCGAAATGTTTATGGTCAATGATGAGATGACCGCCTTAAACATGTTTCAAAACCGCGAACTTGATATGATTGGAGCTCCCATGTCTCATATGCCAATCGATGCGATCCCGGAACTTCTCAAAACTAAACAGCTGAACTACTGCCCTTTGGCAAAAACAACATTTTGCAATTTCAATGTTAACCGTTTTCCATTTACCAATAAAAATATTCGCAAAGCATTTGCTTACGCCATTGATCGCCGTTCTATTGTAGATAATATCATGCAGCTCAATGAACTTGTTGGAACAGGGCTCGTTCCACCCATTTTAAAAGGCAATCATTCTAACCAATTTTTTAAAGATAATGACAAGGAAAATGCCAAACTATTATTGAAAATGGGAATGGATGAGCTTGGCATCACACTATCTGATTTGCAAAACCTCACCTACTCTTATTTCCCCTATGAAGCAAATCATAACATTGCGCAAGCTCTACAACAGCGCTGGAAAAACGCTCTCGATATCAACGTCAAACTCGAACAAATCGACAAAAAAATCTTACTAGATATGTTGCGCCGTCGCGATTATGATTTTGCACAAACAACATGGCACGCCCAATATACCGATCAAATCAGTGTTTTAGATCGATTTAAAAAAGCAAATAATGTCAAAAACCATCCTCATTGGGAAAATCGAGAATTTACACGCCTGATTGATCAATCCTACTATGATGCTACGATGGCAGATCGTGCTAAAACCCTAGAGCAAGCAGAGCAAGTCTTGCTTGAAGATATGCCCTTAACGCCGCTCTTCCATATGATGTCAGCTTATATGCTCCAGCCTGAAATCAAAAACTTTGAGTACACACCAATCGGTTTCATTAATTTTAATAAAATTAAAATCGAACAACGGTAAGTTATGATTAGTCAATATAGCGCTTGCCTACAAGATACATTTAAAAAAAGAAAGAAAGAGCCTCTTCTTTCAGAAAACTCTTCATTACAGAAAGGGCCTTCTGATCTACTTAAAATTATCCCTTTTTTTGATCCAGATCTTCAAGAAGCTCCGCTATTTAGTCATTACATTTCTTTTATTGAAAACCTTGTATTCGAACTACTCCCTCCACAACTTATGGAGAATCTTGAAAAAGCTAACTCTCCTCAAACAATTGGCCGCTGCTTCAACTCTCTCGATCAAAATCTCCCTATTATTACCTGTTTCCCTCTCGATAAAACACCAAACACCTTCCGCTTTATTCTGCTCTGTAGCGCCGATTACACCTACGGAGTTGGACGCTATATCTCGGATACCTTAAGCCGCTGGATGAATCCAGGCAAGCCTCTCCCTCTTTGTGCAGTACACTCTTTAAACTTCAGTTTTCGAGCGCGCCCAAAAAAAAGCTATTTCTTTCACCAATCCATTATGTGTGTCGAATCAGACAATGACCGTGAAACCATTATTAAAAATATTGAACAAATCATCCATGAAACCCGCCTTAATATCCTTTCTGTCTCTCATGCACGGAGTATTGTTGCGCTTAAAACCCTCTCATTTGATCAAAAAAAACTCGTTATAGAAGAAAATCTTGCATCACTTCTCAATCGTTCCACCAAAGAAATTAAATCGAGCATCTTTGATCAAATGCATCAATTTCTTCTTAAACTCACTAGCGAAGATAAAATTGAACGCATCAAAAAAGAGTTTCATAGCCTGATCAATTCAAAACCCAATGTTTCCGATAAAGATATCTATTGCGAAGTCCAACATTTTATCGAACTCTTTGACGAATTCTTTACCGCCTACAGGCAACCACGCCATATCTCACGTCTGATCGCTTTTTGCTACCTCTTCCGCAAATCTATTCTTCGCGAAATCAAGCAAAATCCTAAAAAAAGACAGCACAGTATCAAACTTTTTAAATCGGAAATTCAAACCTCTTTAAACAAACGCCCTGTACTTGGCATCCTGATCACACTATCTCTTTTACAAGAACATGAGGTCTTTGAAGAAAAACATGCATTTGAAGCAGTGAAACATTGCCTGCCAAATGTCATCAAAATTGAAGGCTCTTTGATTATTGACCGTCGCGATCAACACAGAATGTGTTTGCTTTATTTTGAAGTAGAAAAAAGCGATCAAAGTTCATTTGAACTCAGTGAACTCAAACAACTCCGTAACAAACTACCGCGTGAAATCAAAGAAAGAATTGAAAACGTGATGCACCCAATTTTTATGCCACGTAACGAAGAAGAGATCATGCGCAATATCTTAATCCTCTCTGAACAACTCCAATACGTCAAAGATATACCTCAAGCGATGATCTCTTTCGAAAATCAATCTGCTAAAGAAATTGGGTTTACAATCATCCTACTTCGACTACTTAGCAAAAAAACAACTCCCCTTAAAGAAGCGCTGCAACGCGCTAAATCATCTGTAAAATTTCAGGAATTTGAAGTTAAGAATGTCGGCATCATGCGCAAAAAATATATCAAAGAAGCAAATGTTTTTACCGTTAAAGTCGACAAAAAACCATTCTTGCGCAAAGACTATTCTCTAGACCTTTACAAAGCGCGTCAAATCGTCATGCAAGAAATGTGCGCTGTCATTGGAGACATTCGCGATTTCAATGGAGGTATTCTTTCCAAACAACTCGAAGTTTTCCATGCCTTGAAAAACGCACTCTCTCCACTTAAAATCGACAATGATTTTCTTCTTGAAAACTATTTTTATTCCCTTACTCCACCTTTAAGCCGCAGTATTCTACCTCTCCATATTCTTAAAGATTTCTTTGTCATGTTCTCAGATGTCAGTGAACACGACTTTAAAATGAAACGATATTTTTATAAAGAGCGCGCTGACGAAGAATTTTTGCTCATTGTTACAGCAACACCTTTCCCCATCATTCGTGAACAAATTTTCTCTGCTGTAAATAAAATCGAATTACCGTCTAATAACATTACCTTCTCCTTCGTTGACGTCTACGAATTCGCTTGTCTCGGCTATATCCTTCGCACAGAAGATTCCACCCAACGTTCTCGCCTTATCCAGGCGATTAAACACGTTCTTCATAGCTGTAATCATTTGACTAGCTCCCCTCCTCCAGAATAATAAAAGTCTATTCTTTTTAATTTAAAAGTTGTATACAGCGAAGTGTAGGGATTTACTCCCAAGGGATTTTTATGCGCATCATTTCAACGATTATGTCATTTAGTGTTCTAGGTTATGGAGGATGGTGGCTCTATACCCACAACCCTGAAGTACGCTCAAAAGTAGAAGGAGTTGTCAATCGGGGACAGTTCCATACATTAGAGCTTAACTACAGCGCTAGCCAAATCATGGAAACTCACCGCAAAGATCTTTTAAAAGACTCCCGCCATAAATATCTCGAGCCTGAACTTAAGTTCTTTCCTTATTTGCTAATGGAAGTCAAATACACAACAGAAGAAGATAAGACAAAAGAAGGAGTGATGCTCTGGGATCTCTCTGATGGAGAACTACTCGTCAATACACGCGATTGGGAAAAAACACATGGCTTTGGTGATTTAATCAATGCCGATACCCAACCCCATGAATTTAAAATCATCACCTACTTAGCTAAAAAGGGAGGATCCACTGATCGTGAAAATTTATGCAATGCTCTACATTTAGAAAATGCTACCCTTGATGCTTGGATCGATAGCTGTAGACGTAAAAAACTGATCGTCCAATCTGGCAATCGCTACCGCATTCATCTACAAAATCCTAAATTGCATATGGTTCCCGAGACGAAGATCACCCAGTGGCTCGTTACTAAACCTCAAAAAGATGCCCTATGCATTCCTTCCTGCTATTCTGTCTCACAAATCAGCCGTACTGCCAAGGCAGCGTTTGGTCAAGATTTTGCTATAGGTAAAACAACCCATATCTATCTGCCAGTACACTGTATTGTCGTTGAAAATCCCGATGGTTCCATTAAAACCTCCCATTGGAACGCCCTCAATGGCAAAAAACTCTCCCGCAGCCACTATATCTACTAATCAATCTTTTCCTTTTAGACTTATCAATTCGAAAATCTAGATGGAGGGGCAATCTTTTTTAGTTTATTTTCAGTACTTTCTTCGGAAAGAGAATCTCCTGCATGTTCAATCATATCTTTTATACCATCAACTACTAAACCAGCACCAATTCCCCACGTAATTGGATGAGGAATTACACAAAGCAATGCGCCACCTAAAGCTTTTACAAAACCCTTTGCAAATTCATCAGAAATTTTTAATTCCTTCTCATTTTTCTTTTTTTTCACTTCAAAGATTTTAAATTTTGAATGTTTCTTCACAGCATGAGAAAAAGAAATTTCATTTGTTATAGAGCCTTCTCTACTTAAAATTTCGTTATAAATATTTTCAATATCATCTTCATCAACTTCAATCTCATTTTTAAACATAATTCACTAAGAGAAAGAACTTGATATCCTTTAGATTGTAAAGAAACTTTAAAGCATACTAAAAAATCCACTACCTCATCAATTAATGTGTTATCATTTAAAGAATCAAAATAGCGAAGTACCCATTCATGTTCGCATGGACGAGGAGCAAACTCTTTTCTATCTTGATTTTCAAAAGCACTTAGAGGAAGAAATAAAAAAGTTATGATGCAAATGCTTTTATTAATACAGCAAGCAAAAATACGAGAATACTTGTGTAAATCCAACATTTTAATTTCCTGTTTTTTTTCACATTTATTCCCATTGCATCTAGTAATTCAAGAAGGCAATTCATTATTCCCCATCCTAAAATACCAGAAAGCAGGAAATAGAGAAGAATAGAAGATAAAATATCTTGAAACAACTTTTGCATATCATGCACACTTTTTTAAATAAAAATGCTACTTAAAATTCGAATTGTAGACAATCCGATAAATTTCAATTTCAGATCTTACCAAATAGATATATTGAAACTGTATTCTACTAGTTGCTAGAAATTCTCTATTTGCGCTAATACTTAATCCCTTTACATAGAAAACTTAGAGATAGAGCAAATGAAAAAAATTGCAATTTTAGTATTAGGTGCCCTCATGAATTTATACTCTCATCCTATCGATATTAAGATTGAAGAGGGAATTTGCATAATTGATGGTGCAGAGCGTCCATTAATTGGATTTGGAACGTATCCTCTACAAGATTCAATTTGCACACAAGCTATTGAAAACGCAGCAAGATGTGGCTATCAGATTATTGATACTGCCACCTTCTATAACAACTTCAAAGCTATCGCTAAAGCTCTTAAAGGACAGAATCGTTCCGATTTTTATATTATCTCGAAAGTTTGGCACGATATGCAATCTCCAGAAAACCTGCGTAGAGATTTAGATTCAACTTTAGAGCAACTTGAAACCGATTATCTCGATGCTTATTTGATACATTGGCCAAATAACCAAATTCCAATCGATCAAACTCTTTCTGAAATGGAAAAGTTAATACAAGAGAAAAAAATTCGCCATATCGGTTTGAGCAATGTATCTGTTAATCACTTAAAAAAAGTTTTAGAATTTAACATTCCTATAACTTGGGTTCAAGTAGAAATGCACCCTTATTTTTACGATCATGAACTCCTTGAATTTTGCTTTGAGCATCCTATTACAATACAGGCCTGGAGACCTCTTGACTTAGGGCAAGTTCGCGAAGATCAAATACTACTAGAGATTGGCAAAAAATATGACAAAACGGCTTGTCAAGTAGCATTGAGATGGATCATTCAGCATGGATGCCTTCCCTTGCCAGGAAGTCAAAATGAACAACATATTCTAGAGAATGGCAACATCTTTGATTTTTCTCTTTCAAGTAAAGAAATGGAAAAAATCGATCAAAGAGCCGTGAAAGGAAATCGTTGGAGATTAAAAGAAGAGACTGGCTTCGGCTTTACTGATGAATTTGACTTTTCTTATGAGGATTGTTGGCCTATATCATCTCTTAGTCGATGAATAGGCAGAAATCTAAAAAATTCTTGAGAAATCTCTTCTATTTGATTTTCAAATCTTTTAGAAAAGCTACTAGTTGATAGAAATCATCTATAAACGCTAACATCTATCCCCTTTATAGGGAAAGATGGCTGAGTGGCCGAAGGCACGTCCCTGCTAAGGACGCGTACCCTCACGGGTACCGTGGGTTCAAATCCCACTCTTTCCGATAAGCCTTGAATGACACATTCAAGGCTTTTTTTATTTTATCATTCGGTGTAAAAGAGAGTACACAACATAACCCTATAGCAAATATGGCAAAGAGCGATTTAAAAACGGTTACCCCTCCTCATTCTAAAGAATCTGAGATGCTCGTTCTTGGCTGTATGCTAACAAGCATAAATAGCCTAAATATTGCTGCCGATGCTTTAGATGAAAATGATTTTTACTACAGTGAACATAAAATTGTTTTTCAAGCGCTCAAGACTGCATTTCGATTAGATAAGCCCGCAGATATTCATCTAATTAGTGAACAATTAAAAAACCAAGATCAGCTCGAAGCAGTTGGCGGCATCAGCTATCTGACTTCACTAGTTCAATACGCAGGAACTTCTGCTCATATCGAACACTATGTCGAACTTGTCAAAAACAAGTCGATATTAAGACAGATGATTAACAACTGCCACTTCGTTGAAAAAAATGCCTTAGATGAACCTGAAGATGTCCACACAGCATTAGACGAAGCACAGCAACGATTTTTCCAAATCAGTCAAAATGCGAATGTCCAAAGCGGCGCTATGATTGAGGAAATCTTATCAGGGGTTAAATCCGAAGAGAAACTACCTTATTTAGAAGAGCTACAGAAACGACAAGAATCCTACCAAGAAAAAGGACCTGACGATCCAGGTATTACTGGAATACCCACTCATTTTATCGATCTCGATAAAATGATCAACGGACTAGGAAAATCGAATCTGATCATTGTTGCCGGAAGACCAGCAATGGGTAAAACCGCATTTGGACTAAATATTGCTGAAAATGTTTGTTTTAAGAATGACATGCCCGTCGGAATATTCTCCTTGGAGATGAGCGCGCAGCAGCTCTTGCACCGCTTGATTTGCTCACAAACAGGCGTTGAATCAGACAAGATCATACGAGGTTCATTGAGCGGAGTAGAGTACCAAAGGGTTGTCTCTAGCGTCAAGATGATGCAAAAGCATAAGATGATCATCGATGATCAGCCAGGTTTAAAAATCACCGACTTGCGAGCAAGAGCGCGCAGAATGAAAGAAGCTCATGATATTCAACTTTTATTTGTAGACTATCTTCAGCTTTTATCAGGATCGGGAACAGTACGCTCAATAGAGAGCCGGCAAAACGAGATCTCCGAGATTTCCCGTATGCTAAAAAATTTAGCACGAGAGCTTAATATCCCTATTATCTGCCCCTCTCAGCTCTCGCGCAAAGTTGAGGAACGTACGGGACACCGTCCAATGATGAGTGATTTAAGAGAATCTGGATCTATTGAGCAAGATGCAGACTTAGTAGTTTTTCTTTTACGAAGAGAATACTACGACCCCTATGATAAACCGGGAACCGCAGAAGTGATTATTGGCAAAAACCGTCATGGCGGAGTTGGGACTGTTCAGATGGCCTATCGCAAAGAAATCGCTCAATTTACCAATTATACCCCTATATCCTCAGAAAACGAAGAAAGCAACGCAGCTTTTGCAGCTTTCTCTCCTAAAGAGTAGCACTATTCTTTGCTTTTTAGTCCTTAATATATTAAAGTATAGCTCACTTTTTTAAAAAAAATACACGACTTGTTTTAGAGGGCCTTACATGTCATCTGTTAAAAAGAAAAGAAAGCAAAAGATCGCCAAGCATAAAAGAAAGAAACGCAGACGGCGCGATCGGCATAAAAAGAAATAATCATTACATTTCTCAAATCCTATGTGGAACTATCCCGAACATTATGACTTAATTGTCATCGGTGGTGGCCACGCTGGCTGTGAAGCCGCTCATGCAGCGGCTCGCATTGGTGTGCGCACACTTCTTTTGACGATGTCGCTTGATACTATTGGAAAAATGAGTTGCAACCCTGCTATCGGGGGAACAGCTAAAGGTCATCTTGTGCGTGAAATTGATGCGCTTGGCGGCATCATGGGTAAAATTGCAGACCGCACAGCAATTCAAAAACGCATGCTTAATGCTTCTAAGGGTCCCGCTGTCTGGTCACCACGCGTGCAATCCGATCGATTTGCCTATCAGCTAGCAATGAAAGAAGCTCTCGAGCTAATTCCCAACCTCTTTCTACTTCAAGGAACTATTGAATCATTGATCATTGAAGATGATCATGTCAGAGGAGTAAATACCCAAGAAGGGATGAAATTCACAGCTCCTACAGTAGTCATCACCTCAGGCACTTTTATGCGTGGGTTGATGCACATTGGAGAGATCAATTTCCGCGGAGGAAGAGCCGGAGATAAAGCTTCTGTTGGTCTTTCTGCTTATCTAGAAAATCTCGGCTTTAAATTTGGAAGACTCAAAACAGGAACACCTCCCCGCATCCATAAAAGAAGCATCGATTTTTCTCAACTTGAAGAGCAACATGGCGATCCTGAAGTGCGCTTCTCTTTTGATCCCTCTGACTATAATGATTTACCACAAGTTCCCTGTCATATTACCTATACCACTGCTGAAAGCAAAAAAATCGTCAAGGACAACCTCAACCGCTCATCTCTATATTCTGGCAATATTCAAGGAACTCCAACTCGCTATTGTCCTTCAATCGAGGATAAAATCGTCCGCTTTGCCGATAAAGAACGCCATCAAATCTTTCTAGAGCCTGAAGGTCTAACGACCAATGAGTACTATGTCAATGGCATCTCTTCCTCTCTCCCTTTTGATATACAATATGCATTGATCCGTTCTGTTACAGGCTTAGAGAATGCCGAAATTATGCGTCCTGCCTATGCAATTGAATATGACTATCTTCTCAGCGGACAATTAAAACCAACTCTTGAAAGCCGACAGGCAAAAGGGCTCTTCTTTGCCGGACAAATTAATGGAACGACAGGATATGAAGAAGCTGCAGCACAAGGACTCATTGCAGGCATCAATGCCGCCAATCAAGTGCTCAATAAGCCCGATTTCTACCTAACACGAGCTCAAGCATATATTGGCGTGATGATCGATGATTTAAGCACCAAAGAACTCGATGAACCCTATCGCGTTTTTACTAGTAGAGCTGAACATAGACTTCTACTCCGTCAAGACAATGCTGACTTACGCTTGAGAGAAGAAGGTTATCACCTTGGATTAATCTCAAAAGAGCAATATCAATACCTGATCGAAAAGAAACAACGTATGAAAAAAACTCAAGAATATTTTGACGTAACGCATGTTCCTTTTGAAAATAAATCAATCTCTCTCTCTCAGCTATTGCGCCGCCCAGAAATCTCCTATCAAAAACTTCTTAATATCTATCCCGATAAGATCGAGAGCCTAGACGCTCAAGAACAGATCCAAATTGAGTTCGATTTCAAATATAGCGGCTATATCAAAAAGCAAGAAAAAATCATCGAACGGATGCAAGAACTCGAACAAGTCTTCTTGCCATCTCATCTCAACTTCAAATTGATTAAAGGACTCCGTTTGGAGGCCCAAGACAAACTTGATCGTTTTCGACCTTTAACGTTAAGTCAAGCATCGCGCATAGCAGGAGTTTCCCCTGCAGATATTTCTGTTCTTATGATTTTCTTGAAAAACCCCACGCAACAGAGTATTCTCCAAACCTCAATCCAACCGGAGAAAAACCGATGAAAGCCCTACCTTTAATTATGGCATTACATCTTCCTTTAGCAGCACAAGTTAACAGCAACTTAATACCTAAAAATGAAGATCAGCCCAAAGCTGAAATGATGCAAGAACAAGCTGCTATCAAAGCAATGATCAGCTCGGATAAAAATGCCAAAAGCGTGATTACAATCCCTGTTGCTGATCGCGCAATGGACTACAAGCAAGCATTTGACAACCTAAGAAAAGAAAGACGTGCCAACAAGGTGAATCTCGTGATGAGCAATGGAGAACTAGTTTCAAATGTTACAGAAATGACTCTTACGGCAAATAACACACTATTTCTTATCAGACAAACATTGGCAACCGGATCTCACTACATGGTTGTACCCGTTGAAAATATCGGCGGTATGCAATATCAGCCATGAAGCTCAATTTCCTAGAGCTAAAAAATTACTCGATTCTTGAGCAGCTGCAAATCGAAGAGGCTCTTCTTCGTCTTGATAAACGCAACTGGGTTATTGTCAATCAAGGATCAACTAAACGCTCTATTGTGATGGGAATCTCCTCAAAACCTGAGGAGCACATCAATCTTGGAAAAGCATCTCAAGACCAAATCCCCTTAATCAAACGTTTTAGCGGAGGAGGCACTGTCATTGTCGATGACGATACGCTCTTCATTACTCTAATCATTCAAAAAGAACACTCTCCCTGCACTCCTTTTCCTGAAAAAATTATGCGTTGGCTAGAAGCTCTATTTTCTCCTGCCTTCGATATACCCCAATTTGCTCTCTACCAAAACGATTTCGTTATTGGCGATCAAAAATGTGGTGGCAATGCGCAATATATACGCAAAGATAGTTGGCTACACCACGTCTCATTTCTATGGGATTATAAACAAGATTCGATGGATTATCTCCTCATGCCACCTAAAATGCCCAACTATCGCGCAAAACGCACACATGATGATTTCCTCTGCAAACTGTGCGACTATGCCCATTCAAAGCCCCACCTCATCGAAAAACTGAAAAGAGAACTAGCTAAACGCTACACTCTTCAAACTCAAGATCTCGATACGATCCTTCCATTACTGAAACAACCACATCGTCGTGCTACAACACAGCTCGAATTTGACTTAAGTCAGATGTAAAGCTGTTTTACATCTGCATAACGTATTGAATATTCTAAGATTGTGCTAAAAAAACTTTTTTATGTAGAAGCATAAAAAACTTGATCTTTAGAAAAAAACTGCCGTATGGGGTTAGATCGCTTCGTCTTTAACCTGATATATACAGGTGGTGCCGTTCCCCAACTACCAAAACTGATAGCGGCGTTATGGCTCCCTAATCGAAAATACGTCAAAGAGAAATTGCTGACCTAGGTATCCCATACAGCAGCAAGTCATCTATGATAGCTTAAGACTTTGTATCGGGCAAATGTTTCCAATCTGAAATAGCTTGACGAGTCGCTTGGGCGCCAATCACGGCGATCGACTCGGTTAAAGGAATATTTTTAGGACACACTTGGACACAATTTTGCGCATTGCCACAATCTGCGATACCCCCTTTTTGTAAGAGAGGGCGCAGTCTTTTATGCTTTTGCAAGGCGCCAACAGGATGAGCATTGAAAAGACGGGCTTGAGAAATCGCCGCAGGGCCAATGAATTCCGATTTGGGGTTGACTTGAGGACACGCCTCTGTGCAACATCCGCAGGTCATACAGGTCGAGAGAATGTAGAGAGATTCTTGGAGATTAGGACTGATTTTCGGTCCATAGCCGCGGTCGAAAGAATCATCGCAGTCAATCCAAGCATTCACCTTTTTTAAATTTTCAAACATGCGATCACGGTTGACGATGAGATCGCGAACAAGGGGAAATTTCGTTAAGGGAGCTACTGTAATTGTGTCACTTCCTGTTTGTTCGAGATACGTTGCAATAAGAGCTGTGCACGCCTGACGCGGACGACCATTCACAAGCATTGAACACGACCCACATACTTCTTCTAAACATCCTTGTTCCCAAACAACAGGAGCAACCCGTTTTTCTTGACGATTAACGGGCTTTTTTTGAATCTCCATTAATGCTGAATTAACATTGAGATAAGGAAGTAAGGGAAGCTTGAACTCCTCCCAAAACTGATTACCTTTCTTGCCACGTAAAACTTTCAAAAAAAATGTGCGCATATTTTCCCTTTCTAAATAGGCAACTTAATGTTTTTGGGAATGTTTTTCAACTCCGGAGCAACTTTTAATGCTTTGGTATAGTCGCGTGGAAGAGGATCAATATGCGCGAGATCGATTTGGCGGTAGGTAATCTCGGGCTCATCTTTTTGATACGTTGCAATGGTCGACTTTAGCCAATTTTTATCATCGCGATCGGGATACTCCGGCTTAAAGTGTGCACCGCGAGACTCATTGCGTAAAAGGGCAGATTTAGCCATTGCAAGAGACAACTCAAGCATCGCACTAAATTGATGCGCAAAAACATAGGTTTGATTAGAAGCAGAGCTTTTATCATCAAGAGAAATGTGATGATAACGCTCACGAATTTCCTTAATTTTATTGATTGCTTTAGCAAGGTCGGTGTTGTTTCTTTTGACGGTCACATGAGAGACCATCGTTTCAGCAAGCTCGTCATGCAACACATGCACGTTTTCTTTGCCATGACTACCGAGAAGATTGGTTTTAATCTGCTCTTCTTCTTGATGCGCACGATCAAAGATTGAGCTAGGGAGATTGCCATAACTGTGTTGGAGGTTATCAAGATAACGTGGAACTTCACCTCCAGTAACAAGACCTCCAAAAATACAAGAGAGAAGAGAATTGGCACCTAAGCGATTGGCACCATGATATTGAAACTCTGATTCTCCAACATTAAAGCAACCTGAAATGTTAGTCATCTGACGATACCGTTCAAGACGATCTTCTGCATCAGCAGCAGGCCAATCGACGTAAGCTCCACCCATTGAATAGTGCACAGCAGGAAAAATCTTCATCGGTACTTTGCGCGGATCTTCATTAGTGAATTTTTGATAGATATCTAGCACAGCATCGAGCTTATGATGAATTTCAGGTCTGAGATGGGAAACATCAAGATAAACCTGCATCTCCCCTTCAATACCAAGACCCATTTCACAGATGCGCAACACCTCTCGAGCTCCAATATCACGAGGGACGAGATTACCAAAAGCAGGATACATTTCTTCTAAGAAATACCAGGGCTTACCTGTCTCTCCACAAGGAATCGTTCTGCCATCAGAAGTATCAATTGTTTTTGACGCATCACCGTAAACCCAAACACGACCACCTTCACCACGTGTGGATTCAGAGATTAGTCGCAGTTTGTCCGCGCCAGGAATTGCAGTCGGATGAATCTGTATGAATTCTGCATTTGCATACTGCACTCCCTGCATATAGAGTCTACCATTGGCAGCTCCGGTACAAAAAGTTGAGTTAGTCGATTTTTTAAAAATAACACCCGGGCCTCCTGTTGCAACAACGACTGCATCAGCTTTGAGAACTTCGAGTTTGAGGTTAAGAAGGTCCATCATCACAACGCCACGTGTTATTCCTTCATCATCTAGAACAAGACGTAAAAACTCATGATTCTCAAATTTTTCGACAACTCCTTGTGCTTCATAGCGGCGGACTTGTTCATCTAAGCTATAGAGAAGCTGCTGCCCCGTAGAGGCTCCACAAAAGGCTGTGCGGTGATAAAGGGTTCCTCCAAACCGGCGAAAGGCAATGTTGCCCTCTTCGGTGCGATTAAAGGCGCAGCCAAAACGCTCCATCATGCGAATAATCGAAGGTGCTGCAAGACACATCTCTAGCACAGGAGGTTGATCTGCTAAAAAGTCTCCTCCTTTAATCGTATCGTAAGCGTGAATGTACGGAGAGTCATCTTCACCTCTTAGATTCATTGCAGCGTTTATTCCACCTTGGGCACAAACTGAATGAGAACGCTTACATTTTGTAACGGATATAATGCGTACATGACATCCGTTTTCGGCAAGCTTCATTGCAGCAGATAAACCAGCTAGTCCTCCACCAACAACAATGACTTGTTTGCCTTGTCCTTTCATCAATGCACTTCCTTTAAGATTTTAAATTGAGCCAATAGGTACCCCATACAGATGCTAATCCAAGAAAAGCGACGACGAAGATCATAGCTATACAAAACGCAACCATAGAACGTTGAGATTTTACTTTAAATACCGCACCCCAAGTAATTAGAAAGGTCCAAAACCCATTAAAAGCATGAAAAGCGACGGCAAGAACAAAAACAGTATAGAGTCCAACATAGATGGGATATTTAAAAGTATTGCGCACAGACATTAATGAAGCTGTGCCAAAATCATCAGCAATAACAAGCACCTGACTCGGTTTGAGATGAAATTTATTTAATGCGTCGAGTCGCGCTTTATCGCTTTCTAATTCAAGTGCTTTCATAGCAACAGATCGATAGTGTGGGTCATAATGATTTGATTGGACAAATTGAGGTGAATAGGTGCTATTATTTAACTTGCTCAAACGGTCATTTAAAGAACTCACTTCCTGCTCTACTTCTTGTGAATTATAAAGCGTTACTCCAAGTTTCGGAGCAACAGTATATAACCCGCGATCAAAAGAGACACTTACGAGATATTTTGAAGTGCCGCTTTCACGCATAGTTACAGGGTAATCAAGAAAACGAAATTTAACGACATGACCAATGATTAAAAACAGCAATATCCACGAAGTCATTCTCTGCCAAGTAAAGGCTCTATTGCGGCCATACTGAGGAAGAGAAGGCTTAGATCCATCGGTTGAGCGTGAATTGGATTTGCTAGTGCATAAGTAGACAACACCCCAATACATATGAATGAGAAAGGGAATTCCAAGTAAGGAAATTTCAATCACTTCAAGGTAAGGAAGATTGTGAATTGCATTAACCATCCGAACAAATCCTTGACCATTTTCACCTAAAAGCAGCGCTGCTTGTGAATTAGTTAGAAGGTGTTCGATTAAAAACAAAACAAGCCATAGGCCTGTCAATGAATGCAACCTTCTCCAGATGAAGGCGCGAGGAACTTTTGGGATTGATAAAGTCATGACCCATCTCTAATTGAAAAGTAGTATTAAAGCGTGCGCTTCTGTTTTTCAAAAGAAAAAAAATCAGCAGCGTTTTGCGCCGTCACTTTGGCGAGCTCACCAAAGGAGAGTTCTTTGATCGATGCAATCATTTCTGCGGTTTCTTTGACAAAGGCTGGTTCATTGCGCTTTCCTCTATTGCTTTGAGGTGCTAGGAAAGGACTATCTGTCTCAATCAATATGCGATTGAGGGGCATTTCTTTGACAACATCGCGCAGTGCGGTCGATTTTTTAAAGGTAATAATCCCACTAAAGGAAATATACCAACCACGCTCTAATCCCGCTTTAGCTTCTTCTAGAGTGCCCGTAAAACAGTGCAAAATTGCGCGTGAGCCGATTTTTTCCTGGTCGGTTATAGCATATAGGTCATCAAAGGCATCGCGACAATGGAAAATAAGGGGAAGATTAAAACGCTTCGCTAGTTTTAAATATCGAACCATAAACTGCTGCTGCACTTCTCGCGGCGCATGCTCATAAAAATAATCGAGACCGGTTTCTCCAATGGCAATCAACTGTTGATTTTCAGCAGCTTTTTCAACAAAAGGAAAAAAATACTCTCCATCGGCTACAACATCATGCGGTGTCGTTGCTGCTGTGAGATAAATTTCTTTGTGCCTCTTCGCAACTTCAATTCCCTTCTCCAAAGTCTCTTGATCGGTGCAAATATTAACAATTTTTTCCACGCCATTCTCTTTTGCTCGAATCATCACCTGCTCAATGTCAGGAAGCATTTCAGTGGCGGTTAAATGGCAATGTGTATCGACTAACATTTATCTGATTACCTTGATTTAAAAATTCATCTATTTTGCTAAAAATCTACTCAAAAAGCTATGCTACAATCTCAACTTGACAAATAGCTTTCAGCTCGGCTATCCCTACGTAGGGAAACTAGGTAAACCTTATGAATTGTGCTCTTTATTTCGCCTTCCTTACAACTTTTTCATCAGCCTATACAACCGCTGATCCATTTGGAAGGGCAATCTTTCTTTCACTTTTTTTATTATCAATGATTTGCTGGATTGTACTTGTTCACAAAATTTGGCTCACGTCAAAAGTGGGTAAAAATGCCGCGCAGATCGAAAAATTCATTGTTAGCAACAAAGAGCCGCTCCTCTCTCTTAATCTACAAATCGATCGACGGATTAAGCAGCATCCCTTTTTGCAAATCTTTTTTATCTTCAAGCAAAAGGCAGTTGCTATGCTTGATAAAAACCTCTATTTTTTGCGTAAGCAGCAGGAAAATGCTGAAGAGATTTTTCTCTCGCGTACAGACATTGAAATTCTTGAAGCACATGTTTTAACTACGATCTCTTATCAGGTTAAACAACTCGAAAAAAACATGTTTATTTTGACAACGATTGTCACTCTCGCTCCTTTCCTCGGATTACTTGGAACAGTGTGGGGCATGCTGCTAACTTTTGGTGAATTGCAGCGAGGAGGAACCATCACATCAAACAGTGGAGTCCTAGGTGGCTTATCAACAGCTCTTGTCACTACAGTTCTTGGATTGATCATCGCAATTCCCGCGCTCATCGCTCATAACTATTTAAAGACTAAAGTGCGTTTACTAACCTCTGATATGCGCGATTTTCTCGCAGAACTAATCTCAAAACTCGAACTGCAATACCGTCGCGTTGAGACATAAGCATGAGAAATTTGCATTTAGAACATGATTTAGGCACTGAAGATGAGGGAATTAATCTTACTCCTCTAATTGATGTTGTTTTCCTAATTTTAATTACTTTCATCCTTGTTGCGCCGATGCTCGATCTCGATCAGATAGACCTCGCTACTGGAGGAGGCAAAGCAACCAAAGAAATCGATATAGGAGAGAGTAACAATCCATTGCGCATTGAGATTCATCGCGATAATACAATTACACTAGGATCTAAAGTCCTCGACAAATCAAACTTATCAATCAAATTGAAAGAAGCTAGGCTAAATTATCCCCAAAATATACCTTTGCTTTATTGCGATAAGGGATCACATTTTGGAACATATCAAGAAGTAAAAAACGCTCTAGAAGATGCGGGTTTTATAGAACTCGATATCGTACTTAAACCACGATGAATAAAAAACCAATCAAAAGCCTACTTGCTGTTGTCCTTATCCACCTGTTTCTTGTCTCTATCATAGTAAATAAGAAAGTGCAGCCATTTGAAATAAATAAGCAACGGATCTCTGTGCAAACCATAAAGTTGTCCCCACCAAAACTTGAAGTGGTAAAATCAAGTTCTTCAAAAAAAACAACTTCATCAACAAAACCTGCTGAAAAGAAACCTGCTGAAAAAAAATCTGTATCAAAAAAGAAAACACCGCAACCTTCGAAAAAAGGGAATAATCCCGTCAATGCTGCAATGATTAAAAAACTTCGGGAAGATATTTCAAATTTCGAGACTACACCTCCTAAACATAAATCTGATGCCAAACTCGCTGTTCCTAAGGGAATAACCACTTTACAAATCGATCAAGAAATCTCTTCTCAATCTCACTCAATTGAAGAAAAATATTATTGCGACAGCATCACCTCTCTTTTACAAAGCTCTTTGCAATTGCCTGAATCAGGAGCCGTTAAAATTGAGATTGAAATCGATAAAGAAGGGAAAGTGAAAAAGTTGATTTTTTTGCATAGCGACAGCAAAAAGAACCGCGATTATTTACAAGAGCGTTTACCCTTTTTATCTTTTCCAAAACCTGCTAAAAATCTTTCCGAGAACAAAAAACTATCCTATGTGTTAACATTGTGTAATGAGATTTAAGAGAAGGTCCCAGATGAAAAAAGTCCTATCTATTTTTTTCCTACTAGCAGCAATTTTCTGCCATACTAGCCTTTTTTCTGCTTCGAGTAGTGATGAACTTACTATCCATCTTCCTACTGATGATCGACTATCTCCACTTTATATTAGCAATGTTCATGTTGACGGTTGCGCCTTTTCTCCAGAGTATCTCGAGCGTTTAATCGAAGTGATGCAAAATGATTTTTGCTATAGTGGCTATACCCGTGTATTACCTAAAGATTCAGAAAAAGAAATAACGTTAAGCAAAGAGAACACCTATGAAGTTTACAACATTCAACATTGGAAAAACCTCGGTGTCGCTTATATAATCAAGATCATTGCGCATAAAGAATCTCTAGATTTTCAGGTTTTTTCTACGCACACCGGCTCATTAAAACACTTTAAAGATATCGTTATTGAAGGACGCTTGAGCAAAGATCGCAGGCAAATTCATAAAGTTGTCGATTCAATTTTAGCCACGCTTTTTGATGCCTCTCCTTTTGCAGCCTATCGTATTCTCTATTCTCTACAAATCACTAACAAAGAATCCGATAATATTAAATCGGAAATTTGGGAGTGTGATTGGGACGGAAAAAATGAAAGGCAAGTCACTCGTGAAAACAGTTGTTGTATCACACCGATTTTGATCCCCTCTCACCCAAAATTCAACAATGATCAATTCCTCTATGTTTCTTATAAACTCAGCCAACCAAAAATCTATCTCGCTTCACTAAAAGATGGCATAGGCAAAAGATTAATCGATTTAAGGGGTAATCAACTTCTCCCCGCAATCTCACAACAGCGCGATAAAATCGCATTTATTTGCGACGCGGGCGGACGCGCAGATCTTTTCCTACAAACTTTCGATCCTGTTACTCAACGCGTTGATAAACCTGTACAATTATATTCTTTCCCAAAAGCGACCCAAGCTTCTCCAACTTTCAGTCCTGATGGGAAGCAAATCGCTTTTGTTTCTGACAAAGATGGTCAGCCAAAGATTTATGTTATTCCAACAACTACTAGCGTTAAACGTTCCAATGCAATTCAGATCGGCAAGCAAGGTGGAGAAAACACCTCCCCTGCTTGGTCGCCAGATGGAAAAAAATTAGCATATAGTGTTAAAACAAATGGAATACGGCAAATTTGGATTTATGATTTTGAAAACGAAGATGAATACCAACTCACAAGTGGTCCAGGAAATAAAGAAAATCCTAGCTGGGCACTAGATAATTTACATCTCGTATACAATACAAATGATGGAAATAATGCCGAAATGTATATAGTAAACTTAACCCAATCGGAACCATTGAAAATCACAGAAGGCCCCGGCAAAAAACATTATCCTAGCTGGAGTAATAAGTAATATATAAACTGTGATTTTTGTTTAAGAGGCTTTGAAGATGAAAAATTTGTTAAAACTGCTTCCCATTTTTTCCCTATTGCTCGCAGGCAGCTCCTGTCAACAACGCAATAGCAAAGAAGATGAGAGCTTAGCAGCACGCTATATCAAAAACGTTAAATCGCTATGGAGCAAATCTGAGCAATCTCCTCTCTATCGCGATCAAAATGAATTTCTTGGTCCTGAAGAAGAAGAATTTATTCCTCTTCAAGAAGAAGATCTTCACATCGCTTATATCGATCAAGCTATTCCCCAATCTAGAGAAACTCCTGGAGAGCTTGGTTCCAGAATCCCAGGTATTGAACGATTCATTGAACCTACATCAGCTGAATACTCGGTATTTAAAACGCTCTATTTCAATACCAATGACCACACTTTACGTAGCAAAGAGTACATTCAGATCGCCTACCAAATCTCGACCTACCTTAAACAACATTCAGAAGTGTATCTCTTTATTTCAGGACATTGCGACGAAAGGGGCTCCGAAGCGTACAACCTAGCTTTAGGCACGCGCAGAGCCAATCATGTGCGCACCTTGCTCGTACAAAATGGAGTTGATCCAGAAAGAATATTTACAATCTCCTATGGGAAAGACAAACCGGCAGCTTTCGGCCACTCACCTTTAGATTGGTCAAAAAATCGTCGTGCTGATTTTAAAATTCATAACCAATCAAAAAAACTATGAAAAAAGCTTTACTTTGCGTAGTTCCTATTTTTTGCTCACTCATTCAGACGAGCTGTTCTTCTACTCTAGCAGCTTTTAATGGACGCGATAAACAGCTTGAAATCGCTTTTAATGACATGCGTCTTGAGCTATCCGACATCAAGCATGAGATCAATGGGTATCAAGTCGAGCTACAAATCGTTGAAGACAAACTAAAAAATGTGCAACAAAATACAATCAATTCCAAAGGGACCTCTAATCTTACAACCCGTTTGGAAATGCTTGCTCAACAGATTTCTCTATTTGAAAAGAAATTACAAGGGATAGAAAATCTGCAGGAAAAAGTAGCTCTTGATATGCAAAGCCTAAAAGATCACGCCAATCAAACATCAGAATACTTAAGTCAATATAAACGCAAAATCGAATCATTAGAAGGCGATGTTGCTATCCATCAATCGCGCTTCAAAGAACTTGGAAATTTGAAATCAACGCTTAATTCTATTTCTTCAGCAATGGAAAAGCAAAATAAAGAAAATTGCGCGACTTATAAAGTCAAACCTGGTGATACACTAAGCCATATCGCTGCTGAACATCACGTTTCTCTTGAAGCTTTGAGAAACAGCAATGGCAAAAGTGGCGATCAAATCTTTGTTGGAGAAGTCTTAAATATCCCTCATGAATAGTCATTCTGAAGCGAGCATTGGAATTTTTGATTCTGGTGTAGGGGGTTTAACTGTACTACATGCAATAAAAAGGATTTTGCCACAGGAAAATCTAATTTATTTTGCCGACTCTGCAAGACTCCCCTATGGATCCAAAAGCAATGAAACAATTTGTCAATATACGCTTGAAAGCGCTTTTTTTCTTCTCCAATACAACATTAAACTCCTTGTAATCGCTTGCCATACTGCTTGCACGGCTGCATTAAAAAGCTTAAGAACCCAGTTCAATATTCCCGTTGTCGCTATTACAGAAGCCGCTGTTGAACGTGTAAATGCAAATCAATCTTGGGAAAACATCGCCCTACTTGGAACAACAGCAACAATTCAATCTAAGTATTACCAAAACAATTTATCCAAATCAAAACAATTATACTGTATCCCTTGCCCCCTATTTGTCCCGTTGATTGAAGAGGGATGCATAGATCATCCCCAAACAACACATGCAATTGAGCAATATCTAGACCCTATCAAAAACGCTCCAATTGACGCTCTACTGCTAGCTTGCACGCACTATCCTTTACTAAAAAATAAGCTGATGCAAGAGCTGAATAAATCAATCGATTTTATTGATCCCGCAGAGGATTGCGCTCATCATATCAAAGCGATTTTAATACAGAATCACCTCATCAATGAGAACAATCCAAAACCATTCGAACGCTATTTTGTCTCAGATAATCCCTCAAAGTTCCAATCACTTAGCGAAGCACTCTTTTTAAATCCTATTGAGAAAGTTGAAGCAAAACTCTTGCAAAGATTGAATTTATTCGCTTAACTTCTTAGAATCAGCATTTTTCTTACTTCTTTAAGGTCAGTTTTATGAGCCAAAAAAAACGCATTTTGTTAATCGAAGACGAAGAAGACATTGCAGCATTGATAAAGCTACAAGCAGAAGTGTCTAACTACAAACTCCATGTCGAAGTCGATGGAATCAATGGCTTTCGTGCTGTCGAGAGAGAAAAACCTGATCTTGTGATTATAGATATCATGCTTCCAGGCCAGAATGGGCTTGATGTATGCCGCAAAATTAAAAGTAATCAAGAATTAAAAAATATTCCCGTCATTATTCTCTCCGCAAGACAAGAAGAAATCGATGTGTTGCTTGGTTTAGAGCTTGGAGCTGACGACTATGTCGCTAAACCATTTTCTCCAAAAGTTCTTTTCTCCCGAATTCGAGCTGTTTTAAGACGTGGTAAAGACTCAGATAAAACACCAAATGTATTAACGTTTGGTAATTATATCCTTGAGGTTGACCGCTATCTTTTACGCACAGGAAATAAAATCATCCCCCTTACTCTCTCAGAATTTGGCATTCTTTGTCGCCTTCTTGGCCATAGAGGTCAAGTGCTTAGCAGGAATCAATTGCTCGATGATGTCAATAATGATGATGCAATGATTGTCGATCGAAATATTGATGTTCATATCGCTTCTTTGCGCAAAAAGCTCGGTCCCAATTTTCAATGGATTGAAACAGTGAGAGGAATTGGATATCGCTTTAGGGAAGAGGATGCGGTTCTTTACGAAGAGCAACGCGTTTAAATCTCATAGGATCAAAACGCACACGTATTTTTTTATGTTTCCCTAACCGCGCACTACCAGGCTTGCCCCCGCGCATTTTGTGAACTTCTTTACTTTTTGTCACAATGACGTCTGCCTCTTTTTCTCCTTGAGCTTTGCTGTAATGTACTGCAATTTGCATAGCGTCATCTAAAGTTTCCTTATCGACCTCATTAGAGCGTATGATGACATGGGAACCTGGATAATCAGCACAGTGTAGCCACGTGTCATTCCCCCTAGCAAATCGAAAAGAGAGTTCCTCATTTTGTTTAGCATTCATCCCAACATAAATTGCTAATCCACTCTCGCTATAATAACAACGAAAAGGAACCTTTTGTTTCTTTACCTTTTTTATAGGTGATTTAACTTCAAAAGCATCCAAATCTTCCGCTTCTTCCACCTGCCTAATTTTCTGAGCAAGTAAATCAATTTCCTTTTGCGCCTGCTCCTTTAAGATAACAGCATGCTTTGCTCCCTCTTTTAGCTTGCGTACCTTTCGAAATTTTTTCTCTAGCTGTTTGGTTAAAGAAATATTCTCTTCAAGATCGATTTCCAAATCTTGACCTGTTTCCCAATCCAATAAAGATATTTTCTTCATTCCTGGTTTGATCTGATGAAAATGGCTTTGTAACAATTGAGCTTCTTTATAAATTTGTTCAGCCCGCTTGGGACCATTGAGCTGCTCTTCATATCGCTCCAGCAATTTCTTTAGTTTTTCTCTCTTCTGATCCAATCGCTCTAAAATCAATAATTTGCGCCTTTCAACATCACTCTTAAGAAACCGCTTCTCAATTTCTTGAGAAGTCACTTCTTGTATGTTTATTTCCTGAGTGACTTTTTTCTCAGGAAAATCGTATCTTTTCCCCACTAAATGTGGTGTGCATAGTATGTGCTGATTTTCATCAATCAGAACGATTTTTCCACGTCGTGGAATCAATTCGATGATAAGCCTCTTCTGTAGATTCCCTTTTATCAAAGATAAAACAACGATGCGATCAGAATTCATGAGATTCACATCGTCTACTTGAAAATTGAGCAGTGATTTATTGAGACAGTTTGTAAAAGGTGTCACTGCACCTTGCTGCAACCCTTGAGATAGATGGATCGTTTCAAAAGGATATTTCAAAGCAATTATGAGCTTTTTCCCATCACTAAAAATCAGAACCCACTGTTTTTCTGAGATTTGTTTAACATCCAACAGCTTTTTTTCTTTGAGTTCGCGATCGATTTCACGAGAAAGAGAGGCAATTTCAGACAAACTCAACATTTTCTGCTCCAATAGTTTCAATAAGCTTAGGCAAATTAGGAAATATAATTCACTAACTACTTGTTCAATTAAAAAAACCTTGCTAATCGACTTAACATAGTGCAAAAAATATTATACAGAAGCTAAGTAATAAATGAGGCTATATATGAAAAATGCAACAGTCTTTATTGGTTCTATCGCTCTACTACTTTCCTCTTGTGAAACACACACAGGAACAGGAGCCTTAGCCGGAGGAGCTCTAGGAGCCGGAACAGGTGCAATTATTGGAGGAGGGAAGGGAGCTGCAATTGGTGGAGCTGTCGGAGCTTTAGGCGGAGGGCTTGTTGGCGCAGCACTCGATGCACAAGATCGCAAAATCATGGAGCAACAAAGCCCACAAACTCTAAATCGCATAGACAGCGCGCAACAATTATCGATAGCTGATGTCAGATCGATGCACGATGCTGGATTAAATGAAAATGTCATTATCAGTCAAATTCAAGCAACAGGCAGCATCTACTATTTAAGCTCTCAAGAGATTATCGATCTCAAAAATGCTGGAGTGCCGCAAAAGGTGATCAACTACATGATTCAAACTGGTCAATCTGGCGGGTATTAATCACAATGTATAGTTCACATTTCGCTTAAATTAGACATGCGTTAACATGACGACACACCATATTTTGTCGTGAAATTATGTTACCACCGCCTACACAAGAAACTATTGAACCCGAAAAGCTTCAGCAAGAGATTGAAGCGATATGTCAATATACTTTAAAAAAAACACGTAAAACCCTGCTGTCTTACTCTTGTTTTCATCTCGGCGCATTTGCATTTCTTGCACTTCAACTCATTGCTGTTTTATTTTCGCTTGCAACATTTTCACAAAATATTTCTGCCGCTTTCTTCATCGCCTCGCTTTTTTTATCGAGCTTTTCCTACATGATTTTACTGTTTTATTTTCAGGCAAAAAAACCTGATCAATTTTTGCACCTGCAAAAGAACTATTTAGAACAAATTGAAAAAATCATTCCTTTTAGTAATGGTGACTCTGAATATCATATGGCGGTATCTCAAGCGATCTATCGACTCGTCGAACGTTTAGAAAATAGCGAATACACCCTGTTCTTTTTTTCGAAAACAAAACGCTCCTCTTCAATATTCATGCAAAAACTCAGTGCCTTCTTACATTGGAAAGATCTGCTTAGAATCAAAGAGCTTCTTTTATCATCGTCAATCGAAGAGTTAATCCAACTTGTTAAATCAGAACCAATAGATTTAGAAGCTCATGCTTCTTTAGCTGAAGCACACCTCAATTTAGGAAAAACATATCTCGATCCGCGTAAAAAACATCCCCATATTGATTTTCCTTGGATCCCCAAGGACTATGCCAATCCTTTAATGGAAAAAAAGTTTCGTTTTGCAGCGCAACGGGCTATTGAGGAATTTAAGATCCTCGATGAATATGTCCCACACGATCCTTGGGTTCATGCACAACTAGCAAATATCTATCACGATTTAGAAATGATTAAGCAAGAAATCGGAGAATATGAAAAAATTCTAGAAATTGCGCCTAATGACAAGCAGGTTCTATTTCGTCTTGGCATACTCTATTTTCAACAAGGTCATAATGCCAAAGGCTTGCATATCTATAGAAAACTCAAAGACAATCAAGAAGATATTGCTGCTGAATTGATCTCTTACTATGGTGGCGCTCCGCTGTCTGTCGATTAAAAATCACAAAAATGATTTGCCCATTTCGTCTTCAAGACTATAATTGCGAAAAACTACCAAAGAGATGAGGAAAAATAACATGAAACTCCCTGATAGATGCTCCTTTTTCGCTCAATTTTCTCGTAAATTTATTACGACATCATGCCTTTCATTAACTTTAGTTTCGTTCACTTCTAATAAACACTCCCTAGCTGATGCCCATTTGCACATCCGCAGAATTATAGACTATTGGAAAGAAGGGGACTACAAAACAGCTAAAAGCCATATTCTTGACTTTTTTAACATCTATCCTCAAACAGAATTTACCGATGAACTATTAACAATGCTCGGCGACCTCTATTTTCAAGAGAGTGCCTACGATTTAGCAATCGATGCATATCAGAAAATTAAAGAGCCAAAATATCGCGAAAAATCATTCGTCAATTTGATGCAATCCTATTTCGAACTCAACAACTATCAACCAGTCATTGAAATGGGTCAGGATTATCTCAAGCAAGCGAAAAATAATGATTTAAATATCGAAAAAGTACGCTTTATGTTTTCTCAATCTGCTTCAAAGCAGGCAGGAATCACCTCAGATAGCTTAGAACAGAAATCTCTAGCCGAGCTCGCAAGACCTCATCACCTTATGCTATTAAATTCCCGCTACCATGATTTTAGTTTAGCGCAGCTTGCAGAAACATACCGTCTTTTAGGCGAATATGAAGCCGCAGCAGAGCGCTATAAAGAACTTGCTGAAGCTCTACCAGAAAGAAAGGCAGAACTACTCATGCGCGTTGCGGATTTGCAAACGCACTTCAATCGCGATCTTGCGATTGATACCTTTGCCAAAATTTTTCCACTAGGAGGCGATAAAGCGCAACAAGCTGCATACAATCAAATGCTCTTACTTTATCAAAATAAAGAGTTTAAGCGCCTGATTGGCAAGAGAGACGAAATTGCTAAATATCTTAATGCAAAGGACAGTGAGATATTTGACTATTTGATTGGACAAAGTTATTTCCAAATTGATGAGTATCAAAATGCGATTACTCCTCTACTCAATTTTGCAATGAATAGTTCTTCATTGACTCCAGAAGTCAAAAATGCCCTTCTCTGTCTTGCATTGTGTTCTGAAAAAACAAGCGATGTCGATACTTTAGAGCGCATATTAAACCAAATGCGCACACTATTTCCTAAAGACGAAGAATTTGCTCAATCTTTGATTCTTCATGCAAAACTTTGTCATCAAAGTAGCGATCTCTCCTCTGCTCAAAAAAGCTTAGAAGAACTTTTAGAAAAATTTCCAGATCACCCTAATCAAGACAATATTCTCTTTGACTACGCTCTTCTTTTAGCAAAAAAAGAAGCCTATGACGAAGGTAGATCAGCTTTTGCTCATTACTTAAACACCTATCCCGATAGCGCAAAGAGTCATCTCGCTTGGAAATACCTACTAAACTGCTCAATTCAAGATCTCCAGAAAGCTGAGGAAAATAATATTGAAGAGAAAAAGAAACAGTGCATTTCAGATATGGCAGCGGTTCTCGAACAAAAAGAGGTTTTAACTGATCAAGAAAGAGCGCGATATCAATTTCTACTCTCTAAAAATCTCTATGAAACCGAAAACTACGCCGAAGCAATTGCCCAACTCAAATATTATATTTCAAATTACTCTGAACATGAACACATTGCCGACGCCTATCTCCTTCTTGGGATGGCAAAACTCGATTCTAAAAAAGATTGGAAAGGTTTTGTCAATGACGCAGAAAAAGCGCTAACTCTTAATCCAGAGCTCAAAGAAAACCACCTCGTTCATCTACACTTATTCAATGCATACATTCAGTTGAAAGAAGATAATGATGGAAAAGATGAGCAGTATGATGAAAACGCAGCACAGCACTTATTATCATCATTTTACACCAAATCTGCTCAGATTAAACCTTCAAATCTTTTATGGCTCGCCAACTATTATTACGACCAATTCCAAACTTTCCGTATAGCAAATAGTGAGCTCTTTGTTAAGCCCTCTACAACAACAATGCCATATATCGAGCAAGCACTTGATATCTACAGCAGTTTATTTTCTTCTGATGCAGAAGGTTTAATGATTACTGCAGATACAAGCTACCTCGAAGAAGAAGTATTGAAGTTTACAGAATTGCTAGAATATAAGGGGCAATTTGAAAAGAAACTACGCTGTCTTAGCGCTCTTGTAGCAACAGAAAAAGGATTGCCTGAAGCTGACTGGAAATTCCAACGTCACGTGCTCTTTGAACTGGGAAAAACCCATGAGAAACTTGGAAATATCAATGAAGCGATCGAAGCATATGATTTTTTAGTTGAATCATCTTCGCACATCAGTTCATACCACGCTTACGCGGCCTGTTTGCATAAGAGCTGTTTACGATTGAAGCAAATCCCTGCAGGTGAATTTAACGAAAATAACTTGCAGGTCTTATCGACTCTCAATAGCTTCAAAGATCTACAAATTAAACGAAAGCTCCATTCTGAGCCAATTCATCTTGAAGCTGCGATTGAATATGTTGAACTTAAAGCAAAACTTACAGCTGTCGATGATCGACTAAAACGAACAATTGTGCTCTATCAATGCTTACAAAGCGATTTTCTAGCAGAAAATGATCCAATTTCAGCAGACTATAATGCTGCAAAAAACTATTTTCCTGAAAAGGATGCTACTTTAAATGAATATATGACCTTTATCGATATGCAAATCGCTTTTCTCGAAGAGAAACGCGCTACAGAAAATAACCAAACAGATTTGATAGCAAAATTTAACAAAATTGCATGCTCTAAACTGGCAGAATTGCAATCAAAAGAAGCACATTTATCTCCTTATTTATTGACACGACTTCATCGAGTTGTTAAGGATCAAACAAATGACACGGATTAAATCGAGCAAAGTAAATGCAGAGCATCATCGCTTTATATCATAAGCTCAAGAGCAAATCGCTTTGGACAAAGTGCATACTTGTCTCGATTTGTCTGCACCTTGTGTTGCTTGCAATTTTTTTTAAGTTAAATGTTGATATGAAGGCTCCCAAGCCTACTTTATTTAATTCAAATCAGCTAACTTCTAACCCTACCTTGCCACAGCCAACTTCTTATCTTGTTGATAACAATAAGAAAATACACGATTTCTTCAGCGAATTTGTCTCTCCTTCATCACAATTTCATCATCCTTATGATTATAAAGTGTGTTTATCAAAAGACCCTTGCAGGCCAACTCTAGAAGAGGCTCGTCAATGCGTACCAGAGCCTCTTGTTATTACTAAGTTTGACGAGCCTTGTGATCCAACTTTCTCATCCTCGCAACTTTCCTTAAGCACTACAGAAGAACATATTGATTATCACTCTTATCTTTATGAAGATATCTCTGAGCAACAGCCTCACATAGAAAAAGAAGATCGATGGCACAGTATAGCTGAAATTCTCTGTCAATCAGCATTTGTTCATGAAGAAGAAGAGAGCGAACCAATTCTTACCTTTGATCAAAGTTATCACTCTGAGCTGGAGGAAAGGATTGTTGGCACTCATGAAACATTGCAAAACTTGGGTATTTTATCAGAGACTGAGAGTCTTTCATTGCCCGATATTGTGACGCAAGAAGATCCTTTTAATTCTCTTAATCCATCACCAACTCTTCCGTTATTGCTCCCAGAAATTACACACGCTCTCTATACTTCTCTCGACACCCTGATTGCTGTCCATCACGAAAATGCGCATCTTCAAAAAAATGGGATCGCTCTAAGCGCTAATCCTTACTCTATTAAGGATAAATTAGCTCTAGTAGGCTGGAACGATTACTTCTCTATTACACCCTATATCGGTGAAAAAAATGAGGAAGGGCGCTATCCCTTTGCACTCATTGTGAAACCAGCAAGCGACATGCAAGCCTTTGTAATGAAGCAAAACTTTTTGTTCTTAATTGACCGCTCTAATTCAATTGAACGCCATCGCTACAACTCATTTAAAAAGGCCGTTCTTAAGTCATTATCTGCACTTAGTGAAAATGACAATTTTAATATCTGCATCTTCGATGAGAAAATCAGTCGCCTAAGCGATGATTACCTTCCACAAGGAAAAAACTCGATTGCAATGGCAGAAAAATTTCTTGATAAACAAGCATATAAAGGCTACTTCTCAGCTACGGACATTTATGAATCACTCAATAAGCTCATTCAAACTGATTTTCCTGAAAATGAAGTGACAACTGTGATTTTAATCAGTGACGGCGATACCTTATTATCAAAAGAAAAACAAAGAGATACGATCAAAGGTTGGCTTGAAAACCACCACCACCGCATCTCTTTATATTCTGCTGCTATTGGAAGAAAAAATAATCTATTTCTGCTCTCTCTTCTCAGCAGTTTATGCCGTGGAAATCTTATTCATTCTGACACCCACTCCTCTTTTCCTCGCAAACTTTCAAAACTCATCACTGATCTTAGACATCCAATTGCATCAGAAGTATCTGCAACAATTGTCACCAACGAGCAAGCCAATACAATACTTTATCAAAGCAATGCCTATTTCCCTACACTGCACTACGATGAATCCTATATTCTCTATGGAGAAACCACTAATCCTTCTTCACAAACATTCATTCTTCAAGCAAAGCAAAATGGAAATTGGATCGCTCTACAAAAGCAAATTGATTTTGAAAATGCCTCTCCACTAAGTCCTGGGCTTACAAAAGAAGCAAAAGCTTCTAAATCAACGCTCTTTTTTGATCATTTTATTCAAGAAGGAAAACATAGCGCTCTTGATCAAGCGCAAAAAGTTTTACAATCAATCGATCACATCGCTACTAGAGACTAAATGCGCATTATCAGTGGAAAGTTTCGCAATCGCACCATTTTAGCTCCAAAAGGAAAGCAAACGCGCCCTACTCTCGCTTTAGTCAGAAAAGCCTTATTTGACATGCTACAAGGCTATATCGAAGATTGTAATCTATTAGATCTCTTTGCAGGAAGTGGAGCAATCGGCTTTGAAGCGCTAAGCAGAGAAGCCCAACATGTAACCTTTGTCGAATCACATCCTCTATCTTTGCGTTATATCTATGCTAACATTAAAGAACTCGATGTTGCCAATCAAACACACGTATTCAAAGGTAAAGCAGAATCGGCTCTTAAAAAACTTAAAGGTCCTTTCGATCTGATCTATATCGATCCCCCTTACGATTTCAATCCTCAAGGACTTCTCAGTCATTGTATCAATTTACTTGCGCCAGAGGGATTGCTCATTATCGAAAAACGTTTAAATAAAAAGCTCACTAAAATAGAGCATTTAACGCTTTGGAAATCACGTGATTTTGGGTTGACTTCTCTTGAAATTTGGCGTGCTAACTAAAAATCTGCTTTTGCCATTTTTTGTTGAATTTGAGCGATTTTCAAAAGTTTTTTTGCCTTAACTCTCACATGTAAAAAGCTTTAGCCAGATGTAAAACAGCTTTACATCCACATATTAAAGTGTATCTCTATTTCAATATGTGGATAGCTATCTGCGTTCTAAGAAGTTTTTTTGCCGTTTTTAAAACGCGTTTCGGTCATCTTGCCTTCCGTATTAAAGGCTTGTTTGAAACCATTGAGCTGATCATTTGAGTAAGTTTGAAGAAGCTTGGGTTTGCCATCATCGTAGTACTTATTAAATTTTCCTTCCCGTATGCCATCGACATATTCCCCTTCAAAAACAAGAACTCCATCAGTGTTCCACTGCTGACACAAACCATTCTTCAAGCCCTTACTATAGAGATTAATGCTTGCTAGAGATTCATTTTCAAAATAGGTTCTCTCCTCACCATCAAGCAAATCATTGTGGTAAGTTGACTGCATAAAGATTTTCCCATTAGGGTAATACTGTGTTTGACAACCTTCTCTTTTGTCGTTAACAAACTGAATTTCCATTACTGTTTGTTCTTGATTGTTGAAAACTTTGCCAACACCTTCTTTTAAACCGTTTTGATATTGTACAGTAAAAATGCGGTGGCCTGTTTCATTATACTCATTGAACTCACCCTCAGGCTTATCATTCACATAGTTGACTTCTAATGCTTTTATCTGCCCATAAACTCCGTGTGGAGGATAAAAAATCTGATGTGGTCCATTTTTTTGGTTGTTTTGATAGTGGAAAATTACTTCTCCTCCTGTTTGACTACGTTCAAAAAAGCGTCCATTGAGTTTGCCATTTTCATACCACGATTCTTCCTGCATATTCCCATTTTCATCCCAAAGAGCTTTCATTCCATGCAAATTACCATTCATATAACCCATAATCGTTTGCAAAACTCCATTGGGATAATAAGTTTTTTGATCTCCTTCTAAGCGACTTTCCTCATCATAATTAAGCTTTTTCATAATACAAGAAGCTTCTTCATTCTTATTTTGCTTAGGATAGAATTCTAAATGCTCGCCTATAGGAAGCCCTTTTGAATAAGTCTTAATGAATAGAATATCTCCATTTTCATACCACGCTTCCACTTTTCCTTCTAAAAGATCATCGATGTAATATGCGCGTGATTTTAATTGTTCATTTGGAAAATATTCTTCATCAATTCCATTGCGTTTTCCATTTTTAAAATGAATCACTTCTTTGAGCCCAGCACCAGCATACCAAATCTTTACTTCATCATCTGGCTTCCCATTAACATATTTTCCTTCAAATAACAGTTTGCCTTCTTGACTCCACTCATAATGCATATCTTCCATCTCGCCGCCTATATAGCGACCGCTGTACTTCTTCTGCCCATTTTCGTACGTCAACTCAAACACGCCATCTAAGACATCTCCTTTAAATTCTTGCGAAGATTGAATCTGTCCATTGGGATACCAGCTGCGGCATAACCCTTCTTTTTTACCTTGAAGATATGATTCCTCTATTGAACTTTTCCCATCTTCATACCATTCGCAATAATCACCATCTTTCAAGCTATCGATAAAATTGACATAGCTTTTTCTTTGCCCAGAAGAATAGTATTCAATTTGTTCTCCATCAAACTTTCCTAAAAGATATTGTCTTTCGCACTTCAATTTACCATCAGAGTAGTATTCAACATATCTGCCGTCATATTGATCTCCTATTAGAGAGTACTCACGAATTTTGCCTCCATCTATTGCATATTCAACAATGGGAGATAGCAAAATTCCTTGCTCATCATACTCAGCTAAATACTCAAGATTGCCATTAGAATAAAAACGAGAATGCTTCCCTTGTGGAATGCCTTTAGAGTATCTTCCTTCACCAATTGAATTTCCTTCCTGATCGTAAAAGTGCTCTATTCCTTCTTTCTTGCCATCTTTATAATTAACAACGTAACTCTGTTTCCCATTGGGATAGTACATATAGTGATTACCAAAAGGTATATCGTTGATGTAATCAAGAACCTCTTCAATTTCTTGCGTCTCGCAATATGCGACATAGGCAGGATTTTTCCCATCAGAGTGCAGCTGTCCGTTTACGTAGTGTTTAGTCGCTTTTAGAATTCCGTTCTCGAACCATTCAAGAGCATTCCCTTCCTTTTTCCCAGAAACATATTTGATTTGTGCGGCTTTATTTCCATTGGGATAATATTGATTGAGTTCACCTTGCAAAAGATCATCAACATACATTGATTCTTCAGCGACTGTGCCATCTTCGTAATAGGATATCCACTGTCCAGAGCTCTTCCCATGCTCGAAATTACAAACTCCTTGAGGTCTCTTTTCTGTATAATAAAGGTGCACTTGACCGTGTAGCTTTCCCTTATAGTATTCCGCTGTTTTTTCAATATCCCCATTCTCATAAGCAAAGATGCTCATTCCGTGAGGTATAACTGTATTATTCCATAGGCGATACTCTTCAGAATCTTCACTGACAACCATCAAATCCATTTCACATTTTAGCTGTCCATTTGAATAGAGAATCATTTGTTTTACCGGCTGCTCTTCATCCGGAGAAACTTGCTTATAAAAGAAAATTTTCTGAGGAGTTCCTTCAGGATAAAACTCGATAATTTGTGAACGCCAATTTGGTTCTTGAGGTTTTAATTTGCTAATCTCTTGATTTAAATCAGCCTTCAAAGAGGTAAAAAACAAAAGAATAGAAACAATAGATAGAGATCTTTTTAACATAACTTAATACCAATTTGTTTGCGTGACCATTGAGAATAAGCGAAGAGAAAGTTTGAAACAAGAAAAAGCGCTAATTAGAAATAAGCTATTTTAACAAATATTGCGCCCCAAACGATTGATATAATGCCCCAAAGACAAATTATATTCTTTGTTGAGAGAAATAGCTGAAACATTATTCGAGGAAAAAAGAGAAGTAATCCACCACGAATTGCAAGAACCCAACCGAGCAGAGTTACAAAAATCGTAAGATTTCCAATCCAAATGTTATACATAGTGATGATGTATATACCGAGCAGAAGATTGAGCATTCCTGCTGTATAGAAAATCGGAGCATTTGTTTTAAAAGAACCCCACAAAGAAATGACTCTTTTAACACAAATGACGACCCATAATCCAGAAATCACTAAGAAGGGACCAAAAACCGAAGAAATTTCTTGAGCGTACGTCATGAAAATATCCTGTAAAAAAATAAAGTGCCGAAGGAAATCGGCACTTTAAAACTTGAACTTATGCTGCAATCATGTAACCAACTTTGCAGATCAGTAAACCCCAAATGAAAGCAATGATACCCCATAGGCGTACAGATCCTTCATTTTTCATGATAAGTTTGTGCTCGAAATCAGGGAAAAAGAGGATCAATAAACCTCTAATTAGCAAAAACCAACCAAACAGAGTGATGAAAACTCCCATGTGGAGCTCCCATACGTTATAATTGCGCACGATAAAAATACCGAGCAATAGCTGCATTAACCCAGCTAAATATAGTGTGCAGGCAGTTGTTTTAACATTTGCCCATACTTTACTAATTCCTTTAGCAAACACAAACGACCAAACACCAATAACAGCTAAAAAAGGCCCGAAAACCTGTGCTATGGCATATAGGCTAGCCATCATATTTGATTCCATGGTTATCCTCCAAGATACCTAAAATAAAAATAAATTTTGCCGACTGAAATACACTACAGTCAAGCATTGGTAACTAAAAGGTTAGCCTAGAATTAAAATATTTATTTGTCAACTTTACCTCGCTCGTATCGCCCCAATAACTGAGCTTGATCAATGATATGTCCTTTCATTGCCTTCTCAACTTCTGTTTTAGTGCAGCCCTCCTTAAGATCCAATTTCGTATCGAGAGCAAAAAGTTTAAATATATAGCGATGTTCTCGATCAGGAGGACAAGCGCCCTCATAACCTAATACACCACCTGTTGAAACTCCTACATTAGATTTTGGGGAATTATTTTCTGCAATTGCTGTTGTCGTTGGATCGATGTTAAATAAGGTCCAATGATCCCATATCCCATCCTTTCTTAGATTTTTTGGAACATCATGATCATCCATAATAAGCACAAGACTTTTACTATTTTTTGGGACCTCTTGAAAAGAAATTGGTGGATTGATTCCCTGTCCATCACATGTGTATTTTGAAGGGATTTTTTCTCCATCTTTAAATGCCGAGCTTGTAATTTTCATCTCTCCTCCCTTAATTGTTTCAACTGCAAATTATCTTAATTTGAATTTTATTTGGAAGGTTTTGTAGAGATCCCTTTGAGATTTCTTTCAAGAGGAATGGAATCAAGAACGACAGTGTTTATGTCTGTCTGAAGATCCAGACAAATTGTTTTATTATCACTAGTAAAGGATATAATTCCCTGAGGGGAAAAATATCCCGTTGGAGAAAACTGTAAGCTCACACTATCAGAAGATTCTTGGTTGAATTTGAGGATTTTAATTGTGCTCAGTATTTTTTCTTTATGGTCAACTTTTCGTAGAGGTTCATCACAGGTAAAATAATAGACGAAATTCTTCTCTTTTTTTTCGATAAAGAAGTCAACTGTCGTATCATAGCTAGTGCTAAGCATACGCAGTAAGCGCATTTTATTTACGAGAGTTTCCACTTGATGTTTCATACGCTGTTCTTGAATAGCATTGACTATTGGAAAACTAATAAACGTGGAGAATAGCGCAATTAAGCTTAAAGCAATGAGAATCTCAAAAAGGGTGAATGAGTGCTTTTTCTTACTCATTATCTTCAGTTGAAGAATCCCCTAAAGTCATTTTACGTTTTGCCTTATATTTCTCTAATTGAGTAGAAGTGATTGTAATATCGTTATCATCAGTTGCTTCAATAGCGTAGAGTTGACCCCAGCCATCTTTAATCATCTTTTGTGGGTTATTAACAAGGCCTGATGCAGCAAGAAACTTAGCTGGATCCTCAACGACTTCTTGTGCAGATCTACCATTGGCAACTTCGAGCAGCAATAAATCACGTAAATGAGAAGCTCCTTCTTCTGATTTAAATGCGCGTCCCTTATCGAGACTTCCCTTCATATTATAGCCTATTACACCACTAATAAGGCCGATGAGGAAAATGACAATCATTATCTCTAAAAGGGTCAAAGATTTTTTTCTCTTTCTTTTCATCACTACACCTATTTGAAATTTAATGATAAAACTTTATAACACATTTAAATCCAAGTCAATTAAAAAATTAAGACATAAAAGAACTTACATCAGTTAAAGGTAATAATACGGCTAAAAGAATAAAGCCAACAATAATACCGAGCAATAGAAGCAGAGCGGGTTGTAATAGCGTAGTTAATTGCTGCAAATTCTTTTCCATTTCAGACTCATAAATCTCGGAAACATTGATCAGCATGGAGCCTAGATTTCCTGTTTCTTCTGCTGTTTTGATCATTCTAATCATCAGAGCAGGGATTAAGGGGCTATCTATCAATCCATCACTCATTCGCTTTCCTTCGATTAAATGCTCCTCTACGCGTGTAATCAATTGACTATACACCTGAAAATGCATCATGTTTTTAGCAAGTTGCACACCGCGCAGCAAAGGAACCCCTCCAGATAGCAAAATTGCTAAGCTGCGACTAAACCGAATGAGACTGGATTGCATACAAATGGTTTTGATAAAGGGAAGATGTAGAACGATCTTTTGCAAAAACATCTTTCCCTTTTCTCGTCTGCAGGCTGAAATAATCAGAGAAACTGAAGTGAATAGAAACAGAGCAAGATAAACAATATTGCCGCGCAGCCAATCGCTTAGAGATAATACAAATTGAGTCATAGGATGAAGAGCGCGACCTTCAAAAAGCTCTTGCATTGAAGGCACAATATAAAATAGTAAAAGCCCAACGACAATCAAGCAGAAACAGCCTAGAAAAGCAGGATAAAGCATCGCTGAGGAGAGTTGCTTTTTTAATGCCTGCCTCTTATTTAATAAAATGGTGAGTTGATCAAAAACATCTGCAAGGGCTCCGGTCGCTTCTGCAGCTTCAACCATCGAAATATAAACTTCATCAAAAGTTTTTGGATAACGCTTTAACGCTACGGATAGACTACTACCACTTTTTAATTGATCGCAAAGATCTAAAAGAAGGGAGTGAGCTTTGTGTTTGACATACTTCTCTTCAATACTTTGTAAGCATTGGTATAATGGAAGTCCTGCTTTGAGTAGCTGAGCTAAGTCACGAGAAAAATTAAGTAGATGAAATGCTGAAAGAGCTATTTCTTTTGTCGATTTTGTTTGAAGAATTAATGATTTAATCAGAATCTGCTGCTTTTTTAAGCGCTCTTTAGCAAGTTCGTAGGAATCTGCTTCAACAATTCCTTCAAATTTTTTTCCAACTTGTGAGTAAGCAGTATAACGGTAAAGTGGCATCGTATTTAGCCCTCCTCACAACCACGAGTCACCCTAAGCACTTCGCAGCTCGTTGTAATCCCTTTTTTTGCAAGTAAGGCGCCTTCTCGTCTAAGATTTGACATCCCTTCTTCTAAAGCGCATTTTTGCAACTCAAGTGCATCTGCACTGGTGTTGATCTGCCTTTTAATGCGATTCGAAACTCGCATTAATTCATAAATTCCGTGACGCCCTTTATAGCCTGAATCAAAACAAGCTTCGCATCCTTTACCTGAATGGAGTTGATCACACTCTTCTGGATTGAGCCCAATCTCTAGAAGCTCTTCTTCAGAAGGAGTATAAGCATAGCGGCAATGGGAGCAAATCGTTCGCACTAATCTCTGCGCTAGCACAGCGACAACTGAAGAGGAAAGCAAATAAGGCTCAATACCCATATCAACTAAGCGCGTTAAAGCCGAAGGAGCATCATTGGTATGGAGTGTGCTTAGAACAAGATGTCCTGTTAATGATGACTGAATCGCAATTTCAGCAGTTTCTGGATCGCGTATCTCACCGATCATAATTACATCAGGATCTTGGCGCAAAATATGACGCAGACCACGTGCAAAAGTAAGCTCGATCTTAGGATTCACACCAATTTGAGCAATCCCTGGCAATTTATACTCAACAGGATCTTCAATCGTCATGATATTCGCTTCAGAACTATTAATTTCAGAAAGTGCGCTATAAAGCGTTGTAGTTTTACCACTACCAGTTGGTCCTGTGACAAGAATGATCCCTTCAGTTAATGAAGAAAAATATCTAATCTGTTTGAGAAGCTCATCACGAATTCCGATATGTTCAAGACCAAGCACAATATTCCCCTTATCAAGGATACGCAAAACAACACGTTCACCATATACAATAGGAATAGTACTCACGCGAAAATCAATCTCTCTACCTGAAAGACGCAATTTTATACGTCCATCTTGAGGAAGTCTATGCTCAGCGATATCGAGCTGAGCCATAACTTTAATACGAGTAATTAGTTGAGATTGATACTCTTTGGCAGGCGAGTGCCTCTGTTGTAGCACACCATCAATGCGATACCGTACTTTCAATCCTAATTCTCTAGGTTCAAAATGTATGTCAGAAGCTCCTTGTTGAATCGCTTCACGCAAAATCATATTGAGCATTTGAATCACTGGAGAATCGACATTCTCATCTAGAAGATCGTAACCATCACTCTCAGAACGCAGATCAATAATTCCCGAATTTCCGATTTTAGCAATCGCTTCTGCTGCTGCATCTTGCTTTTGTTGATAGCACTGCTCAATGGCCAATTCAAGATGCTCTTGAGAAACAAGGATTTCTTTTAAAGAAAGCTCTGTCAAACAACGGAGGTTTTCTAACGATTTTAGGTCGAAGGGGTTTGCGACAGCAACAACTAGAGTATCTCCATTTTGTTCGAGCGGGAGCAATCGATGCATTTTGCAAAATTGATAAGTAACTTTTTGGATCTGATTTTTTACAAAATCATATTGAGATAAATCCGTTGCAATTGCCAATCCAAAACGATTGGCAATGAGCTTGAGATTTTCCTGATCTGAGAGAGTCGAATCAATAATCACTAGTAAAAAAGAATTTTAAGCTTTCTTGGAAAAATTTCTTGCGCTCTTTTTTGCGCGCTTCTACAAGGCGTTCTAAAAAGGGAGGGATATCACCAGGTCTCTTACGCAGCTCTTCATTTCGAATACGCTCAAGTTCGTCACGTGAATCCACAACAATTTTTGGAGTAATAAAAATAAACATTTCGGTGTTATCTGAGGTCATGCGTGTTGAGCCAAACAATTTCCCAATTCCGGGAATCTCACCTAAAAATGGGATCTTATCTTGTTCACTACGGGCTGCTTTGCGTCGCAATCCCCCTAAAATGACTGTTTGTCCATCTGTAACACGCACCTCATTTTCAACTTTGCGAGTATCGACATCCGGCTGATCAGCACTGCCTGATCTTGGCTTAATTGTTTGAAAAGAGATATCCGTTTTCAAAGTGATAAAACCTTTAGTCTCTTCGTCATCATCGCAAAAATCGGGCATATGCACGGTAGGTGTGAAGGTAATCGTAATTCCATATTGCTGACGACTAAATGATTTTATAAAAGTAAGATCTTTATTTGTATCAACAGGAGCCGCTCCATTATTAATCGAAATTTCCTCCGAAATTGCAATCTGAGCTGTTGTTTGATTCACAGTGATCACGGAAGGAGCTGCATTGAGCTGAACATCATCCTGTGTCATCAAAAAGCTGTACATAATATCGAAGGCAGGGAAATTTTTCGATTTTTCGCCTTTAAAAAAGAATTCGAAAACTCCTTTGCCCATTGGAGCAAAAAGCCCTTCAAATGAAACTCCATTTTTTTCATTACCAAGTTTAAGCAAGTTCATCCCAAAGCTATTTTGATTACTTAGCCTACGCTCAAATAAAAGCACTTCGATTTGAACCATCTTCTTTGGAACATCTAAGCGGCGCAAAATCTCGCGGATACGAGGATAGGTGTCTCGACGCACCACCATCATTAGATTTCCAGTTTTTGGATCAGGAATAAAATGATCAATTCCTTGTTCAATTTCTAATCGTGCACTCATGCCAGGATTAAGCGGCTGAGGAGCAACAACTAGAGGAGCGTTTGTTTCATAGCCGTCAAATGTTCGTCCTCTTTGGCTTTGAGCGTGAAAATTGACATCTACATTCTCATGTGAATCTTCAGAAGGAACAGTCAATAGAGAGATATAAACCTTTTCAAGCATTTCAGCGAGATCAGCAGGATCACTATGCTTACACGCATAAATAAAAATCGCATTTTCACACGGATCGAGAAGTTGTTCTTCTGTTTCGCGCACAATTTTTTCTGCACGGTCCACAATTGATTGTTGACCAATAAGGACGATGGCATTGCCTTGAGAGAGAGAATAGACAACAAGTCCATCTGGATCGTTTTTTCCAAAAGTCGATCGAGAGCGTTCTTGGCTTTCACCGAAAAATGTCATTAAGACTCTTTCCATCTCTTTAGGAGGAATTTTAGCAACAGGGACTACTCTAGCAATTTTTCCTTTTTGCTCTTCCCAAACCATGTTGTACATTGACAGTAACTTATCGATCTCATCTCGTGAAGAAACGATCGCAATTTTCCCACCAACATGATAAACAAAGGTTTGCTTAGAATCAGAAAAACGTTCGAAAAATTGAAAGACCCCTTTCGTTTGTTCGGGAAGGGGCGCAAAGACATACATAATCCGTGCATCATTTGGAGCGAGATGTAAATGCTCAGGTCGTGAGCATATTTGCGTCACCGCAGCAAGATCTTGCTTTAAGATGTAGAGCTGTCTCGCATAGGTATTGAGTTTTTTTACGCCAACGCCGTTATGTAACAAAACCAATTCAAGTACATCTTGCCAAGATTCGCGCGGAATAGGAATACTCGAATGCATGTTGAGTTTAAATGAGGCCATCTCAGGAGGAATGATATAGAGATAATCATTTGCTCCATATTCCATAATAAGATGAGCTAAAGTCGTTTCTTCCTGATCCCAAAGTGCATAGCCCTCACTTTCCTTTTTTGTTTCATCGATTGAGCTCTCATGCCAATGCGCTTCAACATCAACTATTTTTTTCTTAACATCATTCACTTGTATAAGAAGCTGCTTAAACTCCTTTTCATTGCCCCCTTTCTCGCTAAGCTCTTGAGCGTGTCTATAGCTATCGGACAGCTGAGCTCTTAAATCAGCAAGCTCCTTATTGACCTGTTCTAAAACAACTTCAATTTCTTTTTCGCTACGAGTCCCTCTCTCTGAAGCTACGCGCCTTTTTTCCTCAATAGTTTGAGCCGGCAAATTTCCGCATATGCAAAGAATAGAAAGACAAATGGTGGCTGATTTTTTCATAATGTCTTATTTACCTTCGCTTTATATGGTCATCAGTGTGTTTATCAGCTGCGATTGGGAATTGAAATTCTTGCATCGCTGTTCTCATCGAATCAAATAGGTGCGCTGTTAATATCCATTGGCCTTCGCTCTTAGAAAGACCATCAAAAATCAAAAGCTCTCCTTTTAATTTTCCAGCAATAAAGTCATCAATCTCATCTAACTTACGCAAATGTCTCCACGTGTCTTCCTCTTTAAGCAACCAGTCACCACTTTTGATCAACATGCGTTTATTGCCTAACCGACAACTGATCTGCTTAGCTGTGCGCATTTTTGTTTGGAAAAACAACTCTTCCAACTGATAGTTCGGTTTAATAGACGGAGGAGCCGTGAGCTTAATACGCACAGGATGAAAGCCTGATGAATCCCATATCGTCAAATCCATTGAGCGCGCAGAGATGTTAGTGACTTGAGCAAGGGGTTTATTTGCATCACTCTCTTCAATATCAATGGCATTCCAAGAAGAACCATTCCACAAAAGATAATCATCTTTAGAAAGAAAATAACTCTCTCTCTGATCTAAGTATGTCACTTCAAGTTTGTTGCAATTAGTGTTCTTTGCTCCATAATTCTCTAAAAAAAGGTCGCGCCCTAAATACACAGCTTCTTTTAACGGCTTAATACAAAGAGACATACTTTGAGATTTTTCAGCTTTAGCATCCACAGTAGCTTCTCGATCTTTGATAATAAACTGCATTTTTTCATCAACTGCAATCTGATTTTCGCTAGGGGCTATATGCATGCTTACATCGAGTAGAACACTATTTCGATCGAGAATAAAAGGACAAAAACTCAAAGAAGTTGGTTCATTAGAAAACCGCCATGATCCCTCAAGGCCTTCTTCCAAAGCAAGATACACTTGTTCTCCATTAGCAACTAGAACCTTTTCCTGACTACACCGCAATGCAAGCAAAACCTGAGAATCAAGAGCTTGCGCATCGGGACGACTATTTCGTCCTAGGATAAAAATTTCTCGAGAAAGATTAGGTATTGACTGAGCAATCTTATCATTTTTTAAGGAGAGCATTCCATCGATTACTGCCTGATGTGTCGGGATAACATTAAGCCCTTTTTTTTCTATTGCAAAACTAGCTGGAGCGCTAACTTTAGACATATGGTGAAATGAAAGCACAACACTGCCTACAATCATTAAAAGTAAGGGAATCGCTTTTTGATGATAGGTAAGCACATCATCAATGATCAGCTCATCACGAGTGGCAATAATCAAATGTCAAATCACTTAGTTGAATTTAAATAGGTAGAATGATTTTAGCAGAATTTTATGTTTCATCCTAACAGAAATTCCAAAAAGAAAGCCCCTTTTAATTAAAACCAGAAAATATTAATTATAGAGCATGCTATAGCAATGATAACTAAATTAATTTCGATATTAATCAAGAAGTATTGCAAAAAAATGAATATATTATTTAAATTGAAAGAAAGAAAGGAATCTTTGGTCTATTCAAGCATTTGGCGCTTGGCTAAAGATGGAATTGATTAAATTTTTGGCTGCAAGGGAAGGTAGACTATTATGGATGAAAAAAAAGGTAAGCAAGGTCTTTCTGTTAGAGAGATAGAAGGTTTTGCAAAAAAATATTCATTTGAAGTGATCTTTGTGATTGTCTTCATTTTTGCCTGTTTCTTCAGCTTTGTGTTTTTTGGCCCAGGATGGGGTGTGACAGCGGCCAGTATTGGCGGTATTATCGGGGTCTTTTTACCAAAAAAGATAGAAGGATTAGCAAAAAAATCCTTTGCTTTTCTCTATAAGCAAGAAAAAATTACGCAGCTTATTCTCGCTATAGTATTGATCATTTTATCGATCTTTCTACCCCCATTGATTTTCTTAGTCATCGGGTTGCACTCAGGAATAATGCTACACCATATTGCTCTAGGACCCAGAGGAAGCTAAGCTTACCTTGCTCCTCCAGCTTGCATTAAATGGTTCTTGCGATATTTAGCGTAGTCTCTGAGTAGAATTTGTCTATTAAAATTCTGCTCCATGGCAACATAAGCTAGGTGGCGATGCTTATCAACCTGCTGATTTGCATCTTTCCAACCAGCATCCGCCTCAATTTTATCCCAAGCTAAAAACTCTCCTTGTAAAGAGCCCTCTTTTCTAGATAACATTGCTATCCTTAACAGGTTAAACGAATAAAGCACATGCCCATAATCAGAATCTTGAGAACGCTTAGTCCAAAAATCATGATCGCCATCCATGCTCTGCTTTAATAACTGAGAACTTTGCAAAGCTTGAGAATATTCATTTTTTTCGAGAAGTAGGCTTATCTGAGCAAATTCAGCATGATAGGGGAGATCTTTTGAAATCTTTTTTAGAGCCATTTCTGCAATGGGCCTATCAGAAGATAGAGAGTGTGACTGAAGCAACTTCTGAGCAATCAGAGGGTAATACTTACTTTGTAAAGAAGGGAGAGCGTGTAAAATGGAAATTAACTGACTAAACTGAGCATCTTTCCCAGCATTCAATGTTTTTGACCATTTATTGAAAAGTTGCTCAGCGAGCAAACTCTTATTAAAACTACGATTGCGACCTTTTTCCAAGCTATAATAAAGAACAAAAGTCATTAAAAACATTGAGAGTAGAGCCAAAGAAAGCTTTTTAGTGTTTTTCTCTAGCCAAACTAAGCATTTGACTTGAAACGTAGGATTATCACTCATTATATTGCACCTCAATCAACTAAAAAAGATTAAAACTCTAGCAAATATGCCGAATTATGGCCATGTGATTTATAGTTTCAAGCGTGTCAATCGCAATGCATTAATAATCACGGAGATCGAACTTACTGTCATCGCTGCACTTGCGATCATAGGGTTGAGAGTAATTCCTGAAATTGGATAAAGCAAACCAGCTGCTATCGGAATACTTAAGACGTTGTAGACAAAGGCTAAAAACAGATTTTGTTTGATATTTTTTTTCATTGCTCGGCTTAAGAAATAGGCGCTATAAATACCGCGTAGGTCTCCTTTAACTAAGACAATTTCTGCGCTTTCAACTGCTATATCAGTTCCCGTACCCATAGCAATGCCAATATCAGCCTGAGCTAGGGCAGGAGCATCATTAATTCCATCACCAGCCATACCAACAATTTTGCCCTGCTGCTGCGTTTTTTTAACAATTTCCTGTTTCATATCAGGAAGCACTTCCGCTTCAAAATGATCAAAATGCAGTTGCTGGGAGACGCCTTCGGCAACTCCTCTTCGATCACCCGTCGCCATAATCACAGAAATATTGGCGCGGTGGAGCAAATCAACTGCCTCAAATGTTGAAGGCTTAATAGGATCAGATATTGCAAAAGCCCCAATAATCTTTCCTTCTTCGGCAATAAACACTAAGCTTTTTCCTTCTGTTTCTTCTTTCTCGACAAAAGCTTCGACAGGCTCTAAGGAAACCTTTTGATCTTTCATAAAAGTCATGCTGCCAAGCAAAACCTTTTTTTTGTTAATTTTTCCACTGATACCAAGCCCTGCATGTGTATTGAAATCTGTCACGCTTTCTTCATAGCCCTTCTCTCCGGCTTGAACAATTGCTTTAGAAATAGGATGAATACTTTGACTTGCCAATGCAGCACTTAGCTTAAGCATTTCTGTTTCGTTCTCAAATGCGACTTTTTCTGTTACTTGAGGTTTCCCTTCAGTTAACGTCCCGGTCTTATCGACAACTAATGCATTGATCTTTGACATAGCCTCTAATGCTTCTGCATTTTTGATCAAAATACCACTTTTTGCTCCCCTACCAATACCAACCATAATTGATACCGGTGTCGCCAACCCCAAAGCACAGGGGCATGCGATAATCAATACTCCAATCGCATTCGATAAAGCAAAGGAGAAGGAAGCTCCAGCAAAAATCCAAATAGTCACCGTTGCTAAAGCGACTAAAATAACAATTGGAACAAAGTATGCAGAGATGCGATCAACCAATTTCTGAATGGGAGCTTTACTTCGCTGTGCAGTTCTAACAAGTTCTACAATTTGAGAAAGCATTGTTTCGCTACCCACCCTTTCAGCTCTCATCAAAATGACTCCCGTTGTATTGATCGTTCCTCCGGTAACCCAATCATCTTTACCTTTCTCAACAGGAAGAGCTTCACCTGTAACCATTGATTCATCAATCGTTGAAGCCCCCTCCGCGATCTTTCCATCAACCGGTATCTTTTCTCCTGGTTTAACTCTTAAAAGATCTCCTTTCTGAATCTCACCTAGCAAGATGATTTCTTCCTTGCCATCACGCATAATCCATGCTTGTTTAGGAGTGAGATCAACCAATTCTCGGATCGCCTGAGATGTTCTGCCTCGAGCCTTTAATTCAAGAGCTTGTCCAAGCAGAACAAGCGTTGTAATCACTGCTGCGGCTTCAAAATAAACATGTTGCTGCTCTTCAAAAAACAGGAAAGGAACAAGGACAACAATCAAACTGAAGAAATAGGCAGAGCACACACCTAACATGATCAAAGTAAACATATTCAACCGAAGTCCTACTAAAGACTGCAAACCGCGCTTTATTAAGACAAATCCTGATCCAAAGACGACGAATGAAGTTAAAAGCAGTTGAATCCAAACTGATCTGCCAGGACCAATCGATGTTTGCAAATGAGGAATCATCGCTATAACAAGGACAGGCAACGTCAAAATCGCACTAATCCAAAAGCGAAAAAGCATGCTGTAATATTTCACATCCTCTTTAGCCCAAACGCCACCGGCAGGCTCTAAGTCCATTCCACATTTTGGGCAGTGATCTCCCGCTTTTCCTCGCACCTCTGGGTGCATTGGACAAGTGTATTCTTCCTCTTCCATATCCTCTCTCTTTACTGAGAAACCTTTATTCCATATATATAGATTAATTGATTAAAAAAGCGAATGACGATGCTAAGTGGAATCCTATTACTTTGGTACATCCTCACTGCAGGATCTCTGATCTTTGTCATCTATGACCAGTTAACCAATACTCCTTCCTTAAGAATTATGACCATTGCGTGGGCTTTAATGATCCTATATAGCGGTCCTATTGGCCTATTTATCTACCTCTTATCCTGCAGACAACCCTTACCAGATACCCATGATCAGTTCATCAATACTCACTGGAAACAAACCGTTGGATCTCTGATTCATTGTGTTGCCGGTGATGCAACAGCTATCATCTTCACTGCTGCGATCCTCTATTATTTTAATCTGCCAAATGGAATTGAATTAATTTTCGAATATAGCGCGGCTTATCTCTTCGGACTTTTCATCTTTCAAGCACTTTTTATGCGCTCAATGTATCCAACTTATTTCAAAGCTGTAAGCAAGACGATCTTTGCAGAAACGGTATCGATGAATATGGTCATGGCTGGCATGTTCCCCGTCATCGTTTATTTAAAAGCTCATTTTCCTGAAGGGAACAGTCCATTTAATCCTCTCTTTTGGGCCATCATGTCTATAGCGACAATGGTTGGATTCCTATTTGCATATCCGATCAATTCTTGGCTCATCAGGAAAAAGGTCAAGCATGGAATGATGTCTAAGCGTCCCAAAAAAGATATGATGAATCATATGGAGCATGAAGACCCTCCCAAAGAACAAATGACTCATGAAGAGCCTAAGATTTCTCTTTCCAAACAATTCCTTCTAATCATGACGACCTTTGCTTTTCTCATTTTCACCATTTGGATCACATCACTTTTTACACCGGTTTCTTTCACGCATTCGCAGCTGCAATCGAATGGTACACATTTTCCATCCGATCGAGCATCTGTTGATATGTAAACTTCTCTAAAACCAATTTATGGGCATTATTACCCATTTCTTCTCTTAAAGCTTTATTCTCTGCAAGAACACTTACAGCCTCTGCAACACGTTCAGAGCTCCTTACTGGAACAACAAAACCAGTCCTTTCATGTAGACAAACTTCAGGAAGGCCTCCAGTTGGCGTCGTAATTAAAGGTTTTTTCATATAAGCGGCTTGTAGAGAGGCTTGTGAAATACCTTCATTGGCGGTTGAAAGAAGTAAAAAAATATCCATGGCAGCTAAAGGCACAAACGGAGGTTCAATCAATCCAGCAAAAATCACCGATTTTAATCCAAGCTCTTGAGCATAGAGGAGATACCTTTCTACCTCTCCACCTCCTACAATAATCCAAGTGATTTTCTCCTTTTCAAGCTGTTTTGCCGCCTCAAGAAACTCCTCAATTCCCTTCCAATCACGCAAAAAACAGAGTGTTCCAACAATGAGCTGATCATCTGCGATTTGATAACGCTCTTTAAAAGCCTGAATTTCATCACTAGAAGCTTCAATTTTGCTCGGATCCAACCCAGTAGCGATACATTCAATAGCATCTTCCGAAAGCCCCGATTGCGCACAAATTTTAGGAACAATCTCCGAACAGGTTGTTACGACATAATCTACAAGACGATTAAACAAGATTCGACTATTCAATCCTTTGCGAATTGCAGTTGATAAATGACGCGTACGAATAATTTTTTTATTAGCAATACGTGCGGCAATTCCCGCAATCCAAGCATCTGCTGAAGAGTGAGTGTTAACAATATCAATATTCCAAAGACGCATCAATTTGAGCAGTTTAGGAATTGAAAAAAATGCGTCTTTTTTAAGAAAACTAATCTCCCTAACCTCAAATCCCTCATCACGAGCGCGCAAAACAAGATCCCCTCCTGGCACAACAGCAAAATAAATCTCATGACCACGTTCCCTTAATCCTATTGCTTCTCGTAGGATGCGTATCTCCTGCCCACCCCAGCCCCAAGAAGCCTCTGTATGTAAAATCTTCATCTAACTCTCCAAAATCAATTCTTTAATTCGTCTATGGCCTGCGGAAAAAGGGAGTTGCTCTAAAGCATCTCTTGCTACCCATTCATAATTTGAGATTTCCTTCATCTGGAGGCCTTCCCATAAGGTCGGATATAAATACGATCGAAAACGGGTAAAACCATGCTGCTGCATAGATAGTTTTCCCTTGTATGACACTTCAAAATCAAAATGATCCCACAAATAACACTTCATATCTTCCTCCTTTATCCTCTTCCCCATTTCAAAAAATGGGAATTGATATAAGTCGGCCATCACAGAACCGGTATCCTCTTTTTTTATAAGCACATGCCCCTGAACCTCTATAATAACAACTTGTCGATGCAAAGCAGTAATAGGGACTCTTTTTTTCTTTATAGGAAGCTGGTCTGTTATACCTTTTCTAAGTGCACTACAAAAACGCTTAATTGGACACCGAATGCATTGGGGCTTTTTTTTACAAACAACAGCTCCCAATTCGATTAAACCCTCCATAACCTGAGCAGGGTTCTCCTGAGGAAGAATGTCGTTCACGCAGCTTTCGACCTTCTTCATAGCCTCTCGCTTATCAATCTCAACTTCCAATCCGATCAATCTCGCAATAACACGCTTGACATTACCATCTATAGCAGAAGCCCTCCCTCCAAAGGCAAAACTAACAATTGCGCCGGCAGTATAAGGACCAATTCCTGGGACCTTTCGCAACTCTTCCAAAGAAGAGGGAATTTTTCCTTTATAATGCTCAAGAATAAATTGAGCTGCTTTATGAAGGTTGCGCGCACGTGAATAATACCCAAGACCTTCCCAAGCTTTAATGACCTCTTCACTTTTGGCTCGCGCTAATTCACTGACTGAAGGGAATCTATCGATCCATTTCTCAAAATAGCCTTCAACTACAGAAGCTTGAGTTTGTTGCAGCATAACCTCAGAAATCCATACACGGTAAGGAGAAGGATCTGATCTCCAAGAGAGCTTGCGCCTGTTTTCTGCAAACCATTTACTGATATTTTTTCCTACTAACAAGGAATCTTTTTCCCCTAATGCCATTTCAAACACTTTATAAATATACACAACCTTTTACCGATGAGAAGCATAGATCTTGGCACGCATTTTGCAAAGAAAAAGTAGTTCCCTCTCATAATAAAAGGAGTAAATGGAATATGACAAAAGAAAACCCCTCTCCAACATGGAACGATAAGCACTTGCAATTGCAAAATTCGATGAAAAATGAAATTGCTCTTATGCGTGAAGTTTTAGCAAATCTACATGAAGAAGAGCAGCTTCTAATCAATCAAGAAATGAAGAAAAGAGAGTTTCTTCTAAAAGATCGCTCAAGCTTACTAATTAAGCTTAGTGATTTACATGCAATTAGCATAGAAACTACCAAGCAGCTCTGCGCTATCCTCAACTGCAAAAAAAACACAGTGAACCTTAAAGATATCTTACCAACTGAAAAAACTGAATGCTGTGAAACCTTAATCCTTCACGAGCAACTCATTGCTCTTGCTGAAAAAATCCATCTAAAAGACAAATACAATGAAAACCTTTGCTTACATAATAAATACTATGTCAGAAAGCCCGAAAATCCCCTTGATACAGCAAGAGCTCCACAAAGAGTAAGAAAAACGAAACTTGCAACATACCAAAAGAAAGGCTAAAAAGGAGAAGAAAATAAGAGTCTGCCTGAAAAACTGCTTTCTGCAATGGGTTTTTAAATTTTTTAGAAAAAAAGATACATTCCAGTGACTGGAATGAGGTTTTCAAGAGGCTCAATAACACAAAGTAGTAATGTACCCTCGACTAGCAGCCCTAATTTGGGGGAATCAAGAGCACTATCTCGACCATTTAGGTCCACTAGCTGCAATATTAAATATTTCTCTTATCATCAATCACCCCCATATAGCTAAGCTCGCCAAACATTACTATCCAATGCTCAAGGTTATCATCCTAAGTGATCTTGAACTTCCGCCTTTCATTGCAAATAACTTTGATATCATCTTCAACTGCCTACCCGCTCCCTTATTTAAACAACTAATCTGGCTCTATCCTAAACAACCCCTTTCCATCTGGTGTCCCCACGGCCATTCTGATAAAGGAGCACACTCTGCTTACTTCACAGGATTGAAAGAAGAGGATTACATCTTCACATACGGAAAAAAAATGGGAGCTATGATTGAGCAAAACGCAATCAAACCGCATCATTTCTTCGGTAATTACAGAGCTCACTTTTATCAAGAAAACAGCTCTTTCTACTCCACCCTATCCCAATTTGAAATTCCACTGCCGAACAACCCAACGGTTCTATATGCCCCTACTTGGCAAGACGATCAACACTCCTCTTCTTGTCCTTTAATTGCTAAATACCTTATCTCTGCCCTTCCTGACGATATCAACCTAATCATTAAACCCCATCCTCATCTTTTTAAACAAAATCCTGAGCTACTCGAAGATTTAAGCGCCCTTTGCTTAGAAAAAGACAATACCATTTTTCTCAAAGCCTTCCCTCCAATCTACGCACTCATCAACAACATAGATATTTATCTTGGAGATATGTCCTCTGTCGGCTATGACTGTCTCTTTGCCGGCAAACAACTCTTCATCTTGAAAAAACAGCCCACTCCACATCCCATTGATTCCTGCAGTACAGTCCTCACTCCCGATCAAATCGATGATTTCTATGCACTAATGAAATCTGCTTTACAAAACAGCTGCCCATCGATTAAGAGAAGACAAGAAGAACTTAGAGATTTGGTATTTCAGCCCAAAACTAATTGCACAGAAATTCGAGAAGAAATCCTAACCAAAATCAAAGCCTCAATATGGAAAAAACAAAGTGCGCTTCAGTAGCAATTATGACTGGAGCCCCAACAATTTTAGATCATCTTGGGGTTCTCAGTGCTATCCAAGGCATCCCCTTAATCGTCAATAGCCATGAAACTTATGCCTTTGCTAAACGTTACTATCCCATGCTCAACACAGCATACAAAGATCCAATCGACCTCTCCCTTTCCTATCTCGCTGATAATTTTGAAGTCATTTTTCAAACAGGCAAATATTGGGCAATGGAACTCATGCCAATGCTCAAGCTACTTTATCGCAAAAAAATACGGATAATCTATTGCCCACATGGCAACTCAGATAAAGGCCACAGCCTAACCAAAATTGAACAACATCCTCCTCAGGACGTTCACCTAATTTACGGCGATCACATGCTCGATCACCTAAACAAAACCCATTACATAGAGAAAATTGACAAAACAATCCGCACAGGAAACTACCGCCTCCCTTTCTATCTCGAACATCAAGAATTTTTTGATCAAATCACAATTAAAGAAGTTTTCGATCAATTTGATAAAAAAAGACCAACGATCCTCTATGCCCCAACCTGGCCTAATCAAGAAAACAGCACAACCTTCTTTCAAGAAGGCTGCGATCTAATAGAACAAACAGATTCTGACTTCAACCTAATTGTAAAACTCCACCCCTTTTTAGAGCGCTATTATCCTGCTGAAACCTGGCATATTGTCGAAAAATACCAAGATAAAAAGAACGTGCTCTTTCTGCACGATTTTCCCCTGATATATTCCCTTCTCAATCACTGTGATCTTTATGTTGGAGATTTTTCCTCAATCGGATATGACTGCTTAGTTCTAGATAAACCTCTCTTTTTCCTCAAACAACCCAACCAAGAAAGTCTCATCGCATCCTGTGGTATGGCAATTCCCGAATCGACCCATGCTCTCAATTTTATCACGAAAAACTTAAATGAAAATAGACTGGGCTACCAACTCAAACGCCAAGCAGTTGCTCGATACGTCTTTGGAGACACCGTTGCGCCTGAAATACTCAATCAGCAGATACAGAATCTGCTGGAGTAATGACTTCGAGATAATCAAGTTCGAATAAATTTTCTACATAAGGATATGCTTCAAGTTCGAAAGAACACGCTCCTTCTCGCAAAGGATATATTTTGCTCACCGTCGCGATCTTTAAGCCTGCTGAAAAGACGCCATCAAGGCCTGATGTGATTAAAGTATCGCCCTCTTTAACATCAATCTGATCGAGTACTTCTTTATCACAATGGAACCCCTTTCCTTTCAAGAGCTGGCTATGTTGATTCCAGATCGCACCACCGCTTCCACAAAGCTCACCTCGAAATGATTTGCCTTCAACACTCACGCTGGGGATAAGTAGGGGATCTGTAATCAAACGAACACGACAACTTTTCTTTTCTATAAGATCAATGCAACCAATGAGTGATTCTTGATACATTACAGGAGCATTTAGAAAAGCTTCTTCTTGTGCAAGATCTACCCAAACAAAGTGATTCCAAAGACTTGGTTCACGATAGATCACTTTTACAAGACGTCCCCTAACCGGCATGTTTTCTCTTCCGAGATAGTTAAGTTGCTTATCTCTCTCGTTGAGCTCATTGCGCAAGAGAAAGATTTCATGCTCAAGATGTTCAATCACTATGTCTCGATTCTGATTGTGACAAGTTTGATAAGCTCCGTGCCAATACGGAGAAATTTTTGCAATTGCTTTAGTGCGCAATTTTGCTGTTAGGGTTGCGGGTAAAACAAAAATCAAAAGGAGAGCTAGTCCTAAAAAAATATAAACGCGTATGATTTTTTTTTGCTTCATTTCCAAACCGCAAGAAGAGCATCTGTCACATAGTCTACATTCTGATGATTTAAGCCGGCAATATTGATTCTCCCATCATGAGGAAGATATATTGCATATTCATCTTTTAATCTTAAAACTTGCTCTTTTTCTAATCCTGTATAGCTAAACATTCCGCTATGTCCTTTCAAAAAGGAAAAATCAATCTTGGTATGTGAGCTAAGTTTCATAATAAAAAATTCTCTCATTTCCTCAATTCTTTTACGCATTTTACTGAGCTCTGTTTCCCATTCCTTCCGCAACTTTTCAGATGACAAAACCTTCTCTACAATCGCTGCTCCATGCCAAGAAGGATTAGAATAATTACCTCGAATCACCGCGCGCAATTTACTCATCACATGAGAAGCACTCTTGACACACTGTGTGATAATATAAAGAGCCCCAATACGTTCATTATATAAACCCATGTTTTTAGAAAATGAGTAAGCAATAAGCATATCATTGCCCTTTTCGACAAATAATCGCATTGCTTTAGCGTCTTCAAATAACGTCGACCCAAAACCGTGATAGGCACAATCAAAAAAAGGAATTAACTTCTTTTTCAAGAACAAATCAGAAAGCTCTTTCCATTGCTCTTCAGTAGGATCAATCCCAGTAGGATTATGACAAACGGCATGCATGACAATGATACTTCCAGGAGGGAGAGACTCGAGATAAGAAAACATCTGTTGGTAGGCTAAGCATTTATTTTCCTTATCATAATAAGGATAGTGCTTAACATTCATACCACACCGTTCAAAGACGTTATGATGATTAGGCCAAGTGGGATTTGAAACAAAAATATGGTCACTAAGCTCTTGCCTTAAAAATTCTGCTCCTAAACGCAAGGCAGAAGTTCCTCCGATAGCTTGCAATCCTGCAATGCGTTCTTTTTCTCTAGACCAAAGTGAGCGGCCAAAAAGCAAGTCTCCACATTGTTCAATAAAAGCACGATCGCCCTCAATCGGTAAATACTCTTTAGTCCTATCTTCTTTAAGTAATTCTTTTTCTGCGCTTTTAACGCTACTCAATGTAGGAGTGATCAAAGTCAGCGTCTTATAAATGCCAACACTTAAATCGACTTTTGCTTCTCTTTCATCTTCTGAAAATGCCTTCTGTATTCCAAATAAAGGATCAGGAGACTCTTGTTGTATCGCATCAAAAAACATTGCACCACCTTTATCACTTGTATAGCATCAAAAGCTTTTTCACATAAACCCTCTTCTAAAATAAACTTATACCGCTCAAAGAAAAAGTTTTTTCGTTCTAATCTTTTACAAATCAGCTTTTTAGTCAGATGTAAAACAGCTTTACATCTGATCTAACCCATGGATACTTGAATTTGCAAAATGCCAAAACATTCATACTGGTGCGGCATATCGAGCGATATCTGGCTATTTGGGGCACGGAACAATGCATACAGAAAGCTTTTTAGAACTCGCTGCTGATCTCGCAATAAAGGCAACCTTCCTGCTTGAAAAAGAGCAGTGTGACAAACTGTTAAAAAATTTAAAAGATAAGGGATTAAATCTATTTTATTCCGTATCAGAGGCGCATTTTGGCAATACCAAAGATAAAAATTAGCATTGAGAATAAGCAAAAAAGAGATTAGAATTAACTCCCCTATCCGGGGTGTTAGCTCAGTTGGTAGAGCGCAACAATGGCATTGTTGAGGTCAGCGGTTCGATCCCGCTACACTCCAACCTCCCTCTATAAAACTCTCTCATTTCTTGTAATAACTTTGTTTGAGTATCATAAGTTATAGGCATAGGAATCTGCTTAACAAAGGTTCTTCCATACCCTTTTTGCTTGAGACGATTATCTAAACATAAAATGGTTCCCCAATCGCTTTTCTTGCGAATCAACCGTCCGATTCCCTGTTCGAACTTCACAATTGCTTTGGGAATCGAATCATCAAAAAAAGGATCAAGCCCTTCCTTAAGAAGCTGATCCTTTCGAGCTAAAGTTAAAGGCTCATCAGGAACAGGAAAGGGGAGTTTGACAATGATTACTTGCCTTAATGAATGACCCGCAATATCTACTCCTTCCCAAAAAGAGTCTGTACCAAATAATACAGCAGACCCATTTTCAGAAAACTCTTCAATGAGTAAAGAGCGTTCCTTGTCTTTTTGACGCATCAATTTAAGATTGGTTTGCTTTTGGACCCGTTGATAGCATCGATCCAGCATGTCATATGAGGTAAATAGGACAAGAACACCCCCTCTGCTAATTTCAATTGCATCAGAAATCAAGCGAGAAGCTTCCTCAATGAATTGAGGATGATTAGGAGCACAGATATCATTGGGAAGAAAGAAGCGCGCCTGTTTTTCATATGCAAAAGGAGAAGGATATGTTTTCTGAGATAGTAACTCTTCATCAATGCCAAGACGTTGTTTGACATACTTAAATTCATTGCCAGCTGCCAAAGTTGCACTACATAAAACAGCAGTGTGTTTTTTTGCAAAAAAATTAGTTCTTAAATAAGAGGCAATATCAATTTGTGCAGCAACAAGAGAAAATCTAGGATAGGTAAGGGTCTTTTTACGCTCTATCCAACGTACATAAGAGGTGGACGAATCATTAGAAAAGAAATGTGTGAACCCATTTGTCATTTCATCAAGACGTTTTCCTAGCCCTTCGATTTCAATTAGTAGATCTTCAATTTTTTGATGTGTAAAGCGTTCATTCAAGTAGCGCACTTCTTCTATAAGGAGAGAAAGTCTTTTGCTTAAACTAGAGAGTTTTTCCTCCAATCGATCAAAACAGGGGACGAGATATTCCTTCCAATCTTCTTGGTCATAAAGTCCATCTGGAAGCAACCATTTAGTTTCTCGACGTTCTTTTCTACTATCAAAATGAAAATAGTCTTCAGACCAATGAGCAATGCGATCAAAAGCTTCAATAATGTATGTAAAGAGGTCTTTGGCCTCTTTGATGATATCAGTGCGAATGCGATTGCTTAGATCACCAAGTTCGGTATCCATGCGTTGATCTGCAAGGTTTTTTAGGAAATCAGCAAGTTGGATAAGAAGAGAATTTTCACGATTTTCAGCATAGAGCTGCGCAAGAAGATGAATCAATCTTCCTTGATCAAGACGAGTGGAAAGACTATCTACCGCAACATCTTCAAAGTTATGAGCCTCATCGAGAATGACATGTTCATATTCGGGAAGCACGCTCTGTTCGGATTCTTGAGATACTAAATCGCTGCAAAGAAGGTGATGATTACAAATGATAATTTTAGCCTCTTGTACTTTGCGACGAGCTTTAAAGAAAAAGCACCGTTTGAAATGAGGGCAATTATTATGAGTACAACTTTCCCAGTCCGCTTTCACACGATCCCATTTTTTTCCTTCAATTTGAAAAGGAAAGGAAGATAAAGAACCATCGCTTCTAACTTTTTCAGTACGACTATAAATTTTTTGATAAACGTGATGTTCATCTTCATCAAGAAGGAGGGATTCTGAAAGGATTGCATCGAGTTTTCTTAGACAAAGATAGTTAGACATTCCTTTGATTAAAGCGACCGGGATTTCGCTGTTAAAAAGCTCTTGTAGGAAAGGAATTTCTTTTTTTAACAATTGCTCTTGAAGAGCGATTGTATAAGTTGAAATGACGGAACGCTGACCATATTTTATTGCCCACCAAAAAGCAGAGAGAAGATAAGCAAGACTTTTCCCCGTTCCAGCTTTGGCTTCGATCAATGCTATTAACCCTTGATCAAAAGCTTCGGCAACTTGCTCTGCCATTTTCTCCTGACTCTCACGCTTTTCAAAATCACCCATTAAAGAGGCAATAGGGCCATTTTGATCAAAAAGCTGAGTAATAGCTGGAGTTTTAGAGGGCACGCATTGAGTTCTGGTTACTCGCCTTCAAGTAGGTCGAGAAAGGCTTGCAGTTGCTTAGAACGAGTTGGATGGCGCATTTTTCTCAAAGCTTTTGCTTCGATTTGCCGCACCCTTTCGCGAGTCACTTTAAAACGCAATCCAACTTCTTCCAGAGTTTTTGGTTTGCCATCAAGCAGGCCAAAACGCTCAATCAATACAGTGCGTTCGCGATCGGTTAGGGTACATAAAACTTCGTTCATTTTATCTTTGAGGATCGAATAGCCCGTTGCTTCAGCAGGAGATTCTGTTGTCGTATCCTCGAGGAAATCACCAAACTGACTCTCTCCACCTTCGCCAACTTCGGCTTGCAGGGAGATCGGATGTTGGGCGATTTTGTAAATTTCGCGCACGCGCTCGGGAGTTAGCCCAAGTTCTTTGGCGAGTTCATCAGGAGTCGGTTCTCTTCCGGTCTCCATCATTAGCTTTTTTGCACCACGTAGCACTTTATTGATCGTTTCGATCATATGCACAGGAATGCGAATCGTTCTTGCTTGATCAGCAATCGCACGCGTGACGGCCTGGCGAATCCACCATGTAGCATAGGTTGAGAATTTATAACCACGACGGTACTCAAACTTCTCAACCGCTTTCATCAAGCCCATATTTCCCTCTTGAATCAAATCAAGAAAAGAAAGACCACGATTCGTATATTTTTTAGCGATAGAGATTACGAGACGAAGGTTAGACTCGACCATCTCTCGTTTTGCTTCCTGGCTTTTATCCATCCAGCGCTGCAACATTCTCACATCTTTTTTAAACTCGTCTAATGTGCGCCCTGCAGCAAGTTCTCTTTTACGTAATTTTCGTTGAACAGCACATAGTTTCGCTGCAGCAAATTTGTTTTTCTCTGCTCTTGGCTCAAGATCGCGCATCTCTTTTTCTAAAGTCAAAAAGCGCTCATAAGAGCGAAGAATCACTTCACCAAAATCTTCAATTACATTGTGGCGAAAATGCAATCTTCTCAAGTAAGATTGTGTACGAATTCTCGATTTTTCAATCTCTTCATTGATTTTGATGCGATCTGCTTTTTTTAGTTTGGGCTGATAGAGCTTTTCGAGCTCGCCTTGAATAAACTGATCTTCGTCTTTCAGAAATTTACAAACTTTAGTAAGTATATCGAGGAAAGCTTGCTTGTTTTCTACAGCCTTTTCAGTAATTACCTTATCAAAACGTTCTTTGCCATTATTGATATAAAGAGCGATTGAAATTGCTTCACGGCTCGAATAGCGGAAACGCATGATAATCCGCTCGATTTGCATCTGAGCTTTTTCAATACGTTTTGAAATCTCAACTTCTTCTTCTCGAGAGAGTAGAGGAACAGATCCCATTTCTTTGAGATACATTCTTACAGGATCATCGCTAGTTCCCTCTGTTCGCCTTGAAACTCCTTCAAGTTCCTTGGCCTCTTTCTTACGCTCTTTTTGGCGGTCAACCTCAGCTTGATTGAGAACTTGGATATCCATTCCGCTTAAGTAGATCAACACCTGGTCAATTTGCTCAGGCGCATCAAAGCTCATAGGTAGGATTTCATTGATCTCCTCATAGGTAATATATCCCTGCTCTTTAGCGAGAGAGACTATTTCCTCGATTTTTTTCTGATGTTGCTGGTTAAATGAGTTACTAAAAGTTGAGTTCGACATCTATTTACATCAAATATTTAAGGATTTTTGAGCGAAAAAAGAAAAAGGGCACACCTTTCCCCTAAAAATTAGAACTCTAACTATCGGATACTAAAAGGTTCTTGTCAAGTCGAGAAGTAGCATGCAACTCATCGCCTTTGAAAATGGAAAAATTATTTCAACCATCCAGGCAGATCGTAAACGCGATTACACCTGCCCAGAGTGCAAAAGAATCCTTCGATTTAGAGAGGGTCCCTATCGTCATCCCCATTTCTATCATCTCGTACACAACCCAGCCTGCAGTCAATCAAAAAAGATTTTAGCTCATATCCATATCCAAATTGAGCTGCTAAAGATGATTCCCTCAAATACAGCCCAAATTGAAAAATATTTTTATAAAATTAATCGCACAACAGACATCTATTGGCCAGAGCAAAACATTGTCTTTGAAATTCAATGTTCTCCAATTTCTTTCCATGAAGCTTATAACCGCATTATTGATTACCGCAGTCAAGGACTAGAGCCCATTTGGATTCTTCATGATTATCAATTCAATAAACAAAAGCTTTCGCCGGCAGAAAGGTTTTTGAGATCATCTACGACATGCTATTATACCAACATGAGCATCAACTTTCCTGGAAAAATCTACGATCAAATTGAGCTAATTTCTTATTCAAGACGTACCTACAAGAGTAGACCCTACTACATAGATATTGCACAGCCAAAAAGAAGATCTGTTAAAGCCCCTCCAATTTCTGTTCCCTATTGGATTCTCAAAAAAATTAAAGCATCTAAAATATTATTTGATGGCGATGTAATCGATATGATTTACAGAAGGATGGTTTTATCCAATGAGCTATTTCCTAAAAGAAAAGATAATCGATCTATTTGGTGGAAAATCCTCGATTTCATCCTTTTTTTCCATTTTCATATGATTAAAGAGATCTACTCAGAGGACAATAAGTCTCATCATGATGAATAAGCTTCCTGTTTTTCTAAAAATTTCTTCAATCCGTAAAAATAAAAAGTGAGAGCAAAAGCCAAAAAAGAACGAATTGCCGCTTTATAAGGGGGGAGCTTTTGAATAGCATTGTAATCGGGATTCTTGGGATCAAACCACGCAGTCCACTGCCGCTTCTTAATACTTTCCAAAGCTTTTTCTGCGGCATAGTGATTGAGATACAATACTTTTTTCAACTCGCTATAACCCTCATATCGATTTCCCGAGATTGTAAAGAAATATTTTAATCCTATAGCATACTTAGATTCATTGAGTTCAATCAGGCTATATTGCTCAATATTTACCCTAGCTAAACTCTTCAACCGATAACATTTCCAGCTCTGCATTGAGGCTTGAATACCAAATAGAAGAGCTATTGCTGAGCTAACAGCGATGACTAAAATCCAAAGATTGCGCATTTTGTTTCCATAGTTTTGACGTATTTAAGCCTTTAAGCTATACTATCTCAAAATGATTAAATTTAACTTTTAACATGAGGAATCATGGCACAAGACAAAGAATCCGCCAAGAAAAAAACTAAACGTCCAACAGCTCAAAAACGGGACATTCAAAATGCTAAAAAGAACCTGATTAATAAGTCTTTTAAATCACAGGTACGTACAGCAATTACTACTCTTGAAAAAGCTGTTAAATCTAGTGATAAATCCAACGTTACTGCACAGATTAATTCTGTCTATAGCCTAATGGATAAAGGCGTTAAGAAAGGAGTTTTTAAACTCAATAAAGCTGCACGCATCAAATCTCGCTTATCTAAATTTGCTTAAGAAATCTCTTAGGCAAATTCGATTTTCTTCGAGATTTCCGCTGAATACTTTCTCCAATCTTTTGCTGGTCACCGATTGCTAATACAGATTCTTTTGCACGCGTGACCGCTGTATACAGCACCTCTCTCCCAAAAACTTCTGATCCTTGTGGGATTACAAGCGCAACACGATTGTATTCGCTGCCTTGGCTTTTATGCACAGATAAACAATATGCATATTCATAGGTCGGCAACAAAGCCTCGGGAATTTCTCTTAACTCATTTGAAGAGAAATAAGCAGTAGATCCTTGCTCTTTATGCACGAGCAAGCCTATCTCACCATTATACAACCCGAGCTTGGGTGCATTTCTCGTAATGAGAATGGGAATGATAAGATCTTTATTTTTGCTTCTATAATGTTGATAAAAAAATCGATTCATTGCATCGACACCAAATGGTCCTTTGCGCAAACAAGAAAGAATACGAAAGCGATTCATTTCCTCGAGTAAATTTTCAATATTTTGCTGATCTGTGAAGCAAAAATGCTTTTCCATTTCTTCTAACAAAATCTGATAAATTTCTCTTATCGTATACTTTTCCATATCAACAAAATTGAGAACTTCGGAATTCTTCTCTTGTAAAATTGAAAAGACTTCATGCTCATCACCTCGATTGCAAGCATCTGCAAGATCTAGAATCTCAGGATTTTCGCAGCGAACATTTCTTGATAAGGCTGTTAGAGGAAAAGCTCCTTGCCTAGCAATTTCAACAATGTCAGCAAAAATACTCCCTTGTTCAACTGGAGAGAGCTGATCACAATCACCCATTAGTACCACACGAGTCTTAGAGGAAAGCCGTTCTAGCAAAAGAGTAAACATACGCGCATCAATCATCGAACATTCATCGACAATAATTAACTCACTATTTTCCATAAGATAAGAGTCTTTTAATAGGTGATGCAAAGTTCCATAGTGAATCTCATGCTCTCCAACCAAATCGGAAATACTCGAATAGAGATGCGCTGCAGCTTTACCTGTTGGGGCACAAAGCGTGATTTTTTTAAAATGCCTAGCTATTTGTTTAGCCGTATAAGTTTTACCACACCCTGGCCCTCCGATTAGAACTGAAAAGGAGGTTTTTAAAGCCATCAAATATGCCTTTTTTTGCTCACTGTTCAAAGTATTTTCATAAGGCTCTAAAGGTAGGGGCAGAGGAAAATTTTTTACTCTTAATAAAGCTTGAAGAATGAGACTCTCACATCTCCAATTCTTTTGAAAATAGAGTGAATTTTCATAGAGAGCCCAGGAGAGATTGCTGTCTAAGCTATGAGCTTCAACATTTTCTGCCCAACTAACCTGGGAGCCCTGAGAAAGATCGAAACAAAGATGCCCTTCTCGATGCGAATGCATTAATAAAGCCAGTAAAAGTGCTTTATCCTCATCCTCAGCGCCCATAGTCACCGCAAAATGATAATCAAGAGGGTCTAACAACTCTTTTTTCATATATTCCTTTAAAAGAGGAAAAGAGGCTTTTAAATCTCGCATAAAGCAACCATCCTCTCTTCTAATAGGTTGCGGCTCGGGATAAAGTGATAGATTCCCATTCCACGCACAAAGAAATATATGACACCTCCAAAGCACTGATCAAAAGAACGATTGCATTTTTCAAGATGTCTTTTTAATGCTTCGGTATAAATCGCGCCTTGCATCTCATATTGATGCTTATTCATTACTTGCTGCAACTTTTCAGCACAATAATCGCTATCACTGTTTCCTAAACGATTTGTTTTCCAATCGACGATATAATAAAGCCCCTTATATTCAAAAACGAGATCTATGACACCACACATACTTATCTGCTTATCAATATAGGTAAAATTCATTTCTACTTGACTACACAAGCGATCGATTTCATCAAAACAAAACGTTACATTACCGAGATCAATAGGAGAGTAAAGCGCTCTTTTAAGCATTAAAATAACAGTCTCATCCCACCCAGTAAGATGCGTATTCATCAGTTCCTTTTTAACCAGATGCTCTAAATCTCTATTTGATGATTTTAAAAAGCGTTCGATAAGTTTATGAATGACTATACCAGTTTCAGCTCCTTCAGGCAAAGTATGTACATTTTGTTCTTCTGTATCGCGTTTATCGCTTTGTTCATATTTTAAGAGAGAATCATCTCTTTTTTGAAGACGCGCTAATGAAGAAAATGATTCTAGATAGTGCCTTTCAAACTGGAGATCTAAATGAGGAGGCTGAACTAAAACAGGCACACTACTAGTTATTTCAAAAAAAGGAGAACTGACTTGATCGATAACAGAGTATGTAATCCCTTGATGTTTAACTTGGTTCAAATACTCTGTCACACTTGCAAGAGAGAGAGTTTCGAGACTATTGCCAATTAATTCAGTTAAGAAAAGTTCAATCGGCGCCGCTTGTCCTTCAGCAACACTTTGTACCTTTTTTGAAAAAGCGGCAAAAAGATAACAGCGCTGCTTAGCGCGTGTCATTGCGACATAGAGAAGCCTCATTTTTTCAGCATCTTTTTCTTCGATGTTTTTTTTACTTAATCTTTCATCAGACTCAACTGAAGAGAGATAATCGCCCTGTTTACTTTTAACTCGCACAATTTCTTCACGCATGAAATGACGAGAACAAAGTCCTAAACAAAATACAATCTGAAATTCCAATCCCTTACTCATATGCATCGTCATTATCTGCACACTATCTCTCTTTTCTGCTGAGCGCAGAATGAATGCAGAATTTTCTTCCTCAGCAGTTTTTCCCCATTCTTCGAGTAATAGTAAAATTGCTTCAGGAGCTAAGCATTCATTGATTTCCCTTTCAACAAGGAGCTCAGCAACTTGGTATAGAGCTTGGACAAAACTATCTTCACGCTCTGTGACAATGCGATGTAAAACCGTCTGATTGAAACCAAAAGTCGAATGAAGAAATTGATCAAAAAAGGTGCCAAAACCCCGTTGCTGTAATGTGTCAACCAATGGAGAAAATTCCTTTTGGACTGAGATAAAGTACTGATTGCTTTCTCCTTCAATCAAATCAGATCGATCCCAATGAAAAAAAGGAGAAGTCAACAGCAGTTTAAATGCACTAAGATCATAACAATGTATTGCAGCTCTCAAAAGATCGCGCATACAATCAAAAGCAAAACTTTTGATTATAGATTCGCTTCTGAGTATAGATGATGAAATGTTCTTTTCTTTTAAATAAGCATAAAGCCTACGCGCTTGAAAACGATCTTTGACTAATATTGCAATTTCATCAGGGGCAATATCCTTAGCAATTAACCTTTGAATTTCAGTAGAGATAAAAGGGAAAAAGCACTCTCTTTCTAAACGTGTTGTTGGCCACCTTCGCTCCCTTTGAGGATCTTCTTCAGCCAGACAAAAATCTAGCGCTGCTTTGCCATCATCAAGATCTTGATGACGTTTTTCAGGAATTGATTTCACCGCATGATAATCTAATACACTGTCATGATAAGGAAGTTTTAACCACTTCTTCTCACTAAAGAGAAAATTTAGTGCTTTGATCAGCTCCGGTTCTGAACGGTAATTTGTCGATAAATACGAGAGATTACCAACCACATTTGCAGCATTTAAGTAAGTATAGAGATCTGCATTGCGAAAAGCATAAATTGATTGTTTAGGATCACCCACAAGACAGCAGCAATAAAGAGGAGGATTACGATTAAAAAAGAGTTTCGAGAAAATATTCCACTGTCTTTGATCGGTATCCTGAAATTCATCGATGATTACAGCATCATATTTACTCGCTGCATTTTCGATAAAAGATGTTTTCTGTAATGACTCTTCAACCTGACGTAAAATCTCATCAGGAGAAAGCAGCAACCTGCTCTTCATTTCTTTACTTAAAAATTCACGCAACTCATTGCCTAACAAAAGCAAAAGTCGATGAGGATCGCTTAACGGCAAAAGATCCGGAGCAAAATAATCGTAGAGGGTTAATAAAGTCAGCTTTTCTGGAATCTTTCGATTCTTCTTAAGATTGTCGCGGTTTAATAGAGAAAGAAACTGATTATTGAGTGAAATCACCCTATCAAATTGCGCCTTATCACATGTTTTTTCAGCTAAAATTTTGTTCCATAAATGGGCTGCTTCTTTTTCTTTAAGTTTCTTAAAAAATGAAGATTCCTTCTCCCAAATGCTGAAAAAATTATCGGGAAATGAGTGTTTTTCTAAATTTTCTAAAAATGACTGGTAAGCGTGATCAAATGAACTAAGCGATTCGAGAATAAGGTGACTATTTGCCATATCGATTAAACGATCACATAAGTAATTGATATTGTTGTTAAATGAGGAAAGTATGAGAGCCAATTGACCGCTGCTAATCAATTCTGCGTTAAGATGTTTTGTTAAAAAAACTCTAGCAAGATCTCTTAATTGAACTTTCCAATTTGAGGCTTCTTCTTCAGGAAGTTCTTCTAATTGTGCTTCAAATACATTTTCAGAAAGAAGCCTATAACAGAAGCTATGAATTGTAAAAATCTCAGCTTGCTCAAAGCAAATTAAAGCATGTTCAATATTCTGAACTGCCTGAAAAACTACAGATTTCCCTTTCTCTTTGATTGCACTAATATAGTCAAAAGTTGACTCATTCGAAAGCAGCTCATTTTTTGCTGTTTCTAAGTTAGTATAAATTCGCTCCTTCAATTCTTTTGTCGCTGCTTTAGTAAATGTTACGACTAAAATATTCTCAACCGCAATTTTCCCGATTACTAAGCGGCAAACAAGATGCTCAATTGAAAAGGTTTTTCCGGTGCCTGCTGATGCCTCCAAAAAATGAAACCCTTGAATAGAGAGGTTTCGATCAAGAACATTAAACTCCTTCATGCACTCTCACCTCATTAAGCGGGGCAAAAACTGTTTGGAAATACCCACTCCAATTTCCACAGATCGCTTTAGCATCTATCTTATCCCCGCGTTTATTCAACCAATTAAAATAACGATCAAATGAGAGATTTCTGCTCATATTAATCGCTTTTTCCAAGGAGAGATGATCACCTTGAATTAACGAAGAACCCCAAGAGGGGATCAGTGGAGAAACTCTTTGCTGGGCAAGCAGGAAATAACACAAATAATCTTCAAGCAACCTATCTGGAGCCAATTCTGCAAAGGTTTTAATTGCGGCTTTTTTAAACATAAGAAGGTGGGGAGAAAAATCAGCCTTCTCAGCAATCATTAAAAAAACAAGAAAGTGCGGCCAAACTTTGAGTATATCGCCTAAATCATCCTTACCATAAAACAATAATCCCTGAGATGTAACCCAAGGAATAGTTCCATGAATTTCAATTGTGACATGCTGATCGAGATTAAATATAAGAGGTGGATGAAAATAGGTTTTTGTCTTTGAACAAAAATAGGGTTTATCAATATGAGATTTCAATTGCAAACTCCACAAATCCTTTTGTTCTACATTTAAAACTCCCAGCTCCTGTTGCATCTGAGCACTCTCATCTTGCAATCGTCTGATTGCAACATTTTTGAAAAGGCCTTCAGGCAATCGTCCTAAAGCATCTTCCCTCTTAATCAATTGCTCAATGGAATCATGCATAGTATCCCGTCGCAAGATAAAGCGATTGAGCTGTGAGAGAATGAATTGATCGCAAAAGGAATCGTCATTGAGTTCGGGAGGAATATATAATCCTAGTTGTTTTTGGCAATAATACTGCAGAGGATGGCGCGCAAATTTTTGCAGCACATCTAGATCAATACTGATGTGCTCCGGCTTCGATGCAATCTGATAATCCAGAGGATGTGATCTCTCCCAATCTGCTAAAAATGGCTTTGATGATCCTCTCTCATTCTCAACAAGACTAGAAGCAATTTGAAAAGCTTGCTGAGAAAAACTATTCAAGGATTTCTGAGGGTTAAAATAATCACAATCAAAAGCATTTAATGGATGTTTAAACAGCAACATTTCTGAAGGTAATTTACCCTCAATGAGATAAGTACGATCAAGATAATCGAACAGCTCAGAAATTAAACAGGAAGGGTTCGTTTCTTTTTTGTCGTCAACATAACTTAAAATCAAAGCACGACCAGCATTCAAAATCAGCTCTAAAAAACGATACCGATCGCGATCACTTGAAACAGGAAAATAATCTAAGCTTGGATCAAAACAGCTTAGAGAATCTCTCTTCTCTATTTTTGGAAAACTTCCTTCCTGCAATCCCAAGATAGAAATTATATCTGAAGAAACAGCTCCTGCGGAAGAAAGAGATGCAAAGCGGATGGCATTCAGCTCCTTTTTATGAAAGCCTCCTGTTGGCCTTTTAATCAAATGGTCGATTAGACGCGCAATACTAATAAAAGAGAGATTTTCTTCTTTAAAAGCAGAAAGAGTATGCTTTAGATCGTTTATCAACCATCGATCTTTTTCATGAATAATGAAATATTTTTCCAAAAGCATCTCGATATGAGAAACCCAAAAATGGCCAGTACATTGCTGAGCTTTTTCAATTGGAAGTAAATCAAGAGCCAATTGATCGATGAATTCACACAAAAAGCCAAACAGCTCAAGATCCCCATAATTTATTTCTTCTAATGCGCACAATCTAATTGGATCATCTGTTTGACAACTACCCTCACAACAGATCCCCGCCATAAGCCTTTTGATGCCTATTTGCCAACCCTCAATACCGCGATGTATCCGCGCTTTATCCACCCACTCTATAATAAAATCTCTATCACGTTTAGTAAGTAAATTTTTCTCCAAAAATGTTGGCAGAGAAAACAGCTTTAAAACCGATCTACTTTCATAGTCGTTCTCTGCAATTTCAAAGAGATACTTCAATCCCTGAATCACCTCACTTTGCCCCGATTTCTTTATATCATAAATCTTGTAGTTCAGAGGGTTTTCTTTACCGCCAAATACCGTATGAATATAAGGGATATATTCCTCGATATTTGGAGCAACAATAAGAACATCGCTGAGGTTTAAATCAGAGCAGTTATGGAAAAATTGAAAAAGTTGATTTTTGAGACTTTCTAGCTCACGCAACCTGCTTGGAGCAGCATGTATTTGCAAAGAGGCTTCCAAAGGGAGGTTTTGTACATTTTCTTTTTTTGTAAGCTGATAAAAATCACTTTGGATATGTTGGAGAAGAGAGTCTCCTGTTCTTTCACTATAAAGTTCTTCATAGGGAGGCTCATCTTCTAATAAAAGACGCCAATGAACTCTACCGAGTTTCGTTAAATTCGCTAATAGACGATTTTGTTCGCTGAGATATAGATCTAGTTCTTCAGATTGCTTTACATTAGCTTTTCTATGAAGAAAGAGTTTCTCTCGATCACTACAAAGGTCTTCCCAAAAATAAGGAGAAGGGGAGAGTTGATAAGAATATAACTCGCATTGTTGAAGCAATCTTTGATAGCACCGCGGTAAAAAGGAATATCCAAACAAAAAAACTGGATAGAGAAATTTGATTTTTTGTTTGCTCAAAGCAATAGGATAAGTGATTGGATCAATAAAAACCTTTTTCCACAAATCTTGTTGCCAATCATCTTCTTTCAGCCATTTATCTAAGAATTTGTCTCCATAAGTGCCATATTTTTCAAAATGGCGAGCAAGTTTCATACTTAAACTACTAAGCTGCTTTTGATGATCCCCCTCCTTAAAATAATCGACAAGCTTAGAAGAGAGTCCATTCTCAATACAGCGCTTTATCTCTTTTTCAATATACAGAGAAAGTTCTATGACTGATAAAATTTTGCCATTGCTAGCAATAATTTGTAGTAGCTGAGCTAACGATATAAACTCAACCGCAGCAACAATTCCTCCATTTTCTTCACGAGAAAAAAATTCGACTAAAAAATCCTTTACTAAAGGCGAAGGAACAATTACGTAGCGTCTAACAAGAGGATGCAGCTCTTCATTAAAGAGATCTTTTGCTAATTGACTTGCTATAATCTCAATCTGATTGCTAAAATAGATATTATTTTTCAATTTCACTTTTCTTATTTTTAATGATTATAGATTTATGCAGGATACTAAATGAGAAAGAAAATAACTTCCTTCATTAAAAAAATTCGAGCTCACGTCGAACAAATCCAACCTACTGAGCAATCGACAATATCTCTCCATGCCCTCAACCTAAGCCAATTCTTTGGTGCACTCAACGATAACATTTTTAAGCTTTTTTTGATCTTTATGATGATCTCTAAATTGGGAGAAAAAAATGCTAACTCGATTCTCTCCCTTGCAGGAGCTGTTTTCGTCATTCCATTTTTGTTCTTTTCTCATGCTTCGGGAGTTTTAGCCGACCGCATGCGCAAAAGATCGATTATTATATCGATGAAAGCATTAGAAATTTTCATTATGCTCTGTTCCATCCTCGCTTTCTTTTACGCAAGCGCTTGGGCATCATTCTCACTTCTGTTTTTGCTTGCATCACAAAGTGCAATTTTTGGTCCCTCAAAATATGGTATTATTCCCGAGATTGTTCCATATAAAAAAGTGCCCAAAGCCAATGGCTTAATTGTCTCTTTTACGTATTTAGCGATTATTTTTGGAACGTTCCTCGCTTCTTTTATCACCGAGATTTCTGATCGAAACTTTGTACTTGGAAGCTTGTTTTGCCTGTTAATCTCTATCCTCGGCTTTATCAGCTCCTTAGCTATTAAGAAGACGCCAGCTCAAGGATCAATTAAAAAAATTAACCCTTTCTTTATCCGCGAAATTATTCGCACAATGAAAATGTGTTGCTTTACTAAACACCTTCTAACTGTCATGCTCGGAGCTGCCTATTTTCTTTTCATCGGATCCTATACCCAACTTAATATCATCCCTTATGCCATGCAAGCTATGGGCCTCTCCGATATCGCGGGAGGCTATCTCTTTTTAGCAACAGCACTAGGAATTGCTTGTGGAGCGATTCTTGCTGGGAAAATAGCGCATTTAAGAATAGATCTCGCGGTTCCCTGCTTTGCAATTTTAGGAATTTCTATTCTTCTTTTCTGCCTCGGCTTTGTCACCAATAATCTCATTGCTACAATTATCTTTCTTATACTAATCGGCATATGCGGTGGTTTTTTTATTGTTCCACTAGAGTCCTACATTCAATTGAGAAGCGCTGAAGAAAAACGGGGAGAGATCATTGCTACAACTAACTTTTTAAGCTTTGTTGGTGTTCTTTTAGCCGCTACAGCGCTTTATTTACTAAATGAAGCCTTGGGACTCAGTGCCGCTTTAGGGTTTGCCGTTTTGGGAGGACTTACCCTCATTGTGTTTTTTGTTCTATTGCTGCGACTTTCTGATTTTTCATTTTCATTTATTGGCCGTAAGTTCTTAAAACATCTCTACAATCTACATACTGAAGATTTAGATCTAGCTTCTGATCCTACTAATCAAATCCTTGTGCTTAAAGAGGCCTCTAAAATTAAAGCACTTCTACTTAATGCCGTCATTCGTGATATTCGCTTTTTTATCCCAAGGAAAAAGAAGTCATGGCTGCTTAATAGATGTTATTCTCTACAAACTGTGGCAAATCAATCTGATCTTGCGGAACTCGTTACAAAGAGCTCAAAACTTAAAGATGACGAGGTATTCCCTTGTCTCTTCTACAAAAAAGTCATTCATAAGGAAGATACTAAAACCTTCTCTATTTGGAGTCGAGTCTTTAGCCTTACAAGTAGAGAAGTTCTCTTTGTTGAACTTAATCGAGAAGATAACTTTCTCTCCTTCTGGAAACTCATCTTTAAAAACAACAAAACTCAAATCAAATTTTCTAAGAACCCTTAAAAAGGTTTTAGCAAAAAAGATAAATTCTAGAGAACGGAATGGAATTTAAAGGTAGGCTCCTTAAGTCAGATGTAAAGCTGTTTTACATCTGAATATCTCCTTAGAAATAGACAGGTTACGACAAAAAAACTTTTAGACTATGCTGCGTAAGTGTATTAAAATGCGTAGATGAATTCAATTTCGTACTGCTTATATCGACGGAAAGGACCAATGTCTTTATTGAGTGTTTGTGACTGCTGCCAGTTTTGCGATACGTTGAGATTGTCTGTAATTAAGTAATCCCACTGAATTACAAAGCCACGATAATTACCACTTCCCGCTGCAGTCTCAATGTTTGTTGGGCCACCCGTACCATCAGACTTGCAAGTATATAAACCACATCTCGCAGCATTGCCAAGACCAATACCTGTTTGATCAAAAGCAGGAACCGCTTGAGCCTCGACAACTTGAAAATTTGCATCAATTGCCCAGTCTCCTTTCTTCCTCAATTGCCCAATTGAAAAGCCTAGATAGCCCCCAATATTCGCTTTTTGATCATTCGTTATTGGCAGTCGATTTGCAGCGTGATTAATAAGCACCGCGGAATATAGCAGAACAACTCGATCAAAAGGTTGAGGAACGAAACGATAGGCTAAAATAAATTGTGAGTTAATATATCGAAAGCGATTTTCTTCTTCTTCAGAATCAAAACTTTTCGTATCCCAATCGATCAGCGAGTATTTGATGTAGGCTCCGGTATTAGCGATATTTAAGAATCCAACTTCAAAAGCAAATCCGTAATGATTTTGTTTTTCATTAATGACAAAACCACCACCATGCAAATAGACATCACCATAATCTCGAAGTGCTTGATCATACTTTAGTAGAACACCATCATATCGCGAAGCAAATTCAATTCTGGAATCAAAGATCCGCCCCATCTGACGGCGACCCATTTCAATATCACCTGTATAGGTATTTCCAAGCAAAAAGCGCCCACCAAAATAGCCGCGCTCTAAAGCGACTCGACCCGCATCACCTTCAAAAATACCTGCGTTTTCATCAAATTCGATTTTAATTGAGGCCCATGTTCTTTCTGTGCGGTAATCGATCATGACATTGACTTCAATATCAAATCCCCGTTCAGGAACATCTGTAGCTCCTTTAGAACCTCTCTGCCTTACGCCATTTTTTGTTTCACCTGTCGCCTGGAACTCAAAGCGTGTTTCACCACTAATCGAAAGTTTACCGCTAAGTTCTTTTAATGTTTCTTGGCGCTTGGTGAAAATGAATTGACGAAGAGCTTCAATATCTTCATTTGACAAAGCTTCACCAGCGGCAAAAGCAAGTGCTGGCGATAGTATCGTACTAAGTAATAGACTGCGACTTAATGACTTCATCAATTTAAAAGAAGACTTCTTTTTTAAAAAACTGACGTCGGATTGTAAAGACTGTGTTATTTATTTGCAAAAAAAAAGCAAATTAACCGAGCACATATTCATAAGGTTGTGCGTAAACTGTCCAAGATGATTGCGATTTTTTAAACCACTGTCGCCAGCTACTCATTGGAAAACCTGATTGTCCGTGAATATCTGTTCTCCAAAGTTCAAGCTGTTCATTTCCAGGATTAACAAGAAAAGCAAAATAGTTGCCTGTCCAATTCGTATCTGCAAATATAAGAGGAGAGGGGTGTGCAATGCCTAGTTTTCGACATCTATCCAAGATGACTTGCCTGCCATCTTCTACTGTTGCCATACTCTGTTGAGCTCTTGCCCAAATCAACAAAGCAATTTGAATAAAATCCTCAAAACTAATGATTGCAGACAAATCACTATGAAATAGCGCTAGCTCCTTTTCAATATCTCTTTGAGATAAATCAGGAAACAGCAAATGAAATTTATCAGGAAGCTGCTCGTTTTCAATAAGGGGTAAACTGTTATAGAGAAATCCATCTAAACGCTCTTCAAGAACCTCAGGATATTTCATATTTAAAAGAGCAATAGCTGCCTTCAGAGATTCAATAGCCTTATCTCGAAATGCTTTAATACTGATATGTTCATTGCTTGTGTGAAATTGATTCTGAAAGCGATGAGCAAGCACAGCTGGGAGGTTTTCTGAAAATCGATCGATCAAAAATTCTTGATCTCGATATGAAAGAGAAAGGCTATGATAAAACTGCAAAGCAGAATTGACGAGTTGATCTCTTACCCAAGTATAGGTAAATCCACGATCTTGCCATGCTTTCATAAAAAACTGGTACCCAGGCTGAAGTGCAAATGCATGCGTAGGAGAATTCATTAACATACCACGGCGCGCATCATCTTCGAATAAACTACTAGTTTGATAGGGCATTTCCTTAAAAAGCTCGATTAATGAAACGAGAAACTGCAGAGGCTCTTCCGCAACAAGAGTTTCTTCTGTCATATCTGTTTCTCGCTTAAAATAGCTTTTAAGCAAGTGATTCATCGAGCCCCCTGAAATGTATGCCCAGGGTTTTTTGATTCCTTGTTGAAGACTCGGCAGCTCTTTATGCGCTTTAGTCATGCGGGTGAAAGCAGATTTAATAAAGATTTCTGTTTGTATGTGATAGATAATCTCTGTCACAATTTCAGAAAACTCGCTCTGTTGAAAATCTTCTTCAAATTCAGAAGAAATCAATGACTCTGTAATTTTAAAAAATTCGATTAGCACATCAATATATTGCTCTTGATTGTAAATCAATGTCCACAAAGAGGGATCTCTACGTCCATGCTTATAAACAAGGCGAAAACCTGCTGGACTATCATCATAGATGTCATTCACTACATCGTGCATTTCTGCATCGTAAATTTCCTGAAAATAGATTGGAAATAAGTTGTGATAACGTTCGATGATATATGAGAAAAATTCAGAATAGTGTTTGGCAAACTTATGATGCTGATCTCGCATATCAATCGCTGTCGTCAATTGATAGTTATATAATTGGTGTTCTGCCTTTAATCGCCTAAGTTGATCCTTACTCGTCGCATTACGCAGTAGAGTTTCAACCATCTTAACTTTACTCAGCGCATGTTCTGCATCATTGTGAAACTCTTCAGCCTTCTCATTATGTTCCTGAAGTTTAGAATCAATTCCTCGATATAAAATCCCTCCTAAACCTCCCGGTTCCTTAGGATCAAAACCTAAACTTGTATAGAGATTCCAACGAGAAAAATCCGTTTTAAATTCAGCAAAAGAAGCCAAACTGTATTCCCATGTTTTCAATAGAGGATGATCGGTTACTCGCTTGAATGTACTTTGTGCAATTTTTTCCAAATCAACAACATGTTGAAATTTCAACATCTGCTGATTTGAAGAAGTAAATGAAATCTCTCCACTTCTAACTTTCTCTTTCTCTTGAGATTTGATAAAAGCACTGTAATCTTTCTCTTCGATTTGATGATGTTGCAGTAAAAGAGTGCGCAAGATTTGATCACTCGATACAACCTCCGCTACAAGATCGCTTCTTTCTATCGCTTGTTTTAAGAAGCTTATTTTATCTTCAAGCTTAGACTTTGGATCGATCATTTCGATTTTTTCAAAAGCCTTTATTAAACCCGGAGAAAAAATTGGTCGAAAATCACTTCGAAGGTCAAATCTTCTATTAATATCCGCTTCTCCCCATGTTGGGCTAATCGGTACGGCATATTCTTGCCCCCCAAAAATTCTTTTTAAACGCCCTGTTGTTAATAACTGATAGAGGTCATCAAGATAAGTATCTGTCTGCTCTTCGTGGATCAATATAGCAGGAGCTGTCGCGAAACAAGAGCCAACATTTTGACGTAGGATAGTAAAACAGCTCGATAGAACAGCACACCGCAAATCACGATTAGTCAACGTTTTATCAAAGGTAATTCCTAAACTATTTTTTACTAGATTTTCTGCAAACAAATAGGGGAGGGGTATAGAAAACTGATAAAGCTTTCTCGTCAAAGAGCGTTCATTTTTCAACTTATTTAAAAATATGACAATTTTAGCATCAATGATCCGATCACTTTTTTCATCGTAGTTAATGATATTAGGAGTTTTTTTGAAGATCTTGATCAAAGCATTTAACTTTTTTTTATCAATTTCCCCTTCTTCTGTGAGTAATGCATCAGCAATTAGCATCGCTCTGCGCTCTGAACGCACTCTAAAACTTTCCTGAATACCTGAATACTGCGCTAAAAATGCCTCTAGCTCCTCTCCTTTAAGATCGAGTAGCAAGCTAATTTGATCTTCGTTTTTTTCGAGAAGGTCAAAAAATTGTATATGAAAATTTTTTTTTTCATCCTTAAGTGAATGAAGAAAGCAGTAGTCTGAAGAGCCGTTCATCGCACCAAAGATTAGTTTACCATTAAAAAGTAAAGAGAAGTGTTGATTTACTGCAATCTATTGATGGAATTTTTCTTTCCTTTTCCTTCTATGTGGTTTAAACTCGATCCCAACTTTACCCAAAAAGAGCTGAACTGATTATGCAAATTATTGTAGATAAAGACCTCCATGTAGATCTTCCCGAAGGAAGCTCTGCAAAAGACCTCGCAGACAAACTCAACTTGCGTGATCCTCATCTCGCTCTAGCTGTCACGATTAATGGAAAAACATGTGATCTTTCTGCCGAACTCAATGATAAAGACGACGTAACATTTATCAGTTTTGAAGAAAAGCTCGGTAAAGAAATCTTCTGGCATAGCTCGGCACACGTTTTAGCACAGGCTGTTTTACGTTTATGGCCCGACGCAAAACCTACAATTGGGCCACCAATTGAAAATGGATTCTATTATGACTTTGCCAATCTTGAAATATCTGATGAGGATTTTCCTAAAATTGAATCTGAAATGCAAAAGGTTATTAAAGAAAACCTCAAGCCTGTACGTTCGGTCTTAAAAGACAAACATGATGCTCTGCAACGTTTTGCAAACAATCCTTATAAATGTGAGCTAATCGAAGGATTTGAAGATGGTGTGATCAGCGCTTATACTCAAGGTGAATTTTTTGATTTATGTCGTGGCCCTCATCTTCCCAATCTCGGAAAAATCAAAGCTCTCAAAATTTTAAAAACATCAGGTGCTTATTGGAGAGGAGATAGCGATCGAGAAATGCTGACACGCATTTATGGAATCACCTTTCCTGATCGAACTCTATTAAAAGACTATCTATTTCAGGTTGAAGAAGCAAAAAAGCGAGATCACAAAATTCTTGGTCCTAAACTCGATCTTTTTTCAATCAAGGAATTCGCTCCTGGTATTCCATTTTTACATCCCAAGGGAATGATTATTTGGAACTACTTAGTCGATTTTTGGCGTGAAGTACACGAGCAAGATTACGTTGAAATAAAAACTCCACAACTAATGAGCCGTGAATTATGGCAACTCTCAGGACATTGGGAGCATTATCGAGAGAATATGTATGCCTTTTCGATTGAAGAACGAGATTTTGCAATTAAACCGATGAATTGCCCAGGCTGTATGTTGTTTTATAAAAGCAAGACTCACAGCTATCGAGAATTCCCCCTCCGAATTTCGGAGCTCGGTCATGTGCACCGCCACGAACCCTCAGGCGCTTTAAGCGGATTATTTCGTGTTCGCGGCTTCCACCAAGATGATGCTCATATTTTCATGGAGCCACATCAAATTAAGAATGAAATCCTCAATGTTCTAAAGCTAAGTGAAAAAATCTATTCCGTTTTTGATCTTTCTTATCGTTTTGAACTATCTACACGCCCCGAAAAAAGCATAGGTACCGACCAAGAATGGGAAACGGCAACAAAAGGCTTAAAAGAAGCATTAGATGAGTGGGGTGAACCTTACCAGATAAATGAAGGTGATGGAGCTTTTTATGGACCAAAAATCGATATTCACATTCAAGATGCTCTCGGTCGTTCATGGCAATGTGGTACGATTCAACTCGATATGTCGCTTCCTGAAAAATTTGAACTCGAATATATGCCTAAAGAAGGCACTCCGCGCAGACCCGTAATGATTCATAGAGCGATCTTTGGTTCTGTAGAACGATTCTTTGGTATTTTAATCGAACACTTTGCTGGTAAATTTCCACTTTGGCTCAGTCCCCATCCAGTTAGAATTATAACTGTTGCTGATCGCCACCAAGAATTTGCTAACGAAGTTGCTAAGCAGATACATAAAGCTGGTTTTAGTTGTGACATCGACGATTCTCATGAATCGGTTAATAAAAAAGTAAGAAATGCTCAACTAATGCAAATTAATTATATGCTGACGATTGGAGATAAGGAGATCGAAGCACAAAACGTTTCCTTGCGCACTCGTGATAATTTTGTGTATGGTTCTATTGAGATCGCAGATTTTATCAATAAAATACGTATTGAAAAAGATACGCGACAATTGGTAGCAAGTTTTATTAAGGAAGCCGAAACTGTTAATAACAATCTCAATTAGCAACTAAAGGTTTAGTATTATGGCCAAAGTCAATTCTTTTTTATCTGAACGTCTAAAATCAGCTTCTAAAACCCTATCAAAACTAGGGGATTTTGAAGAAACCCCAAATGCTGGGCAGATTTCAAGTTTTTCTGGAGTTTTTCGAGTTACTCCTCTAACAGAAAAAGAAAAAGAAGAGCTGAAAGCAATTCTTACAAGCCACTCTGAAAGATCGTGCGATATCGATAATGATTTAACAGCACTTTCTGATATCACATCTGAAGTAAAAGCGATCAATAACCAAGCATCGATACTTCATGGTGAGAGAATTAAAAAGGCTCAAAATATTCTCAAAGATTATACAGATGGCGCTTTCTCTTCTTGGCTTGTTTCAATTTATGGCAATCGTCAAACGCCCTATAACCTACTGCAATATTATGAGTTTTATACTTCACTTCCACAAGAGTTACAGCCCAAAGTCGACGAAATGCCTAGGCAAGCAGTTTATACTCTAGCAAGTCGCAGTGGCTCTAATGAATCAAAAAGAGAAATTGTTGAAAACTACCATGGAGAACCTAAACAGGAACTACTCTCAAAAATTCGAGAAAAATTTCCTTTAGTACGTGGTGATAAACGCTACAAAGATCTTTCTAATCATGCAATCAATGCCCTTCAGCGATTATTAAACACTCTTAAGCCAACTTCTTTTAAACCAAATGGCAGACAAAAGCAACAGCTCCGCACTTTAATTAGTTCATTACAGCAGTTGATTGAAGATTAGCAAGTTCACTTGCAATCCATTTTTGATTTTGAATTTCTGGCGTGACAAGAGGCAATCTATACTGCGGCAGGCAGTATCCTTGTAGATGCATTCCCCACTTTATTCCTTGAGGGTTAACTTCGCTAAAAACCGCATCACATAAGGGCTTATAATAACCATACAATTCTTTTGCCTTATCAAAACGATTTTCAAGACATAGAGAAGCAATCTCATTCCATGCTTTAGGCAATATATTTGCCATCACAGAAATAACTCCCTTAGAACCACTTTGCATCATCTCAACAAAATCACCATCATTACCAGAATATACAGCAGTAATCTCACTCAAACGCGTTGTAAGCGTCTTATCTCCTGATGCATCTTTAACACCAACAATATGTGGCATACAAACAATCTCAGACAATGTTTCATACCCAAGCTTGATTCCCGTTCTTCCGGGATGATGATAAGCAATAACAGGCAGTTCACACTTCTTTAAGCTATCAAAATGCGCAATGCAGCCTCTGCTAGTAGGACAATTATAGTAGGGAACAATAACCAAAGCATAATCAGCACCTAGCTCTTTAGCGCGTTTTGTCTTCTCAGTAGCATCTGCTGTAGATGCGCTACCAGTATAAGCAATCACAGGAACTTTCCCGCTTACTCTTTCCACTGCTGTTTTTATCAGCATCTCGCGCTCTTCGTTGCTCAACGTAGGCGCTTCACCTGTCGTTCCGCAACATACAATCGCTTGGGTTCCTGAATCTAAATGCAGTTCAAGCATCTTCTGATAAGCTTGCAAATCAATAGAGAGATCTTTTTTGAACGGAGTGATGAGTGCGACGATGGAGCCATCAATCATTTGTTGAACCTATGCTTTTTCTTTTAGCATAGGGTTCAGTGATTTTCTAAACAACCAAAGTGAAGTAGCTCCTAAAAATAAAGAAGCAGATCCTATAATCAAAGGAAGAGCGGGATTTCTCCAAAGTACAGCACCACCAATCACGCCACTCAAAATTTCTGCTGCTACTTGAATAGAAACTAGACATCCCAATGCCTGCCCTTGCAAAGCAGCGGGAGAATAGGAGGATACCGTAACTGATGTATATGTCATCACAATCCCAACGGCAAGTCCCATCGGAGGAATTGTCCACCACATAGCATTTGCATAGGAAGGATAAATCAATAGTAGAGATAAAACTGCTGCTAAAATAGAAAAAACAAGCAAATTAAACTCGGGCTTAAAACGCTTAGAAAGAGGCTTGTTAAGCAAAAGAAGCCCTAACGCAATTGCAACAGCATCATAAAAAAGAACGAAACCTATTAACTTAGGACTAAAGTTAAACACTCGTTCGACAAAAACAGGAAAAAAGCGAAAGAAAAAAAACACTCCGAGATAGATCAGGAAATTACTAAAGTAAAGTTTTGCTAAAGAAGGGTTTGTATAAGTACTCCATAAAGAAAAATCGGCATTCGATTTTTCATTTTTTGTTTCTTGAGCAAATAATGTGATATTAACCCAACCTAAAAAACTCAAAAAAGCAGCTCCAATAAAAGGAACAGCAAAAGCAAACTCATGAAATATTTCCAAGTCAGCTAAATACCCTCCAAACAGCGGACCTATTACAAAACCTAAGCATCCAAAAAAATGAATCAATCCAAACTGATAACTCCGTTTATGATCAGAGCTTAGATCCGCAATGACTGATTGAGCAATGGCGATATTTCCTTCACAGATTCCACAGATGAAAAGCCCCAGTAGAATCATAACTAAATAAGTTTTCCAAATAGCAAAAGAAGCGATGAGATAACCGAAGACAGTGATGAGCAAAGTAACTTTTAAAATAGCCTTGCGACCAAATCTATCAGATAACTTTCCTAAAAATGGAGAACCAATGAGTTGTCCAAGCGGATATGCAGAGAGAAAAAGACCGAGAATAAAGGCTCTTTTTTCAATAGACGTTGCTACATCTAAAAGAGAATGCTCTTGATTCAAAAACATCTTTGGGATCAAAGGAAGAGGAAGAGCAAAACCAAAGCAAGCTAAAAAAACGACAAAACCGTAGGGAGCTATCGTCTTTATCATTTGAGATCGCATGAATAAATTTTATTTAATATGTTCCGAAATATGATCGCGGTCAGAAAAATCATCGATCACTTCTTCCCACTCTTCAAAAACTTTACCAGCATCTTCAGGTAGATAATTTAGAGGAGTATAGTGTGATTGCACATTTTGTTGAGAAAAAGGAAATTGAGTTTGATTAGCTGGATGAGAAGCAATAGCAAAACGTCTGCGATTGGGCGTTGTCTCAATAAAATAGACGCTCCCTTGAACAACAACTCTAGGTTCGTTGTGGCAGCATAATGTAGAAACTGGAGGCAAATCTTCTTCTTCAAAATCCATAGCTAAAACCTTCATCTACAGCAGATTAAGACACTTTCCCGCATAAAAACATTTAACGTTTTCGATGGGGTTAATAGCAGCAAATCATACACTAAGGTTCTTTATTTGCCATTAGTTTTCCGCTAAAAAAATTATAAACAATCTCCCGCCTTTTTTTTCTTAGCGATTAAATATTTTTCTCCCATTTTTTTTGAAATAGTTTCCTCAACAATACCTTCTTCTTTGCAAAGGCGAAAAATTGTATGGCCTGAGCGCTTCATAGGAGAATTTAAAATTCGAGCTTTACAGGGCTCAAATTTTTCCTTTGAGATAACAACATAAGAAAATTTTTCATCTTCAAAAGGTAAAGAACCTTTTTTAACATAGCGATGATAGAAAGTGCGCTCAACCCTTTGAGGGAAATGACACCAATCCCCTTTTTCCATCGGGCAGGGACGATCATGAGGACAGGGAGCTACTGTAAAACCTCCGCATCCTATCAAAAAATCTCTTGCTGATATAACCGTCCTATAGCCCTCCATCGTTCCAGGCTCAACAATGACAAATGTTTTTTGACACGCCTCCCAAGCTTTTTTTAAAAGCTGATTGCGCTCTTTGAGATCTACTTCATTAAGAAAGTAACAGCAAGATATCATGTCAGATTGAGGGAAAGACTTAGCTCTTAAAACATCTTCTAACTGCCATTCAATCGCTGAATGCCCCACCTGCTTTTCTAAGAACTTACCTAATTCAACCATTGAGCGATTTCTCTCTATAGCAATATTTTTTTTTACTGCGGGAAAAAGCTCTTTAACAACCCACGCTCCTGTGCCAGGCCCCGAACCTAAATCTAAATATGATTCAATATTCCCTTGAACTCGCGTCATTGCTGCTGCAATCGCAGCGTATGTAGCAGGGAAACGAACAATGAGATAAGCGGCCACTTGCTCTTGTGTAAGAAAAAAATCCTTTTCCTTCTTTATACGGTAACGCTTGGTGAGTTCTTCAGATGCTAACCTCACATCCTTTAAAGAAAGTTTTAAAGCGTAACTCTCAATAACCTTTTGTAGCTCTTGTGGAAAATTCATGAAAAAAATGCTCGTTTCTATTACACTTGGGAAAAACTATTTAAATCCAATGAAGCTTATAATTTTTCTTTCTATTCTTTGTAATTACTTATGTGCCACTGAGACACAGAGCCTAAATTACCATTCCTCACTAAAAGAAATCATCACTGAAATTGAAAATGTCGAACACTTGATCTTTATCGAGTCCAAAGAATATTCCTCTTTATTATCATCTTATGAATCACTCTACATCTACCCTCCTGTCGATAAACATGAAAAAACAACCTCTTTGGAAGAGCTCCCCAATCTCCTATCTAATCTCGAAGGAAAAAAGGTTTTAGTTACAACTCCTAACAACCTCCACCTCACAAAATATTGTAATAAAGACCTCGTGGTTTTTATTGAATCACCCACAGACAAATACAATGACCTACAACCTTACACGCAAGATTACCGTCTCTTGCTTTTTGAAACAGGCGTGCTCATTGATTCTAAAGACAACTCTCTTTCTGTATCGCCAACCGTTCATGCATTATCACTAAGCTTTTTTGGAAATTCTCAAAACGAAATAGAAAATATTCTAAAAACAGAAAAACAACTCGCTAAGGAAAAAGAAAGTCAAAGTTTAATCTTTGGCCTAACGCAAGAGTCTCTTCTTTGCAAAGGGCTTTTGCTAATGGAAAGAGGAGAGTACTGCGAAGCCTCTCGCACATTTCACCTTCTTAAAACTCAAGGATTCAATCATTGGCGCCTTGATTGGTACATTTCACAAGCTGAATATGAAAGAAGAAATCTAAAGAAAGCACAAAAAGCTTTAGATTCAGTGATTAAACAAGCGCCCTATTTTCAAGCTGCTGAGACTCTTTCTCAGAAGATTGCGGATGAAATGTTTTGAGCTGCCAATCAATAGGTTCTTTTTCCCATCCTTTTAAATATTGATTTACTTTTGAAAAGTGTTTGCATCCAAAAAAACCGCTATGAGCCGAATATGGAGACGGATGTGGTGCTGTTAAAACAACATGATGTGTACTTTTATCTTCTAAAACACGCTGGCATTTTTCTTGGGCTGACTTTCCCCATAGAACAAAAACTAAAGGATCTTTTCTCCTTATCAAGCTATCAACAATAGCATCAGTGAATTGTTCCCATCCTTGTCCATAATGCGATTTTGGAGAACGCGCTCGTACCGTTAATGTTGCATTGAGCATCAAGACTCCTTGCTCAGCCCAATAACCTAAGCAGCCATGGTTAGGAATTTTTATTCCCAGATCGCTTTCCATCTCCTTGAAAATGTTTTTAAGCGACGGCGGCATTGGAACAGAAGGAGCCACGCTAAAACTCAACCCATGTGCTTGATTAGGCCCGTGATAAGGATCTTGACCAACAATCACAACTTTAGTTTTAGGAAATGGCGTCTTTGCCAGCGCATAAAAAATCAATTGTTTGGGAGGATAGTACACCTGGCCAGACAGCGTCTCTTGATCGAGAAAGCGCTCTAAATTCTGCATATATGGCTTGCTAAATTCTTCGTTTAACTGCTCGAGCCAGCTCTCTTCTATTAGCTCTTTCATCATTGACAGAAACCCCTTGTACCCTTACGATTTTGGGACAATTTAACCCATTTTTTCCACCATTTTATTTTTATAGGGCATATGAACGATCTAGCTGAAAACAATCTCATCCGCTTTAAAAACATCTCTAGAAAAAAAGATGGCATCTTTGCCAACTTTAAAGTGAACGGCCTTCATGGAGGCGTAAACTTCTCTGCTTCAATCTCAGTAGATATCTCCGCCGCAGAAGTGCATGCAGGAGATGTGTTAGAAAAAATCATCGAAAACTGCGCACAAATTGGCATCAAAGAATTCAAAAAAGCCGATTTTCAGTTTGAAGGCATGGTATCTATCTAACTATATCTGGGTGTGGCGCAGCTTGGCTAGCGCACTAGCATGGGGTGCTAGGGGTCGGAGGTTCGAATCCTCTCACCCAGATTTCTTTCAAATATTTTTTCACCACAATATAGCCCCTCTCTCTCAAACCCACTGTTCTCTTAAAACACTAACAAGCAACACGTTAAGCCAAAAGCTTATTGTTTTTAATGTATAAAAACAAACAATCATTTATAATTATATTTTAACAATTAAACAAATACATAATTATGAGTATAGTACAATATACTTCAGATTCTTTGTCATACTTAACTAGCGAAACTAGCCATCCAACTACTGCTATAGAATCAGCAGCAAACTTCTGCCTTAAACCTCTTCAAATCATTCAAGGAAGAGGAGTTTCTGTAATTCTCAAAAAATCAGACCATGAATTTCTTATCTATCATCACGCTATGCGCTCTATTTCTCCCTTTTTCGCTTCAGTAAAAAAGATCACCTCTTACATCACAATTCCTTTTTCAATTATTGGAACAACCCTTAAAGGAGTAAATCTCATCTGTTCTCCACAAGCTCGTGAAATTTTTACTCACTGGAAAACATCTAATTTTATTCCCTTTCATAATATGAATTATGGAGATAGCAATATAAAAAGCATTTGCCTTTATATAGATTCTTATAAACCTGAATATTTGCCAAAACTACTAGAAGAGATCGTCTATAATCCTCGAGACTATTTTATAAATGATTATATTCCAGGAGGTACAACATATACTGTTTTCCCTGGTTTTGAATTAAAAGAGTGCGCCTGCCACAATGATAAGATGAACCGGTTAAAAAATGATAATCGATTAAACATAGAAAACAAAATAGTGGACAGTTTAACTCAAGATTTTCCTCCATTAGAAACCGAACAGTTAAATTATTGTAGTCTTGGTTCCGGAGGAGAATTACAAGAATTTATGCTCATTGGCAAACTTCTTCTTAAAGGATATAAAAATATCAACGTTCATCTTGTTGAACCCTGTTATTCTGACAATAAAATTAATGCACATTATGATGATGAATTATATTTTCTGATTAAAGTTTCAAAACAGTTAAACTCAAATCTTGTAATTAATAGATATAAGAACATTCATGATATTCCTAATGGTTTAAAATTTCATTGTATCGCCGCTATTGACTATGACGACATTTCCGATACATATTATGGTGCATTTAAAGACTTTCTATCCGCTCCATCTTTATTGGAACAGGGTGCAAAGATCTTTCTCAACACTGGTGATTTTAATTTTATTTTTGATCAAACAAACTTATTAAGTTCAGAAGATCTTAGCGGAAAAGTTCAAGAGATCTCATTTATGCTTGAAAAGCTACTTCCTGCAATAAAAAGCGGGAATGTAGATAGTTTCATTACAATCATTGATGATAAAGATCATGTTTTTATGCACATAATTCTACTCAATTTTATTTTTAAGAATATTAAAAATGTAAAATTCCCCGTTTTTATCCATAATGATATAGCAGAACACTTTGGAAAAGATAACCTCAAAAGAATGATCGAATACTTTTCGAAAAATGCAGAAATTTCTTTTTTTAATTCTTATGATGAAATTGATGTTGATTCTGAAAATTTTATTCTTTCTGAAGATGGCTTAGATTCTAATAAAAGTGAGTTTCACAAAACTGTCAAAGAAAGGCTAAGGCTCAAAGGTTGCCCTTATCAGCTTTTTAAAGGCGGAAAGTTGCAACCTTACACCTTTGTTGATAACTCTGTTTAAATCGTGTCGTTTCATCAATGCTAACTTTTTCGAGACTCCGTTTTGTCTATAACTCATCAGTTGTAGACAAGTCGCAGACAGTTTATCAACACCTGTTTTTCTCCATTAAAAAGCCTGAGTTATCAACACTTCCATAGTGATATAAGAAGAAGAGACTCTTATATAGAAATATATATATTCTATAAGGCTTCATGAAAATTCACTTGCCTTTCATCAAAGCTCAATTTAGATTTAAAGGCATGAAAGAGATCAATTCTTTAGAGCTAACTCCTTCTGCTTTTTTTACCATCTCAAACTCTGCTCATGCAAGCTTCATTTATGAATATGATTTTGTTTGGGAAATTCTCCCCAACCTTGAATCTTATATTCAAACATGTTCTTTAGGAAGTATCGCTATTGATATTCCAACTCATTGCACTTTAGTTAATCCTGAATTGATTTCCATAGCGGAAGGAACCGTGATTGATCCTTATGCTCTAATTGAAGGACCTTGCGTGATTGGAAAAAATTGTCATATAAGACACGGAGCTTATGTGCGTAAGGGATCTCTTATCGGAGATCACTGCGTCGTGGGGCACTCTAGTGAGATCAAACAATCAATATTACTCGATGGTGCTTGTGCTCCACATTTCAATTATGTCGGCAACTCTTTGATCGGCAGAGATGTCAATCTCGGAGCAGGAGCGATTTGTGCAAATTTTCGGTTTGATAGCAAAGAAGTTGTCATTCATTCTCCAGGTAAACGCATACCTACCGGATTAAAAAAGATGGGAGCTATTATCGGAGATGAAGTTCAAATTGGTTGCCACTGTGTTTTAAATCCAGGCACTGTAATCGGGCCCAAGGCCTTGTGCTATCCTATGCTGCATATTAGCGGCTATGTTGAATCAGGTAGTGTGGTGAGAGGTCAAGAATGAGTTGTCTTTCAAATGCTAGCGCAAACGGCTTTTTGAAGCAGTTTGAACAAGCTGTTCTATTGTCATTTGAAGATCTTGGAACGAAAAGTGCGTTACGTGATGCGTGTCAATATTCTTTAACAGGCTCAGGAAAGCGGTTGCGGCCACTCGCAGTTTTTTTTATCGCTGATGCTTTAGGAAATGATTGCGATATCATGCCATCAGCTCTTTCTGTTGAGTTTTTTCATACAGCATCATTGATTGTTGATGATTTGCCATGCATGGATAATGATGACATGCGTCGTGGTAAGCCAGCTCTTCACAAGGTGGTTGACGAGTCTACCGCCTTGCTAGCGAGTTATTCTTTGATAACAGCTGCTTTTGATCAGATTTATCTCAATGGAGAGGTTTTGCAGCAAGGAAACTATTCACATGAAAAGGATTTCCGTGTTGGACTTGCTTTGCATCATGCTGCACGGGCCGCTGGTATTCAAGGAGCAACAGGTGGTCAATTTCTTGATGTATTTCACAAAGCTAAGGATTTAGAAGATTATAAAGAGCTAATTTATAAAAAAACTGTCACTTTGTTTGAAATTGCATTTTTATTTGGTTGGATTTTTGGTGGCGGCCCCATTCAAGAAATTGAACATGTTAAAACACTAGCCTATCATCTCGGTATGGCTTTTCAAATCTCTGATGATTTATGTGATGAAAAACAAGATCTAGATGGAGAAAATGTAAATATTGTGAATTTTTTAGGTCGTGAACAAGCTTTAGAACTTTTCGATCAAGAGATCGATCAATTTTACACGATGCTTGATGTATTAAAGATCAGCAATTCAAATTTACCACTTATGGCACAAGCGATGATTGAACGAGTAGCTAGCTGCCTAGATGCCTAGGCAGCTAAAGTAAATTAGTCTATTAGAGAATCAGCTAAAATTTCTTTCGAGTTCATTTCTTCTTCATTTTCTTTATGGGGAGTTTCTTTCATTTTAGGTTTATGGTACGCCATAATAGCCTGCTCTATCTCTTCGATAAGCTGAGGGTTTTTAGCGAGTTCTTCACGTGCAGCTTCTTTCCCTTGGCCTAAACGTGTGCCTTTATAGCTGAACCAAGAGCCTTTTTTCTCGACAATTTCACATTCGGAGCCAACATCAATCAAAGTTCCAGTATAAGAGATGCCTTCTGCAAATAAAATATCAAATTCGGCAATGCGGAAAGGAGGCGCCATTTTGTTTTTTACAACCTTAACACGAACACGATTACCCATTTCGGAGCCATCAGATTTTTTGATTCCTCCTATACGGCGAATATCCATTCTAATTGAAGAGTAGAATTTCAGAGCTCTACCACCGGTTGTTGTTTCTGGATTGCCAAACATAACACCGATTTTTTCGCGAATTTGGTTAATAAAAATCGCGCAAGTATTGGATCTAGCAAGAGTTGAGGTAAGTTTACGCAAAGCTTGAGACATCATACGTGCTTGCAATCCAACATGAGTATCTCCAATTTCCCCTTCAAGTTCGCTTTTTGGAACGAGTGCGGCAACAGAGTCGATAACAATGACGTCAACTGCATTAGAACGAGCGAGCATTTCAGCGATATTTAACGCATCTTCCCCAGAGTCTGGCTGAGAGATCATTAATTCATCGAGATTTACTCCAATTTTTTTAGCATAAGTAGGGTCTAGAGCATGTTCAGCGTCAATATAAGCAGCAATTCCACCTTGCTTTTGAGCATTTGCAACAATATGAAGAGCTAGAGTAGATTTACCTGATGATTCAGGGCCGTAGAGCTCAACAACTCTACCACGTGGAACACCGTTAATTCCCAAAGCGATGTCGAGAGAAATTGCTCCGGTTTTAATCGTTTTGATTCCCTGATTTGAAGAATGCTCTCCAAAAGCCATGATTGAGCCTTTACCAAACTGCTTTTCAATGTGAGCAACAGCGAGTTCTAAAGCTTTTTTCTTTCCTAGTTCTTGTGACATATTGAATACTCCAAATTAAATAACCTAATGCAATAAGGGTGTCTATTATCCGTCTTAACGTCAAGTGGAATAAGTCTCTAAACAAAAATCAATCGATACATTATAAGAAGCCAAGGGGCGATATGTTATGAGGAGATAGGATGATATTAGCTGGTGATATAGGCGGAACAAAGACGCATCTCGTGTTATTTCGAGCAAGTGGGCCTTCAAATCCTGTCAAAGAAAAAAAATACCATAGTCGTGACTACGGATCTATCCTAGAAATTTTGCATGATTTTTTAAAAGATCAGTCGGCGGAAGTAGAGCGAATTTGTTTGGGAATTGCGGGTCCAATTCAAAATGGGCGCTGTCATGCAACCAATCTTCCTTGGGTTATTGATTCTCTGGAAATTTCTAAGGAATTATCGATCCCACATGTGTGGTTGATCAATGATTTGGAAGCAAATGCTTATGGGTTAAAGTGTCTTTCGAAAAAGGAATTTTATGTCTTAAACGAAGGAATAGAAGCACATGGCAACGCCGCCTTAATTTCTGCAGGTACAGGGCTTGGTGAAGCAGGGCTTTACTGGGATGGAACGATGCATCGCCCTTTTGCTTGTGAAGGAGGACATTGTGGTTTTGCACCAAATAATGAACTAGAAGTTGAGCTCCTTGCCTATTTGAGAGACAAATATGGGCATGTTTCTTATGAGAGAATTTTGTCTGGAATGGGAGTTGTCAATATTTACCGCTTTTTTGTCGACACTGGTAAAGAAAAACCGAGTGATGAGGTTGAAAAAGCATCTGAAGCTGACAAAGCAAAAGTTATTACTGAAATGGGTATAAAAAAACATCATCCAGCATGTCAAAAAACATTAGAGGTGTTTGTTTCAAATTATGGAAGTGAAGCGGGAAATCTTGCTCTAAAAATGCTTGCTTTAGGAGGCGTTTATATAGGGGGTGGTATTGCACCGAAAATTTTGGATGTTTTGAAAGGAGAAAGATTCTTTAAAGCCTTTATTGAGAAAGGGCGTTTTGCCGATCTTTTGAAATCAGTTCCTGTAAAGGTGGTTTTAAATGAAGATACCGCATTGTTAGGAGCTGCGCGCTATGCTCAGGAAAAAGGATAAAAATGTCAGCAAAAGAAAAGAAAAAACTCAAAGAAAACAACAAAGGTGATGTCCCCTCTTGGGAAAGGTGGGGGCCCTTTGTTTCAGAAAGAGCTTGGGGAACTGTAAGAGAAGATAATTCTAAATATGGTGATCCTTGGAATTCTTTCACTCATGATGATGCCGTATTTCGTTCCTATCGCTGGGGCGATGATGGGATTGCTGGATTTTGTGACCGTTATCAAACATTGCTTTTTGCACCCGCTTTTTGGAATGGAAAAGATTCAATTTTAAAAGAGCGTCTATTTGGTTTAGCTTCTCTTGAAGGAAACCATGGAGAAGATGTCAAAGAGTACTATTTTTATCTAGATGGAACCCCATCACATTCTTATATGAAGTATCTCTACAAATATCCTCATGAGAAATTCCCTTATGAACAACTGAGAGAAGAAAATAAAAAGCGATCAGCACACGACCCTGAATTTGAATTAATAGATACCGGTATTTTCGATAACAATCACTATTTTGATATTGTAATTGAGTATGCAAAAGTTTCTTCGGAAGATTTATGCATAAGAATTGAAGCGTTTAACCGCAGTGATCGTGCAGCTCCATTACATATTATACCTCATCTTTGGTTTCGCAATCGCTGGGCACACGATCCAACGATTGAAGGAATGCCTTCAATCACTGCCAAAGATCAATGTATGATTGCTAGTGATGAAGGTGTATCCTCAATTCCTTATCTTCCTTTTGACTATAAGCTTGGTGAATACTTTTTTTATTTTCCCGATGGTGGAGAGCTTCTTTTTACAGAAAATGAAACAAAATCAGATCAGAAAGGATTTTATAAAGATGCCTTTCATCGCTATATCATTCATCACGAAGATACTGTTAACCGCGATCTCAAAGGGACAAAAGCTGGCATTCATTATGAAATCAAAGAGATTGCTCCACGAAGCTCTGAAGTTCTTTATTTTCGCTTGAGCAAAAACAAACAAACGAATCCTTTGAAAGATTTGGAGCGGGTTTTTGAGAAAAGTCGTAAAGAAGCGGATAGTTTCTATGAGAATATTCACCCAAAGAAAGCGACAGATGATGACAAATTGATCCAAAGACAAGCTTTAGCGGGTCTTTTATGGAGCAAGCAAATCTACCTATACGATGTTGATAAGTGGTTAAAAAAAGAACGTTCTTATAAACGCAATATTCACTGGCAGCATCTTAATTCAAAGCGCATTTTGCTGATGCCTGACAAGTGGGAATATCCTTGGTTTGCGGCGTGGGATCATGCGTTTCATTGTTTGACAATGGGCTTAATCGATATTGAGTGCGCCAAAGAGCAGTTGTGGTTGCTTCTTTTCGATCAATTCCAACATCCTAATGGGCAGATCCCTGCTTATGAATGGGAATTTTCAGATCTTAATCCCCCGGTACAAGCCTGGTCAGCATTGCGGATTTATGAAATGGAAATAAAACAGGGAAGGAAAGCAGACAATGAATTTCTAGAAAAATGCTTTCATAAACTCCTAATGAATTTTTCCTGGTGGGTCAACAAGGTTGATAGTTCGGGAAACAATGTTTTTGAAGGAGGATTTTTAGGATTAGATAACATTAATGCTTTCGATCGGTCTCAACCTTTTGGTTCGGGAGCTGTGTTGCAACAATCGGACGGAACGGGTTGGATGGCGATGTTCTGCCTGAATTTAATGCGCATCGCATTGATTCTTGCGCAGAAAAATCCAGTTTATGAATCTCTTGCGACGAAATTTTTTCAACATTTTATCTATATTGCAGATGCGATGAAAAAAATGGGGAATCGGGATTATGAGATGTGGAGTGAGAAAGATGGCTTTTTCTACGATGTGCTGACATTTCCTGATGGTACATATTCTAAATTTCGCGTTCGTTCTCTTGTAGGTCTTATTCCTTTGTATGCTGTTGAGCTTTTAGATGAGCAAGAGTTAGTGCAATATCCTGAATTTCACAAAAACTTTTTGTGGTTCATCAAAAATAGATCTTCTCTAACGGAGGGTTGTATAACAACAGATAATCGCAATGGAAAAAAAACGTATTTATTGTCTTTGTTTCCAAAAGATCATCTACAAAGCGTTCTAAATTACATCTGGGATCCAAATGAGTTTCGTTCAAATTATGGATTGCGTAGTTTATCAAAATATCATGAGAAAGAACCGTTTATCTACGGAGATAGTAAGGTGACTTATGAACCAGGAGAATCTCAGGCCAAAGTAAAAGGAGGAAATTCAAATTGGAGAGGTCCTGTATGGTTGCCCACCACGTTCTTACTGATTGATTCTTTAAAGATTTATAGCAAATTTTATCAACAGGATGTAACTGTTAAGATTGGTGATGAAAAAGCGGTTACGATTAGAGAGATTGCAGATTCCTTTTCACAACGAGTCATTTCAATCTTTCGTGTTGATGAAGAAAAAAGAAGACCATTCTCTACCGCCTCCATTTTTAAAGATAAAAACTGGCACGATCATCTTCTGTTTTTTGAGCATTTCAATCCTGAAACAGGAGAAGGTTTGGGAGCATCACATCAAACAGGATGGTCAGCGCTTGTTGCGAATTTGATCGATGAGATTTATTCATAAAATTAAAATACAAAAAAAAGTTTTTTCGTCGTAACTCCTAATATTTCAAAAGGTTATTCAGATGTAAAACAGCTTTACATCTGAATTTTTTTCTGTACACCCAAAGAAATTCAAGTATGCTGTCGCGTATGAAATACAGATATCTATGTTTTCTTTTTCTTTTATTCTGCTCCTGCGAAAAAAAAACTCCTGTTTTACAAAGGCAAGAGTTGCGAATTAGCATGGAACGGGATCCTCATACATTAGATCCACGCAAAGCTCGTGATTTCAACAGTCTTTGTATAAGCCGATTGTTGTATGAAGGATTGATGAGGATTGATGAGGAAGGAGAAGCTCAATTTGCTTGCGCAGAAAAAGTTGAGGTGGAAGATCAGGGGAAACGGTATCTTTTTCATCTTCGAGAATCTTGTTGGGAAAATGGAGATCCTGTTACTGCTGGAGATTTTGTTGAAGCTTGGCGCTCTGTTGTAAATCCCATATTTCCTTCAGATAATGGTTATTTGCTCTATGTGATTAAAAATGCAGCTCTAATAAAAAAAGGTGAAATCTCACCTAGTTTATTAGGTGTTCGAGCTATAGATAACAAAACTCTTGAAGTTGAATTAGAATATAGCGCTCCTTATTTTTTAAAGTTATGTGCATTCCCCACATTTTTCCCAATGCACTATGCAGCAGATGGTGAAACTCTTGTCTCAAATGGCCCCTTTAAGCTGCAAGAATGGCGCCCCTACGACAATTTAAAAATCGTTAAAAATTCAAATTATTGGGATGAGCGTGTAGTAAGTATGGAGGAAATAACTTTCTTCATACTTGATAGCCATGTTGCTCTTCTTTTTTTTGAAAAAGGAGAACTAGATTGGGTTGGCTCACCCTTTTCGATGATAGACTTTGATGCGCTAGATAATCTGAAAAAAAAACCAGGGTTTCACACTAAACCTGTATTAGGGACATGTTTTTTTCGCGTCAATACTGAAGTTATTCCGTTAAATTCTTTAGCTTTTCGTCAAGCAATCTCTTTTGCAATTGACCGTCCTTCTATTACTGAGAATGTGTTGAAAGGTTGTCAAATTCCTGCAGCAAGTTTTCTGCCTCCGTGTATGAAATCAGGAAAAAAGTGTGACTATTTAAAAGCTCACTCAGTTCAAGCTCTACAAAGCATTACTAGAGCTGCCGAAGAACTTGAAATCAGTTTGTCTAACTTAGCGCCGCTTCAATTGATCTATAGCGTTGGTGAAAGGGGGAAACGAGTTTGTCAAGCGGTACAACAGCAGTTAATTAAAGATCTTGGAATAGAAGTTGAGATTGAAGCTGTAGAAAAAAAAGTGTTTTTTGATCGCATAGCAAAAGGCAACTATCAATTAGCCTTAGGTGATTGGTATGCAGATTTTAATGATCCTCATAACTTTTTAGAGGTTTTTAAATACGCTAAAACAGCAATTAATGGTACCGGATGGGAAAATAGAGAGTTTTCTGATCTTTTAGATCATGCCAACAAAATCGATAATCCAATAATACGCTGTCCTTTCTTTGGCAAATGTGAGACGATATTAATGCAAGAGCTTCCTTGTATACCGATTTATCACAATTCCATGGTTTATCTAAAAAACCCTAAATTAGCTGGCGAACGATTTACTTGCTTAGGAACTATTGATTTTAAATCGGCTTGCTTTAAAGATGAAAATTAAACAAGAGTGGATTAATGACACATAAGAAAGGCGTATTTCTTGTGCTTTTTGTGAGCGCATTTTTTATTATAAATGCCTTTGCTAGCAGTATCAGATTAAATAACAATAGTCCTTATGATCTAAGAGCTACGATTCGTGGTAATCATGGCAAAATTTTAGGAAATGTTGAAGTTATCTCAGAACAGATAGTGATTTGGGAAGATCGTTATGTTGTTCGGGATTACTCAGAGCTTCGTCCAATGAATCGCGAGACAGAGGGGTTTAGTCAAACTCCCTATACTGTTGTGTGGACTATCATTGACGGAGGAGAGATCTATTCGACGTGTCGCCAGGTTGCTTCTGGTGAGATGGTTTCTGCTGGATCTTGTCGAGGATATGGACGTAAACCCGAGGAAGGTAATGAGTAAAGTTTTTGCTGCAATATGTTGCTTTATCGCAATAAATGCCTATAGCGCAACCCTTAGCTTTGTAAATAATAGTGAGTATGATTTAACAGTTGTTGCGCGTGGTAAGGAGGGGGTTTTGCTTGTTGAAATGTCTGTTCCTTCTTTTCAAACCATTGCGTGGAATTATAATAAATCTGGAATCTATTCCGAAGGTAAAGCGGGTCCTAAAGTCGAAGAGACTGAAATGACATTTGCTCCTTATACGGTTACATGGTATTGCGCTGGCAGTAGAATCTTTTCGGTTTGCGAAGGAGTTATGCCAGGACAGTCTGTTTCTGCAGAAAGTTGCCGTGGCCCTCAGTGGTGCGCTCCTCAAAACAAGTAAAGTTGATCGAGGCGTTGATCGTGTTCTTCTATAGGTAAGGGTGTTTTTGATAACTGCTCCTTATAGCCAATACCGATAATTTTACACTGGTCTCTGAACAGAGCAATTAAACGATCGTAGTAGCCTTTGCCATAACCTAGTCGCATGTAGGTACAATCAAAAGCTAGAGCAGGAACCAAAATGCAGTCAATATTCTGCGGATCTACCGGAGAAGAAAGGCTGTTTGGTTCAAGAATATCCAAATGAGAAGTTGATAATTCACTCTCAATCTTTTTAATCTGATAAATATCAAGACGATGGTTATTTGCAACTTTAGGAAGGTAGAGTTTTTGTTCATCCGCCAAATAGTGATTCAAGCGCCATAAATCGATTTCTGTAGAAAATGGCGCAAATGACAAAATATGATTAAAAGAGGCTAATAAAATGAGTAAAGAAGAATAGGCTTCATTTTGCGCCTCAATCTTTCGATTGATAGGAATGTTCTTACGCTCTGTTTTCCAGCATTTTCTTAAAGAATTTTTCATAATACTTCCTCTTGCATGATTATAAATGACAATGGTATTAATTGGTAAAAATGGTTGTTTAAAACAGATGAATAAAAAAGAAAATATAGTTGTAATTACGGGTAGTAGTGGCCGTATTGGTACTCATTTGGCTGCTCGATTACATGAAAAGTACCAAATCATTGGTCTTGATGCCATTGAACCCAAAAATCACGATCACTTAGAAGATTTTTTACAGGTTGATCTTTCTTCGGATACCCATGTTAAAAATGCTTTTAGGTATATTGCTGATCATTATGGAAAACAAATTACTTCTTTCATCCATTTAGCAGCTTATTATAGTTTTTCAGACAGTGATTCCATTCTTTATGATGAAATTACTGTTAAGGGCACCAAAAGAGTGATTGATGCCCTTCAAGAATTTCATGTAGATCAGTTTGTTTTCTCAAGCACGATGCTTGTTCATCAACCGAGTTATCAAGGAGAGTTAATAAATGAAAAATCTCCATTGAAGCCTAGTTGGAATTATCCCCGCTCAAAAGTGCAAGCAGAAGAGATCATTCATCAGCATAGGAATGAAATTCCCTCTGTTATCTTAAGAATTGCAGGCTGTTATGATGAAATGTGTCATAGCATTCCGATTTCAAATCAGATTCAAAGAATTTATGAGAAACAACTAACGAGCCGAGTTTTTCCAGGAGATATTGATCACGGTGTTCCTTTTTTACATCTTGATGACCTAGTACATGCTATTGAATGTGTTATTGAAAAACGAAAAGAACTGATTGAAGAGTCTGTTTTTCTCATTGCTGAGTCTGAGACGATGAGCTATGACGAACTACAAAAGCTGATTTCCCTATTACTTTTTGATAAAGTATTCAAAACGCATCGCGTCCCAAAATGGTTTGCAAAAGTTGGGGCTTGGGCCCAAGACAATCTCCCATTACTTGAAGAGTCATTTATTAAACCATGGATGATCGATATTGCTGATGAACATTACGCCATAGAAATCAAAAAAGCGCGTGAGATCTTAAATTGGGAGCCAAAAAACTCTTTGAGAAAAACTCTTCCAAAAATGATTGAGCTTTTAAAAGAAGATCCCATCTATTTTTATCAAACCAATTTCCTGAAAATCCCTTCGTGGATCAAAAGGCGAAATAAAGAGGGTAGCTTGCATGCAGGCGCAAGAAAATAGATGTCTTCCTGAAAGATATGCCTATTTAGGTTTTGGATTGATATTTATCGGTCTCTGGCTCTTTTTTGTTGGTTCAACTTTTGGTTTTGATAGAACTTTTCTAATCAATGATACTATCTCAGGTCTTTCTCTAATCATATTAGGCTGTTTTGTTTTTACTAGGCGTTACTCGATAGCTCTTAATTTAGCTGGGTTGCTAGGTATTTGGTTGCAATTTGCTCCTCTTGTATTTTGGGCTCCTAGCGCAGTTTATTATCTTAATGATACGTTATGCGGCATCATAGTCATTATCTTTTCTCTCTTGCTGCCAAGAAAACAAACAGAAATAGAAAGAGAAGTGGAAGAAATTCCTTATGGATGGAGTTATAATCCTTCTTCTTGGCCGCAACGTATTCCTGCTATTGCTTTAGGTGTTATTGGCTGGTTTTTTGCTCGATATATGGCGGCTTTTCAACTCGGATTCATCGATACAATATTTGACCCTATTTTTGGCGAAGGAACTTTTAAAGTGATTACATCATCGGTATCACATGCTTTCCCAATTTCTGATGCAGGCTTTGGTGCTTTTGCATACACCCTTGAAGTGATTGTAGGATGCCAAGGAGGGACTAGGCGCTGGTATCTTATGCCGTGGAGTGTCATCTTTTTTGCTTTGTTAGTTATTCCTGTTGGTATAGTGAGTCTCTTACTTGTCGTTTTGCAGCCAGTCGTTGTTGGATATTGGTGCTTTTGGTGCTTGGTTGTAGCTCTTTGTATGCTTCTTATGATTACCTTCACAGTGAATGAAGTGATTGCGACATTACAATTTCTTATTGAGTCTAAAAGGAGAAATAAACCTCTTTGGCACACTTTTTGGTACGGTGGAACACCGATGGGAGCAGAGTTTGATCGCCGCACTCCCCCATTTTGTGGTCAGTTTCATCGCACTTTTCCTGCGATGGTTTGGGGTGTGACGCTTCCTTGGAATTTACTCCTTACGACACTTGCAGGATGTTGGTTAATGGCGCTACCTGCCTGTTTCTTAATGGAATCTACTAATGTTATTAATTTTGTTATTACTGGAGCTCTTGTCGTAGTGATTAGTGTGATTGCATTTGCTGAAGTTGCTCGTACAATACGCTGGCTAAATGCTCCCCTTGGCATTTGGGTGCTACTTTCTCTTTTTATCCTGCCCTCAGATTCATTTGGAGGCATCATTAGTCAATTGATTATAGGCCTTGGTCTTATATTGCTCACCATTCCCAAAGGTAAAATTCTCGAGCAATATGGCTTTTGGCAAAAACATATCCGTTAATATAGATTATAAGTTCCAGTTTTCATCCTTTAATTGCTTGTACAACCTTAAGACGGCTTTTTCTTTGGCTTTAGCTTCTACTTCTATCGTTAAGGGGTTGATATTCTTCCAGAATGGGGGCATATCTGCTATATTTATATAGTTATGGTGTCGTCGTGACTTAGGACTATTCCAGTCTTCTAAAGGGCTTGATATATGGAATAATGGCTCTCGGTTCCATGTCGCTAATGTTTCTTGTGTTGCTCTTTCAATAGACCAACCATCGGGTAAACATCGATGATGATGAACATCGTATACAAAAGGGATTTTTAGTTCCGAACATACTGGAATTAGATCTTTTGGTGTATATACTCTATCATCATTTTCAATGGTTAATCGAGTTTTGACTCTTTTAGATAAAGCTGAGAAGTTTTTTTTAAAGTTTTCAAGAGCTTTGTTTTTATCTCCATAGGCTCCGCCGCCGTGAATGTTGATCACATCGGCACCGAGACGTTCTGCTAAATCGGCATGATATTCTAAGTCATTTATCGATTTGGAAATAATTTCATTGTCTGAAGAGCTCAAAATGACAAATTGACTGGGATGAAATGTTAATCTGATTCCAGCTTGGTAGGCCATTTCACCACAAATTTTTATTTTACTCTTAAGGTCATGGCTATTTGAGAGGTCATCAAGAGTATAGCCCACTTTTGGGTGCGTTGCGACAGGCATAAAATCACTGCCTATACGAAAGCTTTTGATTGAGTTTTTTATGCAATACTTAATGGCCTTTTCAAGAGACTCAATATTGTTTTTTACAATTATTGCAACATAGTCAAGAGAGTTTTCTCCCCTACTTCTGATTCTTAAAAGATATGATGCAGTTGTTGTTCGAAAGTGGATAGGAGCTTCAATAAATTTGCAACATAGTCCAAGGCGAATCATAAAATTTGTAGAAAAATGATTAAAATTTGAAAATATCAGATTGTTGCTCTAGATTCAATTAAGACTATATTTGATAGGAACATCTCTTAATATATGAAAGTTTTGCTTACAGGTGCTAATGGCTATATTGGTTCGCAGTTGCTTGTTGTATTGCCGAGTAAAGGTCATCATGTTGTTGCCATCGTTCGTAATAAACAACATCTTTTTATTCCTGAATATCTAAAAGATGATATTACTGTTATAGAAGGAGATCTGCTTGATCCTGAATCTTTAAAATCTATTCCTCGAGATATTGATGTGGCGTATTATCTCGTTCATTCCATGGCACATCGGGCAAAAGGGTTTTCAGAATTGGAATCAACATGTGCACGTAATTTTAATGATGCTCTATCGCATACGCAAGCACATCAAGTAATTTATCTTAGTGGATTAAGTCGACAGCAAGCTCATTCAGAGCATATGAGCTCACGTCATAATGTTGAAAAAATACTTAAAGAAAGCTCGATTCCAGTAACTGTTTTGCGTTCGGGAGTTATTATAGGTGCTGGGAGCGCTTCTTTTGAAATTATGCGTGATCTTGTTGAAAAGCTACCAATCATGATAGCTCCAAAATGGGTTAATTCTAAATGCCAACCGATATCGATTAAAGATGTTATTTTTTATCTTACCGCGGTACTTAGTAATGACGAGTGCTTAAATGAGCGTTTTGAGCTTGAAGGAGATAGGTCTACAACATATAAAGAAATGTTGTTGAAATTGGCAAAAATTCGTCATCTTAAACGCTATATTATTTCTGTTCCTCTCCTAACACCACGATTATCTAGTTTATGGCTATTGCTGATTACCTCTACTAAGTTTTCAATAGCGAGGGCTTTAGTCAATAGTTTAACTTTAGATGCTGTGTGTTCAGATCATCGCATAAAACAAATAGTGCCACACCATTGCCTGAATTTTGAAGAAGCGGTAAGAGATGCTTTTGATAAGATTGAGCAACATCCTCTATTACTACGATGGAATGAAGCAATTGAAAACAAAGATTTTTATCCTCATTTACTTCGTCATGCCAAAGTTCCTAAACATGGTTGCATTAGAAGAAGTTATAAAGAGAAATATCCTGTAGATAGAGAAGAGGTATTAAAGCGTCTATGGAAAATTGGTGGCAAAAATGGTTGGTACTACATGAATTGGGCTTGGTCATTTCGCGGTGCTATTGATCGACTTTTTGGAGGTGTTGGTTTGCGCAGAGGTCGTAAGAGTCCTACTGAGCTTTGTAATGGGGACACTCTTGATTTTTGGCGTGTAATTTTAGCTGATCGTGAAAAGGGTCTCCTAATTCTTCATGCTGAGATGAAAATGCCAGGCGAAGCATGGCTTGATTGGTCTGTAAAAGATAACAAGGGAATAACAACGATCATTCAAACAGCTACTTTTCGACCAAAAGGTCTATTGGGGCGCTTATATTGGTATAGCCTTTTACCCATCCACATGATGATTTTTCGTGGGTTATGCAAGAAAATTCTTAGTGGATAGACTCTGTGATTGGGCGGCCATGGTCGTAGGTGATCTTCTGGATGAAATGTCCATGACTATCAAATAGGGTAGCTATTCCTGCGCCTGATTCAACTTTAGAGGTTGGTTGGGGCTCATTGCGTTTGTAATAAGAACCGCGACTGAGTTTTTCATTATCGTATTCTTCCATTAGCATAAGAGAGCCGTCTTGATACCATGCAAAACTAATGCCGTGCTTTTTGTTATTGTGCATCTCTTTTTGCGTTTCTTGTTGGCCATTTGGATACCAAGTTTTTACTTCTTGAATTGCATCGTTGCGCCAGAAAATATAGAGTTGGGGTATTTGCTTGCTATCAGATGTTTCTAAAGGATAATACATCCATTCTTCGCCCTCTTTTTTTCCATCCTTAATCGTATAAAAAGATTCGAGATGACCATTTGGGTGATAGGTCTCAAACTTTCCATTAGCAATTCCATTTTTAATTTCATTAATTTGATAGAGATAATCTTCCTTAAAAAATGCTTGTTTGCCATTACCTAGGGTTACTTGATGGATGCAATTTCCATCGGGTAAAAAATAAGCAGCTGATTGTAAAAGGCCGCGATTGTATTTTTCACGGTACTTGTACTGGTTGCCTTGCCAAAATGCAAAAGATTCTCCATGGAGAACCCCATTTTCATAGATTTTTTTTTCGATGAGAGATCCGGCTTGATCAAAGATTTCAATAGATCCATCGATTTCGTTATTATGGTAGTGTATGATTTTTTCGATGCATCCATTGGGATGGTAATAGATGGATTCTCCTTGTAAAGCACCTTTTTCATAATAGATTTCTGCAAGTTTATGTTGATTTTCGTCCCAAATGTAGCATTTTTGATCGAAAATCCAGCTTGCTTGAGCAGCTTCTGTTAGATCAGCAAGTCCTTCAATGACTTGTAGTTCCATTTTGAGGTTTCCGTTGTCATACCATTCTTTGTATTTCCCTTTTGATCTACCATCAAAAATTTCAAGATATTGCCATATGTAGCCGTTAGGATGATAGCTGGTTACAACAGCAGGTGATTTGTTATCTTTGTTTTTCTCATAGACGCGCAACAATTTTTTAAAAGGTTGAGGTGCAAGAAAATCGACGTTTTGGTAGTTGCTAAGTTTGTCATTGGTACTAATCGTTTCAGTGATGCCATTACGATCGATAAGCTGCATACTCATAATTGCTGGTTCTTGATCGCCCTGCTGCTTAGAGCAGCTAGTCGATAAGATGATGATAAGTAGGGGCAGAAGTTGTTTGCGGATCATTACAATTTTTCTCTTTTAATCATTTTGAAATCAATTTCAAAAACTTCTTTTTGTTCAGAAAGCTCTTTTTTCTTTAAATCAAATGATTTAAATAATATCTGCGGAGCTCCTTTAATACAATTATTATATTCTGTTTGATTTAAAAATAAGATTAGATCTTCAGCATTTATTTCTATTGGGTGATCTAAATAAAGTTCAACTTCCTTGTATTTTTTATTATTCCGATTCCTTTTTTCTTTGAGGATAAGCTGATTTTGTTGTTTCAAGAAACTCAAGCGCTCTTGCATCTCTCGGTCAAGTTTAAGATGCAGAGAAAAAGCTTCGAGTGTTTTAATTTCATCTTCAAGAAAAGAAAATTCGAAATGATTATTAAAATAGAAAGGATCTGCTGACTCTATTTGATGAATAAGTGCGTTTTCTTTTTCTTGGGAGCTCTGATATTGGATAATTTTATTTTTCATCGATAGGAGGTAATGTTCGATGGTATTGAGTTCTTTTAATTCGAAAAAAAAGAAAGTGCATACTGCAAGCAAACAGCTTAAAGAAAGAATAAGCGGTGATAGAAAAATCAACCATTTGGGAGGATTGATATTTAAGCTAGGTAGTTTCTTTAATAAATTTTTCATTTGTTAATGTTTTTTATATAGAATGATATTTTCAATTCAGAATTGTTTAATTCCCATTCAACTTTTCCGTTTGGGTCAATAAATGTGCTGTCTTTTTTTAATAAATCATATACTTTACGTGCGGTTTCTGGATTGGGACATGTCATTAATAGAGATGCTTTGGGCCGATAGGGTTGCACTTTTTCACCGAGAAGAGGGTAGCTTTCTAAATGATAATGAACTTCTTTAATTTCTACTTCAGACGCTTCTTTAGCAATACGTTCAGAGAGTTGTTGAGAAACCCAGCTTAAAAATTCTGTAACATTAGGATGAGATAAAGCATAAGGAAAAGATTTTTTTTGCTGACTAATTTTTTTCTCTGTTTGATAGAACTTTTCAAGTAGAACCTTTTTGTCGAAAGATTTTTGATTTTTTAAATCTTCAAAGAGAGGCGTAATTAAATTTGAATTTAAATGAAATTCTTTTTGTTTTACATAATGACTGCCTATTAAAAGACAAAATAGTGAAATGGCAAAACTTAAAATAGAGAGATTTCGAATGGTATTTTTCTGTTGTTTAATCTTTTCTGGTAGATAAAACGGTCCAGCTCTAAATTGAACTGTATCTCGGTCATTTTTAATGCCCTCTAGAGCCAAACCAATAGGAAAGGCGTAGGACTCTAAAGACTGCTCTGAATCAAGAGTTAAAAAGTTTGATTTATCAAACTTATTCTTTAAGAGATCGATTATGTCGAGATGTTGATGGCAGGGACCAGTGATTAATAGTTCAGAGGGATAGTTTGTTGATGTACTGAAAAAGCGATCACAATATTGAAAAAGCAGTTTTTCATCAATTTTATCAGGCTTGACATATCCGTTAAATAAACTTTTTAATCCCCAGGGAAAGCTATAAGAGGTTTTTAGAATCTTGTTCTCAATTGATAAAAAAGTTAGATACTCCCAATCAAAATGTATAATACTAAGCGTATCCGTTTGAGGAAAATAATGGCGGGTAAACCGGCAGAGCGCTGCTGGTAGGCAAGAGATTATATCCGGTCTAATATCATGGTGCTTAAGTTCTGCAATATGCTGATTTAGATAGATTGTGCGACTGGCAAAAAGGGAGAGCTCTGTGTTGTTTTTTTGCTTTTGCAGAAGGGGAAAAATCACTGCTTCAGAGGAGTCAAAAGGGATTAACTCTTCAATTTGAAAAGCGAGCAAGGCACGCGCTTTCCTTAAGCTGCTTATAGAAAGTTTTTTATGTCTGTAAAGGATTTTTTCCCCAACAAGACCACTGATAACTGAGGTATTTGATAAAAAATATTTTTCCGCTTCAGATAAAGAAGTTGTTAGTAATTTCTCAATAGAGATGTCTTTTTTGTCCTTATGCAGAACAGCTAGGGATAAATTTTTTTCATCTAAAGAGATGCCAATAAATTTCATAGAAAAACTAAATTCAAAAAAAGGTATTTTATAAGAAAAAGTGATTAATTTAAATAAGAAAAGAATTTTGAGATTCCAAAATATCTTTTCTTTGTTATGATGAGTACTTAAAAAATGAGGAAGATATGATACTAAGCCAAATTGTACACTACTGCTTTATCTGTTATACGGGGATGTTAATCATACGGATAGTCGCTTCGTGGTTTCCCCGGGTAGCTTTTTCTCATCCAGTGCGTTTTATCTCTTTTTATACCGATCCTTATCTCAATGTTTTTCGCAGATTGATACCACCTATCGGTGGAATGCTCGATCTCAGTCCTTTTCTCGCTTATGTGGGATTGACTTTTTCTGAAACAATTATTCAATCAATTATTTATAGATGTCTTATTTAAAAAGTCCCTTTTTTATTGGCGATTTAGAGCTAAGTTCCAATGTTTTTGCAGCTCCCCTCGCCGGTTGCTCTGATTTCCCTTTTCGTAAAATGACAAAGCGCTATAGGCCTGGTCTTGTCTTTTGTGAAATGGTTAAGATCGACGCTTTGGTTCGCCACGACCCAAACACTTATCGTTTGCTTGATTTTTCATCAGACATGCATCCAATTGGTGCACAAATCTGTGGTAGTAAATTAAATATCGTTGCTGAGGCGGCACGCATTGTGGAAGATCTGGGTTTTGATTTAATTGATTTAAATTGCGGTTGTCCAGTTGATAAAGTAACTAAAGATGGAAGTGGTTCTGGGCTGTTGAGAACACCTGATCTTATAGCAGAGATGATTGCAAAGATTACTTCAGTCGTTTCAATTCCTGTAACAGTGAAAATTCGAGCAGGCTGGGATGATGAGAATATCGTAGCAAGTAAAATTACTCAATTAGCAGAAGCAGCTGGAGCAAAAGCGATATTTATTCATGGAAGAACACGCCAACAAGCTTATCGAGGTTTTGCAAATTGGGATCATATCAAAGCGGCTAAAGCCGCCGCAAATGAAATTAAAGTTTTTGGGAATGGGGATGTTTTTGATCCAATTGCTGCAAAAAAAATGTTTGAAAGTACAGGTTGCGATGGGGTTTTAGTTTCAAGAGGAACTTTTGGTCAGCCTTGGATTTTTGAAGACATCTACTCATATTTGGAATCGGGCGTTTTCCCAAAGAGAGATATAAATACTATTCTTATGACTTTTAAGGAACATGTCGAAGATATTTTCTCATATGCCAATGAGAGAAAAGCTTTGCTTGATTTAAAGCGTGTAGGGTGTTGGTATCTAAAGCAAATTGAAGGAACAAAAAAATTTAAAGAAAAATTGAATCGCAGCAAAAGTAGAAGTGAGATTGATGCTCTTATTGAGGAATTTAGTTTAGAACAAATCACTGCATGAAAGAAAAACTCTCACAACTTAATCTTATAGCTAAAGGCAACGTACAGGGTGTAGGATTTCGTTTTACTGCTGAGAAAATAGCAAATAGATTACATTTAGTCGGATATGTCCTTAACACTGAAAACGGTGATGTTGAAGTGTGTGCACAGGGCGAAAAGCAGCAGCTAGAAGCTTTTATTGAGCAAATCAAGAGCTCTTTTGATTCTCGCTATATTCTGTCCCTTGATATTAGTTTTTCCTTGCCTAAGGAGCTGTATAACAGCTTTTCAATCCGTTTTTAATCGTCTCTGTTAAGAAAACGGAGTCTCTCTTTGAAAATTTTTTCTAATCTTTTTAGATTTGACGTAGTTTCTTCGAATGAGTGTTTACTTTCTTGGCTCGAGGGTTTCTTCTTTTTCTTTAAAAGTCTATTGATGAAATTTTCAACAGGCAGAGTTTTAAATCCTAAAAAATGAATCTCATTTGCGAGCTTTTTATCAGATGTCACAATCGTAAGATCCGGTGATCTTTTTTTGTAGCTCAGGAGTTCAATGATGTAGTCATCAACGGATTGTCCATCGGGTGTGTAAATTACATTAAAATAGATGCCTGATTGCAGAGTGGAAGGAACTTCGCGTTCGCGTCCTTCAAATGCTATTGAACATTCAAGATGAAAGATTTCTGTATGGTGTTTAAGGAAAGAGATTAATTCCTCTCTATCACTAGTGATGGAAATATCACCTTCTGTAAGACGAAATAAAAGGTTATAGCCATCAATCAAATATCGCATATTAGCGATTGATTGATTCTAAGGTGATTAGAAGTTTATCAAGAGCTTTACGTCTATGAGAAACTCGATTTTTTACCGATTCCTCGAGTTGAGCAAAGGTTTTACCATATTCATGTTTGATGAAAATAGGGTCGTATCCAAAGCCATTACTTCCCATTTCGCATTCGGTAATGGTACCTTCGCAAATGCCTTCGACCTGCTTTTTTATTCCTTGAGGTGATGCAAGAGTGATATTACAGATATAATGAGCTTGTCTTTTAGAATTTTGAAGAGAACGCATCTCGTCTAAAAGTTTTTTTCGATTTTGAGCATCATTTGCATGCTCTCCGGCATAGCGAGCTGAATAGATTCCCGGAGCACCTCCCAGTGCAGGAACTACAAGGCCTGAGTCATCAGCTATTACCCAGCAATTAAGAGCTTTTGCTGCATCGAGAGCTTTTAAAGCGGCGTTGCCTTCAAAGGTTGATTCAGTTTCGGGGGGTAAACTATAGTTAGGAAAGTCGAGTAATGAAAGAACATCGAGATTGGGAATCTCTTTTAGCATAGCGCGGTATTCGCGAATTTTATGTATATTATGCGTTGCTAAAATGATTTTCATTGGTTTTTCTCATATTTTTTGCAGCCAAAAACAGACTAATACTATCAATTAGCGCTTGATTTATAGGAAGCTCTTAATTCCAGTAATTGTAAATGTATCATCTTGAAAATTAAAAGATTCTCCAACTTCTAGTCCTTCAATCTTTTTTGCGAGTTTCGATTGATAATAGAGAATATTATTTTCAGGATCTGCATCCCAAGGGCCAAGAAGTGTGTAATGCGCTTTTTTACCCGAAGAGCTTATGCATTCTACAATTGTGCCAATGCCTGTTTTTTTTGTGTCAATTATATCAGAAGAAATAATCTGTGCGCGTTTGATTTGGTCAGAGATAAATTTCATTTCTCCCTGAAGGCGATCTCTTTTTTCTAAGGCAAATTTATACTCAGAATTTTCGCGCAGATCCCCATGAGAGCGAGCGATTTCAATTTCTTTTGCAGTTTGTATCATTTCGATACTTCCAATCTCTTCTAATCGAAGCTTTGCTTGATTAAACCCCTTTTCAGTTGACCAAATGATATCTTCATCAAAAAGGTTCTCCTTTTGGACACCCTTCGCTAGTTCTGGATGAGCTACCTCCGCCAAAGACTGAAGAATTTTAATTTCGTGTTGATCAAAGGAGAAGCATTTTGTAGAGAGGAGTAAGAATTCTTTAACTTCATTGACATTAGCATCTTTAAATATTTTACGGACAATCGAGAAACGGTTAGCGGTGAGCAATGAATGGATCTTTTTAGTTAGGTCGCGCTGGTCATCTGCATGCTCGAGTTCGCTCAAACAGATCAATAACATTTCAAAAAATTTACTTTTACTGTGAGTATCAGAAAAAGGAATTTGATGATCAGAAGTGATTTTTTGGAAATACCAAATTAAAGTGTCAGGATATTTTTCTGGATGCTCTAATATTTGACTTATAGGCTTTTCAATTAACTCAATAGAGCCCGCCTTTTTTAGCTCTGTTAAAATATAATCTCGCAATGGAGCATGTTTGATCCCTAAAAATAATTGGCTAAAATATTTCTGCCATTCAGAACAAAATTTGCGAATAGATATAAGAAAGCGTTTTTTGAAAGCGATCACCTCAATTGAATCGGTGATATCTTTGACATCATCATCATTCAAAAGTGAGACCAATTCAGCGAGTTGAGTTTTAGCAGATTTTTCAGAAAGATCTTCTAGAAAGAAATAAATTTGAAGGATTTGTGCCTTGCTTATTTCATTAACGTTCAACATTTCCTTTAATTGGGCAATAAGGCTTTGTTTGAATTCAGCATTTTTGAGAGTTTCAGGGAAATCGCGAAGAAATGTATAGATCATTTGGATAAATGTATTGATATCAGGGTGTTTCTCTAATGCTTTTTTCAAGAGTTCTTCATGAGAAACTTCCTGTTCACGCAATTTAAAAGGAGACTTAAGGCTTTTCGGTGATTCTATATGAGTGTCTCTCTTAAGCTTTCCTCTTGTGTTTTGCCACCAGCGTGACCAGTCATCGGCTTGTATAACTAATTCGCATAGTTCATCTTTGATTTCTCCAGCTGTTTTAGGACCAAGATCGCGTAATAAAGAACGGATAACTCCAACAGGATCTTTCTTAGCCTCTTGTTCGAGCTGATCTGGATTTCCGAAGCGGCGTGCAAGGAAATGGTCATCAGGCATTGGTAGTAGAGTATTAAATGCAACTTCGAAAGAGAGATCTTTTTTCCCAGGGACGTAGTCAAATTCGATGACGAGTTGCTCTCGCACAATAGAGAAATCCATAATTTCTCCAATTCCCCAGCCCCCTGTATGAAAGACAAATTTGCCACAATCAATGTGTGAGAGGAGTTCGAATTTACCAATAATTCCTTGAAATGAGGAGTCTGTTTGTAAACCAGTAATTCTAACTTTCAGATCATAGTTAGGAAGATCTGCAAATCTATTTTTTAGATAATCTTGGACAAGTTCTTTTAATGAAGCTCTATTTGATGCTTGAAGATCGACAATTAGGCGGATAATGGCATGAGACGTAGTACTTTCTTCGAGGTTTTCCCAAAGGCAAATAGCACGTTCAGCTTGAGATTCAAACAGATTGCGAAAATCTGAATTTTTTATTACCTCTAATATTTTCTTTAGTTCGACGGGATCGATTTGATCGCCTGCGCAATATTCTTCCCAAAGCTGTAAAATTCTTGTTTGATTTCTCTGATTAATAGCATCTAAAATATCTTCTAGATAGCGCATGCACACCCCTTTTTTGACTTGAATCCCTAAGACAGGCTCACATATTAATTTTAAGAGAAAATAACCATGCCTTAATGGAATTAAGAAAGGATTATAAATACGACCTTAATAATCTTCAATTAGTAATTTGCATTTTTCCAAAAAATCTCCCCTTCACTCCAAATCAACGCACTATTGCATATGAAATAGTGAGCAAAAAATAATTAAATCTAATTATTTTTATAATACCCAGGCATCGATACAATTTTCATTTAGAAAAAAGAGCAGCTAACCTATCTTTCCTTCTAAAAAACTGTTCAATAACTAATTTGATTGTGATTTCTCCTAATTTCGATGCAAATGAAAATATCACGACTCTTTTTCTTCTTATTGCTTTTTCGCTTGTGTCTGGCTGAAGATCCTTATTCTCCATACGCTTTGCGCTCAAGAAATCTGTTTTCCGAACTCGCTGTTGTCGAACAGGTTAATTTAAAGATCAATGATCATCTCCCATTTATATATAACTATGTATTGATCGGAGGGTATTTTAATATGCCCTCAGCTCGAATGAATCGTTCAGGTACGATTGCCTTTGGAGGGAGAAGGGTTCATCCATATAGTATTTACGGGGTGAATTTTCAGATGTTTAGGCATGTTGAGCTTTCGGGAAATTACCGCGTATATACTGGAATTACAGCTCCATGCTTTGGACATTATGGCTATGGTGATGATGCTGATCGTATTGGTAATGTGAAAATTGGTGTCAATTTGCCCGGAGATGGATTCTCTTTTTTACCGAGTCTAGCCTTTGGTGCAGAGGATTTTTTTGGAACAGGACGCTTTAGTTCAGAGTATTTGGTTTTTACAAAGCAAGATTTGGCGCGCAATTTTGAGATTACATTTGGATGGGGTAGAGGGCGAATTAAAGGTCCTTTTGGAGGTCTTGCTTGGACTCCATTTCGGCACAGCCAAATTAAACCTTTAAAACCTCTTTCACTTGTCGCTGAGTATGATGCTATAAATTATAAAGAACATAAAGATGAGCATCCTGAAGGACGTGAGGTCGATTCACGGATCAATGTTGGTTTCAGTTATAACATCCACGATATGTTTCAAGTCTCTGCTTCCTCTGTTAGGGGCAGAGAAATTGCGGCGTCTCTTTCTTATCACTATCCCTTAGGATCGACAAAAGGATTTGTTCCCAAAATAGATGAGCCTTCTCTCTATTCATCTCCTCGTGATTTTCAGCCTCTTGGGGTGCATCGCCCTGAACTCGAATTTGGTCAAGAGCTTGCATACGCTCTACTTGAACAAGATCTTGATCTCTATACGGTTTATCTTCTCTATAATCAAGAGGGGGAAAAGGTTCTTTGGATCAAGGTTATTAACAATCGCTATTGGAGAGCGAGTGAAGTAAAAAAACGATTAGAACATGTTCTTGCAGCGATTACTCCTTCTAACATTGTTGCAGTGACAACAGTGATTGAAGCAGAAGGGTTGCCGGCGTTGCAATATCACTTTCGTACTATTGATCTCTATCGTTTTGAAAACCGCTTAATCGGAGAAACTGAGCTTAATGTTCTCTCTCCTATGCAACCTCCTTCTCAGGCTCCCTCTGATACAGAACGGCTTTTGCTTTTTCATAGAAGGAAGAGCATTTGGGCATTAACTCTTCGCCCTCGATTATTGACCTTCTTTGGCAGTTCTACAGGGAAATTTAAATATAGCTTAAGCGCTATTGCTTCACCTGAAGGGTATCTCTTTGATCAGCTCTATTATAAGTTTTTAGTCAGCTATAATGTCCTATCGAGCAATTCGGATATGGGTGATAAAGATATTCTCAATCCATCTCAGCTTATCAATGTTAGGTCTGATACAGTTCGTTATTTTCAAAGAAATACACTCGCTCTTGAACAAGGCTATCTTCAGCGCAGTTGGAGCTTAACCCATGGTTGGTATAGTAGGTTAGCCCTTGGCTATTTTGAAGCGGCTTATGGTGGAGTTTCAGGAGAGCTTCTTTTCTACCCTGTAGATTCCAATTGGGCTCTTGGTATTGAAACAGCTGTCGTTCGTAAACGCGATTATGAAGGCCTCGGTTTTATGAAAGATGTGCGCAAGCTTGATGGGTGCTGTGAGACGTTTGTTCCCTTTCTTGGACTGCAATATTTTTTAGATCTTTATTACGACTATCGCCCACTACAAATGGAATTTAAAATTCAAATGGGCCAGTTTTTAGCCCGTGATAAAGGAGCGCGCTTTGAAGTGGGGCGTTATTTTGATAGTGGCCTCCGCCTCGCTCTTTGGTTAACGCTCACTGATGGAAAGGACTGTGTTAATGGCAGCACTTATCATGATAAAGGATTTATGTTTTCGGTTCCTCTCGATCTTTTCATGCGCAAAAGCAGTCGCACTTTTATTGGTTATAGTATGGCTGCATGGTTACGTGATGTTGGGGCAATTTCAGCATCGGGAAAGGGTCTCTATAACACTCTTTATGAAGAGCGCCGTTTCTAGCTTATGTTTCCCTTTTGAAAAGTTTTTTCGAAGTAACTCTCGAGATTTCAGTAGGTTAGTCAGATGTAAAACAGCTTTACATCTGATCTAAACAAAAGAATTGAGAAATTCAAGAGCGTGGGCTTCGGCCGTAGGGAACAATTGAATAGTGGATGAAAAGCCTTCAGGAACGATATCGAAAATTGGTGTAGAGATTGAATATTGATGATCAGAAGATATATGAATGACGGTAATGCAACGTCTGCTTGTGATACTAGGATCTTCAAAGTCTCTTTCATAACTAGAAATTATATAAATTCCAGTTGCATTAACTTGCTTTTCTGTGGCGTTGAGTACATTTGCAGGTTTAAGGGTGCCTGATAAAATGGCATCACGATTAAGCTGAATGGCTGTGAAATTTGGAAGTTGATCAAAGTTTTCCTCGCTTCCATAATGATTTATTAAATTAATAGGAAGTGGCATAATAGTTTCTATCATAGGATCCATTTTTTAGAGAAAAGTGGAATAATTTTAGAATCTTAGTAAGTTGGTGTCAATTAGCAACTTGTTTTAGAATTGATGCTTTTTTCTTGATTGACGTTGTGTTATATGAGAACCTAATTTGTCTAAGTTAAAGAGAGAAATCTATGGAGCAATTTTCTGATCAGCAATTAAAAATTTTAAGTCGTTTTGTCACGAGCACCTCAAGCAATATCTTTGTATTACGCAATTTGCCTGAAGTGATTAAAGGTGCTCTGTTTTCTCGTTATTCTCGTTCGAAACTTGGATTAAGAGCTCTTTTGCTAAAGGAGTTTATCGAAAATGAAGAAATGGCGGTAGATTCAATAGCTTCCGGGAATGAAGAACAAATTGTTGCAATTCAAAAGGCTCAAAGTTTTTATGATAGAATATTAGATGGTTATGGGGATGATTCAATTGGAGAACTTGGCGGCGCTCATTTAGCTGTAGAAGAAATTACAATGCTTGCAGCTAAAGAGATAGAAGATTGTCGAATAGGAGGATCCCCTTTAGAAAAATCAACGCGTTACATCTACTATAACCAAAAGATCAACGACGAATATCGCTATTATCGCGAGCCAGTTTTGATGAATTCTGAATATGGTCAACGATATATTGAGAGTTGTAACAATCTTTTTGATACCTATTCTTCCTTGATTCCTCCGCTAACTGAAATTATGCAGAATCGAGTGCCTTGCGAAGAAGGCGTTTCAAAGATTGCTTATAATGCATCGATTCGAGCGCAAGTTCTCGATTGTTTAAGAGGGCTTCTTCCTGCTAGCACGTTGACGAATATGGGGGTCTTTGGAAATGGGCGCTTTTTTGAGAGCTTATTACAAAAACTAAACTGCCATCAGTTTGAAGAGTTAAGAGATATTGCTGGGAAATCTTATGAAGAATTATCAAAAGTTATCCCTTCATTTGTCCGTCGTTCTGAAAAAGAGCATCGCCATTATAAAGGCTTTGCAAGTTTTCAAGAGAAGATGAAAGAGGCTCTGCAATTTACTGCAAAAGAGGTTAAACTCGATGAGGTTGATCAGCCTGCTGTGCGCTTGATTGATTATGAGCAGGATGGTCCAATTAAGGTTGCTGCCGCTCTATTATTTAGCAATACCAACTGCGGGTTAAAAGAACTCGAGCAATATTGCCGCACGCTTTCACAAGATGAATTAGATTCTATTTTGAAGGGAGCTTACGAGCACAGAACAAATAGACGGCATAAATCTCCGCGGGCATTAGAGCATACAGATTTCACTTTTGAAATCGTCGCTGACTTTGGCATTTATCGTGATCTGCATCGTCATCGCATGCTCACTCAAGAAAGGCAGCTGCTCAATTGCAATTTAGGCTACTATCTTCCTCCTGAGATTGTTGGCACAGAAATAGAAAAACCTTACTGCGAAGCGTTAGATCGAGCTAAAGAGTGTTGTGATTTAATCATCAAAGATTTTCCCAATGAGGGACAATATGCTGTTCCGATGGCATATAATGTTCATTGGTACTTTAAGCTGAATCTTCGCGCTATGCAGTGGCTTTGTGAGTTGCGATCAGCAGCAGCAGGCCACCCAGGTTATCGCTATATTGCACAAGAAATGGCAAGACAGGTTTCAGAAAAGATTCCTCAATTTGCACCGTTTTTGGATTTTGTCGATTATGAAGGGCATAAGCTCAGTCGCTTAGATCAAGAAATGCGTATTGCTGCTAAAAAAGAGCAAACTGTGTCATGAGCGATAAAAAGGGCAGTATTTTCGGCGGGATGCTTCTCATTTCAGGAAGTTGCATAGGTGCTGGAATGCTCGGTATTCCGATTTTAACCGGCTTAGCGGGATTTTTTCCTTCGCTCATCGCCTTGTTTGTAACTTGGGCTTTTATGACCTCAACCGGTTTGCTTCTTGTCGAAGCAAATAGCTGGTTTGATTCAAATGCCAACATTCTTTCCATGGTTGGAAAAACTCTGGGGAAAACACAGCGTGCCGTGAGTTGGGTTATCTATTTGCTCCTTTTTTATTCTTTGCTAGTTGCTTATACAGTTGGAAGTGGAAATATTTTTTCTACGTTTCTCAATACCTCTTTTGATTTAGCCATCCCTGACTGGCTAGGCAGTTTGTTTTTTGTTCTGATTTTTGGTGGGATTGTCTATTTGGGAACGCGTCCTGTTGATTTATCAAATCGCCTGTTGATGATCGGAAAAAGCGCGTGTTATTTGGGATTAATATTTCTTGGCTTTGGTCATATTTCTTTTGAAAAACTCATGCATAGTGATTTGACATATACTGCTATGGCTATTCCATTGCTGATCACTTCCTTTGGATTTCATAATATGATTCCAACGATCACTAGATACATGAAAGGAGATCTTAAAAGAGTCAAAACGACTGTTTTAGGGGGAAGTTTGCTCGCGCTTTGTGTTTATTTGATTTGGGAGATCATCGTTTTAGGGATTGTTCCCGTTGATGGGCCAAATGGTATTGCTGCAAGTTTAGTGCGTGATCAAGATGCTTCACAAACCTTTGTCGAATATCTCGGAGTCTCTTGGATAAGCAGTTTTGCTCAAGGTTTTGCGTTTTTTGCAATTTTAACTTCTTTTCTAGCTCAATCTTTGGGATTGGTGCACTTTTGGGAAGATGGCCTTGATCTTCCAATGACAAAGAGAGAAAATCCTTGGATTTGTTTGCTTGCATTAGGTCCTCCTTTGATTATTTCTGTCAGTTATCCCAAGCTCTTTTTTCAAGCGCTAAGTTTTGCAGGGGGTATTTGTGCAGTCATTCTTTTTGGGATTTTCCCAGTATGGATGGTATGGAAAGGGCGTTATGTAAAGAATAAAACGTCTTCTTATCAATTTTTTGGAGGAAGGCCGATTTTAGTTGTGATTTTTGCTTTTGCGACTTTTGTCTTTATTTATCAATTGTCATCGATGTTTAAGAAACTGTTTTAATCGGAGAAATAATGCAGAAATTTAGCAAAGTATTAGGTGGTATCCTTCTCATTGCAGGGACAACAATTGGTGCAGGTATTCTCGCTCTACCGATTGTGACTGGTTTTGCAGGTTTTCTCCCTTCTTTAGTTCTATTAGTGGGAATTTGGGCGGTGATGCTGTGCACAGCACTTTTTTTCCTCGATGTCAATTTAGCAATTAAAGGAGAGCCCAACTTGATCTCTATGGCAAGCCGTATGTTGGGTCCTTGGGGAAGAGCCGTCAGTTGGATCTTTTATCTGCTATTGCTTTATGCTCTGCTCGCTGCGTACATCTCTGGAAGTAGCTCAATTTTAGTTGGAATTATACATGGAATAACGGGGTTTGAGCTTCCCAATTGGATTTCTCCATTTACTTTGCCTCTTCTTTTTGGAGGTTTTATTTATTTAGGAACTAAAGGCGTTGACTATGTCAATCGCATTTTGATCATCGGCCTTGTGATCACCTATTTTATGCTTATTAGTCTGGTTCCATCTTGTTCAGACGTCGCTTTGCTAAAATATGAAAATTGGCCTGCACTAGCAATGGCTGTTACTGTTGTGACCACTTCATTTGGTTATCATATTATTATTCCGAGTTTGACAACTTACATGGAACATGATCGTAAACTACTGAGAATAACGGTTATCGTCGGAAGCTGTATTCCTCTACTCATTTATGTCATGTGGCAATTCGTCGTGTTAGGAGTCGTTCCTTTAGATCAAATTCAGAGTGCTTTTAAGCAAGGATTGGCGGGGACCGAGCCTCTTGCTAATATCACAAAAAATCCGTGGATAATGACAACTGCAAAAGCTTTCTCTGTATTTAGCATTGTGACCTCATTTTTAGGTGTATCACTTAGCCTTTCTGATTTCTTAACTGATGGGTTTTCTTTAAAAAAGAGCTGGGAAGGACGACTTATTGCTATTAGTTTAACATTTTTGCCTCCACTATTTTTCGTTTATGCTTATGAGAGAGGCTTTTATCTCGCCTTGCAGTATGGCGGGGTTTTCGTCGCTGTACTTTTGATTTTTCTCCCTGCAATTATGGCGTGGCATTTGCATACGAGTAAGTTTTACAGATCAATAGGTGGAAGAATTCTGCTTCTTTTTGTGATGCTAGTCGCTTTTGGAATTATTGCGATAAACATCTTGGAAGCCAAAGGGCTTTTTGGGCGCTTTTACCAATAAAAACTATGTTTAAACTAAAGACATCATTTATTCCTCGGGGTGACCAACCTCAAGCTATTGAAAAGTTAACTCGCGGATTAAAAGAAGGGAAAGAATCGCAGGTTTTGCTTGGCATCACCGGCTCGGGAAAAACTTTTACTATGGCAAATATCATTGCCAATGGGAATCGTCCTGCTTTAATCCTCGCGCATAATAAGACTCTCGCTGCTCAGCTCTATCAAGAATTTTCCTCTTTTTTCCCCGATAATGCCGTCGAATATTTTGTCTCTTATTACGATTATTATCAGCCTGAGGCGTATATTCCTCGTACCGATACATATATCGAAAAAGATCTCGCAATTAACGATCAGATTGATCGCATGCGTCTTAGTGCAACACGCTCGTTAATTGAGCGCAATGATGTGATTATTGTCTCTTCGGTCTCTTGCATTTACGGTCTAGGTTTGCCTGAATATTATGCTGAGATGCAATTAGCGTTGATTACTGGACAGGAAATTCAGCGCGATGCGATTTTACTTCATCTTGTTGAAATGCATTATAAGCGCAATGATTTAGAGCTTGCTAGAGCGACCTTTCGCGCTCGTGGAGATGTATTGGAGATCATGCCAGCTTATGAAGAGTCAATTGCGTATCGCATAGAGTTTTTTGGTGACGAAATTGAGAGAATTAGTCAGATCGATCCTCTAACTGGTAGAGTGAGTGAACGCTTAGAAAAAATTACTATTTTTCCAGGTTCTCACCACGTCACTCCTGAAGCTGTTCGGTTTCAAGCAATAAAAACAATACGCGAAGAACTTAAAGACCGTGTTGCTCATTTTGAGAAAGAGAATCTTTTGATAGAAAAACAGCGCATTTTTGAAAGGACAACGTATGATTTAGAAATGATGAGAGAAGTGGGATTCTGCAAAGGAGTTGAGAATTACTCACGTCATTTTAGCCGTCGCTCACCTGGAGATCCCCCTCCTTGCCTGCTAGACTATTTCCCAAAAGACTTTTTAATGTTTATTGATGAATCACATCAAACCATGCCGCAAATCCGTGCGATGTATAATGGTGATAGAGCGCGTAAACAGTCTCTCATTGAATTTGGCTTTCGCCTTCCATCAGCTTTTGATAATCGCCCTTTGAAATTCGAAGAAGTATGTCAAAGGCTCTATCAAACAATCTACGTTTCAGCGACGCCTGCACCTTGGGAAGTGGAGCGGAGTTGCGGAGAGATCGTCGAACAAATCATTCGCCCCACTGGCCTACTCGATCCAGTAATTACTATAAAGCCTGCTCAAGAGCAAGTGGATGATTGTTTAGAAGAAATTCGCATTGAAATAGAAAAAGGTGGCCGCATTCTAGTTACGACCTTAACGAAAAAACTCTCTGAGGATCTCTCTAAATATCTCGAAGAAATTGGAGTTAAAGCTAAATATCTACATTCAGATATTGATACATTAGAGCGCGTTCAAATCATCAATGATCTGCGCAAAGGAATTTTTGATGTACTTGTTGGTATCAACTTACTTCGTGAAGGCTTAGATATTCCTGAAGTCACACTTGTTGCGATTCTCGATGCGGATAAACAGGGGTTTTTGCGTAGTGAAACGGCTCTTGTTCAAACCTGTGGAAGAGCTTCACGCAACGAAAATGGCAGAGTGATTATGTATGCTGATAAAGAAACCTCTGCGATTAAAAACACTCTTGAGATAACCCGAAAAAGACGGATCATTCAAGATCAGTACAATAAAGAGCATGGTATAACTCCCAAAACGGTTTCGCGCAAATCGATCGAAGATCTCGGCGAGACTTTTGGTGAAATTGTAGAAACAACCTCTCTCAAAGAAGAGCCCGAACATCACCTCACTCCTCGTGATCTCGAAAAGAAAATCTCAGAGTGTGAAAAAGCGATGAAGGAAGCTGCCAAAGAGCTTCGTTTTGAAGAAGCTGCCTCCTATCGCAATGAGCTCAGTAAATACAAAAAACTCCGTCTCTTTGAAGATCTCAATTAGTTTTACTTAATAGCTCTGCAATTTTCATTAATCGCTTAAAGGCGTATGCTTTTTGCAGATTAAGGAGGAGAGCTATGAAAGTCGCATTGATTACTGGGGTTGCTGGGCAAGACGGATCTTATCTTGCTGAATTATTGTTGAAAAAAGGGTATGAGGTGCACGGTCTTGTGCGCTGCGTTTCTAATCCCAATCTAGCCCGTATTAAGCATTTGATTGGAATAAAGGGGTTTTGCATACACTATGGCGATTTAATCGATCAGGGCAACCTGAGAAAGATCGTTAAAGAGGTTAGGCCTGATGAGGTGTATAATTTAGCTGCTTTGAGTCACGTAGGTACTTCCTTTAATGCTCCTGAATATACTGCGCAGGTTAATGGAACGAGCGTGCTTCATTTGCTTGAAATAGTAAGAGAGATTGGCAGCGTGCGTTTTTATCAGGCTGCAACATCTGAGCTTTTTGGCAATAGCGGACAGGGAATACAAAATGAGATAACACCTTTTCATCCGCGTTCTCCCTATGCAATTGGCAAGCTATTTGCTTATTGGTCTGTTGTCAATTTTCGCGAAGCGTATGGTATGTATGCATGCAATGGCATTTTATTTAATCACGAGAGTCCTCGCAGAGGGGAGAATTTTGTGACGCGTAAGATTAGTTTAGCAGTAGCTAAAGGAGAAACGGTGCGTTTGGGCAATCTCAATGCGCGGCGTGATTGGGGTTATGCTCCTGATTATGTCGAAGCGATGTGGATGATGTTGCAACAAGATGAACCTGAGGATTTTGTCATTGCAACCGGACAAAGTCATTCGATTCGTGATTTTGTCGAGTGTGCCTTTCGAGAAGTAGGAAAAAAAATTATTTGGGAGGGAATCGGCATTGATGAAGTTGGTATCGATCAAAAATCTGGTGAAAAACTTGTGACAGTTGATCCAGAATTTTTCCGCCCTGCTGAAGTTGATTATTTATGCGGAGATACGAGAAAAGCTCGGGAGATTTTAGGGTGGAAGCCGCACGTGAGTTTTGAAAAGCTAGTTCAAATAATGGTTGAAGCAGATCTTGAGCTGCGTGTATGAACTCTCTTTGTATCGATGCGCGGATGTTAAGATGCGGTGGTATCGGGACCTATTTGCAACAGATTATTCCGCGTATTGAAGGTTTTTCACTGACTCTTATTGTTCATTCTAAGGATGTCCTCCAATGGTCGCAGTATAAAACCATTGTGTGTGATGCTCCAATTTATTCTATCCGGGAACAATGGGATCTTTGGAGAGAAATTGGATCTTACGATCTATTTTGGTCTCCCCATTTTAATATTCCGTTGCTGCCAATTCGAGCAAAAAGGCGCGTTGTCACGATTCATGATCTGTATCATTTAGCACATACTCGTGAGTTGGGATTAGTGGAGAGAGCGTATGCAAAATGGGTGATAAGGAAAGCAATTAAAGATGCTGATCGTGTGATTACTGACTCGGAGTTCTCTAGAGGAGAAATCAAAAGATATTTAGCAGTTGAAGAGAAAATAAGAGTGATTCCTCTAGGGGTTGAGATAGTTGAGTTAGAAGATATTGATCTGCCTGAAAAATTTGTTTTATTTGTTGGGAATAATAAGAAGCATAAGAATTTAGTGAGCTTGGTTAGAGCGATGAAAGATAGAAAAGAAAAGCTGATTGTTGTTGGAAAGGAAGCTGGAGGAAGGCGAGCCGAGAACATAGAGGGTGATGTGATTTGGATGCGTGATGTGAGTACGGGTGTATTGGCAACACTGTATAGTAGAGCGCAAGTTACCGTCATTCCTTCCTATTATGAGGGATTTGGGCTGGTTGGTTTAGAAGCAATGGCGTATGGTTGTCCTGTTGTTGCATCGAATAGAGCGAGTTTACCAGAAGTGTATGGTGATGCAGCAATCTATATCGATCCCGATGATGTTGTCAGTACACAGAATGGTATGACAAGGGCGATTGAGAATCGAGAAGCATTGGTGGTCAAAGGATTTTCACGAGCAAAATTATTCAATTGGGATATGACAGCAAAAAGGCATTGTGAGGTTTTTCAAGAGATATGCAACTTACCTATATCCACGACTGGCTCGTAACGCCACGAGGTGGAGAAAAAGTACTAGAGTCTCTTCAAGAGATTTTTCCTGCACCGATTCATACATTGATTGCTAAGGAGAAGCTTTTTAGTGAGCAAGAAATAATCACTTCATTTTTGCAGTCTTTCCCTTGGATTGAGCAGTGGTATCGCTTGTGTTTGCCTCTATTTCCTGCGGCAGTGGAACAGTGGGATCTCAGTGATTATAAAATCGTGCTTTCAATTTCGCATTCTGTAGCTAAGGGGGTGATTACAAGTCCTGATCAGGTACATATTTGTTATTGCTTAACTCCAATGCGGCACATTTGGGATCATTATCACTCTTCGCTTCAAAGTGTTGGATTTTTAAAAAGAGCGATGTTGCGTTATTTTGCGCCCCGTTTGCGCAATTGGGATGTTACATCAAGTCATCGTGTCGATCATTTTGTTGCGATCTCTCATCATGTGCGCAAAAGGATTGAGAAATATTATCGACGCTCAGCTGATGTGATCTATCCTCCAGTAAACACGCATCGATTTAATCGTAGTGAAAAAAGGGATGATTATTACATTACCGTGAGCTGGCTTGTCCCTTATAAGCGCGTTGACTTGTTGATTAAAGCCTTTGAGCAAATGAGCGATCAAAGATTAGTGATTATTGGAGATGGTCCATTGATGTGCGATCTAAAAAAAATAGCGCCTCCTAATGTTGAGCTAGTAGGATTTGTCGACGAAGAAACTTTGTCTGATTATGTTAGTAAAGCACGTGCTTTTCTTTATGCTGCAGAAGAAGATTTTGGGATTACTCCGGTTGAAGCGCAAGCTGCTGGCATTCCAGTGATTGCTTTTGGTAAAGGTGGTGTAAGAGAGACGATTATTGAGGGAAAGACCGGTTTATTTTTTTATCAGCAAACGGTAAAAGAGATAGTCTCTGCAGTAAAAGCGTTTGAAAAACAGGATGATTTTGATCCAAATGTGATAGAAAAGCATGCTGAGCAGTTTTCAAAAGAACGCTTTCAACAACAGTTTTTAACGTATATTCGAGATATTGATGAAAGTGATCATTCTGGCAGGAGGAAAGGGGACGCGGCTTTGGCCCCTCTCTAATAATATCCTCCCTAAGCAGTTTTTAAAGTTTAAATCTAATCGATCTCTATTGCAAATGACCATTATCCGTTTTTTGAAATCGGTCGATGCAAAAGATCTTTTTATTCTTACTGAAGAAAAATATAGAGATGCAGCCAAAGAGCAAGCTGGTGAAATCTATCGAACTTTAGAAAATCAAATCATCATTGAGCCGGTTGCCAAAGGAACAGCAGCAGCAGTTGGCTATGCGATGCAGGTTTTAAAGAAGAAAGAAGAGGTCATTGTCATCTCTTGTTCCGATCATTTTATTTCTGATGAGACCTGTTTTGCAAAAGGACTTGAAGTAGCTGAAAAGCACGCTTTAAAAGGAGAGATCGTTACGTTTGGAATTCAGCCGATAAGAGCTGAAACAGGTTATGGCTATTTGGAGACTGGAAAGAGGAAAGAAGGCGTTTTTGAAGGTAAGTGCTTTGTAGAAAAACCTGCAAAGAGTCAGGCAGAAGCAATGCTGAGATCAGGGCGTTTTTTATGGAATATGGGGATCTTTGCGTTTACACCGGAAAATTTTGAGGTTATTTGCAAAGAGCATTGTCCACAGCTATTGGGAGATGTTGAGTCGATGCCCAAACTCTCTTTTGATCATGCTGTTATGGAAAAATTAGAGCGTTTTTCAATAGTCCCTCTTGATCTCAAATGGTTGGATATTGGTTCATGGGACAATGTTTACCATTATCTCAACAAGAATGAGCGGGGCAATGTTAAAATTGGGCAGGTGTTTGAGCAAGATACAAATGATTGTTTGATACTTAGTCAAAGCAAACCAATTTATACGATAGGAGTGAGTGATTTACTTGTTGTAGAAACAGATGAGGCGATTCTGATTGTAAAAAAAGGAGAGTCTCAAAAGGTCAGAGAGGTTGCCCTTGGATCACAAAATTGAGCTATTAGGCGGCTTGATGCGCTTTAGCCCTCTTTGGCTTATTATTGATCTTCTTTTGCTCGCCCATTTCTTTCTTTTTTGGGTTTATAGTGCACGTAAAGATGGCTGGAAGATTGATTTCTGGCATGTGTTTTTATTGCACTTTCTTGTCGTTCCCCTACTTATCATGTATCCGTTTAATGCCGCGGAGTGGAATGCCTTAACGATCGGAGAGGTGTTCTATGATGTAGATCATCATATTGATCGCGCATTTGGTATTAGCATTTTAGGCTATTGTTTTTTGTGGTTGGGGCGAGCTTGTTATCGCTTTAAACCTAAATTGTCAGGAGGTTTCCTATCTCCTTTTACTGATTGTTTTGAGAGATGTTTGAAAAGCAAGAAGGCTCTTTATTGCCTTTTAGCATTAACGTTAGCGGCAGTTCCTTTTTTGCTTTTTCTTGAGATTCAGGAGGGTTATCTACTTCGTGGTCGTGCGCTTTTCTTGCAATGGCACAGCTTAAGGCCTCTTTTTAATCTCACTCTTTCTCTTTATCCCATAGCTTTTTTGTTTCTTGCTGTCAGAATTATTATTTATAAAGAGAAAGGGTCTGCTTATTGGTTTGCTGTTTTATTATGTACGACCTTGCTTCTTGGAGTAAGAGGAATATTGATGGAAGGATTGCTCACATTATTTTGTGTGCATTGCTATTCAAAGAGAGGGCGCATATCACTGGGCAAACTCATTTTGATTGGATTTTGCTGTTTAACAGTGCTTCTTTATTTAGATCAGATTCGTCATCAAAGTTATAATCCTTTGATTACTTTGGGAATGCTCTTTTTGCAGGTTTTTTATGGCAATACTTTTTCAGATACACGCGATTTTGGTTGGATCTTATCAAACTGGAATGAATGTTTTGTTTTAGGTAAGACCTATATTGCAGGTCTTGTGGCTTTCGTCCCGCGTTTTTTATCCTCATTTCGAGAGCAGTGGAGTGTTGCAATGTTTACTAGTGATCTTGTTGAATTTAATACAGAGCAGCATGCGGGGTTAAGGATGGGGCTTTTTGGTGAATCCTATATGAATTTTGGCTTGATTGGCGTTGCTATCGTCGGATTTATTGGAGGGTTTTCTCTTAGACATGCAGATTTAGTGATAAAAAGAGCTGTAGAGGAAAAAGGAGATTTGATTAAAGGTTTAGCGCGTACATTTGGGTTTACATTAGTCTCTTTGCTTTTTACAACCGTTGCTGTTTGGAGCGTCTATGTGCTGATAGCAGTGATTTTAGCACTTTCAGTTATTGCAAGAGAGAGAACTAAGTCAAATGCTTTTGGATAATACCCGCTAATTGAAACATTGTAATCGAATCTTTAGATCCGAAGACTTTAGCAAGTTTCTCATCAGGAATAATGCGTCGCTTGTCTTTGGGATCTTGACAGTCGTTAGTTTTGATATATTCCCAGATCTTTTTAATGACCGATCCTCGTCCCATTTCGTTGCTACCAACGACATCCGCTAGCTCTGGGGAGAGTTTTTTTGGAGTTTCTTTGCGCGGCGCTTTTTTCTTGGTCGGAGCTTTTGCTTTCTTTTTACTTGCCGCAGTCACTTTTTTCCCTTTGCCCGCTTTTTTCTTTTTGACGTAAGGGGTTTTGGGGTGATTGACATACTTTGTTTCAAGTTGGTCGAGCGTATTGACGATCACATTGCAATCTGGATAGTTTGTGCATGAATAAAAGACCTTCCCAAAGCGAGAGCGTCTAGGTGAGAGTTTGCCATCACAGTCTATTGCAGGGCAAAAGGGCATGTCTTCTTCTGTAAGTTCTCCTGCACGTGGAATATTGACAATACCTTTGCATTCAGGATAGTTTGAGCAGCCAAGAAAAGGCCCAAATCTTCCATAGCGTAGAGTCATTTCCTTTTCACATTTTGGACAGTGTTGATCCCAATCAAAATCAGGAGCGTAATCTTCTTTTTTAAAGTCTAGAGCTTCTACTGGCTGTGTGAATTTGCAGTCGGGGTAGTGAGAGCAACCATAGAAATACTTTCTTTTGCTCCATATTTTTAAAAGTTTATGACCACAATCAGGACAGTCTAGATCTGTTTCTATGCGAGGAACAAAAGCTTCTTTTTCAGCAATTTCAACAGCTGGGATAAATTCTTTCCAAAAATCGGCGATAAGTTTATGCCAATCGAGCTTATTGACAACGATTTCTTCTAACGAATCTTCCATTGCTGCAGTAAAGCCAATGTCCATAATCATTTTGAAGTTATCTTCAAGCATTTGCGCGATGACACGGCCGAGTTCAGTTGGTTTTAGAGTAGCCTTTTCTTTTGTTGTATAGTCACGACTTTGAATCTTATTCATGATAGCCGCATACGTTGATGGGCGGCCAATACCTGATTTTTCGAGTTCTTTTACAAGGGAGGCTTCAGTAAATCGAGGGGGTGGTTTTGTAAATGCTTGTTCTGAAATAGGTTTAATGAGTTTTATCTCTGTGCCTTCTTCAAGAAAAGGAAGTAATTTGTCTTCATCATCGGCTTCTTCTCCAATGTCTCTTTTCTCGCTATATACAGCAAGAAATCCGGGGAATTTGATTACGGATCCTGTAGCACGCAAAGCGAGTTTTTGATCACTATCTATTGTGCAAGAAACAGTGTCGTAAATAGCAGGCATCATTTGAGAGGCAATGAAACGGCGCCAAATCAAAGTATAGAGCTTGAATTGATCATCATTGAGATACCGGCGTAGTTTTTCCGGTGGGTGATTGAAATTGGTGGGACGGATCGCTTCGTGGGCATCTTGGGAACTTTTTTTCGCTTTATATACATTGGGCTTTGAAGGGAGGTACTCTTTGCCATATTTTGAAGAGATGAGTCCTCGTGCAGCGTTGATCGCTTCAGGAGCTGCTCGTACCGAGTCAGTACGCATATATGTGATTAAACCCTCTGTTCCCTCATGCCCTAGGTCAAGACCTTCGTATAAACTTTGAGCAATACCCATTGTGCGCGATGCAGAAAATCCATGATGGCGACTTGCTTCTTGTTGCAATGAAGAGGTGATAAAAGGTGCTACTGGATTTCTTTTTTTCTCTTTTTTCTCTAACTTGCCCACTTTAAGGTTAGATTTTGAAAGGCGTGCACAGATTTCATCAGCTGTTTTTTTATCAGGAATAGAAATGATGTTTTTTTCAGGAACAGGTTGTTTTTCTATGCGCTTACCATCTACAGAATAGAGATAAGCTCCAAATTGATCTTTGCTTGCATCAGGTTGCAAAAGAGCGGAGATATTCCAATATTCTATTTCTTTAAAGGCTTCGATTTCTTTTTCTCTATCAACAACAAGCTTTAATGCGACTGATTGAACTCGTCCTGCGGATAATCCACCGTCACGAGCTCCTTGGACGCGCCTAGTTAGTAAAGGTGAGATTTTATATCCTACGATGCGATCGAGGAGGCGGCGTGCTTGTTGGGCATCGACAAGTGCAGTATTGATATCACGTGGATTTCTTAATCCTTCAAGCACAGCTTCTTTGGTAATTTCATAAAAAGTGGTGCGCTTAAATTTTGTTCCTGGGGGAAGAATTTCAGAGATATGCCAAGCGATAGCTTCTCCTTCGCGGTCAGGGTCAGGAGCGAGGTAGACGATGTCTGCATTTTTGGCAGCTTTTTTGAGTTTTTCAATGACATCTTTTTTATCAGGAAGACTGACATAGTGTGGTTTAAAGTCGTTCTCAACATCGATTCCAAAGTCTTTTTTCGGCAAATCGCGGATGTGACCGACGGAAGATTCAACAGTGTAGTTGCTTCCCAAAAACTTTTTAAGAGTTTTTATTTTTGTCGGAGACTCAACGATAATTAGCGCTTTTTCCATCAAATTATATCTCTATTATTTTCTCTTTTACATGAGGGACCAGCAATTATAGGAAGAGAAACCAAAGATTGCAATAGCGCTCATTAAATAAGGTATACTCTTTTTTATTTTCTAACCGATTGCAAGAATGTTGACAAGTGAGTAAGCTTATTGTTTTCTTGGTCTGAAAACAAGTTATTTATTTTTTTAATAGAAGGATCCAAATGAAAATTGCTAAGTTTTGCCTATTTTTTCTTCTTACTGCTTCAATAAATCTATTTGGTGCACAAAAGACATTATTCTTGCCCCCTCCCCCTATTGCAGGGATGTTTGTATCGATGAATTATGTCCTAGGAGCTTTATACCATTATGAAAAAGGTTTGATCAAAGGTGTAAAAGTAGATTTTAAGGAAGAGGGAGTTTATTTCGATCCTCAAGTTGGACCTAATTGGTGGAGTTATTATTTTAATCCAGTTGAAGTTGGTGAAATTGATGAGGAGAATCCGGCAAATTATAATGCTACACAGCTCAATGAGTTAGCTGTATTTTCTCTAAAAAAGCTAAGTCGCGAGGATGCTAATCAACTCATTAAAAAATATATTCACATCAAACCACACGTGATAAATAAGGTTAATGCATTTTCTTTGCGTCATCGATTTCGTAATTCTTATCTTGTTGGCATTCATTATCGTGGCACAGATAAATATAAAGAAATTGCTCGAACTCCTTATGCAAAAGCAATGCAAACAATTGATGAGACATTGAGACAGGTCAAAAACCTCAATTACAAAATTTTTGTCTGTAGCGATGAACAACAATTTGTCGATCAAATAAAAGCAAAGTATGGTGCCAGAGTGATTCATACAGACTCAATTCGATCTACAGATCGCAGTCCCGTGCATTTTCGTACAGATGAACATATCTATCGCGTTGGTGAAGAAGCTTTGATTGATTGTTTACTTCTCTCGCGGTGCAATATGTTGATTCGTACACCATCGAGTTTTGCTTCTGCAATTGAGCAATTTAATCCTAAAATGAAAGTTGTGCGCATAGGGAATTGGCAGTGAAAAAGCTTTTTCTCTCTCTTTTCTGTTATTTTACATCGATGCAGGCTGTGACGATACCCGATTGGGTTATCCAGGAAACTGGAATGTTTGGCATGGTAAATTATGTAGTTAGCATTCTGAGCGCTTATGAGAGGAATAAAATTGATGAGCTAATTATTGATTTTGATCATCGTGGCGTATTTTATGAAGAGGAGAGGGGCCCTAATTGGTGGGAATATTATTTCGCTCCTATTCGTTTGCAACAGCACAATGAGAGAAAATTGCATCTAGATGGGTTGCCAGAAAGAGAGGCTTATTTCCAGCTTATTTCCAAATATGTAAAGTTCAAGCCGTTTTTGATTGAAGAGGCTAATACTTTTGCTCGGCGCCATTTTCAGACAAAGTATTTAATAGGTATTCATTTCCGTGGTACGGATAAACATATAGAGGCAAAGCGCACTCCCTATATTAAAATTAAGCATGAGATTGATCGCTTAATTGCCAAAAAAAAATTGCGGTTTTTTAAAATATTTGTAGCGACAGATGAAAGCGCCTTCTTAGATTTTATCTGCGAGAAATATCCCAATCGCGTGATTACAGCGAATGCTAAGCGATCAGATAATCGTATGCAACCTTTGCATTTTACCGATATAGAACGTTTTGAAAGAGGCAAGGAGGCAATCATAGATTGTTTATTGCTCTCTAAATGTGACTATTTGATCCGAACTGCTTCAAATCTTTCAGCAACTGCAACTTTTATCAATCCTAAACTACCAAATCATTTGGTCGGTTATCCGGTGCAATACTAAATGATGAAAAAAGAGTGGGTTGAATTAAATCAGTGTGGATTTTTCCCAGGTGAAGATGAAAGCGAAGATCATTTTTATAGTCGTGTTGAAAAAGAAAAAAAAATCTACAAAGCGTGGAACGAGCGCTTAAGAAACCGCGTGCAAACAACTGATTGGGAAGAGGCAAATCGCTATTGTTTTCGCCTGCTTGGGGTGACGTGTGAAGAGATCCTTCCTTTTTATGCTAACCATAAGCTGCATCTTTGGCAAGGAGCTCAAACCGTAATTTGCGATGCAGAAGAAGGAAAGGAGCTGCTTTCTTCTTGCCAAGCGATTCAGGTCCCCTCATTGCTAGATATTCCTCATGATTTAATGCTCTGTTTTTTGCAACTTCGTCAGGGCTTTAAAAAGGGAAGTTATTTAAAAATTTACACTCTTAAAGAAGTTCTTTCTCATGAAATTGTTCATGCGAGTCGGCGCTCTCTTGATCAAGCGATTTTTGAAGAGTTTTTTGCATATCGTACATCACGCTATTTTTGGCGCAAATTTTTCGGTCCTTTTTTTAAAGAGCCGCAAGAAGCAATGCTGTTTTGCATTACACTACTTTGTTTTGGTATTAGTGCTTTAACAGCGCAGTTCTTTGATCATCCTAGGCTCTACTTAATGCTACAGGCTGTTCCTTTAGTGCTTTGCTGTTATTTTTTTAGCAGGTTGCTATATCGTCATGTCCAATTCTTTTGTTGTCGAAAAGTACTGGAAAAAATTCTTTCAAATCCTTCCGATGCTTTAGCAGTCATGTTACGGATGACAGATTATGAAATCACACTATTTGCTCGAAAAACCAAAAGCTCAGCCAAACATCTTATTCAGCAATGGATGAAAAATAATTTTCGTTGGCAATGGATCTCTGCTGTTTACAAGAGCTTTCTTTCAGAAGAAGAGAGATAGTTCATTCCTAGTCGATATTTTGTCACTGTACGTCTCGTACAAGGAATACCATAATCATTAAGTTTATTCTTTATTTCCTGATCTGATAGAGGTTGGTTTTTATCCTCTTCCTTGATCAATTTAGAAATAGTTTCCTTGATTGTGAGTTTCGAAATTGCATTTTGTGCATTTGCAAGTGGAGAACGAGAAAAAAATTCATTTAAGGGATAGAGTCCCTGGGGAATAGCGATATATTTATTCATAATAGTGCGTGAAATTGTCGACGGGTGCAGATCAAGTTTTTCAGCAACATCTTCAATCTTGAGAGGAGATAGAGAAGATGTAGTCCCTTCTAAAAACGAATATTGGGATTTTAGGAGGATCTCTCCGATCTTTTTTAAATTTTGATCTCTTTGAGCAACGATTTTTTTTAACCATTGAGCGTCATGGATATATTTTTTTAAGCTTTGCTCATTTAGTAGTTTGTCATAATGCGTAGAGATCTGAATTTCTGGTAAGCCTGTTTTGGCAATTTCAACATACCATTTTCCATCGATTGTTTTCAGAGTGAGATCCGGAAGGAGATAGTGTGTAGCATAGTCATCAAATGCTGCTGAGGGAAAAAAATTTAGATGTCTTATATCGCACTTGATTGTTTTAGTGAGATCTTCTGAGCTGCAATCAAGCGCCTTTTTGATTAAAGAAAAGCGCTTATGTAAAAAGGAATCAAAAAAATCAGTAATAATCCGATAAGCGAGCGTATTTTGTTTTTCTTCAAATTGAAGTTGTATCAAAAGGGACTCTCGTAAATCTCTTGCAGCGATACCTATTGGATCGAAGGATTGGATTTTTTTTAAAATTGGTAAATGCAATGGATCAAGATTATCTGAAACAAAGCCTCTTTGATCTAAATTGCCGATAATTTGTTCTGCAATGACCAATTCCCTAGGTTGATCAAAGCATTGATGAGCTTGGCGCATTAAATGCTCAAAAAGAGAGAGTTCGAAAGGAAGATATTGATCTATATCAAGTTTTTTTTGTTCAGGCTCTTCGGGATAGAGTCCATAATAAAAGTTTTCATCGAGATATTCAAATACACCAAATTGATCAGTAGAAGGATCTTCCTTTTCATAAAGGGAATCATTATCAACGAGTGGATTGCACTGGATTTCATTGATTAACCACTCTCTAAGCTCGTTGATAGGCATTTGCAATACAGAAAAAGCTTGAACTAGTTGCTGCGTAATTAAAACGTTTTGTTTTATTTTTATATTGAGATTAGTATTTAGCATAAAACAAGCTTTTTATTTTAATATTTATATTATTGCTTGTTTTAATAGAAACAAAAAATCAGAGATGGAGAGTGAAAAAGTTTTTTTTGCGTAAGGTGGTGAAAATCTAGGAGTTGCTTAGATGTAAAACAGCTTTACATCTAAGTGAGCTTCGCATATTTGGCAACAAGAGATCTCTGAATACTGTCTCCTTCAAAGGTAACATCATAAGTTAGCCCAAGGGAGGTATGATAAGAGCGATTTACGATGCCCTTTCCAAAATCTTTGTGATAGACACTATCTCCAATTAAAAAGCCCTCCTCATGAAGATCTTCTTCTTCCTCTTCTTTATGTGTAATATGATGCGATTCAAAATACTCTTGAGGCACTTCTTTGAGAAAGCGACTGGGGCGCATTACACGTGGTGTGCCCCATAAAAAACGGAAGCGTGAAGCTGTCATATATAGGTGCTTTTTTGCGCGGGTCATACCGACATAGCAAAGGCGCCTTTCCTCCTCTAATCCTTGAGGGGTTTCTCTTGCATTGATATGAGGAAAAAGCTCTTCTTCCATACCGACAAGAAATACAGAGCTAAATTCAAGGCCTTTGCCATTATGAAGTGTCATCAATTTGACATAATCCTCTTCATTCCCTGTCGTTTCAGCGCTCGATTTGAGAGTAAGCTCTTCTAAAAAAGTACGCAGGATGGGTTGGTCTTGTTCTGTAGACCATTCAGCTGCTTTAGAAGTGAGTTCATCGAGGTTTGCTCTTCTCTCATCATAAGTTTCAGGATCTTGTTTTAAGTAATTGAGGTAGCCCCAGCGTTCGATTGCTAGAGAAAACACCTCATTAAGAGGAAGATTTTCATTAACCATTACTTTGATAGCTTCGACTAAAGAGACATAATCATTAAGTCCATCTCGTTGTTTCTTTGATAATTTAAACGCTAAGATGCCATTGAGGATAGCTTGGCAAGTTGTTATAAGTCCGGCACCCTCATCCTCTGCTAAATTATTAATTTTGAGTAGTGTCGCTTCCCCTATTCCTCGCTTAGGGATATTTAACGTTCTAGCAAAAGAAATGTAATCGGTTCCTGTTAGAACAACGCGCATTAGGGCAAGCACATCTTTAATTTCTTTCCGTTGGTAGAATGAGACTCCCCCAACAATCAAATAGGGAATTTTATGTCGTAAAAATGCATCTTCAAATGTACGTGATTGAAAGTTGGTTCGATAGAAAACAGCACAATCAATGAGAGGGATATTTTCTTGGCGATGAATTTCTAGTAGCTTTCGCACAACAAAATCCGCTTCAGCATGCTCATTATCACAAATGTACAGACCGATAGACTCTCCCTTTCCAAGTTCGCTCCAAAGTTTTTTTTCAAAACGTCTCTCATTATGTTGTATCAATTGGTTGGCTGCCATAAGGATTGTATTTGTACTGCGGTAGTTCTGTTCTAGAGAGATGACTTTAGCTCCTGGAAAGTCACGCTCGAAGTTGAGAATATTATCGACATTAGCCCCGCGCCATGAATAAATTGATTGGTCTGGATCTCCCACTGCAAAGATATTATGGTGCTTGGCTGAAAGAGATTTGGCGATGAGATATTGGGCCTGATTTGTATCTTGGTATTCATCGATTAGGATAAAAGACCATCTTTTCTGATAAACTTCTAGAACTTCGGAATAATTTTTGAAGAGTTTTGCGGTGAGATAAAGCAGATCATCAAAGTCAAGGGCGTTATAAGTTTTTAGTTTTTTCATATAAAGAGCATATACAGCATAGAGTAGCGTTGATTCTCCATCGCTATATTCTTCAGGAGAAAGTAGATTGTTTTTAGCTTGGGATATCGCGATGCGAAGCTCTTTAAGTTCTCCCCTGTCTACTTTTTGACCGAGAGTTTTAAGACACTCTTTAACTAGTTTCTCGCTATCATCATCATCGTAAATGATAAAATCCTCATTATACTCAAGATGATGAATTGACTCGCGTAGAATGCGTACGCACAAACTATGGAAGGTACAAGTTAACACTTGTTGATGAGCTAACTTTTGGATGCGGTAGCGCATCTCTTCAGCCGCTTTATTTGTGAAAGTAACAGCGATAATACTTTGAGCTGGAACTCCAAGATCTAGTAAATGAGCGATGCGGTAAGTAACAATGCGGGTTTTACCTGATCCTGCTCCGGCAAGAACGAGAAGAGGGCCTTCAAAATGCTCAACAGCAGCTTGTTGCTCTGAATTTAGTAAGGGTTTTTTAGACATCAATCCATTCTAAGAGATCTAAGCATTATTCTCTATAATTCGAATGTATAGAAACATAGTGGTAGCCTTCATTGCGATAGCGGTCTATCTCATTCACCTTGGTAATATTGTCCCATTTTAAAGGACGCATTTCAACCTGATCGGTATTCATCAGAGCGAAGTTAAAATATATTTCATATTCGGAGGCATGTGGACTGTTATATTTAAACATAGGGACAGCATGACAAAATGCTTTCCAAAAGGGTTGATTATGTTTTTTTTCGACAATGTTAAATAGATCGTTTAGCAGGGGTTTTTGGATCAACATATGATGCGCTACACCTGATTTATCGGGGTATAAACGCCTTAATCCAGGAACTAGACGGGCTCCGTGGAGAAAATAAGCAGGCCAATATTCGCTAGCAAGAGTTAAGAGGGCTCCGTTTTTCTCATTTAGAAAAGAGACTTGGTTGAGAAAGATTGTGTCGGCATCAAGAAGAAGAATATTTTCTGAGATGTTTGGTATGGTATACATTGCATAGAACTTAAGCAGCTGCTGGTAATACCAGCCCAGGAAGCGAGGATGTACAGGACGCGTGGGATGCCGCGTTAGAGCTTTGCGAATATCGTCTTTAGAAAATGGGTAGCGAGATTCATCAAACCACAGCGCTTTTTTTGTTAAGGGGCGCGGTGAAATAATATAGATATTTCGAATATGGCTGCCATTGTTCCTTATCCCTTCGATGCAATGGTCAAGAGTTTCTAAATCTTTATCGATACAAGGAATAATTACATCGATCGGTTGATCAATAAATGGGTAGGTTTTAGTTTCTAATGGGATTTTTGCTGCAGATAAGCTAGACAATAAAATTAGGAAAGGAAGCAGTTTAGGGATCGTATTTTTTATGAATTGGATAGTTCCATTCGTCATCTTGTTCTCTCATAAAGGAATGTGCAGATACAAAAACATTGTGTCTTCTTCGATAATGTTTGAGTCTTTTTAGGTTACTGATAGCTCTGTTTTTTAAGAAGCGGGTTTTTACTTGATTACTCGTTGTCAGAGCAAAATTGAGATAAATCTCATATTCCGAAGCTGTCGCATTCATATAATCATTTTTTGGCACGCAGTGGCAAAATGCTTGCCATAGAGGTTCTTTATGATGTGACTCAACAATTTCAAATAGGTCGTCGAGAATAGGTTTTTGAAAAAGCATATGGTGGACAACACCAGAATATTTTTTCTCAATTCGATTTAAACCTGGCACGAATCTTTTCATGTGATTGAGTCGATTAGTTTTAAATGGATGATCAATCACTGTGAAATAGGGTGCTAAGGTTTCATCTCTAAAAGAAACGGGAAGAAGAAAGATCGTATCGGCATCTAAAACGAGGACATTTGAAGAGATATTTGGAATGACATAGGGAGCATAGAATTTAAGCAGTTGTTGATAATACCACCCTAAAAAACGGGGAGGGATTTTTTCTGAACTTCGCGACAGGGCTTTAGCAATGTCCTCTTTAGAAAAGGGGAAGAGTTTTTCATTAAACCATTTTGCTTTATGAGTTAGCCTCTTAGATGAAACAATGTAGATATTGCGAATATCTTTGCCATTTTTTCTGATGCCATTAATCGCTAACTTAAGCGTCTTTAAATCTTTTTTTACGCAAGGAATAACAACATCAATGGGTTCTTGTGAGAAGAGATATGTTTTTTCCTCAAGACTAGTGGCATTTAAAAATAGGGAAAAAAACAGAGAAAGAAGAATAGCAGAGTATTTAATCATAGGCTCAGAATTTTAAGAAAAAACGTACAAGAGGAGAGTTTTTTTCACAATACTTGTGAACGTTTTTCTCCTTCCCTATCTCCTAGATTGCCATAGCGATGGTAATTGTGACTAATTGCAATTTCTCTCATATAATTGAGCAGTTCAAAGCGCCCATTGCTTAAAACTGGAGTCATATTAAGATAACAAGCAGATGACCCGCTTGCCAATACGAGTTGTGGATAGGGGGGAGATAATAATCGGACGCGGCGATATACTTTTTTCTCCACGCGATGTGCAAATTGCTCCTCGCTTTCTTCAATAAAATCAAGAGAGGGAAACAGAGTTTTATGATGGTCTTTAATAACTAGGGGGCTCTTTTTGTCATAGCTGATGTCAAGAGATGCTTTGCATGTTAATGCTGCAGCTATAACGCGCAAGATATCAAAAATTGAGTTATTTTCTTGAATGCGAAGCACCTGCTTTTTATGAGGAACGAAGCGCAAGTAGTTATCTTGGCCAATCAGAAGAGAAGGATCCTCAATCTCTTTTAGTTTTTGAGCATGATAAGCGTAATTAGCAATGCATGCATACCATTTACCAAGAGTTTCTGAATCGAATTCTGCATCCTCTAGGAATACCATGAGTTGATTCACTTTTTTATGAGGAGGCAATTTATCTTTAGGCAATGATATTTGCTCAGGTATCATTAATTGAGAGAGATAATTGGGACCTCCAGCTTTGGAGCCGTGACCAAAGCTGCTGCACTTTAAACCGCCAAATGGTTGACGTTGAACGATGGCTCCGGTGATACCGCGATTGATGTAAAGATTTCCTGCTTCAATATTTTCTAACCAGTATTTGATTTCACGTTCATCAAGAGAATGAATGCCTGAGGTTAGACCATATTTTGTGCCATTTGCGAGCTTAATTGCATGCTCGAGATTTTTAGCGCGCATCACGCCGAGAACAGGACCAAAAAGCTCAGTTTGATGCATAAAACTTCCCTCTTTAACTCCTAATTTAATACCTGGAGACCAGAGATTAGGGTTATTGGGATCACATTTAGGCTCAAGCAACCACTCTTCTCCCTGATCGAGCTTAGTGAGACCTCTTAGCAAATCTCCACTAGGCTCTCGTACAAGAGGAACAACTTTTGAGGAAAGATCCCATGCAGAGCCAACGGATAAACTTTTTGCTGCATCGCGTAGATGTTTGCGAAAATTTGGGCTGTCATAAACTTCAGCTTCTAAAATTGCTAAACTTGCGGCGCTGCATTTTTGCCCAGAATGGCCAAAGGCTGATTGCACGAGGTCTTTAATTGCTAAATCGCGATCAGATAGGGCTGTGATGATTAGAGCGTTTTTACCTCCAGTTTCAGCAGCGATATCGAGATCAGGACGCATTTTAAGAAAAAGTTCTGCGGTTTGAGTTGCTCCCGTCAAAATGACTGCGTTAATTCTCGGATCTTTGATTAGTTGGCTACCAACAGGGTCATCAACGCAGCTGATAAACTGCAGAGCCTCTTTAGGAATGCCTGCATTCCAAAGCGTATTAACAAGGATCCATCCACTAAGGACAGCTTCAGGAGCGGGTTTGAAAATCACGCAATTGCCAGCGACTAGACTCGCTAAAATTCCTCCTGCAGGAATAGCAACAGGAAAGTTCCATGGTGGAGTGATGAGAATAGTTCCTTTTGCTTTCCAAGAGATATCTTTGAAACTTTCGAGCTCCAGTAAATGCCTAGCATAATATTCTGCAAAGTCAATGGCCTCAGAAAGCTCAGGATCCCCTTCAGCAATTGTCTTGCCTCCATCCATCAATTTAGCACCGATTAAGTCAGCTCGATTCTCTCTTAATTTATGTGCCGCTTTTGATAAATATTCTGCTCTTTCCTTCGGTGGACGGTTTTGCCAAGTTGACTCGTAATTCTTAGCGATGTTTAAGGTTTGATCTACTTGCTCTTTGCTTGCATAAGAAAAGTGATATAAATGGTTATCATGGTTGGAGGGATCGTAGCCAATACCTTGGGGTTGTTGTTGATGAATCTCTTCTCCGCCGATTACAATCGGAATATTGGGGATCTCAATATTTTGCCACTTTTCAATGATTTTATAAGCCCATTCTCGGTTTTGAGAGAGAGAAAAATCGGTATCAGATTCATTAGCAAAAGGCTGATCTAGAAATGCTCCTGCCGGTTCTTTTAAACGATTTTGGATGCGTCTTGGAGTTTCTGATATCTTGTGCATACAATCACAAGCGTTTTCAAAGCGTTTTTTTTGATCTTCCCATTCCTTACTACCTGGGTTAATTGAAAAGCTGTGTCTTAAAAAATTTTCTGCGGCAGTATTTTCATCTAGACGTCGAATTAAATAAGCTACAGCGCTTTGGAAATCTTCCTTTTTAGCAACAGGGCAATAAAGTAGAACGTTACCAATTATCTTTTGTACTGTACGACGTATGTGGTCGGCCATTCCTTCTAACATTTCAAAAGTGACGAACTCTTCTAGTTCTTTTTCAGCACGTATTATCATGCCATAAGAGATGTCAAAGAGATTATGACTGGCTATGCCTAAATGAACTGCTTTTGCATTTTTAGGATCAGCACCATAAAGTAACATGCGCTTAAAGTTTGCATCGACATCACTCTTATTTGTATATGGGGCTTGATGCCATTTCTGAGCGCTAGCTTCTACTTGTTCCATTGCTAAATTTGCCCCTTTAACTAGGCGCACTTTAATTGGAGCTCCCCCTTTTGCGACACGTGCTTTAGCCCATTCTATTAATTCTTTTTGGATTGGAAAAGAATCGGGAAGATACGCTTGCAGCACAATACCTGCATAGTAGTGAGAAAATTCTGGTTCATCCAATACCATCATAAATATATCTTTGGTCAAATGCAGATCGCGATACTCTTCCATATCTAGATTGACGAATTTGGGGCTTGTTTTCCCATCTGGATGAGTATAATTATTTTGTAAGGCTGCTCTGTAGATTCTACGTAATCGTTCAGCTGCTTTTTGGAGAGTTTTATCCCAAGCGAGCAAATTGATTTGACTATAGATTGTTGATAATTTAATCGAGATATATTCAATTTCTTTTTGCTCTAGATCTTTGATATAAAGTGCAGCGCGCTTTTCAGCTTCTTCCTCTCCTAAAATCGCTTCTCCAAGTTGATTGAGGTTGATCCGTACTTTTTGTTCGCGACGTTTAGTTATATGAATTTTTAGTTGATTCATTTCTCCTGGAAGAATCACGTTTGAAGTTTCTTTGCGAACAGCAAAGTTCATCAGAGGTCCCAAAATTAAAGAAAATGGTTTTCCAAAGAGTCGAAATAGACTTAGCTGACATCTTTTGTATATTGAAAAGTAGTGAGGAATGCCATATTTCCCCAAAAGAAATAGGAACTGATCAACATTACGAGTGTGTTTTTTTGAGCGAAAGCATTGGTCTGTCATACTCGTAGTAAATACTTTTCCGCGAGGATCTTGCATCATGCGAGCTAATTGACTTTGCTGCAAATTTTCTTTAAATGAGCGTGTAGCATTTGCTTCATCAAGTATAATGGTAGCGAGCTTAATTGCTTTTTCTTTTCTTTGTTGATCATCCAAAGCGGAGTTATGAACAGTTTCTAAAATTTCTCCAGCTAGCTTTATAAAAGGTGATTCTTTAGTATCATTGCTCATGAGCGTGCTCCATTGACTTTGAATTATCAATAACAAAAAAAAACAAATTTACAAAGATGTTTATGTTACAAAAAACAGAAACTTCTTTTTGGTATGAATTAGAATAGTTATCTTCATGAGGTGTTTCTAAATGATGAGACAAAAGCTTGCCATTTTTCTATTGATCAGCAGCTCCTTGCTTCTCCATGCAAACGAGAAAAGCAGTGAGGTAACACCTTATCGTTTTCATGAAGTTTGGGCGTATGTAATGCAAAGTGAAGAGAAATGGGTATGTAAAACTAAACCAATTACAGATCTTGCATATTTTAGTGCGCATGTTAATGGTATTGGGAGAATCTCTGATGCTCCTAATCCACGGTTGTTACGTGAAGCAATCTCTTCTCAAACACGGCTTCATTGTGTTATTTCTGCACCTGATAATAGTTTGTTAATGTCGTGGTGTTTGAAAAAAGATTTAGACACACGCAATGCTCTTATCAACGATATCGTACATATTTCTCATAATTATGATGGCATTCAAATTGATTTTGAATCCATCCATCCAGATGATGGCGCTGCTTTTCTATCTTTTTTAAAAGAAATTAAAAAAAATCTTTCCAAAGAAAAAATTGTCAGCATTGCTCTTCCTGCAAGATTTAAAGAAGCGAGCGATGCTTACCCATACAAAAAAATTTCAGAAATTGTCGATAAAGTTCTAATCATGGCCTATGATGAACATTGGAGAACAGGCCCTCCAGGAACTATTGCATCATTAGATTGGTGTAAAAAAGTGTGCGCGTATGCAAAAGATGTGATTCCATCAAACAAATTAGTTATGGGAATCCCTCTTTATGGACGTGTTTGGCAAAAGCAAGAGGTTGCCCGTCCCTTAAAGTATTTTGAAACTTTAGATCTTTGGAAACAGCACTCCTCAACTGTTCAGCGTCATGCAGATGGAAGTCCTTATTTTGAGTATAAAGAAACAGTTGATGCCATTGTTCATTTTGAAGATTTACAAAGTCTCAAGACCAAGCTTAATCATTATCAAAGCGCCAATATACCTGCAGTGGGTTTTTGGAGGCTGAGTCAAGAACCAGCTGCTCTATGGCAACACATTGAAACAGTATCTGCTCAGTAATTTTTTGAAGAAAAGGGCTTGTTGCCCTTATTAGCAGCAGAGCTTCTAGTGTGCTAAAAAATGAGCTGTTTATATTGACAAAAATCGCTTCATCTTCTACGTTGTCCCTCTGTTTTTTAACAAACAATAAATAAAGGTGCCCTAATGAAAGGTATTAAGCCCCTCGGTAATCGCGTATTGGTTAAGCGCGCATCAGCTAAAACGACAAAAGGAGGAATCATTCTTCCTGAATCTGCTCAAGAAAAACCTAAACTTGCTGAAGTTATTTCTGTTGGTCAAGGCAAACATGATGAAGATGGTAAGCTTCATCCGATGGAAGTAAAAATTGGAGATCAGGTTCTTTATAGCAATTATGCCGGAACTGAAGTCAAGGGTGATGAGCAAGATGTCGAATATCTCATTTTATCCGAAGATGATATCCTCGCAGTTCTTTCTTAAAAATTAACAATAAATTAAAGGGGTTATTATGGCTAAAATGCTGCAATTCCATGAAGAAGCTTATAAATCGATGCTCAAAGGGATTAAAACTCTTTCTAAAGCTGTTATCATTACTCTCGGTCCAAAAGGACGAAATGTTGTCATCAACAAAGGATTTGGATCTCCACTATCAACAAAAGATGGTGTCACAGTAGCTAAAGAGATTTCATTGAAAGACAAATTCGAAAACATGGGAGCTCAACTCGTTAAAGAAGCGGCTTCTAAAACTGCAGATCTTGCAGGCGATGGAACTACTACAGCTATTGTACTCGCTGAATCAATATTTAGCAGCGGCATCAAAAATGTGATAGCCGGAGCTAATCCTGCAGCTATAAAGCGTGGTATTGATCAAGCTGTTAAAGAGATTTGCAATGCATTAGAACATCTTGCTAAGCAAGTGGAAACTCAAGAAGAGATCGAACAAATTGCAACGATATCAGCGAACAATGATCGCGATATTGGAAAGATCATTGCTAAGGCGATGGAGAAAGTTGGCAAAGATGGAACTATCGCAATTTCTGAAGGAAAAGGAATTGAAACTACCTTAGATGTTGTTGAAGGAATGCAGTTTGATAAAGGTTTTCTCTCTCCCTATTTTGTTACCAATGCAGAAAAGATGATTTGTGAACTGGATAACCCATATATCCTCATAACAGATAAAAAACTCTCATCTGCAAAAGAGATTGTTCCTATCTTAGAGAAGATGGCTGAAATAGGACAAAAACCACTTCTAATTATTGCTGAAGATGTTGCAGAAGAAGCTCTAGCTACTCTGGTTTTAAATAAACTGCGTCGTGGCATGCATGTGTGTGCTGTAAAAGCACCTGGTTTCGGTGATAGACGCAAAGAGATGCTCCAAGATATTGCAATTCTAACTGGTGCCAAAGTGATTACTGAAGAACTCGGTATGAACATTGAAGAGTTAGACATTGCTGATTTTGGCCAAGCAAAAAAAATCAAAGTTTCAAAAGAAGATGCGACCATTGTTGATGGTGCAGGTGATGCCAAAGCAATAGAAGAACGCTCCTCTCAGATCAAAGCTGCGATTAGAAACTCATCATCAGATTACGATCGTGAAAAGCTTGAAGAGCGTTTGGCTAAGCTCGTTGGCGGTGTAGCTGTCATTAATATGGGAGCTGCAACTAAAACCGAAATGGATGAGAAAAAGATGAGAGCTGATGATGCTCTTCACGCAACACGTGCTGCCGTTCTTGAAGGAATTGTCCCTGGTGGTGGTATAGCTCTTCTACGCGCTGTTAAAGCACTAGAGGGTCTTAAGCTTAGCGATGAAGAGATGATAGGTGTCTCTATTATCCGCGAAGCGTGTTTTGCGCCAGCAACAGCTATTGCAAATAACTGCGGGAAGCATGGTAGTTTAATCGCAGAGAAAGCGTTTGAGCTAGAGGGTTCTCAAGGTTATAACGGCATAACAGATAAATTTAGTGACTTGATTGTTGACGGTGTCATCGATCCTGTTCTAGTGACAAAAAGCGCGCTTAAGAACGCAGCTTCGATTGCTAGTATGCTGATTACGATTAGTGTGATGATTACTGATAAGCCTACGCCTAAAGACCAATCTCCTTCAATGCCTCCGATGGATGGCATGGGCGGTATGGGAGGAATGGGCGGTATGGGTATGGGTGGCATGGGTATGGGTGGCATGGGCATGCCAGGCATGATGTAAGAAACCCTAGGGCCCTCTGAACGAGGGCCGTTTTTTCTTGAACAAAAAGCCCCGTCAAGCGATCATTCTTGCACTATGCACCGGTAGCTCAGCTGGATAGAGTACATGGCTACGAACCATGAGGTCAGAGGTTCGAATCCTCTCCGGTGCAATTTAACCCCACATTGTCTTATGATTGAATCAACAGCATTAGGACCCATCGAAACTAATGGGATTATTCTATTTTGTCCAAAAACTAAGCAAGCAGCTTTGATTGATGCTCCTTTTGGAGCTCTTGAGCACTTTAAAAAGCGCATTAAAGAGCTCGATCTTAATGTTGTAATGATCTTGCTTACACACTCTCATTGGGATCATATTGCGGAAGCTGCCGAACTCAAAAAACACTTTAATGTACCTGTATTGATCCATTCTGAAGATGCGTCGAGCTTGAGCAAGCCCGGTAGTGATAATATGCGTAGTTTTGATAAGATTGAGGGAGTTGACCCTGACCAGCTTTTATCCGATGGGCAAATTGTTGAGCTTGGCAATCTTAAAATCGAAGTCATCCATACTCCAGGTCATGCTCCTGGAAGTGTTTGTTTCTATATCCCAAGTGAGAAATTGCTTATTTCAGGGGATACGTTATTTTGTAGATCTATTGGTAGACTAGATCTTCCCACTTCTCAAGCTGAAAGAATGTGGCCATCATTGAAAAAATTAGCCAAACTTCCCCCTGATATTCGTGTATATCCAGGCCACGGAGAGCCGACAACAATTGGCGATGAAACTTTTTTAAATAATGCTGAAGAATTCTTTGGTTAATGGAGGTCAAAATATGTATACCCTTGTAGGTCAACAAGCCCCAGCTTTTAAAACAAAAGCAGTGATACCTGGAAAGATTATGGAGGACTTTTCTCTACAAGATTTTCTAGGGCAGTATGTGCTGTTTTACTTTTACCCTCTAGATTTCACCTTTGTGTGTCCAACAGAATTACACGCTTTTCAAGAGCGTTTAAATGATTTTCAACAGCGTAATTGTCAAGTTGTTGGTTGCTCGGTCGATAGCGCCTTCTCTCATCTAGCTTGGCTTGATACTCCTAAAGAGCGTGGAGGCATTCAAGGTGTTCAATATCCTCTAGTTGCTGATTTAACCAAACAAATTGCAGCAGATTTTGGGGTTCTTAATCCTGAAGAAGGGGTGTCTTTTCGCGGGCAATTTTTAATCGATCGTCAAGGAATCATTCGTCATGCTCTCGTCAATGATTTGCCGATTGGTCGCAGTGTTGATGAAGCGCTTCGTCTGCTAGATGCCTGGATTTTTCACGAAAAACATGGCGAGGTTTGTCCTGCAAACTGGCAAAAAGGCGAAAAATCAATGAAGCCATCGCAAGAAGGCTTGACCTCTTATTTTTCAAACTAGGAATTTAAGCTGGCTGGCTCAAAAGTTTTTTCAGTGTAATTGTAAAATTATCAAAGGTTTAAGTAGATGTAAAAACAGCTTTACATCTGCATTTTTGTCGGTGAACTGGTTCTCATCTGCGATGAGCCTCTCTGACTTCTTGCCAAAAAGCTGGCGCTTAAACCACTCGAGCTGTTCTGTAAGCTGTGCAACTTGCTCTTTGAAGAGGGAATGCTCTGCAAGAAGGATGTCTATTTCAGTGGCTGTTGACATGCAAGATTGTTAACATTTTTTCCTGCATTTTTATAGAGAAAAATGACCTCAGATGTATATGTAGTGACGATTGAGCTTCTTTGGGAGATCCCTTCTAAGAGCATGAGGAACTCTCTACGGGCAAGCTCTCTCGTCTTGCTTCTAGAGAAGGAGCCCTTCTCTAGCCGCTTATACCAGATAGCAAGTCCATCACCATCCCAGTAGAGGACTTTGAGTTTGTCTTGATTGCAGTTGAGAAAGAGAAAATAGCACTGCTTTGAGAAGTGGGTACTGATGAGACCACTAAGTCCTTCGAAGCTTTTGCGCATATCGACAGGATCTGCGAAGAGAAAGATACGAACCTCTGATGGAACACTGAGCATGATGACCCCTTAAAAAAGAGGGCACTATATCCACTTTAGAGCCTAGATGGAAGATGGGTTCCTTTGACGCTTATCTTCATATCGGGATGTAGGAAGCAATGGAACATAAAACTCCCTGAGGATCTTTTCATTGGTTTAGACTCATTGAGGGGGCGCCTCACAAAACGGATGATAACGGCTCGTAAAAAAATACAATTGTCACACTGACATAGGTAATTCGAAACGGATCAATCTCAATCCATTTAAAATTACCAGTATAGCTACTCCAGAGTCAGCGCCTATTGCAAATTCAAGGCCAGTTAACCCAAAAACAGCTAGGGAAAGAAAAACAAACTTCACCCCCAAAGAGACAACAACGTTTTGCTTGATTATTTGGAGCGTTTTTTTTCCAAGACTTATGGAGTAAGGGACATTTAGTAGATTATTATTCATCAAGGAAATGTCAGCTGTTTCAATAGCGACATCTGAGCCTCCAACTCCCATTGCCATCCCCACATTCGCTGTAGCCAAGGCTGGAGCATCATTAACACCATCCCCAACCATTACTATGGATTTGTATTTCTTCTTGAGGTCATCAATTTTTTCTACCTTTTCTTGAGGGAGGAGTGAGGGGAAAAAGATTTTGATTCCTGCCTTATCAGCTATGTATTTAGCTGCATAAGGATTGTCGCCTGTAAGCATTGCTGATTCAATACCAATTTCATTTAAAAGGCTTATGGCTTCTTTTGCCTCTTTTCTGACCGTATCAGCAATCCCCAATGCTCCCATTATTAGGTTTTCTTCCCGAATTATCACTACGGTCTTTCCGTTTTTTTCTAATTCTTCAATCGCATTTAAAATTGCGGGTGGTATATCAATCCCCATAAATTTAACATTTCCAATAGCATGTTCTAATCCAGCGCAATTAATGCAAATTGCTTTTCCTCCTTTTCCAGAAATATTCTCATACTTTTCCATTATATGAGGGATTATTCCTTTTTCTTGAATGTAATTTAAAATGCTTTTGGATAGTGGGTGCGAAGAAAATGTTTCAATTCCTGCTGCATCAGCTAAAACTTCTTCTTCTGTGTGATCTCCAAATGCTATGACGTCTGTGACATAAGGCTCGCCTAAAGTTAGTGTCCTTGTTTTGTCGAATGCCACTACTTTCGCTTTTCCAATTTCCTCAAGATGGACTCCGCCTTTAATTAAAACCCCACGCTTGGCAGCTCCACCAATTGCTGATGCTATTGAAATAGGGGTAGAGATTACCAGCGCACAGGGGCAAGAAATGACTAAAAGAACTAAAGATTTGTAAAGCCAGTCATTGAATATGCCACCAAAAAATAACGTTGGCACAGTAGCAAAGATAAAAGCAGCAACTACAACAGCAGGGGTATAGTATTTCGCAAATTTATCGATAAATTCTTGCGTAGGGGCTCGTGATCGTTGTGCTTCTTTGATGAGCTGAACGATTTTGTTAAAAGTCGAATCCTTGTTTTCTTTTATAACTTCGACTTCTAAAAACCCATTTTGATTAAGGGTTCCTGAAAAAACAGTGTCATTTTCTTTTTTGTCTTTCGGGATGGATTCTCCAGTAATCATTGATTCATCCACCGACGACATTCCTTTAATTACTTTGCCATCCAATGGAATCAAGTCGCCTGGCTTAATCAAGATGATGTCATTTTTCCTTACCGACTCCACTGGCACAGTCTCTCCGTTTTTCAAAATAGCTATTTTAGGAGCTTTTTCAATAAGCGTCTCCACCGCTTTTTTAGATTTTTCTATCCCATATTCTTCAAAAAATTCAGCCAACGAAAAGAAGAAAACAACAGCCGCAGCCTCTCCTATTTGGTTGATGTAAACGGCTCCTAAGGCGGCGATTACCACTAAGAAATTAATGTTTAGAAACTTTTGTCTAACGATTCCGCGAATCGCAGAAATTAAAACAAAATACCCGCCAGAAATTATTGAAATATAATAAAAAATCGTTACTTCTTTATTAAAGACAAAAAAACCTAAGGCAAATGCCAATAATATAGATATTCCAGAAACTAAAGTTAGAAACTTTTTCAAAAAATCAGTCCTCAAAATTGCTATAATTTTTTTCTTACTGATCTAGTATCAAGTAGCGAATAAGTAGTCAAGACAATAGGACTGCACGGGGGCAGACAGCTTTGCTGTGACTTTTTCAATCAGAATGTCAATTTAGGCTATACTCTAATATGTGGAAAAGGTGCTTGCAAAGTCGCTCAATGAAATCCCCGAAGAGGTGAAGCAGAAAAGGACTCAATATGAGAAAGTTCAAGCCGAACTCCAAAACCTGCTCAATTTCATTAAAGCAGGAAATTTTTCAAAGGTCGTCAAGGAATTATTCGCCATGCTCTCGTTAACGATCTACCGATTGGTCGCAGCGTTGATGAAGCACTTCGTTTGCTTGATGCCTGGATTTTCCATGAAAAGCATGGAGAGGTTTGCCCTGCTAACTGGCAAGAAGGCAAAAAATCAATGAAACCATCTCAGGAAGGCCTAACTGCCTATTTTGCAAAATAAAATCTGTTCTCCGGTAATCATGTTTTAACTATTGCATAATTGGATGATCGCCGGAAATCAGGATATTGCTATTGAGATCAGCTTGCAGTCGGTTATAGAGCAGATTTCTTTGTGGAGTTGATAATGGACGCTCCTCATCTTCAAGTATTTCTTTATAAATCTTTGTGATTAACTGTGCCCTGACACGTTGATAGGAGGAGTAGAACAATATAGACAGAGTTAGCGTCGCAATTTCTAGCCCATGAACAGGGTACCCTACGCCATGTCCTATGTTGCCGTAAAGTCCAGCAGCGTTGGAAGCAACATCCTTATCAGAAGAAAACATGTCGGAGGGAGGCGCGGCATAAAAAGCTGCGAAGCAAGCAACAGTCCCTAAAGCAAGAGGATAAAATGTTCCTACAGCAAGCGTTGTAAGAGCAGCTTTAGCCACTGCTACTTCTGGCTGCTCTTTACATTCCTTACGAAATTCTTGCCAGGTGTATTTGCATAAGGAGGTGTAAGAAAGTCTCTTGAGTTTCATCTGGTCTATTGCCTTAAATACATATTGCAGACTGAATTGAACTTTAAAAAAATCTTCCACTGATGAAGGTGTCTGTTCAGCAGATGAAAGATTTTCTTTAATAGAATTAGGTTTCCCAGTTTTATGTTGTGACATAGGTGTAATAGAACTCATTTGCAACTCCTGTTTATGTAGCCTTGGTTACGTGTAGTCAAGGCTACTTGTACCCATGGTTACAAGTCAAGAGCTTTTGGAAAATGAGGTCTTCATGATAGGGTTGGCTCCTTAACTTCTCTTTTTTCTCTTATGGGTTTTTGGAAAGAGATTAAAGTTCGATAGAGTGGTGTGGATGACTGAGGAAAATAGAAGTGTTAATTTTCGTAGAGCGCGTGAGTTGCGCTCGCAGGAGGTTATAGAGGATTATACTGAGCTCATTGATGATTATGTGACTCTTCATGGTCAGGTGCGGATTCGAGACATTGCCAAAGTGATGGGTATTACACATGTGAGCGTGCTTAAGAGCTTAAAGCGGCTTGTTCGCGATGGTTATATTGAGAAAGAGAGCGATGAGATCGCCTTAACTCCATTAGGAAAAAAAACAGCGGATGAAGCACGGGAAAAGCATCAGTTGCTCATCCAATTCTTTTTACATATCGGGATTCCTAAGGATGTTGTTGAAAGGGATGTTGAAGGATTGGAGCATTATATCAGTCCTGAGATGTCTCAGGGAATTCGCAGGTTTCTTGCTAAAAATTCACAAAAATAATCGATTTATATTTAGCTAGCTAAGTAATCGTAGAGATCATGTTCGTCTATGATGAGCAAGCTATGGCGCTTATGGCAGATCTCTGAAGTTGTATCGATTAGCTCTCGATCACCAACGCCGGGCATGCAAATTGCTGATAGATTTTGAGGGAGTTTGCTTTGATCGCGAAGAAGATCAACTCCTTTCAGGTAGTCATTTCGACTAAATCCTTCTTCGGAAACACGAAAGAAAATCAAATCTTGATCATACATTAGTGCTTGAACAGCAAACAGTAAGCCTTTGCTGTCTTCTGGAGGGTTACCAAATCTATCTGCAAGTTCTTCAAGAGAATGACAAAAATGGGGCGTACAAAGTGCGCCTTTTTCTGCTTCGCCAAATAAGAAAAGAGAATGCCTCACACAACCCTCAAATTGTGATACTATCTTTTCTTATAATAACTAAATTGAATTTTAAATAAAATAGTTTACTTTCTGTTTATATAAATTGCGATATTTTCTATTTCATCTTCAATTTCAATTAACCTGTTATATTTACAGACGCGGTCTGTGCGCGAAAGAGAACCGGTTTTGATTTGTCCGCTATTGACAGCGACTGCAAGATCGCTGATGGTCGTGTCTTCTGTTTCTCCTGAGCGATGCGAAATAACTGTTGTATATCCACTACGCTTAGCAATTTCGATCGTTTGTAGAGCTTCTGTCAGCGTTCCAATCTGATTGAGCTTAATCAAAATAGAATTGGCGACGCCTTCCTCGATTCCTCTTCGCAGAAATTCTGGGTTGGTAACAAAGTTGTCATCACCAACAATTTGGATTTGATTACCGAGCTGTTCGGTCATATGTTTCCATCCTGCCCAGTCATTTTCATCGAGAGGATCTTCAATTGAATCAATTGGATATTTTTTACACAGCTCTCCTAGGTAAGCAACAAGCTCCTCTGCGCTTCGACTGAGGAAAGATTCTCCTAAAGCTTTTTTCTTCTTTTCAATATAAGTTTTGGAGTTTTTGTCGTAAAACTCTGATGCAGCGCAGTCTAAAGCGATTGTTATCTGCTCACCCGGTTTATATCCTGCCTTTTCAATTGCTTTAAGAATGTAATCCAGGGCTTCTTCATTAGAGCCTAAACGCGGAGCAAATCCTCCTTCGTCTCCAACTGCAATCACATGTCCGTCTTCTTTTAACAGACTCTTTAGAGAGTGAAAGATTTCTGCTCCCCATCTTACTGCTTCAGTAAAAGTTGGGGCTCCAATTGGCCGAATCATAAATTCTTGGAAATCGAGTAAATTATCACCATGAGCTCCGCCATTGATAATGTTCATCATTGGCACAGGCATCCGTAAGCTGTAGCATCCTCCAATATAGCGATAAAGAGGCAGATTTAGTGCAGAGCTCGCTGCTTTAGCCATTGCAATAGAAACGCCAAGAATTGCGTTGGCTCCAAGTCTGGCCTTATTTTTTGTGCCATCTGATTCTATCATCAACTGATCATTTTCACATTGATTGAACACTGATTTTCCATGGAGCAAACTGTTGAGCTCTGTATTGACATGGTCTACGGCATTTAGTACGCCTTTCCCGTTGTAGCGCTTTTTATCGCCATCCCGTAGTTCAACTGCTTCGTGTTCTCCGGTTGATGCTCCTGAAGGAACTGCGGCTTTACCTATATGACCGCACTGCGTGCGGAGAGTGACTTGTAATGTTGGATTGCCTCTGGAATCTAATATTTCTAGGGCTTCGATTGATTCGATCGACGACATGGGTACCTCAGCGTTTACGATGCTCTTGATTTAATTCTTCCATTAAAGCGCAATAAGAGCTGTAGCGCAAGGGAGAAATCTTATGAGTTTCTAAGGATTTGATCACAGCGCAGAGCGGCTCATGTAAATGCGTGCAATTCGGATAATGGCACTCACTGCTAATTTTATCGAGTTCTTGAAAATAGAGTCTTAGATCTTCTCTTTCTAGTTGCCAAATTCCAAAGCTTTTAATTCCTGGTGTATCGATGCAAAATCCCCCTTCTTTTAAGGGCAATAAGTGTGCAGTGGTCGTCGTATGTGAACCTTTAAGAGTTTTTGAGACAACTTCACCTACCCTCAATTCGCTGCCGAGCAACTTATTGATCAACGATGATTTTCCAACGCCTGACTGTCCTGAGAAAACAGAAGCTTTATGATGCATGTATTCTTTAATCTCACTTAATCCCTCTTCGGTTTCTGCGCTTACCATTATCACCGGAATCTCAAGCAATCGATAGGTCTCTATCACTTTTTCAAAAAGGATCTTTTCTTCTTCGTTGTCTTTGAGTAAGTCAATTTTATTAATCACAATGACCGGCTGCATCTTTCCTTTTAATGCGGCAATGATATAGCGGTCGATTAGGAAGGGTTTAAGTGGAGGGGAGACGACAGAACAGGTGATGAAAACCTGGTCAATATTGACTGCAATTAATTGTCGTTTTTTACGAGATAAGTTATCAGCGCGCGCCAAAATTGAGCTTCTTTCTTCTACATAAGTAATCGCTCCCTCATCTCCAACAGGAATAAAGCGCACCCAGTCTCCGACGATAATCAAATTTTTCTGTATCGTACGCTCCTTTTTTAAGCGCCCTCGTAAACTACACAAATAGCTCTTTGAACCGTCATCGACAATGATTCCTTCAGCAAAAATTGCAAGTACCCGGCCACGCTGACCTTCTACTAAAACTTCTTGCTTCTTCTTTTGATCTGTTTTTTTGTATTTAGAGCGATCTGCTAATTGGGCGCGTTTGCGTTCTTTGCGCCCCGCTTTACGATCGCCTTCGTGAAATTCTTCTTCGAAATTTAGATGATTATCTTTCATTGTTTAAGCTGGTGCATAAGAATCGCTCCAGCAATAGCGACATTGAGCGATTCAACTTTAGAACTGATTGGAATGGCAAGTAACTCTCCAAGTTGCTTTATCTTATCAGCAACTCCTTGCCCTTCATTGCCGAGAATAAGCAGGCAGCTCTTTTTCATCTCCTTCTTTTTTATCTCGCTTCCTTTCCCATCAGCGACAAATACATGAAAATCGCTTTCCTCAATAAGCTCAATTAATCCATTTTCATCGATATAATCGTAGGGCAGCTGAAAACTTGAGCCTCTTGCAGCTCTAATTGCTTTCTCATTAAATAAATCGCAGCATCCCGGCATTAAATAGATTCCTTCCCACCCCAAGGCTAAAGCTGTTCGAACCAATGTCCCAAGGTTTCCTGGGTCGCTTACGCCATTTAATACGAGAATGTGATGCATTCTCTTCAAGCATGAAGGTTTAGGGATGTTGATTTCTGCAGCAACTTCCGGAGGAGATTCCAAGCCGGTGATTTTTTTCATGATTTGAGGGGTTATTAGGGTGTGATCTTCTCCTACTACGGTGTATATCTCGCTTATATGTCTTTTAAGCTCAGAGATTAATGGCTCTCCGCAGATAAGAGCCTTCCCCTGTTCTTCTCGATAGGAGCGTTTGGTGCGCAATTTCACAAGGTGCTTGACCAAAGGATGTTGAAGACTGACAAGTTCTTTTTTTAGCATTCTTATAATTAATTTTTTAGAATTTATAATAGATTATCACAAAATCACAGAAATTGTACAAAGAATTGCACCAAATGCGAATTATTGCCGTTATTGAATAATTTCTAGACTTTTGGGTTAAATATGCCGGTAGTAAAATAAATTTTATACAGCAGATCTGTAATTGTTCTTATATCGTTTCTTGTGGTACAATAAAGTTCTGTATTGCAGCAAAATAGGATTAGGATATCAATGGCAAGTCTTGTAAAGAAAATTTTTGGTACAGCACAAACGCGTAAAGTGAAGTGTTATCGTAAAATTGTTACGCAGATCAATAAGTGCGAAGCAGAGTATCAAAAACTTACCGATGAAGAACTAAAAGCTAAAACTGAAGAGTTTAAGCTAAGACTGGAGAAGGGTGAAACCCTCGATGATCTGCTGATTGAGGCCTATGCTGTTGTCAAAAATGCCTGCCGAAGATTGTGTGGACAAGAAGTTCATGTTTCAGGATATGACCAAAAATGGGATATGATTCCTTATGATGTTCAGATTCTTGGCGCTATTGCGATGCACCACGGTAATCTTGCAGAAATGCAAACAGGTGAAGGTAAAACGCTTACTGCTTCTCTCCCTTTGTATCTTAATGCTTTGTCTGGCAAGCCTGTTCACTTGGTTACGGTAAATGACTATCTTGCTAAACGTGACTGCCAATGGATGGGCTCTATTTTTCGTTTTCTTGGTTTAACAACAAGTTCCCTTACCAATGATATTCCTCCGGGTGAGCGCCAGCCGGTTTATTTGGCAGACATCGTTTACGGAACTGCTTCAGAATTTGGTTTTGATTATTTGAGAGATAACTCGATGGCTCAGAGTAAAGAAGAGCAATGTCAGAGAGGCTATTTCTTTGCAATGATCGATGAAGTTGATTCGATCTTAATTGATGAAGCGCGTACTCCCTTGATTATTTCAGGTCCAGTCCCATCATCTCGACAAATGTACGATATTCTTAAAGGAGATGTTGATCATGTTGTGCGTTTGCAGCGCGATCATTGTAATCGTTTAGCAACTAATGCGCGTAAAACAATTGATCAGCTTCAAGGACAAGAAAAACTATCAAAGAAAGAGTCAGAATCGCTAAAGCAAGCATATCGTGATTTATGGCTTGTCAGTAAAGGAACGCCGCAAAATAAAGTGCTCAAACGGTTGAAAGAAGATCCCGATATTCGTTCAAGCATAGAGAAATGGGATACCTATTTTTATGCTGAGCCGAACAAACACGAAAGATCCGAAACTCTTAGTGAGCTTTATATTATTGTTGATGAACGCGCAAATGAATATGAACTTACCGATCGTGGCATGCACGGATGGCTTTCTAAACGCGGTGAAGAAGAGGATGACAATGATTTTGTTATGCTTGACCTAGGCCATGAATACGCATTGATTGATGAGAATGAAGAGTATAGCGATCAAGATAAATTACAAAAAAAAGTTGAGTTGAGAGAGAAGGATGCAATGCGTAAAGAGCGCATGCACAATCTACGTCAGCTATTCCGCGGCCATCTTTTGATGGAATGCGATATTGATTATATCATTGCAGAGAACAAAGTTGTCATCATCGATGAATTCACTGGGCGGCCTCAGCCAGGGCGTCGGTTTTCTGATGGTTTGCATCAGGCGATTGAGGCTAAAGAAGGGGTCCCAATTCAAAGTGAGACGCAGACTTATGCGACAATTACTTTGCAAAACTACTTTCGCTTGTATGAAAAATTATCGGGTATGACCGGTACAGCAATGACTGAAGCGAATGAATTTAAAGAAATCTATAATATTGATGTATTAGCAATCCCAACTCATAAAAAGTGTATAAGACAAGATTGTGATGATGAAATTTACATGACAGAAAGAGAGAAATATACCGCTCTTATTAAAGAAGTGGAGGAGATTCATAAGAAAGGAGCTCCAATTTTGATCGGTACGGAATCTGTCGATATCTCAGAAAAGCTCTCTCGTATTTTAAAGCATCATAAGCTGCCTCATACTGTTTTGAATGCGAAGCAAAATGATAGTGAAGCAGAAATTATTGCTGAAGCAGGCCACAAGGGAGCGATTACACTAGCAACGAATATGGCGGGTAGAGGAACTGACATTAAACTCAAAGATGGTGTTCAGGATTTCGGAGGACTTCATGTGATTGCAACCTCACGCCACCAATCACGTCGCATTGATAGACAGCTGCGAGGTCGATCAGGTCGCCTTGGAGATCCCGGTTATTCGAAGTTTTTTGTTTCTTTTGAAGATTCTTTAATGCGTTTATTTACCTCTCCGCGCGTGACTGCTTTTCTTAAGCGATTTCGTCCTCCTGAAGGTGAAGCGATTAAGGCAAAAGCACTCAATCGCTCAATTGAAACTGCGCAAAAGCGTGTAGAACAACGTAATTATTCGATCCGCAAACACACACTTGAATACGATGATGTGATGAATAAACAACGTGCTGAAATCTACTCTTTCCGCAACGATGTATTGCATTTTGAAGATCCTATGATTCTTGCTGAAGAGATTTTAGAAGGGGTCTGTTTTCAAATGGCTGAGAAATACTTTGTGAGTCGTTCTTCAGAAAGCAGTTGGAATCCAGAAGGATATAGACAGTGGTTAATGACCCATTTCCCTGTAACTTTTGAAGAGGGTGAGTTTGATTCTAAAGAACTTCCTTTAAATGAGATTCAAGAACTTGCAAGTACGAAGGTCATTGATGCATTTAAAAAGAAGATTGTGATTGAACAGACCTCAGTTGAAGAAGTGCAAAAACTAATCCCTGAACACATGCAAAGCTCTCCTGCAGAAGAGGTTCTTAAATCTGTTGTTCGCAATGTATTAATTCGCAATGTTGATCAACTATGGCAAGAGCATCTTCTGAATATTGATAATCTCCGTTCTGAGGTGAGTTTGCGGGTTGTTGGTCAAAAGGATCCTTTGATTGAGTTTAAACATGAAGCATTTCAGCTTTTTAGCGAACTGAGTATTGAGATCAAGCTGAATATTGCTCACGCTCTCTTTAAGTTTCAAATGGTTAAGCCGCCAGAAGAAACTTTAAATAAAAACTTAGAACAGAAGAAGAGTGTTCGTCATAAATCACCAAAAAGAGTGCCATTTAAGATGAGCTTAGCTGAACTGCCAGAAGAAGAAGTTCCTTCTAGTTCTTAAAAGAACGAACTTTTTTAAATCCTAAGAAAAGCAAAGGGCACGCTGCAATACAGTATATAAACCAGTAGCGTGCATCCCACTGCAAGGTAAGCTTTCCATTGGTTGAAAAAAGTAGTTGCAATAGACCGATGACAGCTAGATTAGCTCCTACAGAAAGAGCAGAAATTGTCCAAAAACTTTTTTTCACATCTTCAGAATCTTCTTCGATAGCATTTGACGCTTTCTTTTCTTTTACACGATATTCATCTTCATAAGTTTGATCAGCAGCTGTTTTTTCAAGAATTTGACGTTGTTGGGAAAACGAAGAGGGTTGTGATAGAGCCTCATGAAGATCGCGATTAGAGGTGTTTTGAGTATGTAGATAGTCTGAGCTCTCATAGTCATCGGAAGAATCCATACGTTCAAAATAACCATGGTTACTAGCGGAATAAGGTGGTTTATATAATGAAGAAAGACTGTCTTGTAGAGATTTATTTTCGAAAAGAGGACTGTTTTGTGGTGATTTGGACTTTTCCTCTTCGGACTGATGAGGGCGTTTAGAACGATCGGGAGTATAAGAGTTTGAAGAATCCATAATTATAACCGTGTCAATTTTGAATAATTGTGCAAAAACCTTTGTATTGTGACAGTCGAATTCCGTTCCTTTTCAAGCCCTAAATCGTCTCTGACTATCTATTGGAACAGGCTTCTTGGTCTCGCAAGCTCTGCTTTTTGCGGGATATTGTTGCATAACCCGTAATTTTCACTAACTTTTTTATAGTAGTTCTCGGTATAAAAAATCCAGAGGAGATTACTCAGAGGTAACGTAGCGTACTGGAAGGATCAATTTCCGTTTTTTGATTGATTAGGGTATAATTTATTCAAATGATTTTGTCATAAGAGGATAGAGATGAGCGAGCCTAAAAAATTTGATGTTGCTGTAATAGGAGCGGGACCCGGCGGCTATGTTGCGGCGATAAGAGCTGCACAAAGAGGTAGTCATGTTGCTTTAATTGAACGGGAGTTCTTAGGAGGAGTTTGCCTCAATGTCGGCTGCATTCCAACTAAAACATTAATTTCAAATGCTCAGATTTACGAAAAAATTTTGCATGCTGAAGAGTATGGAATCAAGGTTGGAGAGCTCTCCTTTGATTATTCTCAAATGAAAGAGCGTAAAGATCGCGTTGTTTCTTCGATTCGCAATAGTTTGGAAGGACTACTTAAAGCGAATAAGATTGAGATCCTTCGTGGTCATGCAGAATTTCTCTCCCCTACTGAAGTTAAAATTAAGGGAGAAAACAACTTAGTCATCTCTGTAGATAAGACGATTATTGCAACGGGTTCACAGCCGTTTGATGTTCCAGCCTTTCCTTGCGACCATGAAAGAATTTTTAATTCGAGTTCAATTTTGGAATGGAAAGAGTTGCCTAAGAAGTTAGCAATTATCGGTGGAGGATATATTGGTTGTGAATTTGCAAGCCTTTATGCTGAGTTTGGTGTAGAAGTTGTGATTCTTGAAGCATTGGATAGTATTGTTCAAACTCAAGGGAAAGATATTGCGCAAGTTTTAACAAAGGCATTTGAAAACAAGGGTATTCAAATTCGCTGTGGCGTTTTCGTTGAAGGGATCGTAAGAAATGGCGATGGTCTTAAGGTGAAATTGAAAGGTGGAGAAGAAGTTGATTGTGACGCTGCATTAGTTTCTGTTGGTCGAAAGATTGTTTCAGATCAACTCGGATTGGAGAAGGCCGGCGTGAAGACTGATGAAAGAGGCACAATCCTGGTCAATGACAAGATGGAAACTAATGTTCCTGGGATTTATGCAATTGGTGATGTTACAGGACGTTTTATGCTTGCTCATGTTGCTTCACATCAAGGGATTATCGCAGCAACTAATGCAACGGGACAAGAATCTTATATGCATTATAATGCAGTTCCTGCAGTGATCTTTACTCAGCCGGAAATAGCAACTGTTGGGATGACCGTAGAGCAAGCTAAGGAAGCTGGATATGATGCAGTGCCTGGTCGTTTTCCATTTCAAGTCTTAGGCAAGTCAGTCGCGTCTCTTGATACAGAGGGTTTTGCTCAGATAGTTATCGATAAAAAAACTCAACAAATTTTAGGGGCCCAGGTTGTTGGTCATGAAGCATCGACTCTTATCGCAGAAATCGCTTTAGCGATCACCAATGAGTTGACACTAGATTGTATTACTGAAACAATCCACGCTCATCCAACAGTTGCAGAGGCGTGGCTGGAAGCAGCTCTTATTGCTGGTGAAACACCTATCCACTTCCCACCAAAAAGGAGATAGAAAGTGCTGGACGAAGCGATTTATGATAGTAAGCCAAAAGTCAAAGCAAAGCGCCTTAATCGCTTGCCGGAGAACGAAGACCAATCTCGTGGCAGATTTCCTTCCTGGTTACACCGCAAATTACCTCGCGGCGGCAATTTATTTAAAACTAGCGATACTTTGCGTAAACATGGCTTGAATACTGTATGTGAAGAGGCTAAGTGTCCTAATCGTTTTGAATGTTACTCAAACAAAACAGCGACATTTTTAGCTCTTGGTAAAGAGTGCACACGTAGTTGTGGTTTTTGCGATATTGATTTTTCTAAAAATCCAAAAGCTCCTGAGATAGATGAACCCAAGCGCATTGCGGCGTCTGTTGCTGAACTCGGGCTAAAACATGTTGTGATCACCATGGTCGCACGCGATGATCTTCCTGATCAAGGATCTGAAGCTATAGCCGCTATTGTACGTGCGGTGCGAGAACAATGTGAGGGTGTCACAATTGAGTTACTTACCTCTGATTTTTCTGGGGATCTCAATGCTGTAGAACATGTCTTGAGTGAAAAGCCTGAGATTTTTAATCACAATATTGAAACGGTAAAGAGACTTACTCCTCGAGTCCGCCATCGCGCGACTTATCAACGCACTTTGGATGTGCTTGAATTTGCTAAGCAGTCTAATCAGAGCCGTTGGGTTAAATCAGGGATTATGGTTGGCCTTGGAGAAGATGATGCTGAGGTAAAAGAGACGATACATGACCTACATCACGCCGGATGTGATATCATTACAATTGGTCATTATTTACAAGCAAACCGACTTAAATTGCCAGTGAAGCGCTTTGTTACACCAGAGCAATTTAAAAGTTATGAAGAATATGGTTACTCGATTGGGGTGAAGTTTATGTATAGCGGTCCTTTTGTTCGATCGAGTTATAATGCCAATCTTGTTAAAAATTTGACGGAAGAGACAAATGAGCGAGCATAATGTCCATTTCCCTTTAGCAGATGAGATTTCAAATTGCATACTTATGCATCGCGATGTGCATTTTGGCGGTTCTTTTCCAATGATGATTGATTATTACAGCAAAGACGGAAAAGGGGTGCAAGATGACTTTTCTATCGAGCATATCAACGAGCTTTATGCATATGAACAAAAGCTGGGAGAGGATCTTAGCAGTAAATTTCTTTCAGAATATGACCTAAAAGAGATAGAACTCGCTAAGTCAAAGTATTTTACCTTGCGGGGTTTTTATGACAAACAGAATCAAGATAACAAGATTCCTCGGTTAATAGCTGATTTAATTCTTTCAGAAGAAGAACCTCCGATTAAAGAAGTAGAGGCTCTTTTAAAAGAGGGAAAGAAAGCTGTCGAGGCTTTGATTGAGCTTGCGACAAATCGAGATTTTTATCAGCCACTCTATCCAGGTTATGGGTTTGCTCCATTACTTGCGATTCGCTGCTTAGGGCATATTGGAGATATTAGAGCGATAAAACCGCTTTTCGAGATGATTGGCATTGTTGATTTTGAAGCTGAAGAAGCTCTAATTGATGCATTTAGCGTGATGGGAGAGCAAGCCAAGGATTTTTTGGTTAAAATGTTAAAAAGCACTCCACCAACAAAGGATAACGAGCGAGCAATCGTTATATTATTAAGTTTCCCTGCTAATTCAGAAATTGGGGAAGCTTGTCTTAAGTTGCTCGAAAATATCGATATAACAGCACATCTCACTTTGGCAAACTATTTAGTTTGTGGGTGCGCTGGAATAACGGATCTTATGCAGCGTGAACGCTTTATTCTCCTATCTCATCATGAAGCTTGGCCAAGCGAAATTAAAAACGAGATACATGCTATTATTAAATCTTGGATTTAATTAATTATTTGTTTGATTTTTCATATTAATTTAATTATATGTTAAATTAACGAATAAAAAATAATAGTGTTGGTAATCTTTAATGCAATTTCAACCCAAAAGGGATGTATTTGATCGTGTTTGCAGTGTAGTTTTAGCTGGTGGTCAAGGAACACGATTGAGTCCCTTAACTGAAAGTCGTTGTAAACCTGCAGTTTCTTTTGGTGGGCGCTATAGACTTATTGATATTCCCCTTTCAAATTCTCTCAACAGTCGTATTAATCATATATTTGTGATTTCTCAGTATCTTGCAAACAGCTTACATAGCCATATTCAACGTGCCTATCCCAGTTCCTTTTTGGCTGATGGAAAGATTGAGGTTTTAGCTCCAGAGCGCGATGAGATGAGTTCACAATACTACCGTGGTACGGCAGATGCGGTGCGTAAAAATTTAGAGATTCTATCAGAAACACAAGCCGAATATTTCTTAATTCTTTCAGGCGATCAGCTTTACAATATGGATTTTTCTAAGATGATCGCATTTGCGGAACAAACTGATGCTGATTTAGTGATTGCGACGCAACCTGTTGTAGGGCGTGATGCCTCGCGAATGGGATTGATGAAAGTTGACAATGAGTCCAAAGTGATTGATTTTGTTGAAAAGCCTAAAGATCCTGCAATCCTTGAGCAGTTTGCATTGCAGGAAAAATACATGATCCAAAATGAACTTAAAATGGATGAAAAACTCTACCTTGGTTCTATGGGAATTTATGTCTTTAAGCGCAGCTGCTTATTTTCAATTTTAGAGATGAAAGGTGATGATTTTGGCAAACACATTATTCCTCAACAAATGAAAAGGGGGAATACTTATGCTTATCTCTATGGTGGTTATTGGGAAGATATTGGAACGATTTCAAGTTTTTATCGTGCTAATCTGGCTCTGATGCATGATGAAAAGTGTTTGGATTTATACAATGAGAAAATGCCGATTTTTACAACGCCATCATTTCTTCCTAGTCCCATTATTGAAGGAACTTTGGTTCATAATTGTTTGATAAATCATGGAGCTGTAATAAGAGCGAAAGAGATCACTTCTAGTGTGATTGGCATGCGCGCTTTTGTTGATAGAGACACAGTGATTCGTGAATCAATTATTATGGGCAATTCTCAAGCAAAGCTTGGTAAGGAAAGAGCCTTGAATATCGGAAGAAATTGCTTAATTGAAAAAACCATTATCGATGAGGGCGCGAGTATTGGCAATTTTGTTAGTTTAATTAATAAAGATAAGCTAAATCATTACGATGGCGATGGTATATTTATTCGTGATGGAATCATTGTTGTCGCATCTGGAACGCATCTGCCTGATCATTTTTCGCTGTAAATTTTTAAGATAGATGTAAAACAGCTTTACATCTATGCAAGTATTTGGATTCTATTGTGTTATAGGCATGAAAACTTTTGCAACAGAAGACATAAGTTGATCTAAAGAATCGAGCTCAATACACTTTAATAAGTGAACTATGGAGTGTAATTGTGAAAATTTGGGCTCTGTCCGATCCCCACCTATGTTTTGGCGCTGTTGATAAGAGCATGGAGGTATTTGGACCTGAATGGAAGAATTATACTGATAAGATTCAGCAGTTTTGGAAAGAAGTTGTTTCAGATCATGATCTTGTCTTAGTACCAGGTGATATTTCGTGGGCTTTGAAATTAGATGATGCAATGACCGATTTGCAATGGATCGACCACTTGCCAGGGAAAAAGGTGATTCTAAGAGGCAACCACGATTTATGGTGGCCCTCTGCTTCAAAACTACGCACTGCTTTGCCTCCATCGATTGATTTTATTCATAATAATGCGCTTGATTGTAAAGATGTGACTATTGGTGGAGCACGATTATGGGATACTGATGAATATGAGTTCTCTCAATATATTCATTTTAGAGAAAACCCTAGAGCGAGAAAGGAGATCGATTTCGAGAAAAAGAAACTGGAAGATCAAAAGATCTTCGCGCGCGAACTCAATCGCTTACGCATGAGTTTAGAACAACTCAATTCTGCAGCTAAAATACGGATAGCTCTAACGCATTATCCACCGATTGGAGCTGATCTCAAGAAGTCTTTAGTTTCTGAAATTTTAGAGGAATTTAAAATAGATATATGCGTATTTGGCCATTTGCATAGCATCAAAAAAGGATCATTGCCATTTGGTGAAAAGAGAGGAGTCAGGTATGTCTTTGCTTCTTGTGACTATCTCGATTTTAAGCCCTTACAAATCGTCTAACTATCTTTAATATGTGAAAGTCCCTGGATCAGTATTCCATCGAAAATTTCTAGGTCGGGATCTTTAGGATCGATTTTAGTTTCTGGATCGATTTTACTACGCCTGATGAAAAGCTCTTGCAGAGCTTGCTCCCGATCTTCTCGATCTAGACAGCGATAAAAATCAGCTACAATTGCTAAAAGCTCTTGAAACTCCTCTTCTGTTGATAGAAGAAAACGCGCTTGCTGTGCTGCTTGGAGAAAAATTAGGGCATTCCCGTTGTGCACCAAAAAGCAGGCAATTTCAAGCAGAAGGTCGAGTTCGGGATCCTCTCTCAGAGGATCGATTAAGCGGCGTAAAAGAGCGTCAGATTCTTCATGTGAATTTTTTGCAAAGAGACGCGCCTTTAAAAAGTAAAACCATCGTTTATCAGAGATATAATCATAAAAGCCATCGATAAGTTCCGAGGCGAAAAGATCGTTACCTATTGAAATTTGCTCTGAAATGTAATTATATAAAAAACTCTCTAAGTCGTGAGCGCAGTGGGAAACAACTAAATCAAAAGCTTCACTAGGCTTGTCATTTTCGTCGACGTTGGCATCAAGGATATCTTCGAGTCGTATGAGAGATTCTTGGATAAGCTCGTCTGATTCCAATTCTTTTTGCTCATATAAGTCTATCCGGTAATCTAGCTCATCACAAAAAAGAGAAAGAGAGTATTTATCAGGCAATAGGCGCCGCCAAAGCTCAAAGACTAGTAGATAGGTTTGGTCATAACCTTCTATATCGTCGTCATTAAGCCATAGGGTAGCTGTCAATTCTTCAGGATTTTCACAGTTTAAAGCATAAAGTTTAAAGCTCTCTTGATCGATCTTAAGTCCGAGTTTGGAAAGTCTTGTAAAGAGCTCTTCTAGAGAAAGAGAGCGATAATTTTCAATTTGCCAGGGGAGAATATCTAAAGAAGAATCTTTTAACCAATTGCTTCTCAATAAATTATATAACGCTCGATTCTTTACTTGCATAATGCTTTGCTAGCCTTTTCTCTTAAGAATAAACGGTAATGTGAATCTCGTCAATTACCATAAGAAGAGTATGTTAGAGAAATAATGCCTGATTAGGTAAAATGGTTGATATGATTTATCGCCGCAAAAGAAAAAAAAGTTTTTTACTGCTCGAAATTTTAATAGGATTAACCTTGATCCTCGAGTGTTTAGTTCCCTTAATGTTAAACCCGATATCGCTCTTTCAGAATGAAATTGCTCATTTGGAACAAATTGAGTTAGAGAGAGAAGCATTAATTGCTTATGCTCAAGTTAAAGAAAAACTCTATAACAAAGAAGTGCCTTGGACGGAGCTTAAATCAGGTAATTATAAGCTAGTAAAAGAAAAATTTTATATGGATTTTGGCAAACTAGCAAAGCGAGAATGGCAAAAATCGATTACCTTAAAAAGGAAAAAGGAAGACAAGGGGAAATTGATTTTACTCGATGTGACCGTCGAATTTAGTCCTGTAAAAAAGAAGACAAAAGGAGCTAAACAACAGGAATTTCATTATTTTTTAGTTTTGACAAACACTTAGCGCAGCTTTTTGCTAGAGGGCTCATAGAGATGAGCACTACCTATAAACCAACCTCTTCCAATCTTTTTCTCACGATGCTTATTCTTGGACGAAGGCTGTAATTTCTTCTTTTTTCTTGATGGCTGTTTCATTATAATAGATTTAAAAATAACGGTTTATTAATATTATTTCTCATTGCGATTGTTAAGACTCTATATTTATAATTTAAATTAAAATTTAATATTTTTCAAGAATGAAAACAAAACGTTATTCTTTTTCATTAATAGAAGTAGTTATAGCAATGACAATGCTTGTTATGCTTGCTTCTGTATTATTTTCTTATTATCGCCGGTCAGCGTTAGTCAATATTGAAATTGAGCAGGTTAAGAAAAATACTCTCGAAAGACATTTTCTCTTACAGCGTTTAACAGGGGTGATTTCTAATATAACTCAGGATGAATCCTCTTTTGAGACAATTCAAAGCCCTGAAGCTAGTGGTCTTGTGCTCTCTTTTAGCATTGATAACCAACTTGATCAAAATCCTGATCTTTCAGGTGTGGTTGACGCTGCTATCTATATGAATAAAGAGCGCGGCCTTATCTTAACTCTATGGGATCACAAGGAGCAGCCTTATCACACTTTATTGCTCTCAAAAATTGAGAAGATTCAGTGGAGCTTTTTTGATCCAAAGTCAAAAACATGGCTCAATCAATGGAGTAGAAAAATGTACATGCCGGAAATTGCCAAGTTAACCGTCTTTTTCCCCAAACAGAAGGAAGCCGTGGAATTTCCCTTTTTCCCTTCATCCCAACGGTGTAAAATTAATTATCAATCGCAGGAGAAGGAATGAATTTTATCCCCTTTGTCTTAGCATTTTTAATATTTATCTCAATTGGGACTCATGCTTTTTTGCAAAAGCAGCATAACACTATAGTTGAGCAGGTTGCAGCTCAAGGAGCCATGAGTTCGATGCGGCAGGCTGAAAATCTAATCGCTCAGCATCAATATGATCTTCTTAGAGAGAAAAAGGAGCTGGTCAAAGCTGATAATGATGAAAAGCCGGTTAGTAAAAGCAAGAGAAAGGAAGAAAATACTTCAAATACCTGGGTTTCTAGAAGAGATAAGAAAAATATCATCAATTGTGAGGGCGCAAAGTTTAATCTCGCAGCGTTATTTAAAAAGAAGGAGTTAAGCTCAGATCCTCTTTATCATACTGCAGCGCGCTTTCTTAAGCTTTTATATGAAGGTAATCCTCTGATTTCTTCGAGCGCGCATTTTGAATATCAAATTCTCGATGAGTTGATTGCTATTGGCAAAGAAAAGGAAATTGACTCATTTAATGATTTAATTGTTGAAAACTCGGTACATCGGGATGTTATTTTTCGTATGTTAAAGGGCACTCAAGAGTATGAAATAGGGACAGATATTGGTTACCCTCCATTAGAGCATTTCTTCACTTTAGACTCTAAAAGACAAAAAAAAGCTTTGTATTTCAGCTTTGCTTCGAATTATTTGCTCACCGCAGTATTTGGAGAGAAAATCGCAACTGAGATCAATGATCTTGAGAAAATGAAAAAAAAGGATGGAAGTAAAACTTATACTTTAACCAAGCAAGAGTTATGTGAGTTTCTTCGCAATAAACATTCCCAAGCTTTTTCCCAAGAAGAGATTGATGAGCTCTTTAATTTTTCTAAAAAGCAGCCTGCCAAAAAAGCGGTGTATGCGATTGATGATAAAACCGATATCCGCGCTAAGCAAGCGGTTTTGAAGTCACAATCTTAAGCTAAACAGTTTGTCATTGAAGGTAGTACTAAAGTAAAGCATGTCCCTTGTTCTATTTTTGATTTTACACTGATTGTTCCTTCGTGTTTATCGATAATGGTCTTAACAAGCGAAAGACCAAGGCCTGCGCCGCCAAGACGTCTTGAATGTGTTTTGTCGACGGTATAGAAACGCTCAAAAATATAGGTAAGATCTGTTTCAGGAATTCCCATTCCTTGGTCTTGAATCTCAATGATGATTTCATCACTAGAGCTTCTTAATGAGATATCAATTTTTGCTGGAGATGGGGAATATTTCGCAGCATTGGAAATCAGATTAGTAAAAGTAAGTTCTAATAGGTCAAAATCAGCATAGATTTGTAGATTGTCATCAGCACTTTGAATCTTAATTTCAGCATGTGGATATGTGACTAAAACTAGTTCGCGTGTTCTTTCGAGGAGAGGTAATAGAGCGCACTCTTTAAAGCGGCTAATGGGAAGATGCTCAATATCAGCGAGTAAAAGCAGATTTTTGATTAAATTTTCCATCCTTTGGCAATTGCGCAATATTTTCCCAGTAATATTTTGAAACATATCGGGTGAAATATTAGGAATATCGCACAAAGTTTCTGTGAAGCCTTTTATGATGGTAATAGGTGTTCTTAGTTCATGAGAAGCATTGGCAACAAAATCACGTCCGAGCTGCAAGGTTTTATATTGGGATGACTTATCTTGAAGCAAAACTAAGGAGCTTTTTTGATTTTTTAATGGAATGATGATCAAATCAACAGCAACTTTATGGCTATGCACTTCTTCAGAAGAAAATGAATCAGTAAGTAGTTGATCTGTCTTTAGAGCTTGCTCGCTGAGATGCAGTACTTTTTCAATTAGTTCTTGTCGGCGATTTGAGTTTTCCTTTTTTAACTTTTTCCCTAGGCATTTGCGTTTTGATAGAAACAACAAACGCGCAGCACTAAAATTGATTTCTTTAACAAAAGATTTTTTGTTGAGAATCAGAACGCCTTCAGAAAGGGATTCAAGTAAGCTCTTTTTTTCTAAGCACTGGGTTGTTAGTCGCTTCTTAAGTTTAAATATTTGAAATATAGCCAGCATCAACAAAAAACATAAAAAAAGTGCAATCATTGGTTTCCTTTGATGTGTATGATTCTTTGTTCTTTGATGATCAAAGCATCAATGCAGGTATGAATTCTCTCAGCGGAGGACGTTGTTTCACTAATTAAAATTTGCATCGGATTTGCACTATGACAAAGATTTGCAGCGATTTCAATACGATCAGAGAGAGATGAGTATGCGATGCGGTTTTCTCCATCGAAATTTTGTATAAAAAACAGATCAGTATGAATTCCTATGCGCATTAAAACAGGTGGCAAATGCGCTTTATGACGTATGTTATTCCATTCAGCGAGTTTTGCAAAAATTGCTTGAGAGCATTTAATTGCCTGAAGTTGGGAGTTTATTTGTTCTGCAGATATACCAAAAAATGCAATGATTTTGTTATTAATATTTTCTGGATGAGCTCCCTGAAAGCGTTTAATTTCGGGAGTAATATTGCTTAAGCAGTGCTTAAGCAATTCAAATTTCATTGCATTTGTTTGAGCTATTTCGGGTAAATTGCAAATTTCCGCATATAAAATAGTCGCCTTTTTTTGTTTCTTATTGCCTTGTAAGGGAGCTTGAAAATTTGTTTTTTCCGGAAGTGGTTTTTCTTTTAATTTGCTAACCATTTTAGTAAATGATCGACAAAGTTCAGAAATTTCGTCTTTTCCCCGTTTAGATTCTTTAGGCAGCTCTATTTGATCAATCAATCCTTGGGAGATTTTATTTGCACATTCTGAGAGCTGAAGGATTGGAGTTGTCGAGCGCCTTAGCAGTCTAGTAAGAAGGACTAGAGCTAAGCAAAATACAATGATTCTAAAAATCTGAACCCGATGAAAAGATTTTGTAACATAGCTTTCCATGCTCCCTTCAATTTGATTTGATAGAGCGAGTTCTTTCTCTTTTTCATTTAGTGAAATGATTGCAAAATCAGCATCTTTAAACGGTGTAAGATATAGATAAAAGTAGTTTTCTCCTTTAATAGAGATAAATCCCCGTTTCTTCTGTTTGATTTCTTCAATATTATCATTAGAAAAGATCGTATGGCATTTGTCATCTATGTTAGTTCCTATGGGGAATATTCGATTGTGCGCAATGAGAAAAAGCTGTTCTTCTAGCAGATCACTTAAGTTTTCTAAAATGCTGTTTATGCTAGCTCCTAGGGTCAGATAGCTGGTTTTCCCATTTGTATTGAGTTGTAGTGTATTTCCAACATAAACCATATTGCTTCCTGGAGGAGCAATCATCGCTGTGGAATTTGCAACATTGGAAGAGCAAGCATGATTGGCATAATAGGACACATCGTCAAAGAGCGACTTGAGATGGAAAATATCGTTGTTTGTAAAAGCGAGACCAGTATTGTTTTCTTTGAGTTCTGCCATGCCGAAGGGGGCTAATGGGATGAAAGGAGACACTTGTTTGGAGAAGGTTTTCATTAAACCAGTAAATAACCAAATCATTACTTTTTGATCATTCGTAATCACATAATTTTCTACTTTGGGATTATCGATAAAGAAATCATCAGAGGATTTAGGGTCAAATTCTAATTGAGCAAAGCGTTGGTGGAGTTGTTGCTGAAGCCAGTGTGTTTGTTCGCCTCGATCTTTTGAGGGAGCTCCTTCTAATTCATGTTCAAGGTAGCTCAAGGCATTTTTAAAATTATTGAATAATTGTTTTAGCAAATCGACAGGATCACTGACTCCCCACATTTGCAAGTAGGCAAAATCTGTTTTATTGCCTGTGATATATTCAGTAATCTCTTTTTCATGCTGAATAATATAGAGCAAATCGCTCCAAAAGGTTAATGCATAAACCTGAGATGTGCGATCAACTAAGCTTTCTCGGAAGGGGGCTAGCTGTTGATTCCCCCAGTCTAAAGAAATGCCGAAATAGATTGGTTTGCTAGGATCATTTGCAAACTGAATCCAAGCTGTGCGATCATCGATAGGAATAGCGCGTACAGGTTGCATTGATTGTGGATCAGAGGTAATCGATGCTAGGACTCTTTCATTACGCTTATTCTGCAGGAAATTAATCCATTTATTATTAAGAAGAAGCCCCGCAGAGTTATACCAAGTTGTATCATTCGGAGCTGAGGGAGCAAAAATTTCCGATAGATTGGGGTTTTCTTTAATAAGAAACAATTTCGCATCAATCCGTGCTTCAATTTCTCCTAATGCATCAGAGATATAAGTCTCGGTGCGCTTTTGTTTGCTTTTATTCGCTTTGATGATTTGAGCTTCTACGGCTTCTTTAGTTTGTTTTGAACCCTGCTGTAGTAAATGTTGTTCAAAAAATAAAGAGCTTAAAAATGCGATAACGAATAGGAGTAAATAATAGAGAAGAAACCGAGTACGCAGATTCATAAAATTCTCCCACTATTTGAAAAAGAATAAAGAAGCATGTTAATAAAATAGTGGGGTAGTCTCAAAGATTAATCTCCTTCGGGAAAGAAATTTTGGTACCCTTTATCTGTAATCACAATGGTATCTTCATAGCGAACTCCCCCTACTTTTGGAATATATAACCCAGGCTCGATGGTGATTACCATTCCAGGTTTTAAAGTGGAATCTGCTTCATCACTTTTGTGACTGATTCGTGGAAACTCGTGCACCTCAAGGCCAACGCCATGCCCGAGGCTATGAACAAAATATTCTTCCATGCCTGCTTTATGCATCACTTTGCGAGCTGCAAGATCAAGCTCTTTAAGTGTATTTCCTGGTTTACACATTTTTAGTGCTGCACGTTGAGAAGCATGCACAACATCGTAGATTTTCTTTAGGCGTTCCGATGTTTTACCATAAAAAAATACGCGCGTTACATCGCTGCAATAGTGGTTAAGCTTAACTCCCGCGTCAATCAATATGATGCAGTCATTTTTTAATTTCTTTGTGGTGCAGTGATGGTGAGGTTTAGCAGTATTACTACCAAAAGCTACAATGGTATCAAAAGCGAGTTCTTCAGCCCCGTGATTCAAGCAAAATATTTCAAACTCTTTAGCGAGATCTTTTTCTGTCACGCCTTCTCTAAAACGCGTTTTTAGATATTCCATTCCGCTCCATAGAAGCTTAGCGCTTTGTTTTAGCGCGCGTATCTCAGCATCGTCTTTGCAGCTGCGGAGTTGTTTGAGGAAGTGATCACAGGGATAAAGTTTTGTGTTGATTTGCTTTTTCCGTTTTAAACTTGATAGTGCTTTTTTGAGTTGTTCGTAATTACTATAACGCGTGTTTTCAGCATCAAAACCAAGTAGTGCGACTTTTTCTTTTTGCAAGAAATCACTGAGCGTAGGCAAATCTAGTGTTTTTACAGGAATAGGAGAGCTTTCTCTACAAGCTTCTTCATAGCGGCCATCAACGAGTAAAAGTGCTTTCTTTTTGCTAATAAGTAGACGCCCTAAAGAGAGCTCTATACCTAGCATATAAAAAATATCTAAAGGTGTATCAATGATGCATGCGTCGAGCTCTAGCTCAACGAGAGATTTTTGTAATTTTTTGATGCGATCAATAGCGCATTTTTCAGATTTTTTCATCGGTAAAAATTCTCTTTATTTCTTTTGTATTCATCATTGCAATCGCTCTGTTACCACGAGGACAATGCAACGGACTATTTGTTTTTAGCAGATCATGGACAATAGATTTTGCTTCTTCGAGGGAAAAAACCCTCGTGCGGTTTTCCAAAGAACGCAAGCAACAATTTGCCAGTTTTTTCATCCGCTCTTCTTTAATTGTAGATTCTTTTTGAGATAAAATGGAGCAAAGTTCTTTTATTGTAGATTCAATTTCATTGATTTCAAGAAAGCAGGGTATCGCTTCACATAGCGCTCCATCTTCACCTAGGGCGCGCACTTCAAAACCCAGCGAGGCAAATTCTTCCAGATGATCTTCGATTAGAGACACTTCTATCTTGCTTAAAGAGAATGTTTGAGGAAGTAACAAAGCTTGTTTTTCTATAGATGTATCTTCGATAAGCAGCCTCTCAAAAAGAATGCGCTGTTTAGCTGCTCTAAGATCGATCCAGGCAAGTCCTTCTTCTTTTAATACAGGGATATGTTCTGCAGATAGAATCAGGTAATGAGAATACATTCCTATAGGCTCAAAAGATCTAGGGAGTTCAAAAGAGGGTTCTTCTCTCTCTTCAATATGCCTAAGAGGAATATCTATACTTGTCTCATTGAAGCAAAAGTCAGTCGGAGGGTGATCAAATTCAATAGTGGGGCGGGAAAAGGCCGTTCCTCCAAGAGCTTGAATCACTGCTTGTCTCATAATATTTTTTACGATTTGCTCATCTTTTAAGCGCACTTCGCTCTTTTGGGGATGAACGTTGACGTCGAGAAGATCGCTTGGCATTTCAATATGTAGCACAAACAGAGGAAAGCGTTGCGTTGGAAGGCGCGTTCCATAACCATCGGAGACAGCATAACTAATAGGAAGGCAGTGAATAGGTCTTTTATTGATAAATAGGTATTGCCCTGAGCGATTTTGGCGATGCTCTGTAGAATCTCCAATAATACCATGAATTCGAATCTGATCTTCATTATAGATAACATCAAAAGAACGGGAAGAAAAATGAGAGCCTAGAATTTCATTCACTCTATCTTTAATTGTCGTTTGAGTTTTTGTAGAGAGTTGCTCTCTATCTCCAACTAACAGTTGAAATGAGATTTCTGGATGGGCAAGACTATAGAGTAGTAGCTGGCGATGAATGGCTCTTTGGTTGCTTGCACTAGAATTTTGAAATTTCTTTCTAGCGGGAACATTATAGAAGAGGTGATCAATTGTGATGCTAGTTCCTCTTGTGCGGCTCGAGATGTTTTGGCGGAGTAATTTACCTCCATGCACCTCAATTTGAGTGGCAGTTTTCCCATCATTGGAAGTAAGTAGTGTTAATTTAGATATAGCAGCGATAGAAGCAAGAGCTTCTCCACGAAAGCCCATAGAGTCAATGCGCATCAGATCATCGATTGATACAATTTTAGAAGTTGCGTGTCTCTCGAGAGCTAACAGCGCATCATCGGGGCTCATGCCCATGCCATTATCGCTAACGATGAGGCGTTGCAATCCTCCTCCAATACACGTTATGCGAATTTCATCAGCTTTAGCATCAATGGCGTTTTCAATAAGCTCTTTAATAACAGATGCTGGTTGCTCAATCACTTCACCTGCGGCGATCTGATTAATTGTCTGATCGGATAAAATACGAATTCTAGACATAGCAATACAATGTTGATTTTAAGCCAACATTGTATTTTGATTAGACTTTAGTTCCTAGTTAAAGTTCGGAAGGTCCTTGACGGCTAGTAGAAATCAAATCGAGAATTTCCCTTATTGATTGATTATTTCTCAACTGATCGAGGCGCTCTTTCGTACTAGTGAGGACATCCTTAGACGATTCTTCTCTTAAAATTTTGGTAATAGATCGCTTCAATGACTTTCCTCCGAGCATAAGAGTGTAAATGAGTTTTTCATCACTATCACCAGAAAGCTCATCGTAAACTGCAGCAATTGGCGTAGAGGTTTTAGTCGTAATATCTGTCTCTGTTGTAAGAGGATCTTCTAAATCATAAATATCCTCAAAATAGTTTATTAACCAGTTATTGAGCAATTTACCCTTTTCTTCGGAATTCGCTTCAGTTGGAGATTGCCATAGTTCAAGTAAACGCTGTTCAATATAGTGCTGTTGGCGATGGCGATAGTAGCGCCGAAATTTGGGGATTTCTTCAACCTTTTCTAATTGTTCTTCCATTTCAGCAACTTTCTCCGCATAGAAGGGCTTTTTATTTGAAACTTCTGCTCCTTTAACTCTGAAATAATGCAGAGGATTGGCTAAGAAGTTTAAAGCGGCGCCTAGCTTTGAAAGAATCCAAATGATTATAGAGTGAATAGCTGCTGAAAAACCATTGATTCTCTGTTTTGCTGTTATAGCGGGAGGGCGATTTTCTTCAATATATAATCTTCTATTCGCTATTGCTTGAACTTTTTTTACTGGGCAGTCAATTTTTCTAGGGCAAACCTGCATATGATCTACTAATGGCTTTTGATCGACTGTACGACCTTTACGTATTTGACCGCATGCAGTGTGAGCTTGAGTGGCTATTTCAAGATTGCCTCTGAGACGGATATTTTCAGGAGAGTTATAGTCATGCTCTTTATCATTAGGAAGTGTAATTTCTGAAATGAGCTCTTCTTTGCAAGCTGAGAGGTGCCATTGAGCTTGTGCAATTATATTTCTTTCGTTTCTTGTGTCTTCTACTTCTTCGATCATTAGGCTGACAGGGCAATATGCCTCATTGCACTCACTTTCATGAGCTCTTAGCGCTGTGATATCTTGGGCAGGATTGGCGAGTATTGTTTCATGTGTGCTATATATGACTTGAATGTTCCTTTGCTGTTCTACGGATAAACCGGGTTCTTGGGAGCATTCATCGAGATGTGTGCGCACGTCTTCTGTTAAACTTTGGTAATAATTGGCATTAATCATGATTATTTCCTTAAATTATGTATTATAAGTAAACATTTTAGTATTAAGTTAATTAACTGTCAACAAACAATTTTATTATGAAAGCTATAACTAGCTCATTGTCAATAGTTAAGGTTTTTAGGGAGGCGGGGCATAGTGCTTATTATGCTGGCGGATGGGTGCGTGATTTCATTATGGGCCGCCCTTCAGATGATATTGATATAGCAACTAGTGCCTCTGTTAGTGAAATTCAAGCGCTTTTCCCTAAAAATATCCCTGTAGGTGTCGCTTTTGGCATCGTTATCGTCCCTTTAGAGGGGCATAATTTCGAGGTAGCGACGTTTCGTACCGATGTGAGCTATGAGGATGGCAGGCGGCCGACTGCTATACAAACCGCTACAGCTGAGGAAGATGCTAGCCGGCGCGATTTTACGGTCAATGGCATGTTTTACGATCCTATTAAGGATGAGATACTTGACTATGTTGGAGGGCGAGAGGATATTTCCAAAAAGCTCATACGCGCTATAGGAGATCCTGAAGAGCGTTTTCGAGAGGATAGACTGCGTATGATGCGAGCGGTACGTTATGCAACGAGATTTGAGTTTGAGATTGATCCTAAGACGCTAGAGGCTATTAAGCTCCATTCTGGGGAGTTGCTTAAATCGGTTGCTATGGAGAGGATTTGGCAAGAATTTGAGAAGATGTCGAAATTTAGCCACTTTGACAAGGGGCTGATCTTGCTTCACAAATTAGGCCTTCTTCAGGTGATTTTCCCTTCTTTACGATCTCTATCGTCTGCAGAGATTAAAGAGAAAGTGAAGTACATTGAACAATTTCCTAAAAAGACTCCTTGTATCGCTGAGCTGCTCGAGCTTTTCCCAGAAATATCAGAGGAAGAACTAGAGGAGTTTTGTAGATATCTTAAACTATCTAGAAAAGAGAGCGATTTTGCCTCTTTTCTCCTTCATGCTAGACGTCTTGTCTCGATGCCACCTGATTGGCTTAATGATTTGGAGCTTTATGAATGGGCTCATTTTTATGCTTCGATTTATGCTAAGCATTGCTTAGAAATCATTGCTGTGCGTTTTCCCTCTGAAAAAAGAGAGGCTTTTTTAACAGAGCATCAAATGCGCTTTGAGCGAATGAATGTGGCAATTGAGCGGATACGCAACAAAGATCCTGTTGTCAAAGCTGCTGATTTATTTCCTCATGGAATAAAACCGGGGGTAAAGCTAGGTCAGATTTTGAAAGAGGCTGAAAGAATTGCGATCAATCAGGGATGGAATGATCCAGAAAAAATCATTGATCAACTAAAAAAACATCCTCTATGGGATTAACGTTTCAAAATCGGTATCTAGTTGGGGATAAAATTCATAGCCCTGCAGGTCAAAATGCCACCATTCATAAGGGTAGATTTTAAAGCCATTCTCTACCATGACCTCTTGAAGTAGGTCGCGGTTTGCTAATAGTTCTTTAGGCAAGTCAGGATAATCAGCATGAGCTTTTTCGCTAAAATCATCAAAATCTGTTGGCATAGCAAGCTCCTCTCCTTGAAAATTTAGAAGAGTGACATCAACGGCTGTTCCTCGAGCATGTCTTGATTCTTGAGGTGGCGCAACATAGCGAGGATCTTGAATTTCTTCCCAAAAGATTTGTGATACTGAAAGAGGACGAAAAGCATCAAAAATTTTTAGTTTCAGTTTGCGGTTTTCTAAGTTCTCAACAACAGCTTTTAACATGCCAACAATATCGCGATGAATAAAACAGCAAGCTTTAGGGTAGACAGAACGTTGAAGAAAGTTGTTATCAGTTGCATAACGAATATCTAAAACAACGTTAGGTAGTACTTTTTCTACATTGACGAGAAGTTCTTCCACGATTTTTTCCCTTTTTAGAAGAAGAATTTAGCCTATCATTTCCAATTTAAATTTTAAAGAATTCGAATAACAAGAGCCGTAAGATCGTCATGTTGCATGACTCCATGTGCAAATTTGTCAATGGCATTAAAGAGATGATCGATCAACTCCTGCGAGGTTGCATTTGGATAGGTATAGAGTATCTCAAGCAATCTTTGGTAGCCGAAGAGATTCATCCTTTCATCGTGTGCTTCTAAAACACCATCGGTATAAAGCAGGAGAAGATCTCCAGATGAGAGCTGGCAACTTTCAATATGCACTTTTTCACCAGGTTTCACACCAAGAGCAATTCCCGGTGTAATAAGTTCTTCAATTTCACCGTTAGCTCGTTTTAGAATCGCAGCATGATGACCACAGCTGCTATAGTCAAGTCTCTTTGTCTTAGGATCGTATTCTCCTATCCACGCTGTCACAAACATTCCTGTATCGCGCGTATCTTGAGAAAAAAGCGCATCGGTTTCTGAAATGGTTAATTTTAGATCGTTTGAAGAAGTGTCAAAACTGCGTAGCATGCTACGAACACATAAAGAGTATAGACAAGCCGAAATTCCCTTGCCGGAAGCATCGGCGACAGCAAAAAAGAGCTTCTCTTGTCCATCAGCCTTTTTTACAAAAACGTCGTAGAAATCTCCTCCAACTTCACGAGCTGGTATAAAGCGTGCTGAGAGATCGATGCCTGGAAATTCAGGCATGATACTTGGAATGATAGTCTTTTGAATTTCGAGGCCAATTTCTAATTCTTGCTTCAGAATTTCTTTTGCCACACGTTCGTTTTTGGCAGATTCGATATAGTTGCCGAGTGAATCGACCATTTCATTAAAATGAGTTCCTAGAACATTAATCTCAAAACCCATCCAGTCGGGCTTATAGCGCGCATTGAGATCGCCGGCGCCAACCTCTTCCATGATCATGCCTAGCGATTTTAAAGGGCGACTGAATCGTCTTGTAAGCCAATAAGTTCCCGCACCGCCGATCAAAATGATAAAAGCCATAAAACTAATTAGTCGAAAAAAGTCTTCGCGATTGCTTGTGTAAGAGACAACTTTTTCGGGCACTTCAACAAGCAAGGAAAAATCGGCACTTGCGATTGAGATATCCAAGCCGAGGTATTCTTGATTTTCTTCAAAAAGATGAAATAGATTTTCCCATTGCTCTTCAGATGAAAACTCGCGGATTAATTGATCAGTGAGTTTATCTGCGGGCAATAATTGTAGATGTTCTAAAGTTAGGGTTGGATCAGTGCTTTCAAAAATTTCTCCATTTCTATCGAGCAGAGCAAGGTCAAAAGGTAGCGTCTCATATTGCTCAGATTTTAAGAGTTCTAATAGTTGCTTAGCAGGAACAGCACTTCCGAGAATACCGATGATCTTGCTTGGATTATTCCGTTCATAGATAGCTGTTGCTACATACATTTGTTTTAAGTTGTTCCACGGGTCCATTCCCAAAAAGACAAGATATCCCTTTTTTTGAACTTCCAACATGCTTTTTCCAAGCAAGCTATCTGTTGTTGCAGGTGATTTGCGTCCTTTCCGTTCGAGGTGTTTTGAGGCGATAATTGTATAACTTCCGTCGGAATCAATCGTGATATAAAAAAGCGATGAAAGATCTTCTGATGTAGCTATACGTGTAAAGAGTTGATCAGTTTCTTCTGTCGCTTGACGATTGGTTGTCAATTCATCAAAATCAACCGTATTACTAACAGTTAACAAATTTTGTAGTTGGCTTTGAATCGATTGATCGATTTTGCAGTGATGCATTTTACCAACAGCATCAAGCTGTAAAATCAATTTGCGCATCTGCAAATTATAATCGCGAAACGACATGGTAAAAACATAAAAAAGCAGCGGGATAATCAGCAGGAAAAATGTGACAAGCAGCACTCTTAAAGAGAGTGAACCTATCATCTTTGATACGAATTTAGAGTGTTTTTTTGGTTCTTTCATCAAAAATAAGCCTATTTCTTCCCTTTTACTAAATAGTTATTTTTTAAATCGACTGAATTGAGATTGGAAGAAATCTTTTTTCCTGAGAAAATGGTAACCATGACGGATATTACCTATTTTGACAGAAATACAAAGCAGTATGAAAAAGAGCATGTATATGGTGCTGTGTTTCTCCACTGCCTTTATGGTAATGGATTCTTTTGCAGGGTGCTCTCTTTTTTTATTCTCCCATTGATTGCAAAAATATCGATATTTTCTAAGTTTTATGGCTGGTTACAAAAAAGATCTTCAAGTCTGCATAAAGTGCGACCTTTCATCAAAAAGTTTCAAGTTGATGCGACAGAGTTTCGAGATCCTGTGATGAGCTTTACTTCTTTTAATGATTTTTTTATTCGTCATCTAAAACCGCAGTGCCGCCCTTTTGCAGTAGAAGATAATACAGCAATCTTACCTGCTGATGCACGCTATCTCGTTTATCAAAATTATGCCGAATGTCCAGGTATATTTGTTAAAGAGAAAACCTTTTCATTGGAAAAACTCCTTCAATCTTCTTCTTTAGCAGAACGCTATAAAGAAGGAGGTTTGCTCATTGCGCGCCTTTGTCCTGTTGATTATCATCGATATCATTTTCCATGCGATGCGAAGCCCTCTCAACCTATGCTAATTAACGGCCCTCTTTATTCCGTCAATCCCATTGCCTTAAAGCGTAATATCGAATATCTCACAGAAAATAAACGGTATATTACAGAGTTAGAGACAAAACATTTTGGCAAGGTTCTTTATCTTGAAATTGGCGCAACTTATGTCGGTGCGATTCATCACACATCAAGTGTTGACAAGCCGGTAAAAAAAGGAGACGAAAAGGGATATTTCTCTTTTGGAGGCTCTTGTTTGATTCTTCTTTTTGAGCCTAATACCATTCAATTTGATCAGGATCTGCTCGAACAAACAAGCAAAGGATTTGAAGTGCGCGGACTTCTTGGACAATCATTGGGTCATTCAATCTGACTGCAAATGGGACATTCTTCCTTATTGTGACCTCTAGCTGGGCAGTATGCTCTAGCAAAGTAGATCATTTGTAAATGAAGCTTGCTCCATTCTTTCTTCGGAAAAAGGGCCTTTAAATCTTTTTCAGTTTGGACGACATTTTTTCCGTTACTGAGTTTCCACCGTTTCGCACAGCGATGGATGTGTGTATCGACGGCTATTGCAGGGATGTCAAAAGCTTGAGAGAGAACCACAGAAGCAGATTTATGCCCAATACCAGGAAGGCTTTCTAAATCTTTGAAATTTTTTGGGATATGGCCTCTATGTTTTTCAACGAGTTGTTTGGAGAGATTGAAAATCGCTTTGGCTTTAGTTGGAGCTAGACCGCATGGTTTAATAATTTGCTCGATTTGTGCAATCGTCAACTCACTCATTTCTTCAGGAGTTGAGGCGAGATCAAATAACTTGGGAGTTATTGCATTCACTCGAGCATCTGTACTTTGTGCAGACAACAGGACCGCGACAAGAAGAGTGTATGGATTTCTATGATCGAGAGAGATTGGCGGGTTGGGAAAAAAATCATTAAGTGCTTTTTGAACAATGAGAGCGCGCTCTTTTTTGGTCATTATTTCCCAACGCAAAAATTTGAAAAAATAGAAGAGAGAATGTCTTCTGTCACATCTGTGCCAAGGATGCGCGCTAAGGCAATTAGACTGCTGCGGATGTCATTTGCAAGAAACTCTGGAGAAGTATCATTTTGTAATCCTGTGATGATCTGCTGACAATAAGAAACAGATTCACTGAGAGCTTGCTTATGGCGGTAACTCGTTAAGAGAACTTCCTCTTTTGAAGGAGTGTCAGTAGCTAGCATCGCTTCAATCTTTGCTTCGAGGTGATCGATATTTTGCCCTTGTTTTGCTGAAATCGCAAGGGCTCCGTCGGGTGGAGAGCATAAATCGATTTTATTCCAGATCACAATTGTTTTTTCAGAAGGGAGAGTTTTAAGAAGATCTTGATCATTAGGAGAAATCCCGACACTTGCATCGATAAGGTAGAGAATGATATCGGACTCTTCAGCTGCTTTATGGCTGCGAGAAATACCCTCTTGTTCAATTAGATGATCACTATCGCGGATGCCAGCAGTATCAAAAATCTTAAAATGATAACTTCCAAGATTAAGATCCGCTTCAATTAGATCTCGAGTTGTTCCAGCAATAGGTGTGACAATGGCGCGTTCTTTACCGAGTAGTTGGTTGAGGAGAGAGGACTTTCCAACATTGGGTCTTCCAAGAAGACAAAGAGTGAGTCCTTCATGTATTTTTTTTCCTTTATGGAAAGAGGATAAAAGAGTTTGCATGCTTTCTACGACTATCCCCAAACGTTCAAGAAGTTCAGAATGTGAGGCAAATTCCAGTCCTTCTTCAGGGAAATCGACCCAAGCTTCAAGAATTGCTGCAATCTCAGTTAATTCCTTTTGAAAGAGGCTAATTTGTTTGGATAGTTTTCCTTCGAGATGAGCACTTGCATTTTTTAGAGCTAGATCATTTTTTGCAGCTATAAGCTGTTGTACGGCTTCAGCTTGGGGTAAATCGATTTTTCCATTGAGATAAGCGCGCATGGTAAATTCACCTGGCTGAGAAAGTCTAGCTCCTGCTTGAATCACAGTTTCAAGAATGAGCTTGCTAATCAAGCTTCCCCCATGGCATTGGATTTCAACCGTTGTTTCCCCTGTATAGGAGCGCGGAGCGTGCATTGGAATAAGAATTGCGTGATCGATTGTTTTGCCAGCAGGATTAATAATTTTGCCATAATGGACAGTATGAGAGGTGAGCTCCAATACAGATTTAGAAAAGATTTTATCTGCAATTGCTAGAGCCGCAGATCCTGAAATGCGTACAATGGCAACGCCTCCTTCTCCAGGAGGAGTAGCAATAGCTGCAATTGTATCTTCTTGTGATGAGTACATTATTAAAAAATTTTAGTTAAGAAAGAGAGAATTATACACTTAGAGCTATTGTTTGAAAAGTTATTTTGATGCAACAATGTCATAATTAGAACTTTAAGCAGATGTAAAACAGCTTTACATCTGCTGTAAAAAGTAGATTTTAGACAGGCTCACTGTATATTTTGGAGCGCGGTCGTGATAAGCTCTGGCAGCGCGAGGTCTGCCTGCTTCTGCAAGGCTGTATCAACTGCTTTTTGAGAAGCGATAGGAGTGTAGCCGAGATTAATCAGGGCGCTTAAGGCATCAAGTGCGGTTTTAGAGGAGCTGCGGGTCGATGAAGGAGGGGGCGTTTTTATCATATAGTCACGAAGTTCTAGAACCATTCGCTCTGCGGTTTTTTTCCCAATACCTGGAACCTTGCATAAAGCGCGCGTGTCTCCGTTGACGATCATAAAATGCAAATCTCCTAGCTCAAAATGACCGACTAGGTTGAGGGCTGTTTTAGGCCCAATCCCAGAGATGTTAGAAAGTTTTTCAAAAAAAGTACGCTGCTCTTGAGAATGAAATCCAAAAAGCTTGTGAGAATCTTCACGAACAACAGCAGTGAGGAAGAGTTCCACATCACAGCCAGGATTCGGAAGTTTCCCAATAGTGCTGGGGCCTACAGAGATTCGGTATCCAATCCCATGGCATTCGATTGTGATTTCGTTATCCCCAGTGCGGATCAATTTCCCTTTGATATAATCATACATTTAGTTCACCAAAGCTTGATAATTAGCATTATGGGCATGACAAAGTGCTAGAGCAAGAGCATCTGCGGCATCTTCTGGCTCAGGCAAAACGGATAGATTTAACAGCACCTTAATCATTTGTTGCACTTGTTGTTTGCTAGCTCCCCCATTGCCTACGACAGCGAGTTTTGCTTTGCGCGGTGCGTACTCAAATAAGGGGATGTCGTATTTTCCTGATATAAGCAGAGCCATACCTCGTGCCATTCCCAATTTCATTGCAGTTTGGGGGTTCTTATAAACGAATTGAGTTTCTACGGCAATAACATCGGGATGGTAGCGTTCAATAAGTTCTTCAAGAGCGGTGTATAAATAGAAATAGAGCTGAGGAGGTGTAGAATTTTTTGGGGTTCGAATACATCCGAAATTAAGAGCATTATAGCTTTGATTAAGATGTTCAATAACACCAAAGCCCGTAATGCGTGTTCCGGGATCGATGCCGAGGATCGTTTGTTTTTTCATCAATATAACGGATTAAATTTGAAGCTTTAACCTATAACTCAATCAATTTGATTTGTAAATGGAGAAAGTGTGTGCAAAATCTGCGCTATTTTGCTAGGCTGGTTTTCTCTTTTAATTGACTGACTTTGTAATAGATGGTTGAGCCAAAGAATATCATTATACGTATGCCAAACTGGATCGGCGATCTTGTCATGGCTACGCCATTGCTTACAGATTTGCGTTTAGCTTTTCCCAATGCACAAATCACTGCTATGGCACTAGCTCCTATCGGAGAATTGCTTCTCGAAGATCCTGATATTGACGAACTTTTCTTGTTTAAAAAGCATGGAGTATTTCGCCGCCATGAAGAGCGCTGTAGTGTGATTGGGAAATTGCGCACAGGCAGATATGATGCTGGAATTTTAACGACGAACTCCTTTTCTTCGGCTTGGTTGTTTTGGCAAGGACGTGTGAAAAGGCGTATTGGTTATCGAGGAGATTGGCGCTCCATTTTTCTTACAGATTCGATATCGAGAGAAGGAATAGAGAAAACACATCTCGTCAACGCATATAAAAAATTACTCGAACCATTGGGCATTGCTCCCTCAACTTCTGCACCACGGCTGCATATTGCGAACGAAGAAATCGCTCAGGCTAAAGTACTCTTGGAAAAGATGAAAATTCCATCAGATGCTACGCTGATCGGTATCAATCCCGGCGCAGCTTATGGTAGCGCAAAATGTTGGCTTCCTGAACGATTTCGAGAAGTGACACTTAAGCTGATTGAAGATCCTAACGTTTATGTGATCTACTTTGGCAATGGTCCAATTACAGCATTAATTCAAGAAATTTGCCGCGATCTTCCTTCTCAAGTTGTCAATCTTGCAGGGTATACAACAATCCGCGAAATGCTTAGTGTCCTTAAACTTTGTGACTGTTTGCTTACAAATGATAGTGGTCCAATGCATATAGCGTCGGCTTTAGGAGTTCCTCTAGTCGCACTATTTGGCTCCACTGATGATTTCCGCACAGGCCCCTATAATGGAGGCAAGGTCATTCATAAACGCGTGTCTTGTTCTCCTTGCTTTTTACGCGAATGTCCCATTGATTTTCGTTGCATGAAGAAAATCACTGTAGAAGAAGTTTATCAGGCGATCCTAAATGAAATAAAACAAAGTTCTCTTCATTAAAGAGATTATAAAACGAGGTTCTATTATGAAACACCTCAATTTTCTCATCGAAATTGGACAAAGCCATCTTTTGGCAGATTTTGAAAAGCTTTCTTTTGCAGAAAAAACAGCCTTTATTAATCAAATTTCGATATTGGATCCTGCTCTTTTCAAAAAACAGCAGCAATTGATTGGAGAAAAAAGTGAAGAAATTTTAACTTTTGAACCATTGCAAGAGTTCGATCAATGGGAAAATCACCTCAATTGTCCTCAAGCAGAGCAAGCAGTGCGTGATGGGCAAGTTGGTTGCATTGTACTCGCCGGAGGCCACGCAAGTCGTCTAGGTTCAGAAAAACCTAAAGCGCTTTTTCCTATATCTCTAATTGAGAACAAAACTCTACTTCAATTGATTTGTGAAAGAATTAAAGCGCAGTCTCAATCATTAAATACGACCCTTCCCTTAGCTCTAATGACCTCATCCCATACAGATCAAGCGATTCAAACATATTTAAAAGAAAACGATAATTTCGAATTAGAGTCTGTCGATTGTTTTAAACAAAATGCGCTTCCTTTGCTCGATCAAAAGGGGAATTGGTTTTTATCTGGTCCGGGCCAATTAGCTCAAGGCCCCGACGGAAATGGACATGTATTACGTTCTTTTTTTTGCAGTCCTTTAGGAAAAAAATGGAAAGAGAAAGGGATTAAATATATCAGCATAATTATGATTGATAATCCTCTTGCTGAACCATTTGATCTTCCCTTCTTACAATCACATCTAATTCATGAAAGCGACGTATCTCTAAAAGCTGTTCCTCAACTACAAGGTGAGGAACATATTGGTTTAATTGTTTTAAAAGATCAAAAAATTCGCGTCGTAGAATATAGCGAAATTTCAAAACTGCAGCGCTGTCAACGTGATGAAAAGAGGCGGTTTCGTTATCAACTTGGCAATACTGGTTTATTTTATTTTAATATGGAGTTTGCAGAAAAATGTGCAGATAAGCAGCTTCCCTGGCACCTTGCACACAAAAAATTTAAATCTGAAAATAAAATTTATAAATTTGAAACGTTTATTTTCGATCTACTTGAGTTCACAGATCGAATTAATATTGTGTCATGTCCGAGACAAAAAACTTTTGCCCCTCTCAAATCCCCCTCTGATCTTCCTCTTGTCCAGCGTGCTCTTCTTGAGAGAGATCGTCAAAAGATTCAAGAGCTTACTGGCAAATGGCCTGCAAACAATTCTTTTGAACTTGATGCGTGTTTTCACTTTCCCTCAAAAAATTTAATTGAACGCTGGCAAGGGCGTGAATTGCCAAATATAAGTTATCTAGATCCTGACAGTTGAAAACGACCCTATTCTGTGGTATTGTCGATCAAATGCTCAATTTAAGGATTAAAAATGAAAGTTGGTTTTCTTGGGGCTGGAACGTGGGGCGTTAGCTTAGCGTCAATTTTAGCAGCAAATGGTCATGAAGTAACGGTATGGACAGCACGCAAAGAAGTCGCTGACATGCTAAACACTAAGAGGGAACATCCTAAACTCCCTCATTATAAAATCAGTTCGACGATCACTTTTACAACTGATTTAAAAAAAGCGCTAACTGATATTGATTTGCTTGTCGAAGCTGTGACATCTCTTGGTGTTCGCCCTGTATTCGAACAAGTTCGCGCTTTAACAAAAATTACATGTCCCATAGTGATTACATCAAAAGGGATTGAGAAAGATAGCGGTCTCCTTTTGCATGAAGTGCTCGCTCAAGTGATGGGAGAAGAGTGCAAAAGTCAAATTGGTTGTTTAAGTGGGCCGAGTATGGCAGAAGAGGTTATTCAAAACCTTCCAACATCGGTCGTTTGTAGCGCTTATGAACGTAGCGTTATGGAAATGATATTAATGGCATTTTCTACTCCATTTTTTCGTATATATCCCAACAATGACATCAAAGGCGTCGCCTTTGGTGGTGCGATGAAAAACATTATGGCAATTGCTTGTGGTATTTCCGATGGATTGGGATATGGAGATAATACTAAAGCAGCATTGATGACACGCGGTTTACATGAGATGCGTAAACTTTGTGTCACTAAAGACTGCGATCCAATGACCATTAATGGATTAGCAGGCCTTGGAGACCTTTGTGTTACCTGTCTTTCTACATTTAGTCGTAATTATAATTTTGGCAAATTAATCGCCAGCGGACTCTCTCCGGACCAAGCCCGAGATAAGATTGGTATGGTTGTTGAAGGAGTTTATGCTTGCGTTTCTGCATTGCAACTAGGTAAAAAGGCAAATATAGCCGTGCCGATTACCGAAGCGATCTATGCAATTGTCTATGACAAGCTCGATCCTAAAGATGCAGTACGCGCACTATTGCAAAGAGAGATCAAAGAGGAGCATCTCTAATGAGACCAATTGTTACTGCCGATGAAATGGCTCGCATAGAAAAGATCGCGATCGAACAAGGTGCATCAGATCTCACTTTTATGGAGACAGCCGGGCAGTCAATTGCAGAGCATACACAGCAATATATTGAACAATACGGTATAGAAAAAAAAGTTCTTTTACTCGTCGGCCGTGGAAACAATGGGGGCGATGCCCTAAAAGCAGGTTGCGATCTCCTTCAAAAGAAAATTAAGTGCACAGCTTGGTTACTCAATCCTCCTGAAGAGTGTTCTGCCCTTTGTCAAATGCAACTCGAAAACTATCGTTCAGGTGGTGGAGAGATCATCTATCTTGATAAAGAAACACCTCAATTTCCCCAATCAGGGGTGATTCTCGATGGATTAACAGGAACAGGTTTCCATGGTAGGGCGGAGGGGCTTCTCTCTGATCTTATTCATGCAGTTAATGAAAGCGCGCTTCCGATTTTCTCTATTGATATTCCCTCAGGTCTTAATGGCACAACAGGAGACGTGGAAACAGTCGCGATTCATGCTGATCAAACTCTTTATCTCTGCTTGCCCAAGCTCGGTTTTTTTATTAATTCTGGCTGGAACCATGTTGGAGAGTTATGCCCAATTGATTTTGGTCTTGAGCCAAAGTATATTGACCAGGCAGATCACTTTGGTCACCTTGCTGAACAAGAGCAAGTTGCTTCTTTACTTCCACCGATTCAGAGAAATAGGCACAAGTATCAAGCGGGCTATGTTATAGCTATTGCAGGATCCCCTGGCATGTGCGGTGCGGGATTACTTGCTTCCTATGCTGCACTGCGCTCAGGTTGTGGAATCATTCGACTCTTTTATCCCTATGGTTTAGAAGCTGAACTTGCCAATGCTCCTTATGAGCTTGTCCGAGAAGGATGGGATTTTTCTGATCGCAGTCGTATTTTAGAAGAGTCTAAACGTGCCGGTGCATTTATCATTGGACCGGGAATTGGGCGTCATCACTCCACAGGGAAAATGCTAAAACAGCTCATTCCGAGTTTGACAAAACCAACAGTAATTGATGCCGATGGCTTATACCATCTAGCAAATAATCCCCGTTGGACGCTTCCTGCCAATCTTATCTTAACGCCGCATCATCAAGAGATGGCACGCATTTTAGGAGAAAATCATACAGATGATCAATCTTTTCTAAACAAAGTGAGAACGTATGCAAAAGAGCGTGCATTAACTGTTGTTCTTAAAGGAGCCCCAACTTGGATTTTTCATAAAGATCATTCACCCTTAATGATTCCCCGCGGTGATCCTGGAATGGCTACGGCAGGTTCAGGAGATGTTCTCTCTGGAATCATTGCTGCCTTTTTATCCCAAGGGCTTGATTGCGCCCAAGCAGCTCTTTTAGGAACCTATCTCCATGCTCTGGCAGGAGAATGTGCCGCTCTTGAAAAAACGTCCTATTCAATGATTGCAAGCGATATCATTGAAGAACTTCCCGAAGCAATCCTGCTGCTTTAATCTTAGCAAATAAGAGAAGCTTGGTACCAATTGACAAATTTCTCCAAGCCTTGTTCGAGTGTGGTTTTTGGCTGGTAGTTTAGCAGTTTCTCTGCTTTGGAAATATTGGCATAAGTGATTTTAACATCACCTTTTTGCATGGGGAGATAGTTTTTTTCTGCCTCTTTTCCTAGAAGATTTTCTAGGATGGTGATCATATCTGAGAGTTTTTCTGCTTTATTATTGCCAAGATTAAAGATCTCGTAGGGAGCAGAAAGTGTAATGGACTGGCATAATGCATCAACAATATCATCGATGTAGGTAAAGTCGCGCTGCATATCACCATGATTATAAATGTCTATCGGATGATTGTTTGTGATTGCTTCAGCAAATTTATAATAGGCCATATCAGGGCGTCCCCAAGGGCCATAAACAGTAAAGAAACGAAGACCGGTAGCTTTGATTCCATAGAGATCGTGGTAAGAGTAGGCGAGAACTTCGTTTGCTTTCTTTGTTGCGCCATAGAGACTGACAGGTTTATCTGTTGGAGACTCTTCTGAGAACGGAGTGTCATTGCTATTACCGTATACAGATGAGGATGAGGCGTAAATTAGAGGGATATCAGGGTTATTTCTACACGCTTCGAGAATGTTTAGAAATGCAGCGATGTTACTGTCAATATAGCTATGGGGTTTATCAATACTATAGCGTACTCCTGCTTGCGCAGCTAAGTGGACGATGTGCGTGGGTTTCTCACGCTCAATCAGTTCAAAGAGGTAATCACGGGCACAAAGATCTAAGGAAATGAGTTTCATCCCTTGTTGACGTAGTAAATCGGCACGTTGTTGTTTAAGTTTAGGATCGTAATAACGATTAAAATTATCGCAGCCAATGACTTCAATATTTTGACTTAAGAGATGTTTGGCGAGATGAAAGCCGATAAATCCGGCGCACCCTGTGATAAGTATCCGATTTTTTGCTTGCATTGACTTCCTCCCTTGTCTTAAATTCAACGCGCTATAATAGCAGTTGTATGGATAAATGAAAGTTCTTTTCCCTTTGTTGACTGTTTTAATTTTATTAAGTGGTTGTACCAATCCTCCATTGATCGGTGAGGGTGTGTATGGTGCTGAAGAGCTTGTCATCGATTCTTTTAAGGTTCAGGAGGGAAAGTTTGCGATTTTAGAAATGGAAGGTCGCGAGTTTCCTCCATTAGAAGACGCATTTCTTTGTGAATACGATGATCGGGTTTTAGAGGGAGATGTTTTGCAGATCACTCTTTACCATCCATTGAGACAAGATCTTGTCGAAGCGATGGAAAAGATTTCTCAAAAAAGGGGCTTTATTGTTTGTCAAGGGGCAGTGCAATTGCCTGATATGCCTCCAATTCAAATTGGAGGGATGACACTTGATGAAGCAAGAGAGACTTTGCAAAACGCCTATGGTCAGTCAATTGATGAGCTTGAAGTTTTTGTTAGTTATAAAGAGCGGGTTCAGCGAAAAATTGAGCTAATGGGAATGGTTTCTGTTCCCAATATTCCGGTCGATGGGAAAACGCGATTATTCGAAGTATTATCCCTTGCCCGCGTTCCGACCAATGCTAATTTATTCAAGAGCTATGTGTTACGCAATAATATGATTTTGCCTGTTGATCTTGACAAGCTCGTTAAGCAGGGGGATATGAGTCAAAACATTGTCATGCACGGTGGTGATAAGATTTATATTGGTGAGCCACAAGCAAGCACTGTGATGGTCATTGGTGAGGTGGTTAAACCCTCTGTTTTTGAGATTCCTAATGGGACCGTTCCTTTGAGTCAAGCATTGGCAAGAGCTGGTGGTGTAGCAACAACTGGAGATAAGTCATATATTCAAGTGATTCGAGGAAATGTACTCAACCCAAAAATCTATTCATTAAACTGGGAACATATCGTGCGTTTGCGCAGTGATAGTTTATTGCTAATCCCTGGCGATATTATTTATGTCGCTGCACGGCCAATTACAGAATGGAATCGCTTTGTTAATGATGTCTTGCCGACAATTGTTGGAATTGAGTTGATTTCAAGCGGCGCCAAAAATGTCGGAATTACATTGCCATGAGAGATGAACATTTTTTTACTTATTCAGATGTTGCTTTATTAATGCGCCGACATCGACGAGTATTGTTTTTAAGCTCTCTGTTTTTTATCTGTTGTTTTCTCATCTTTGCTGGATCAAAAGGACCGAAGTACCGCGCTGATGGGCTATTTAAGCATGAACAAAGTCGTGATGATGCGGGATATTCAGTAGAAGCGTTGATGAAAAACTTAAGCTCTATTGGACAGGGGGGAGAAGCGCGCACACTTTTTCAATGTCGTACGATTATTTATCCGCTTGTTGAATATTTTGGTTTGCAAGTTGAAGTAAAAGAGAGCTCCTTTTTGCGCAACATTAGAGACTTATTGCGCGCTGAGTTTTTATCTCCTTTGTCTGCAGTTGATCGTTTTTCATTTACTGATGTGATCTATCATAAAGATGATCCTCTGGAAATTGATCTGCTTTTTCGTACACCTTCAAACTACGTTGCAATTGATAAGAGTGGAGAAGAAATATTTACCGGTAGAGTGGGCCATGAGATTGAAAATGCTTACATTCACTGGGTCTTAGAGAGCGTACCAAAGAATCTTAAACTCAATCACCGTTATTCTGTAAAGGTGCAGCCTTGGCAAATCGTCGCAAAGAAATTAGCAAAGAAGATCGATGTGCGCCTTAATAAGTCAAATAAGCGCATTGTTGAACTCAGCTATAGTGATCGCGATAGGGAAAAAGCACGCTTATTATTACGCGCCTTGATGGGAAGTTTTCAGCTTCACATTGAGCGCGATGCAAGCGAGGTTGCCAAACAGCAGTTTGAGTTTTTAGACCAAAGACAGCAGGAGCTATTTGCTCATCTTAATCAGTTTCTTGATGCGCATGTCGATTTTTTAAAACAAAATTGGGGAACGGACGGATTCATTGATACAGAAAAGCAAATCGCTGCTGTAGCAAAAACACAAGAGGAATATTTAAATCGTCTGCTTGATTTGGATATTGAACAAAAACGTTTTGAAAAAAGTGGTGGATTGCGCAAGCAAAAAACTGCGGTGAATAAAAACGAATTATCCGGCGCATTACAAACGTTTAGCAGAGTTAGCAGTGAGATAGAAAACCCCGGTAATGATCAACGATTAATTTCTAATGAACTCGAAAGGGCTGCACGCACAGTTCTTTTAAGTTTGCACAGAAACCCATCGAGCAATCCAAATGTCCAAGCGATCGATCCAATAAGCGTTAAAGAGCTTTATATCCGTTACAACGACCAATTAGATCGAGTAAGTCTGGAGATGAAACAACTCTTTTTTGCAATTGACAAGCTGCGTTCACCAAATTTTGAATTAACCGGTTTAAAAGCCCTTTTACCTGACTCAATAAACCCCTTGCTTCTCGATGAGCTCGGTCAGCTTTCACTTCATCTTCACGATCGAGCAAATTGGAGTGACAAAGAGATTTCGCGTACGCATAAACAACTCGATGCTAGGCGGGAGCAAATCATCGATCAACTCAATCAACAAATCGATTTACTCCAAATCAAAGTTGACTTAATCGAAGATAAAATTAGTGATTTAAGAAATTCCTCTCTTAATTTGATTCAATCTGAGAAGAAACTGATTAAGGATAAGCTTTCTGACTTAAGCGATAAGCTCAAGGATGTGCCTGAGAAATGGCGTTTTGAAAATGAGCTAAAAACGCAAACTGCTTTTGCTCGCACAATTGTCGAGGGAATGCGCCGCTTAATTGAAAATAAAGCGATTGAACATCAGCTCAAAGTACTCGGTTCTAAAGAACTTGATCCCCCTTTTGCAAGTGTGCGCCCTGCCTATCCATTTCTATTTCTTAAAGCATTTGTTTTTGGCAGTTTTGGCTATCTACTGATGCTTTTTCTACTAGGAACGCGTGATCTAAAACGGGGCTTACCTCTCACTTTATCGACATTGCAATTGCATACTCCGTTTGTTTTTGGAAGAGGAGTATTAGAACACTTTGTTCGCTTAAGTAAAGGCAAAGTAATTGCGATTTTAGGTGAAGGCAATTCAGGAGAAGCGCTTGCTCAGCTTTTTGAAGAAAGAGGCAATCGTGTCTATTTGATTAAAGCAGAAGAGAGAGTATTTTGCAGAGAGTTTCAAGAGCGCTTGAGTAATTTAAAACAAGAGTATGATAAAGTTATTTGTGTATTTGATTGGTCGATTGCTTGCAGCCCAGCGTATGAATTTGCAGCGCTTAGTGATTGCACGTTAGTAACAATTTGCTCAGAAAGACTCGATCAGATTAAATTTTATCTTAATCTCAATCAAGGCCAGGAAGATCCACGTGCGATTTTTGCGTTTCATAGCTCTTAACTTGCTTTTTGCTTTCAATCTTTGTGCGACATTGAACCCTCAAAACCTTCCTTGGTTTACAGGACCCATGATCAGCCCAAGCAGACAAATCCTTGAACCAGGAGAATTTCTTTTTCAGCCCTTAGTTTTTGTCTTCGATATCAATGGGCATTATGATGAAAATTGGAAAGCGCAGCGCATACCTACAATTACTTCTGTTGTTCAGCTCAATGTGCTTGAAGTAGGAATCACTCCTTATTTAGATCTCCAAGCGATTCCTATCTGGGAAGTTAACCATTCTCAGGGAGTGACAACAACGCGCTTTAGCGATTTTGAAATGGCTTTAAATATCCAAATTTTAAGAGATGATGAAGATCCCAGGTTCCCTTCCCTGTTAATCCAGCTTCGAGAGATTTTCCCCACAGGACAATACCAAAAGCTCGATCCGAATAAACATTTTACCGATATTTCAGGAAGAGGATCATTCGTTTCAGAGATTTTTACAACTTTTGGAAAGGTGGTGCACATCACCGGAGACCGTTACATCAGTTCCCGTCTTGCCCTTGGCTATGCTTTTCCTTCATCTACTGGTGTTGAGGGGCTTAACTTTTATGGTGGAGGGGTTGGAACTAAAGGAACTGTCAGGCCAGGAAATTTTTTCGAAGCACTAGCCTCTACTGAACTCAGTGTGACTCATCATTGGGCTCTTGTTGGAGAAGCGGTCTACTTTTCAAAAAGATCGGATAAATTTCATGGAGATCCAGGATTCACCGAGCAAGGGTGTATTGCTAAAGTAGGACTTCCTTCTCAAGAGAGTTTTTCCATCGCTCCAGCTGTAGAGTATGCATTCAGTAATAATCTCGGTCTTATCGGGGGTGTTTGGATTACTTTATTTGGACGCAATGCCGATCGATTTACAAGCTATGTCATTTCTTTTGCAGGCGTGTTTTAAATAGTATTATTGCATGCGATTTTTAACTGTTCATTCAAAATTATAATTAACAAATTAAGTCTTGTTGACTTTGGTTGTTTTTTATATATAATTCGCTCTCTTTTTTATTTTAAATATAGTACAATATGAGCACCTCGGCGTCTTTAATATCTGCTTTTCCGAAAGAATTTTTATGGGGTACGGCAACATCTGAATACCAAGTTTCAGGTGCTGATCATTGTCCTGATAGTGATTGGGCATGGCATGAGAATCATTCTAGTACGGCAAGACAGAATACGGGTTTTCCTTTGCCATATACTAATCACGGGATTAACCATTGGAATAATGTTTATCGCGATGTTCTCTTTTTAAAAAAACTTGGCGTAACAAGTTATCGTTTTAGTGTAGAGTGGAGCAAAATTGAGCCTAGAAAGGGGCAATATGATCAAGAAGCGATAGCTCACTACAAACGTTTATGTGATGAATTAAATCGAGAAGGCATCAAGCCAATGATTACATTGCATCATTTTACTATTCCCCAGTGGTTTGCTGAGCAAGGAGGGTTTGAAAAAGAGGGAAATATTCAAAGTTTCGTCTCCTTTTGTGAATATGTGTTTAGCCAGATAGGAGAAAAGGTGAATTTATGGACGACGATTAACGAGCCAGCTGTTTACGCTTTAATGGGGTATTTACTCGGAAGACACCCTCCTTTTAAGAAAAATGGAGATATTGCGGTTGTTGTGTTAGTCAATATGCTCAAAGCTCACTGCTTTGTTTATCAAGCATTGAAAAAAATCCGCCCTGGAGCGCAAGTCGGTATTGCACATAGCGTGCTTAGTGTGCTTAAAGAGAAAACATATTCTAATGCAAAGCTTTTAGAAGCAACTGATGAAATAGATTTGAATTATTTCTTCAATGAATCTGTGATGAATTTTTTCAAAAACCGCCAAACAGAACTAAATATGCGAGATAGGGCTGCTCTAAATGTCAATAGCTCTGTTCTTGCAGAGTTTTCTGCTGAAAAACTCACTGATTGGTTTGGGATTAACTATTATACGAGTTGTCTTTACAGAGCGGGATTTAGCTGTCCTCCTAGTCAACAGACATGCCAAGAGGGAGAACAGGATAAAAGTTATGCATATCGTTTTGAACCTTCTGCAATTGAACATGCTATTAGGTATGCAAACCAGCTTGGATTTCCGATTTATATTACAGAAACCGGCACTCCTTATTCAGATAATCCTCGTTTATTAACTTCTTTTGCTGAGAAGGTGATTAGTGCAACTGGCAGATGTATCGAAGAAGGAGCTGATATTAGAGGAATATATTGGTCAAGTATGGCGGACAGCTATGAATGGGCTTCGGGCTATAATCCAAAAATTCGTTTTGGATTAGCTAGATATGATAAGAGTTCGAATAGTTTTGCAATAAAAAATGGGGCAAAAGTTTTTCTTCGAGCTATTAAGCATCACAAGAATAGATTTGTTGATATCGATGTATAGTAAAGGGAGGCTTTGCTTGGGCGTAATATTGATCGATTTACAAGCTATGTTGTTTCTTTTGCAGGCGTGTTTTAAAGAAAGCTGAGTAAAAGTCTATTTTCAAATTATAATTACTATATTTTCATCTTTATTGTTAATTATTCATATTTTGATGTATAATTGATTATATTTTTAATATTAAATATGGCGGAGTATAAGTATGTCAATTCCTTCAACAAGTGGATTCCATAAAGATTTTGAATGGGGTACGGCAACATCTGAATACCAAATTTCAGGTGCTGATCATTGTCCTGATAGTGATTGGGCATGGTATGAAAACAATCCTCAAGTGACAGAAACCCGGAGAGGAACTCCTTTAGAAAAAAGCTCAAATGGAATCGATCATTGGAATCATCTTGATCGCGATGTTTCTTTTTTAAAACAGCTTGGCGTCACAAGTTATCGCTTCAGTATAGAGTGGAGCAAGGTTGAGCCTAGAAAAGGGCAGTATAATCAAGACGCAATAGATCATTACAAGAGCTTGTGTGATAAATTAAATCAAAATGGCATCAAGCCAATGATTACCTTGCATCATTTCACAAACCCTCAGTGGTTTGCTGCGCAAGATGGATTTGAAAGAGAGGAAAACATTCAAAGCTTCGTTTCCTTTTGTGAGCATGTATTTAGGCAGTTAGGAGATAAGACTGACTTATGGGTGACGATTAACGAGCCGGGTGTTTACGCTTTTATGGGCTATTTGCTCGGCAAACATCCTCCATTTCGAGCAAATGTCCATATGACAGGGGTTGTATTATCTAATTTGCTCAAAGCGCATTGTCTTGCTTATCAGTCATTGAAAGCAATCCGTCCTGAGGCGCAGATCGGTATTGTGCATAGCGTGCTTAAATTTAAGACATTCACTAGTTGGAATCCTCTTGAAAAAGCCGTTGCAGGCAATCTAACCTATATCGCCAACGATCTCGTAATGAATTTTTTCAGAAATCGCCGCGCAGAATTAAAAATGCCAAATCGAGTTACTCCTTTTCTTGCCAATGTCACGATCGCTGTGCCAACAAAGTTTTCTGCTGAAAAACTTACCGATTGGTTTGGGATCAATTATTATTCGCGTCCTTTATTAAAAGCAGGCTTTACCTGGCCTCCTATTGAGTCGACATGCAGAGAGGGGGAGCAGATGACAGGTTATGAGTATCGCTTTGATCCTGAAGGGATTGAAGAAGCAATTGATGATGTGAAGCAGATTGGCGTGCCTATGTATATTACAGAAACTGGCACTCCTGATTCGGACAAGCCTGATAGGCTAGCTAGCTTTGCAAGGAGGATAATTACCTCAATTGGCAGATCTATTGATAAGGGAGCTGATATTAGAGGAATGTACTGGTGGAGCATGGTAGATAACTGGGAATGGGCAGAGGGCTATAATCAACATATAAAGTTTGGTTTAGCTAGATATTTGAAGGCTTCGAATAGTTTTGAGATAAAACAAGGCGCAGAAGCTTATCTTCAAGCTATTAAGGCTCATAAGGCTAGAGTTAATGAAGATGACGAGGTTTTAGCCGGATAACTCTAGATATTAGTGAGTTGAGTATTTTAATATCCGCCTAGTGCGGATATTTTTGTTTCCAGTAATTTTAAGTCTTTATAAGATATAAAGGTTAAGCTAGTTGTAAATAAGTATTAATAACGTCATTTGAATTTAATAAAAAAATGTGTATAATACTACCATAAAAATAAATTATTGGAGGCATTATGGCATTCCCTCCGGATCTGTTAGCATCACAAGTGAATGCTCAGCAGGCTAGGGAATCAGACCATCGAACTGCGTATATTCAAGAGACTGATAATCAGCATGTTGAGCATCCTGATCTTCATCTTTATCTCCATTCTCCTCTTCAACCCTCTAGCATTGACCAGCTGATTCAAACAGGGCAGAGTTCCCTTTTAAACATGATTTTTCAATTACGCCAAAAGGACCTTTCTCCTAATGAAATGGTTATCGCTCGGCTATTTAATCGAGATTTTTATCTTAGATTGATTTCTGAAGGAGTTGAAGTTGGAGAGCTTAAAGGGATTTTAGATAATGCTGCATTAAAGCAAGCGATTGATGAGCTTTGTAATAAAGAGCTGCTTTCTCTTCGGGAACAGCGTCTCTTTTTATATGGTCCCTCCTCACAAATACAAAGAGAAGCGTGTATTCAGCCAAGCTCTCTCTCGGAACTTTCCACGGAAAAGCCCCATCCTCAAACTATGCGCTTAAGTGAAACTTTGAATGCAAATTTGCATGAAGGGTTAAAGGTCTTATTTTCTGTAGATCAGGAATCTCTAGAAGTCGGATTAACGATTTTTATCGATAAGCATCTCGATGTGTTACTAGGTACTTTGAAGGCGAAAATTAAAAGTGGCGGACGTGTTTTTCTTGTCGGAGCAGGTTCAAGTGGACGGATAGCGATAGATCTTGCTGCACAGTGGCGAAAGAACACCGGAAATCAAACGTTTATCGGTTTAATGGCTGGTGGTGATCGCGCTTTTGTACGTGAGAGAGGAGCTTGTGAAGATTGGACAGTAAAAGGACACGATCAACTTGCAGATCATCACTTAAGCGGTAATGATGTTGTTATCCTTATCTCTGCAAGTGGATCAAGTGCATATAATGAAGGAGCCGCTTCTGCTGCCAAAGAGGTTGGTGCTGAAATTTTTTCTCTCTACAATACTGAAGTGATTGCAAAGCCAGGTTCAATGCAAGGAATTCATCCAATTTGTCTTGATGTTGGCCCTCAAGCGATTACTGGGTCTACGCGTTTACAAGCAACAAATGTTGATAAAGCAGCGCTTGGTCTTACGATGAAACTCTTGCAAAAAGAGTTGTCGGAAGACTCTTATGACCGGAAACAATCTATCTCTGAATTTATGACGCAATTGCACACTGGCATGCGTAAAATCCAAGAAGCGATGTGCCAAATTGAGCCGATCATTGAAAAACAACGCGATATTCTCTCTTCTCCTCAGGCAAATTTTTATCGAACTCAAGATGAAACTGAATCGGGTTATATTACATATATTGGAGGAGAGGAAGTTTTTAGACAGGTTTTAATCGATACTTCTGAAATTGTTCCCACATTTGATCTCAATCCGACGCGCACAATTGATGAGTTTAATAAAAAACGCGCTGAGTATGCTCCTTATCTCGTTGGTGAAGAGAGCAATTTAGAAGCATGGAAAACCGTACTTCAAAAACCTTTAGATACATCTGCTGAACAAAGGGAAGTGCGTCAATTGACAATTGCGCAGTCGTGTAATGCTTTTGGTTCGTATCAACAGCGTCCTAAAGGCGATGGGAATCAAGTGATTGCTGTTTGTGATTTTGATCGAGCTAAACCGGAGACAATCACACAAAATTTTGCCTTATTAAAAGATGCTCAAAAACAAGGATCTCATACAGCTCTAATCGCTTTTTATTCAGGAACAAAAGAACAGTGGGAAGAGGGATTTAAAGGGCATTTAGAATTAGTTAATACGGTCGCATTGATCTCTGATTTTCCTCAAGATAATGCTGGAATGGTCGATAGTATTTGCATCAAGACTTTACTCAACTTAATTTCAAATGGCACGATGACATTGATGGACAAAATTCATGGAAATGAAATGATTGATGTCTTTCCTGCAAATAAGAAGTTGATTGATCGCTCCGCACGTATCATCGATAAAATTTATCACAGCTATCATAATCGTCATTTAGACTACGATCTTATTTGCCATTATCTCTATCATGTTATGGAGAAGAAGGAAAGATCTTCTGTTTATATACCCTCTGTTAGCCGTATCGCTTTAACGATGATTGAAAGAGGTATTGATTTTGATCAAGCTTGTGATTTTTTAAAAGAGCATCACCAACGCATCAAAGAGATTTTCATCAAAACCTCTAAAAATTAGAAGCATTGGAGTAGTAACGGACGGGTTGCAGAGTCAGACCCATCGCTATCACTTCTCTGAGAAGAAAAATTGAGGCCTTGGATATAGGCTGAAAGATTTTCAATAGATGGTAGACTAGTCCATTTTCCCTTCCAATTCTCTGATAAGTGAGCGTTCCAACTGTGCAATGCTTTTGCAAAATCTAGTAGTGATGCCTTTTCAACCAGCTTTTGAAAGTGTCCAAATTCACTGGAAAGGGTTAGCTTTTCTTTTTCTTCAGGCGTACCGTGATTTCTTAAATAATTGATTAGAATTTCATCAGATTCATTAAGAATTGCCGGTGTAAGAAAAAATATATTTCCAACAGGAGCAAAAATAACGAGGAATGTGCGCATATTTCCACTGAAGAAGTCATAAGAAAATTGAATGGGAGCTGCAAAATTCAAAAGTCCGATAGCACTGCTTATCCATTTTAAACAACTGGTTGTTTGTGGCCGTAAGTGTGCGCTGATTTTTTTTTCATTTTGACCAAATATGTAGCGGTAAGTGGTATTAAATATGCTACGGCTTGCATTGGTAATATTGTTAATTAATAGATAAAAGTTAGAGAAGACAGATAGGAAGGCAAAAGTTCCTTCAAGAACGGTTTGACCTATTGAGCTTTCGTTTTCAGTCGAGCTAGCGCTATCATTAGAATTTGGGCCGTTATAGAGGATATCTCCAAACTTTGCTCCTAGTACTCCATAGTGAATTAAAAGAGCGATGCTTCCTAAAAATCCTATGCCCATGCAAATTTTTTGTCCAAAGGCTTGAGCAGTTGTCTCTTCAGGCTGGTTTTCAAGATGAGGTGAAAGTGTTAAAAGTTCTAAGTAGTGAGCAATTTTTTTTTCATTTACATCATTCGAAGTTCTAATGCTCTCTAAAGCTTTTGCAATGTCTTCTTGTACACTTGGAGGGAAAGAAACAAAGGCGTGTTTAAAACGATCGATATTTTGGGCAAGAGAATCTTGTAATGAGCGGAGACCCTTTTCAAATTTGTTATAGTTTTGTTCTAAGGCTATTCTTTCAAAGGTCAATTTCAATGATTCGAAAGGCAAACTTATGTTAGAGCTCATTATGAGAAAAGGAAATGCAATACGCTCGTTTCCTTCGTTATAGAGATAGGATGTTGCGGCGAGTGGAATTTGAGCAATGGTACTGATTAAAGCAGATCCAGTCCAAATTGCTCTTTGTGTGTTTTTAGAAAGATTTTCATGATACAAAGGCTCTTCTTGCTTGGGTATGGGCTTTAAAAATTCTTTGACTTGTCTGTAGAGAAGACCCGCTGTGACAGCACCAAATCCAACAAAGTTTGCTGCAACATAAACAGATCCTAAAATTTTCTGACCTATGGGATTTTCTGTATTAGTTTTTGCAAAATTGTAAGGAAGTCTTGCAATCGCAACATTGCCAATAAGACCTAAAAATTTAGCGCAGTTCTCTACTCCATGACGCACACTTGTGTGGAATGAGGTTTCGTCAGAGGGCATTTTATCAATTTGGGAATGATAGATTGCACGGTTGAGGTTATTGTTTGCATAAGAAGAAGGGAGCTCACTAAGCGATGTCATTAGAATTTAAGATTTTTTAGGCGAAACCTTATATTGATTGCCCATTTTTTTCCATTGCTTATTGATCTTTTCAGTGACGCGAATCATGTAGTAGAGCAAGGCTGAAAAATTTGCAATCATTAAACTAATAATGAGCAATGTAATGGAAGGGTTTTTTGGGTAAAGTTCAAAAAAAGTAAACGCGCATATTAATAGCATCAAAATACCATTACACGTTACGTAAAACGAACTTTGGTAATAGCGAGTTTTTTGCCGTTCTTTCATTAACATCATATTGGTGCGTGTCTTTGGGAAGAAGGAATATTTTTTTTCCAGACTCACTTCTTCAATCAAAATAGATTGAAGAGCTGTTTGATAAACAAAAAGCTCGAGCTGCCAAAATGCTGTGATTCCTACAATGCCTGCAAAGGCGATAACAACTGAGGCACCCCAATTGCTAAGGGGGATATTGGGATCAATAGAGAAAAAGTATCCGAGGCCCATAAATGCACCAAGTAACCAGGTAACAGCTATAGTACGGTATTTTCCTTGAAGATATTGGAAGTGGTGCTCGTATGCATTAAGTTTAGAATATAAGCCAAAAATGATCGAATCAGGGTGAATATCGATTTTATGTACGATAAAATCGGTGTCAGCAAATTCATTTTCAATGGAAATTTCAGAAGTGTCTTTAGAAATCATTTTTCCTCGCTCTTAGAGTCTTTTTGGTAATAAAGATCTCCACTCATATTTGTGATGCCTTTAAAGGCCATCATTGTAATAAAAGCTATAAAAAGATAACTCGCTATGAGAACAGGAACACCATATTGACAAAAGAGCAAATAGATCGCGATCATCAAAGTGAGGAATAAAATTCCGCAAAAAGAGAAATAAAGGAACGATTTTGATTTGGGATATTCAATGTAAAGCAATTTTATATGGTTATGATGAACCGGTGGGATCCATTTGTATTTTTTTTCCATATGAATCAATTCATTAGCGGTGGTTTGGAGAAGTCGGTCGTAGATGATGATATCGAGGTACCAAAGAGAGAGAATGCCAAAGATTCCTGCGACTGTCATCAGCATAATTAAAATTAAGCGGTTGAAGGGCCATCCTTGATGTTCTGAAAGGATAAATCCAATTGCAAAAAATATCGCGAACATCAAAGTGGAAGCGAGCTGACGATAGGTGAGCTGTATACGTGTATAGTGCTTTATCGTCTCGATATGTTTTGTATAAAGACCATAAATCAAAGGACATGGATTTTTGATTGGATCGTATTTTTTTTTCTTCGCTTTTGCCATCGAATAATAGCTCTATGCATAACTTCTAGTTAAACTAATTAATAGAGATTTTTTTATTCTAAATCAAGGATAGAAGTTTAATTAACTTGAATTGAGTACAGTTTTGAAATTTTAGAGATTAAATGCGCGCAGCTTTTGCATCTTGGATTGATTTGAATGGCAATGCTTTGAGGTATTGAGAATTTGACATGGCCTGTATTTTTTGGAGGAGTATTAACGAGGGAAACATCAATTGTTTTGGGTAGAGAAGTCTGCCTATCAATAGGGTAAACGTGCAAGGTCCATATTTTATTTTTTCGATGTAGTTGCGCAATAGATATTGCCTGGTTCTTATCAATTATAAAAGGTTCTTTACTGTTTTTCTCGAGATATTTTTGTAATGGATCAAATCTATTATTCTGAATAATGACTTTTTTTAGAGGGAGTTTTGTATTAGATTGCTTCTGTAGAGGGGAAGTTGTTTTTTTGCATTGTTGATAACCGAGAGATGCTGAAAAAAATATTGCCGTTGCGAGTGTGATTATGATAGCTAAGCTGCCAAATAACACACTGGGAAACATAAAGGCGGTTATTGTTGCTGCAATAGCAGATGCTGCGATGATACCACTGACAATTAGGGAGATTTTTGTCGCTTTACATAGTGAACGCTTAGTAGGTGAAGGGATAGGGACATTTGATTGTGAGACTGCATTGATAGATCCCATAAGAATACACATCGTATTAATTAAAAATTATTCTAGCATAGCAATAGTGGCATTGCGTCCGCAAGTGCGATTAAAGCGGTAAGAGAAAAAATCAGAAGGATTGCAATAAGTACACACCTGAGCAATGTGAATATTCTCTTTGAGAACACCTTGGTCACGCAATTGATTCTCAGCAACTTGCCATAAATCAAAGTAATTGCCATTTGTTTTGAAGGGGAGAAAAGAAGAGGGCAATTCTTGTTTGTAATTTTTAAATTCAGCGTGATCAGGACCGAGACTCGGTGAAATTGCAATCAGCAGTTTTTTCGGATTAGAATAAAATTGGTTTTTCATTGCTTCAATCACTTTTGCATAGATATTTTGAGCCTGTCCACGCCAGCCAGCATGAATAAGAGCAAGAGCGTGATGTTCGGGATCATAGATAATAGTTGCTTGACAATCGGCATGTTTGATCATTAGGAGAAGATCGGGGGTTTGTGTGACAAGGGCGTCACAGCTCGGGATAATTGAGGGAGATGAGTGATCTAAAAATACAATAGTTGTCGAATGAATTTGTTCCGCTTGAATCAGCCTCTCGCAAGGAAAAGTTTTTTCAATGCGCACTAAATTTTCTGCGATATTATTTGGCTCATCTCCCGTATTTTCACCAACATTGAGAGAGTCGAAAGGGGCAGAGCTGATTCCGCCTTGGCGTGAAAAGGTGCCATGTTTCAGAGGGAATCTTTGTAAAACATCGAAGGAGTAATAGGTTAAGTGATTTTCTTGTCGCCTATTATTCAAAAAATTCTTAATCTCCAGCATAGGGCGCTCCTTAAATCTATGATGTGAGTTTTTATTAATGGAAGAGAATCTCTTTTCCTATTTTGTTTTTTGGAACAATCCTTATAACACACTTTGTCTATTTGCTCTCATAATGAGTTTTGTCTCATTGTGGATCTATCGCTCTGTGTGGTTATGGTCTTCCTTTCTTATTGTATTTACAATTCTAGGCTATCACGCAGGCATTTTTAAACTGCTAGGATTTATACCTCTAGTTTTGCTTGCTGTGATTTATTGGAACCTTAGAAATGATTTTGGTGGATATCGTAGGGCGATTTGGGCCTCGCTTGCAATAGCAGTATCGACAGTGTTGTGGTTTCATTTGTTTCCCACTTTTGGTCATTGGAAGCTTAGTGAAGCAATGCAGTTATCAGAAAATTCACTCCCCTACACCTATTGGGTGCATTTCGATATTCCTTTCATTGGAATTTTCCCGCTAGCCTTTACAGTCCCATTAATTTGTTCTCGAGAAGGAGCAATGCGATTTATCAGGCAAGGGTTGCCTCTAGCTATTTTAGGAGCTGGTATATTAATAGGATATTGCTTGTATCGTCAAATGATGGTTTGGGATGTAAAATTTCCTTTAGTTGTTGTTTCACATGTTCTGACGACACTTTTTCTTGTCATTATTCCCTATGAAGGTTTTGTACGAGGGTTTGTTCAAAGAGAAGTTGCTAAGGGATTAGGCGGTGGATTTTGGGGAGGTTTGGGTGCAATTTTAATCGCAGCGCTCTTTGGTGTGGTTTTGCATCTATATATCTCTTTGAATTTCAATTATCTGATTTTTATTATGATTTCGGGTCTAATTTACGGAACGATTTATCAATACACTAAGCAGATTGAGAGCAGCATCATATGCCACGCTCTTTTTGCTATCGCTCATTTTATCTTTTTGACCTATCCACTTGAAATGTGACATAGTAGCAATAACCTGAGGATTTTTATGGATAGACCGGTCGAATGTGGTCATTGCCAATTACCTATTCAAACGATTTATAAAGAGATTGTCTCTGAAAATGTGACGTGTACGGGAATGTGTTCTGAATGTCCTGTCTTGGAGCGTAAATTGTATGGAACGAACAGGCAAAAGGGACTATTGCTAGCAGACAAAGGAACTGAGCTTTGCTGCGGCCAATGTCAAACGACATTTGAAGCGGTGAGAGAAGGACAATCTGTCGGTTGTATGCAATGTTATGAAATATTTTGTGATTTGATCGTTGAGCAGTTATTACAACAAGACCTCATGCCGCCCCACGTTGCTATTAGCGCAAAAGAGAGAAGGCTTGCGTCTTTACATGTCCCTCGAGCTGGGCAACTTCAGGTTGATTTGCCTCTGAGCGAAAAGCTTTCTGAACTCAGTCGTTCACTCAATGATGCATTACGTAAAGAGAATTATGAGCAAGCCGCGATACTTCGCGACCAAATAAAAAAACTTAAAGAAAAGAAGGGAGAGGATGCAGAGTAAACTTCCCGAAACTTTTTTTTCTAATTTACCCTGGTATGCAGATTCTAAAAGAACGTTGCTTGCAACATCATTCCAGCTTTTACGCAATCTAAGCTGTTTTAATTTCCCCTCCAAGCTTGAATCTCAAGGATATCAGCAATTACAAAAGCAGCTGCATGACGCTTTTAACGATCTTCCTGAAATTCTTTTTTATCAAGGAGGAGAACTTAAGGGACTAGATAAGGAATTTTTGTTTGAACGATTTATGTGTTTAGAAGCATTTCAAGACTCAGGAATGGAAGAAGCGTTCATTACTAATAAAACAGGTGATTTCTTAACAGTTATTAATAGCTCTGATCATTTAAGAATGCGTTCTATTGATTTTCAGGGAAAATGGGATGAGAGCTGGAGAAGGTTGTTATCCATTGAAGAACAATTAAGCAGAACACTTGAGTTTGCATATAACCCGCGTTTTGGATTTCTAACCGCTGATCCAGCTCATTGTGGTACAGGCCTGCGTATTCAATTTTATTTGCATTTGCCAGCGTTGATTCATAGTAATCTTTTAGAGCAACATCTTGAAAAATTTAAAAACGAAGCTGTGAGTTTTTCTGGAATTGAAGGTTCGTTAATAAATCCTCCCGGTGATATTATTGTTCTACAAAATCGCTATACGATTGGGCTTAGCGAGGACAATATGATTGCAACAGTCAAGCAAATCTCTGAGCGATTGATCTTAGAAGAAGAGATGCAGCGTGATGAAATCAAATCGAGCAATTCTCAACAATTTAAAGAACTCATTAGTCGAGCTATTGGCCTTTTATTGCACTCCATGCAACTTGAAGTAAAAGAAGCTCTTAATCTACTCAGCTTAATTCGCCTTGGCGGTGATCTCGGATGGATAAAAAACGTCGATAAATCAGCCATTGATCAAGCATTAATGAGCACTAGACGAGCACACCTTAGTTATCTTAATCCGGGCAATGAACCGATAGAAAAACGCAGAGTCTCTTTTCTGCATCAAAAATTGCAAGGAATTGAAATGGAGCAGTAATGGCTAATTGTTTGATGGAGAGCTCATCTTACTTCGAACCATTGACACTCTATGGCAACGACGGCAGTTATTTTTTTGACATATTACTTACTATTCCAGGCAACCCTAGGAACTTGTTTGATATCATCGAAACGCGCTTGTACTATACAGTCGATGAACATTCAATGACCGAATGCTCTATTCGTTTAAAAAAACGAGTGGCCTCAGAGATTACATATTCTTTTAATAGCTTAGAAGGTTTATGTGTAGGAGTTTTTCGTTCTTTAAAAATCAAGCTCCCTTCAATGTCACTTGATGAAATGAAAGAATTGCGATTAAAGCATTCCTCTGGAGAAATACAGCTTTTCCATTGTTAAGATTGATTATATAGGAAAATCGTACTGGAGTATAGATCCTCTATATGGAATTCCTGACTAGGTAAAACTTGTGGAAGAGTAAACGTATTAGATATCAATCGATGTTGAGTCGGTAAAATAGTCCTGATTTTTTCCATTGCTTTAGGATAGAGATAACAGACGATTGTGCTGTTGTTTTCTAAGCGTTTACGGAAGAAATCTTTTCTCAATAGTGTAAGATTTTTATATCGAAAAATAAAGTGCAGCGCTTTGGAAAAGGCGTAGGGAACAGGAGAGAGCTCATAGGCAATCACCTGCGTATTTTTGCACTTTTTGGCCAATGCAAAAGCGAGATTTCCCCAGCCACTTCCCAGCTCATAGATGATATTTGAGGTCTCCTCATCGATCAAATTGAGTATTGCTTCTCTAGATTTGTTCGACGAGGGCATTGGTGAGATTCCGCACCGAATACTGAAGATCACAATTGAGAAAAAGGCGATGACTAAAATAGAGAGAAAAACTAATGGGATATTCAATGTGCAGTTTTCCAGATGAATTCGCCATCGGAATAGATCTCTTTTTGCTCTAACTTACCTGAGATTTTGTTATAGCGTGTTGTATCGTCGATATAATCGTATTTGGGCATGACAAAATAGAGTACAAAGCCAGTAATGACTAGAATTACACTCCATTTCAAGATACCTAATAATACAACTTCGGCGATTGTTTTTTTTAAACTCATTGTAATACCTTCAATATTTGCATCTTTTTTCAAAATACCTGATGATGCATTCTTTTAAAAATATTTTTTGAGGCGGGCATGATTGGAATTCTGTTGATGGCAGGAGAAGGCAAGCGCTTTGGCGGTGATTTGCCCAAGCAATTTTGTCTTTTAGGAGAGAAAAGAGTGTATCAATACGCTTTGGAAACTTTTGTGCGTAGTGAGTTGTTTGAAAAGATTATTTTGGTAGTAGCTAGCGATTGGATTGATTTAGTTAATGAAGAAGTTGGACATATTGATCAGGTAATGATTGTTGAAGGAGGAAAGACGCGCCAGGAATCGACTTACCGCGCTTTGCTCTGTTGCCCTGAAGAAACAGAAAATGTATTGATTCATTGTGCAGCGCGTCCCTTTGTTTCAGAAAGGATATTAAGAGAGAACATAGAGAGCTTAGGAAAATTTGATGCTATTAATACATGTATTCCATCAAGCGATACGATTGTTGAAAGAGAAGGGATGGTAGTTAAAAATATTCCATTAAGGGAAAAGATGTGGAGAGGACAAACCCCCCAGAGTTTTAAATACCAAGTGATTTTAAAGGGGCATCAGCACGCGTTAAAGAAGGGGGAATACAACTGTAGTGATGATGCGCAGTTGGCTCTAAAATTGGGCTATAATGTGGGAATTGTTGAAGGAGAGGAGTACAATTTCAAAATCACAGAATTAAGTGACTTGAAGATTGCGGAGTGTCTTGTAAAGGAATTGAGGCATGATGGACTCGAACCATCGACCCTCTCATTAAAAGTGAGATGCTCTACCAACTGAGCTAATGCCTCGTTTAGGTCATGTTTCTTTATATTGCAACATAACCATATTTGACCCCAAGGGGATTCGAACCCCTGTTACCAGAATGAAAATCTGGTGTCCTAGGCCTGACTAGACGATGGGGCCATAAATTACGGTGTACTAGTTTAGGCGATCGATTGAAAAAAATGCAATCTCAAACAGTCATGATCTCTTTTTCTTTTTCCGTATAGAGGTCATCCACTTCCTGACAAAATTTGTCTGTGAGTTCTTGGATTAATTTTTCCTCTTTCTTCTGTATGTCTTCAGTAATTTCGCTGTCAGCTTTTTGTTTGCGAACTGTTTCATTAGCTTTTCGTCGCACATCGCGAATGGTTACTTTTGCTTCTTCTGCTTTGCGTTTAGCAAGCTTGGCGATATCGCGGCGCATATTCTCATCCATTGGGGGAATATTGATACGAATAACATTACCATCGACAACGGGTTGCACATTGAGATTGGCACGTTCAATCGCTTTTCCAATTGGATTTGCAGTTTGAGGATCGAAAGGAGAAATTAGTAATTGGCGCGCTTCAGCAGCAGAGACCGTAGCAAGATCTCGGAGGCGCATATTTGCACCATATACTTCAACCATTACACTATCGAGCATAGCAGGGTTAGCTCGGTTTGAACGTAAATTTTTAAGTTCTTGTTTAAAATGCTCTATAGCGGCTTGCATTTTCGCTTTGGTATCTTTTTCAATACTCATCTTCACTTCTCCTCAGTGATTAAAGATCCGCCTTCATTTTTAAATACGGCATTTTTTAAAGATTCATTTTTAAACAAATTGAAAATGAAAATAGGAAGTTTATTTTCACGACAAAGTGCAAAGGCAGTAGCATCCATCACTTTTAAATCTTCTGATAAGGCTTTACTATAGCTAATTGTATCATATTTTTTTGCGTCCGAGTATTGAATGGGATCTTTATCGTAAATGCCATCAACCTTAGTCGCTTTTAATAGAGCATCTGCTTTGATTTCGCACGCTTTGAGTGCAGCAGCTGTGTCTGTTGTGAAATAGGGCTTTCCTGTTCCCCCACAGAAAATCACGACCTCTTGATTTTCTAGGCTTTCAATTGCTTTCAAATGATGGAACTTTGGAACGATATCAGGACAATTTAGTTCGCTGTATACTGTACTTTTGCATTGCAATGCTCGTAGAGATTGTTGCAAAAGGAGGCCGTTGATAACTGTTGCTAGCATGCCAATTTGATCAGCTGTTGAGCGATCAAAGTTTAACCCACCAACATCTTTTCCACGAAATATGTTTCCGCCGCCTATGACAATGGCAATTTCAACGCCTTGCTTTTGAAGAGCTACGATTTGCTTGCAGAGAGTGTGGCATGTTGAGTGATCAATGCCATCTTTGCGTTCTCCGAGAAGAGCTTCCCCGGAGATTTTGATCAAAATACGCCGATAAAGCGGCTGATTTGTTGTCATAGACAGGCCCTATTCGCCCATTCTCCAACGTAAGAAGCGAGCGACTTTTAATGGTTTGCCGATCTCTTTCCCGCGCTTTTCGACTAACGCTGTAATGGAAATCGAAGGATCTTTGATATATTTTTGGTTGACTAGGCACGCCTGATCATAGAATGCTTTGAGCTTACCGCCAATGATTTTATCAATCATTTGAGCTGGTTTGTTTTTTACCTGTTCACGAGCAATATCTTCTTCACGAGCAATGATTTCTTTGGGAACATCATTGGAAGAGAGATATTCAGGGTTTTCCGCAGCTGTATGCATAGCAATATCATGAGCTAATGCTTGCTGATCGGTAGCTCCTTCAATTTCAACAATCGTGACGATTTTTCCACCCATGTGCGAGTAGATACCAAAAGAGGAATTATTTCCTTTGTGCAGTATATCAAGTCTGCGAATTCGAATGTTTTCGCCGAGTTGTTGCATTAGGAGAGCTCGAAATTGATCGATAGTCAACGATTTATCTTGTTCTGAGGGCAGCTCAAGAAATGCACTTAATGAAGCAGGGGCGCTTTGAGCAGCTTGCTTGCAAATATTGCTTACAAATGCAATGAAGTTTTCATTGTTTGCAACAAAATCTGTTTCAGAATTTACTTCAATGATAGCAATTGCTTGATTGCCTTCAGCAAAACCAATGGCTCCTTCGTTAGTTTCTCTGCCTTCTTTTTTGACAGCAGAAGCAAGTCCTGCCTTACGAAGGTTAGAAATTGCTAGTTCGATATCGCCTTTAGCTTCATCTAATGCTTGTTTGCATTTGCCCATGCCAATTCCAGTGCGCTCGCGAAGCTCTTTGATTAGGGCAGGTGTGATTTTTGTGGTCATCATCACTTCTCCTCTTTAGATTGCTTGTCTTCAGCTGTTTCCATCACCTCTGAGTTTTCGGCATTTTCGTCTTTTTTACCGCTGGTCGCATAGAGGCGCGACTTAGTTTGCTCAATCGTACTGGCAAGTGCTTGAAGAATTAGCTTAATGCTTTTGAGAGCATCATCATTACAAGCGATGATATGATCAATAGGGTCAGGGTCGCAGTTTGTATCAACAAGAGCCATGACTGGAATGCCAAGCTTTTTTGCTTCTTTAACTGCGATATGTTCACGACTAGGATCAACGACGATGACAAGTCCTGGAACTTTACGCATAGAGCGAATTCCAGATAGGTTGCGATCGAGTTTAATTTGCTCTTTACCGAGCTGGGAGATCTCTTTTTTTGTTAGCCCTTCTCCACCAGATGCAATGCGTTTTTCGATTCTTTCAAGAGTCTTTACCGATTTGCGGATAGTTGAGAGGTTTGTTAAAGCTCCACCGAGCCAACGTTCACACATATAAAATTCACCACAGCGCTCAGCGCTCTCACGCACAATTGCCTTTGCTTGTTTTTTTGTTCCAACAAAGATGATTGATTTGCGTTTGCTAGCGACATCTGCAACGACTTGTACAGCATTGCGAATTTGCTGCATGGTTTTTGCTAAATCGATGATATAAATACCATTGCGTTCTTCAAAGATGAAACGTTTCATCTTTGGATTCCAACGGCTTCTTTGGTGCCCGAAGTGAGCTCCGCTTTCTAGGAGATCTTTAATAGTGATCTCAACAGGTATATTTTTTTCTTGTGTTGCCAAGCCTTGTCCCTTTTTTTGACGACGGCATCACTGGATAGTGATTTCGGTCTTGGTTAATATTGAGCAAAGCAAAATTTGCTTTGCGGTTATTGCTATAGTGGATTGTACATCAATCCTCAAGCGCCTGGTCAGAATCGAACTGACGCTAGTAGCTTGGAAGGCTACTGTTCTACCACTGAACTACAGGCGCATACTGCATTGATTTTCATCAAACTAGCTGTTAGTTGAAAAACCTGCGCTTATCTACACTCGATCTTAATAGACAGCATATACTTTCAATTAAAAGCGAGGGAAATCATTGCAGATATGAGCTTAATGATCAATGATTTTTTGCTATGGCAAGGACCATATATGGCCGATCTAAAAGAAACTGGCTTTAAAAAGTATTTTTTGGATAACTGGATTAGGCAGAAGTGAAAATAGCTTTACATCTGCAAGTAAAAATTTCTTTATAGAGGCAATTAGCAGAGTGGAGCACATATCGATTCAGGAAAAAGCTAATCGTATTCTCTATTTTGTTTTGCTAGCTATGATTTTAATTTTGATTCGCGTCTGGTATCTGCAGGTTGTAAAACATGAGCAATACGAGAAGCAAGCGATTAAGCCTCGCAGACTGAGCCGGGTTGAGCGGTATGAACGCGCTACGATTCGCGATCGTTTTGGCTTACCTCTTGCAGTCAATCACTTGCAGTATAACGCAACGATTTCCTATGCAGCAATTCGCGATATCCCTGCTGTCATCTGGGAAAAAGATAGCAATGGAAAAAAAATACGTATTTATCCTCGTCGTGAATACATCAGAGAGCTTACTAAATTTTTGAAAGATCAGCTCGGTGTGGAAGCACAATCTATTGAAGATTTAATTTATGCCAAAGCAGCTCTCTTTCCTCATACGACCTTTGTCGTAAAAGAAAATGTTGATGAGGAGACATATTACCGATTAAGAATGAAGGAGAGCCATTTTCCAGGGTTGAGCATGCAACAGGTTGCTAAGCGTTTTTATCCTCAAGGAAGAGTAGCTGGAGATATTATTGGTTATCTTGGAGCAATTGATACAAAAAGTTATTGGGAAATTGCTGATGAGATTAATCGTTTAGAGAACTACCTTCAAGAGCGCTCAAATGGTCAAATTCCTTTTTTGCCTTCGGGTTATAGCTCACCTGTTGAAGTAAAGGAACGTCTCGATTTTTTACGTGAGCGCTCCTACCGATTTGATGATTTAGTTGGAAAAGGGGGAATTGAGGGGAAATATGATTCTCGCCTCCGCGGAAGTTTGGGAAAGCGCATTTTTGAAACAGATTCACGAGGTCATATTTTACGTGAATTGCCTAAGGCGCGCTTTGCGGGTAACGGAGAGCAGATTACATTGACAATATCTTCAGAGTTACAGCGCCTAGCGGAAGAGTTGCTAGTGGAAAGAGAGGCTGAAAATGAAGATCATCGTTCTTTTCCCGCTCCGTGGATCAAAGGAGGCTCTATCATTGCCATGCTGCCAAAAACGGGTGAAATTGTAGCCTTTGCAACGCATCCTCGTTTTGAACCAAATGATTTTATTCCCTCTGGTGACGAAGAATTAAAGAAAGAAAAAAATTACGCTCTTAATCGTTGGTTAGAAACTGAAAGCATGGTTGGAGAGATTTGGGATGGGACGCGCCCTTTTCTTAAGGAAGAATTTAACAGAAATGAAAAGCTGTTTTCTGATCGCAAAATCGATTTAACATGGCCTGTGTATCTAAAACGCATTCTTAATACTGAGAGTGCTGTTTATAAAGCGATACAGCGTTTTAAAAATTTAGAAGAAATATATCAGTTTCTTAGTGCCATTAATCGATTATGTAAACTTAGTGATCAGCAGCAGATTTCATTGCTAATTCAAGCGCTTTATCCAGATGATGTTCCCGTACGAGGAGCAATAGATAAAGAAGAGCTATTTGCTGCACAAAGTGCTCTTGTATTACAAGAAGATGTCCCTTATCTCAAGGGGCTTGTTAAATCTCATTTCAATTCGATTAAGCACAATAATGACAAGCTTCTTTTAATTGATGTAATGCGTTTAATTATCGATATTGATGACTTCCCAGAAGAACTACTAGATACATTCGGCAAGCTTTCTCCTGAAGGATATCGTGAGATCACGCAGCTTTTTTTACGGATCAATCATGAGCTATATACGACATTGCGCCAAAGTTTTCATCTCAAATCATTTGGCAAATGGCGTGAAGAGAATTTTAAATCTTATCTCAAAGAAAAAAGGCGTGAAGAAAAAAAACTGAAAAAGGTTGAGCGTCCTTTTACAGAATATCTTGAAAGATGTGAAAGAGATTTGTGGCAGCAGTTCTGGCTAGAAAATCGTTGGGAGTTCATTTGTTGTTTAATTGATGGTGAAAAGAAATTACACGATCAAATCATAATATATGAAGAGGAAATTGATTCATTTAGGGAGAAGAGCTCCTCTTTGCGTGAGCACCTGCAGTGGGTAATGCCTGAACATCGGTTGCCTTTTTTACACACAATTCGCTCTTATGATCAGCTAGTAGCGCCTCTAGTCTCGTCTTATCGCCAGATCTCTGGAAAAAATCTTCAACATCTTGCAGCTGCATTTTATCCTCCATCTGGATTTGGATATATGCAATCACATGCTTATCGTCAGCCTACGCCAGCAGGATCTATTTTCAAACTCATTACAGCGTATGCTGCATTAAAAGAAAGATGGGATGATGGCAATCATCGTGATTTAAATCCGTTAACGATTGATGATCAAACGCCAGTAAAACGCTTGCAGAAGAAAAATGCAGTTTATGGCTATTTTTCCAATGGGAAACCGATTCATCGTCATTATAAAGGTGGAGTAATCCCTCCAAGCAGCCGTGCTTACATTGGGAAAATTGATCTTAAGGAAGCTATTGAGACGACAAGTAATGTCTACTTTGCTGTGCTAGCTGGTGATAAACTCAGTGATCCTAGGCAACTGCTTGATGCTGCACAAGATTTTGGATTTTCTTCAAAAACCGGAATTGAGCTGCCGGGGGAGTTGAAAGGATTGTTGCCTGATGATCTTGTATACAATCGCAATGGACTTTACGCTTTTTCAATGGGACAGCATTCTTTATTAATTACGCCCCTTCAAGCTGCGGCAGCTTGTGCGACATTTGCTAATCAAGGAAAGTTGATTAAACCGCGAATTATAGATGCCTTTAGAGGAGAAAAATGCGCGAATGAATACGATTGTTTTGCAGCAAGCAATTATCGTTTTGAAGAACCTCTGTCTCTAATTGGTATTGACTTCCCTCTTTTTACACAGATTATTCCTAAAGCTGAACAAGTCCAAATAGAGAAAACTCAAGTAGAGATCAATAATCATGTTGAATTGCCTGACCCGGTGCGCTCATTAATTTTTGAAGGAATGTGGTCCACTGTAAATGGAACGAGAGGGACAGCGCGATTAGCTGCGATACGCGGTGATCATCTTGCGCGTCAAACCTATGCAAAATTAAGGCGTGCATTAATTGGGAAAACAGGTACCGCAGAGTTTGCCTACAAACCGACAGTTGATGCTGAAAGTAGAGCGGAAAACCGAACTCATGGCTGGTTTGTTGCAGTTTCCTTTAAAACTCCGAAAGATCCAATGCACGGATCGGTAAATTGGGATGATCCTGAGCTTGTTGTCGTTGTTTATTTGCGCCATGGAAATTGGGGCAGGGAAGGCGCCCCTATAGCAGGGCAAATTATAGACAAATGGCGTTCATTAAACCCCTAAGTACCTATTCCCTGCGATGAAGGAATAGGTCATACTTAAGCTTCTAAATATATTGAAAGATAAATTCGTAGAGTAGTTCAATCGAAATAATTGAAATGAGTATTCCAAGAAGAATCTTTCCTCCAAAAACTTGATGAGGTGCTTTAGGGTACTTTTTGATGTAACGACCAATCCACGCCATCAAGGGAGGGAAAAGCCCAAAGAGAATGGCAATACTGATTCCTCCTGCATAGCGCAAAGCTGTGATAAAGATTGATGGATAAGTCAGGGAGATGATCAGTGGAGGAATAAAAATCATCAAAAGTAATAATATTTTTCTCCAGCCGGTTTTTTTAATACCCAATCCATCAGCTAGAAAATCTAAAAATGCCAAAGATAGAGCAATGTGAGATACAGTCATTGTGAAAAAGGAAAACCATTTTCCAAAAGAAAACAGAGCGGAGCTGTTAACAACATATCTTAATGGGAAAATAGCTGTTTGCCCAAGCTCTCCTGCACGAATTAATCCGGTATCTCCAAAAGGAGACACAACGCCAAGAATTGCAAACTCCCAGAGTAAGTAGATAACTAGAGGGATTGCAGATCCAATGATAATGGTTAATCTCACTTTTTTGAAATTGCGATCCATGTAGGTTACGAGTGTTGGGACGATAACTTGATAGGTAAAGGCTGTAAATAATACAGGTAGGGCAGCCCAAGCTTTAGACCAATTCCTATGGGCGAGTAAATCGAAATCAACATGGGGAAAAGCAAAGGCTAATAACCCAAAATAGGAGATGCCTAGCCCTGCCATTAAGCAGAGGTTGAGTCTATCGACAGAATGCGCTCCGAGATAAACAATAGGTGCGAATGCAATTACATAAAGAACCATTGCTAACGGAATGGAAATTGCGCCACTAGTTATTTCATTGACAATATGCCCGCCGCTTGCGACATGCGCTGTTAAAACAATAATAAATAAAAAAAGATAGACGAGCCAGCAAGTCCAGCGACCCACAGGACCGAGTAGTTTGTCCGTCATTGTAATCAAATTTGAGTCATCGGGCATCCAATAGCATACTTCGAGCAAGAGCAGGCCAGTGAAAAGCATGAATATCCAACATAGGACAAAAATAATAAGAGCAGGGAGAAATCCACCTTGAGCTGTTGCAATGGGCATTGCTAAGATGCCAACACCGATTGTTGTTCCTGCGATGAGTAATGCACCACCAATGACGTGTCCAAAATTGCGGACGATCTGCATAAAATTCTCCCTAGAAATTGATTTTAAGCTTATGGTATAAAGGTTTAAATCGAAAACTTCAAGGTCATATTCAGGTGTACAATCAGCAAACAATTACTTGTGTGATTCCAGCAAGGTTAAATTCCCAAAGGTTTCCTCGCAAAATCTTGCATCCTATTGCTGGTAAACCTCTGTTTCTCTGGGTTTGGGAGGCGGCAATGCGTGTTTCCTATTTTGATCAAGTTGCTTTTGCAGTCGATTGTAAAGAGCTGGCTAATATTATTGAGAGTTATCGCATCCCTGTGTTTCTCACTTCTGCAGATTGCAGATCGGGAACAGACAGGCTGATTGAGCTTGCTGTGAATAATAAACTATGCGGAGATATTTGGGTCAATTGGCAAGGGGATGAGCCTTTTATTAATCAAAAAATAATTAGTGATTTGCTTGAAGGATGGCGTTTTCCAGAGTGTAAAATTACGACTTTAAAAAAGCAGATTGAGCCAAAAGATGATCCGAGCCTTGTAAAGGTTGTAACAGATAAAAATGGCAAAGCTCTCTATTTTTCACGTGCGCTTATTCCTCATTGCCGTGATAAGGAGAGTTATGTGAAGTTTTATCGTCATATAGGCCTTTATGCGTTTAGTTATAAAACGTTATGTCAGATTTCTGAATTAGAGTCATCCGAGCTGGAGCAGTGTGAACAACTTGAGCAGCTTCGTTGGCTAGAAGGGGGAATAGACATTCAAGTTAACGAAACAAAATTTGAAACAATTGGAATCGATCATCCTCATCATATTGACCAAGCAGAGCAATATCTCCTAGCAAATGCATAGAAATTTTTAGATGTAAAACAGCTTTACATCCGATTAAATCCTTGTTTTATAGAAATTTACACGCAAAAAACTTTTGAGATAGGTTGTATTTATTGATCAGATGAACTAAAATCCTGCTCCATTTTCTGGAGAAGGATTGATGAGTACAGCAACATATCAGTATGGCTTTGTTACCGATATCGAATCGGAGAGAATCCCAAAAGGATTGTCTGAAGAAACAGTGCGTCTAATATCAGCGAAAAAAAATGAAACTCAATTCATGCTCAATTTTCGCTTGAAGGCTTTTAAAAGATGGCAAGAGATGAAGGAACCAAACTGGGCCAAACTCTCTTATCCCCCAATCGATTTTCAAGAGATCTCTTATTATAGTGCTCCCAAAAAAAAGCAGCAGTTAAGTTCTCTCGATGAACTTGATCCAGAAATATTGCGGACTTACAAAAAACTTGGCATCCCTCTTGATGAGCAAAAGCGTTTAGCTAATGTCGCTGTTGATCTAGTATTTGATTCAGTTTCTTTGGGAACGACTTTTAAGAAAAAACTAGAAGATGCTGGCGTTGTTCTCTGCTCAATATCTGAAGCGATTCAAAAGTATCCCGAACTTGTCGAGCGTTATCTTGGTAGTGTGGTGCCGATTGGCGATAATTTTTTTGCCGCTTTGAATTCAGCTGTTTTTTCTGATGGCTCTTTTGTCTATGTTCCAAAAGGTGTGCGTTGTCCGATGGAGCTCTCAACATATTTTCGTATTAATGATAAAGAATCGGGACAGTTTGAGCGCACTTTGGTCATTGCTGAAGAAGGGTCTTCTGTTAGTTATCTCGAAGGGTGTACAGCACCTGCTTATGATCGCAATCAGTTACATGCTGCTGTTGTTGAGTTAATCGCTTTTGATCGTGCTGAGATTAAATATTCAACAGTACAAAACTGGTACTCGGGTGATCCTAAAACAGGCAAAGGTGGTATTTACAATTTTGTAACTAAACGTGGGCGTTGTCAGGGTTTTCGCTCAAAAATTTCTTGGTCACAAGTTGAAGCAGGTGCAGCGATTACTTGGAAATACCCAAGTTGCATTTTGCAAGGTGATGAATCTGTTGGCGAGTTTTACTCAGTTGCACTAACCAATGGTAAAATGCAGGCTGATACGGGAACAAAAATGATCCATCTCGGTAAGAACACAAGTTCAACGATCATTTCCAAAGGCATATCTGCTGATCAATCTCACAATACCTATCGCGGATTGGTTAAAATCTCTAAAAATGCAAAAAATGCGCGCAACTATACACAGTGTGATTCAATGCTCGTCGGGAATCAATGCTCGGCAAATACTTTTCCTGTAATTGAGACAATTGGATCGACAGCACAAGTTGAACATGAAGCTTCCACATCAAAACTCAACGAAGAGCAGCTTCTTTACTTGCAAGCACGTGGAATCGAGCGTGAAGATGCAATAAATTTGATTGTTAACGGATTTTGCAAGGATGTGATTAAAGAATTGCCGCTGGAGTTTGCTGTTGAAGCTCAAAAACTACTAACATTAAAATTGGAGAATTCAGTCGGATGAAAACTTTAAGCATTCGCGATTTGCACGTTGCTATTGAGCATAAGTTGATTATTCGCGGTATGGATCTTGAGATCGAAGCGGGGCAAATTCATGTCATTATGGGGCCAAATGGCGCAGGTAAATCAACTTTAGCTAAGGTGTTAGCTGGAGATCCAAGCTACGAAGTAACAGCCGGCAGTGTTTTGCTCGATGGAGAAGAGATGCTTGGATTAGATCCAGAAGAACGCGCTCAAAAGGGGCTCTTTGTTGGATTCCAATATCCTACTGAGATCCCAGGTGTTAGCAATAGGAATTTTTTATTTGCCGCATGTAATGCAAAGCGCAAAGCGCAAGAACAAACGCTACTAACGGAACAAGAATTTGAAAAGCTTGCAGTTGAAAAACTGATTCTGCTCGGCATGAACAGTGACTATCTCGATCGTAATGTTAATGAAGGGTTTTCTGGTGGAGAGAAGAAAAGGAATGAGATCTTGCAAATGGCTCTTCTCGATCCTGAATTCTCTGTACTTGATGAAACTGATTCGGGATTGGATATCGATGCGCTGCGTATTGTTGCTTCTGGGATTAAAGCGCTCATGCGCCCTGATCAAGCATTATTACTGATTACCCACTATCAGCGCCTTTTAGAATATATCAAGCCTGACTTTGTCCATGTGGTTCTCGATGGAAAAATCGCGATCTCTGGTGGTGCTGACCTTGCCTTAAAGCTCGAACAGCATGGATATGACTGGTTAACTGCTACTGTTTAGAGGATGTAATGAGCAGCACATTTATCAATGATTTCGAAAAGCAATGTGAGGCATTTCCTAAAGATGTTTTGCAAGCGTATCGCAAAGAAGCATGCCGCAAGCTTTGCTTGCAGGGAGTGCCTGATAAAAAAACAGAAGGATACCGCTATTTTCCTCTAAACGCGTTTTATCAATCATTTTCCTTTGAAGGTACGCGCCAACAAGAGAAAAGGTATGATGCAGATCTCACTTTTATCAATGGAAAATTTGTTTCAGAGAAATCTCATCTCAATCGATTGCCAAAGCAAATGATTGTTATGCCCATTGAAGAGGCTGCTAAGCAATTCCCTCATTTTGTTGGTCGTCGAATGAAAGAGACCATTGCTGAGGAAAAAGATTCTTTTGCATTGCTTAATGCAGCGCTACATTCAGGAGGATTGTTTATTTATGTCCCTCCTGGAATGAAGTTAGAAAAGCCTCTTTCGATCGAATTTTTTTCGCAAAAAGTTTCTATGCCCCGTGTACTATTTTTTCTCGGTGCTGATGCTACTATGCAGTGTGAAATGAAAGGTCTTCCTGGTGATCAAATTTCAGCAATTGATTGTGTTTTAGATGACCGTGCTAAGTTGAAAATTTTTGATTATAGACAGTGTGATGGTTGGGATTTAGAAACGTGGCGCGCACAGCTTAAGCAGAAAAGTTCTTTAGAAATTTATGCTTTGACAGAAGGGTCGTGTGGAGTGCGTCGCGATTACCAAATCGATTTATGTGGTGAGGAATCTTTTGCAAGAGTACATAGTCTAGGATTATTGCAAAGGAACGATCAAATTGATCTTCACACTTTAATTCGTCATAAAGCTGAAATGACTCATTCTGATCAGTGGGTCAAGAGTGTTCTTGCTGATCAATCTAAAGCGAGTTTTACTGGTAAGATTTATGTCGATCCCATTGCTCAGAAAACCAGGGCTTATCAGTTAAATAATAGCATGATTTTAAGTGATCATGCGATGAGTAACTCTCAACCTAATCTTGAAATTTATGCTGATGATGTAAAGGCGTCTCACGGCGCTACGATTACTCAGATCGATCCAGTCCAGCTCCATTACTTACAAACCCGCGGTTTAAATCGCGATAAAAGTCGTCAATTATTGATTGAAGGGTTTTGTAGAGAACTATTCTATCCGCAATTTGAGCAAGAGAGATTAGTTAATTTCTTAAATGGCCTCAAATATGCTGGATAGCACTATACGAGATCAGTTTCCGCAACTCGCAAGTGATTTAGTTTATCTTGATACGGCAGCAACTGCTTTAAAACCACGCTGTGTTGCTGATGCTCTTTATCAATTCTATACGCGTGATTACGGCACAGTACATCGAGCTATTTATCCATCTGCTGCACGTTCTACTGAAAGCTATGAAAAAGTAAGAGAGCAAATAAGAGAGTTTCTTAATGCAGATAAAGCAAGTGAAATCATTTTTACTAAGGGAACGACTGAAGCGCTTAATTTAATCGCTTATTCTTTTGGTGACGCGTTTATCAATGCTGGTGATGAGATCATTATTAGCGAAATGGAACATCACGCAAACTTTGTTCCTTGGCAGCAACTTTGTTTGCGCAAAAAAGCTCATCTAAAAATTATTCCTGCTGATAAAAATGGAGAGCTTAATTTAGAGCGTTTTAAAGAGTTACTCACCTCTAGAACAAAGCTTGTTAGTATCGCTCATATTGCCAATAGCACAGGCCTTATTAATCCGATTGAAGAAATCATTGAAGAAGCGCATGCCGTTGGTGCTGCTGTAGTTGTTGATGGAGCTCAAAGCGCTGCACATTTTTCTGTCGATGTACAAAAGCTCGATGCCGATTTTTTTGTTTTTTCTGGCCATAAAGCATATGGACCAACTGGAATTGGAGTGCTTTATGGTAAACAACGTTATCTCGAGGAGATGCCCCCGTTTCTCTTTGGAGGTGATATGATTAAGAAGGTGACTGCTGAGAATACAACGTTTCAAGAACCTCCTCTTAAGTTTGAAGCAGGCACACCTCCGATTGCGCAAGTAATTGGGTTGGGGAGAGCTCTTGAATTTCTGAGCGAGATAGGGATTGAAGAGATTTCTGCTCATGAAATGGCGCTTTGCAATGAAGCGCTCAAAAGATTTAAGCAAATAGAGGGATTTGATTTAATTGGAAAGGGAGATAAACGCGCGGCAATTATCAACTTTAATATTAAAGGAATTCATCCCCTTGATCTTGGTACTCTGCTTGGTGCAAAAAATATCGCTTTGCGTACTGGACACCATTGCGCCCAACCAGCGCTAGCACATTTTAATTATGAGGTGAGCGCTCGTATCTCTTTTGGCATTTATAATACTTATGCAGATCTTGACATTTTATTTTCAGCGCTTGAAGAGATTTGCTTAAAACTCAATTTGAGCGCCCACTGTTAATCCTTGGAGAGAAAGATCTCCATGCCGTCTTTCTTTTACTTTTAATTGTGTCACAAGTGCAGCCCCATTAGAAGTTCGAACGACTTCATCTTCAAAACGAATGAGCTGATTTTGTTCAAAAAAGAGATGATGATCCCAACCAACGAGCACTTTAAAATTCAGCTGATCATTTGCCATTGTTTGTTCCCACGCTAATCCAAGTTGGATATCTGTTGCTGCTTTAGTTGTGTGAAAGCAATCTTTAAGTGGGCTGTGTGCCCGATCGAGCGTTGTAAAAAAAGTGCAGTCTTGCGAGATTTCTCGTTCATAACAGGGATTTGCGAGTAGCTCGAATTCGCCATAAAATAATGATAAAGCGAGATCGGCATAGATGTGCAATCCTTTATATAAATACCAATTGCTATGTAGACCAAACTGCGGACCAATACCATAAAAATCATTATTAAAACGTGTGCTAGCGCTTGCGCGATCTAAAATTGCGACATCGCCATTAACCGTTTTAAATGTCCATATATGATTTAAGAGGAGTTCTTGGTCAATGATCACTCCGCGAGGCCCTATATAGGGGCTTAAAGTTAGTTTAGGGCTAACAAAATACTCACGACCTAATGATACCGCAATATCATCAAATTTTAGATCCCAATGAGCGTTAACTTGCGTTCCTAGTAAAGTTTGATCATTAAAACTTAAAGGAGCAAATGAGAATACAAGTCGAGACGAATCACAGCTAGATTGAACACCATTTGGATTTTGATTGATCTGAAAACTTTCGAAAGGAGGATTTGCTGCAGAGCAGCCCGCTGCTGAAGAGCGAAAATGAGTCCAGTATGCAGATAGATCCCATCCGTCATAGGGGATATTGTAACCAGCTAGTAAGCGGAATCCAGGATCGTACGTGTAGTCAAATTGATTGACACTGCCATTGAGGTTAAAGCGTATGATGCGATTATTATTTGGCTGTAGGCAAACTAGCGCTCCAAAATGCATGTCATCTTGCTGCGCTATCCAATAGAGGTAGTCGCCGCGCAAAAAAATACTGTTGTTTTTCTGAATGTGAGGTCTATTAGGAGGATTGATTTGATCAAGCATCAGTGGATCAGATGCCTCAATCCATCTTACAAAAAAGAGAGCAAGTAAATAGAAAAAAAACAATTTTCGATACGGCATAGGCCAGTATCCCTATAGATAATGTTGTAAATTCTAAGTTAAATTTTAATTTATATTAAATGCAAGAAAAGAACAAGAGGCTGAATTATGAGCTCAAAATAAAAAAGGCCTAGAAAAATCTAGGCCTTTGCATATTCAAAGCAACAAAAGTGCTTTAGAAATCTAGTCTAGCTGCAACAGTTAGACCTTGAACAGAGAGATCTCCGTTTCTTCTAGTAGCGATATCAGTTTGAATTGTTCTAAAGTCACCGCTTCCAACAATTGCTCGTTGTGTTGCTGAGAGATTAGGACAAACTTGATTGTTTGCTACAGTAGGAAACAAAGTGTTTGGGCTCTGCTGTTGGAACAGATTGCTCAACTGATTTTGATTGATGAACAGATGCTGCTCCCAACCAATTGAGATCATTATCCCAGCACGATCGTTTGCAAATAGTTTTTCCCATTGCAGACCAAGTGCTAGGTCAGTGATTCCCTTACCTGTGTTGAATTTTTCATTCCAATCAATTTTGCCGCAAGAGTTGATTGAAGGGCAACATGCTCCTGAATCAACAAACAAACCGCTGTTTTCACCGCATAACCAAATATCTGAATCAGCACGAAGATCGTATTGACCCCAGATTAAGTTAAGACCTGCGTTAGCATATAGAGATAAGCCACTAGCAAGCGTCCATTCAGTATTGAAACCAAAACGTGGTCCAACACCTTGGAAGTCATGACGAAACTTAGTCTGACTTTGTAAACATCCGCAGAACTCAGCAGTAAGAGGAGTTCCTGCTGCTTGTTCTAAAAGCCATTGTACAGGCCCTTCAAAGCTTTCATTAATCAAGCTTTCATACTTCACAGTGTACTTTTGGTTAACCCAAGCACCACGAACCCCGAAGAAAGGACGCATTGTCAAGAATCTGCTGACATAAAACTCACGACCGATGTCACCATCGAGTAAGTTGAGTCTCAATCTCCAGTCTGCAGTAGCAACTGTAGTGTTTGAGAAATTGTCAGGAATTCTAATTGGCGACAATGATGGAACTAAACGTTCTGGACATCCGCAGTTAAAGCAAACACAGCATTCTTCAATGCATGGTTCGCAGCAATCGCAGCACTGAGTGTCGCAGCACTTATTGCAATCACCACATGGGTTGCTTCCGCAGCAAGTATTAGTGTTGCAAGAAGTAGTGCAGCATTTGTTGCAGCTACCACATGGGTTGCTTGTGCAGCAAAAACTAGTT
>JAJFMD010000008.1 GCA_021772335.1 Chlamydiota bacterium
TTCATAAGTTTAGCAAAGCTTGAATGTAAAAATGATGAGATCATTTGTTATCCGAAAAATGGATTAGGTAACATATTGTCTTGTCTGGTTTCTTCGGCCGTAATGGCTGAAGAAGAAAATCGAGAGTTTCAAGTATATTGGAATGCCATTCTCCCAAGTTGGAGAGATCTATTTGTAAGTCCTAAGCTAAATTTAATAACTAAACTTCCCTTGAAAGCTTGTTATATTGGCATGATGCCTGATGTTAAAGGCCATTGGACAAGACTTCCTCTTTTAAAGACTAGAGGAAAATACCTTACTAAAGAGTACCAAGCATCTGATTTTATATATTTTGATCACTTTAATACAGTTGATATTCCCGAACACATCCCTGTTATAGTTTCTACTATATCCGATTTTAAGCTTTTAGATATGGAAAATGATCTTTTTAAAGAAAGAAAGTTAGCTTTTTATAATAAATTGGTTCCTGTTAAATATGTTAGAGACAGGGTCGAGAGGATATATACTAGAAGATTTACATCGAAAACAATAGGCTTGCATTTTCGATCTACGGACGCATTGGTAATAAATGGAAAAAGGATCCCACCTGCATATAAATATTTTGTAGAGGAGATGCAAAAAGAATTACTAAAGGATCCCGAAGTAAATTTTTATGTTTCTGCTGATCAAATTCATGCTTATAAGTTTTTTAAATCTAAATTTAAGGAAAGGGTTTTTTTCTATGGTGGGCATGATTTTAATGAACAGGGTGAAGTTGTAAGAGATACTATCAAATCTCAGAAGGATGCACTTGTTGACATATTTCTTTTATCAAAAACACACAAAATCATAGGTACTTTAAACAGCTCTTTTGGGAAGATTGCCTCTGAAATAGGCAATATCCCTATCAAGCATGTTTTTCATCAATAGAGCAGCTTTTTGCCGCGGGAGCGTTTTTTAAAAGGGATATGAGAGTTTTTACCGTAGACAACTTCATGGAGATTTTCAACAGCCATAAATGCTGTGGGATCTTCACGTATGACAAGCTCTTTTAATTCGGCAAGATCAAGACGCTCAACAATCACAAACAAAAGATCTCTCATTTCGCCTGAGAATCCTCCTCTGCCGTTCATAATTGTCAATCCCAGTCCGAGTTCATTCATGATGACATTGCCAATTTGTTTGGGCTTAGAAGATATAATCATAACAGACTTCATTTCATCGAGTCCCATAATGACAAGGTCGATCATTTTAAAGGCGACGATGTACATCATTAAAGACTGTAAGGCAAGGTGCCAGTTAGAAAAAAGCAGGCCGTAGGCTGTAAAGATAAAAATATTGATCACTAAGACAACTTGACCAACTGTAAATCCTTTGCGTCTGTTAATAATAATTGCCAAAATCTCAGTTCCATCAAGACATCCTCCGTAGCGGATGATTAATCCCGCTCCAATACCTAATATTGCACCACCAATGACGATAATTTCTAATGGATCAGCAATAAAAGGAGGGGCGAATTCAAGAGCGTATAAAAATAACGCAAAAAGAATGATCGCGGAAAACATATGAATAACAAAAGTACGTCGAATTGATCGATAGGCGAGATAGATGAAAGGCAAATTCAAGGCGACGAGAAAATAGGGGAGATAAGAGTCTCCAAAAAGGCGTGCAAGTATTAATGCAATGCCAATTGTACCACCATCAATGAGTTGATTAGGAAGTAGAAAAATACGGATTGAAGCCGCCGCCGCTAAAGCCCCAACAGCAATCCAGAAGAACTCAAAAAAATGTTGCCACAGTGTTTTTTTACTGTGCTGACCTCTTGGCATAATGTATCTCTTATCAAAAAATAATCTCGCTGCATAGTTAGCAGAATTGACATAACATTTCAATCTAAATCTACTAAAACTACGTTATGGTTTTTTTTGTTTAAATATAACTAAAGGCATGGTACTAAAATTGCCTCCAATTTGAAACTTTTATGGGGTGCTTGAATGAAGAGGTTTTTTATCTCTGCTCTTTCCTTGTGTTTAACCTTGAATTCTCTTTCTGCAAAGCTGTCGATTAAGGAAATGATTGTAAATCGCAAACCTCCTCAATGGATGGTTGATTCAATCAATGAACAATTTTCCCTTTATCAGAGATCGGGAATAACAGAAGCAATGATTAATAAAAGAATAGAACAAAACACTCCTCAACTATTGGAATATGTAATTAAAAACAATCGGGTTGATTATAACTATATCAATATTGGGCCGAATCAACATTGGCTTGTAGTGTCTAGAGAAAGAAATAACGTGATATTAAAAGCTTTAAAATTATTAGCTCGTGAAGTGAAATTGCCGGATGTTCGATTCATTATAAGTATACAAGATGGATATGTCGGAGAGGTTCATAATACTTCACTCGTAGCACCTCTTTTTTGTTTTGCCAAGAAGAAAACTGAGCAAACAGGTGTATTATTTCCTGATTTTGAAAATATAGTAGGCTTTTACCCATGGAGACAAACTACAATTGATGCATCACAAAAGCACTTGTGGGAAAGCAAATTGAATAAAGCTATTTGGCGCGGAGGACTTTGTGGAGAGGATGAATATGTAGAAAATGGATGTTATGAGAGTTTCCCTAGAATGAAAGCTGTTAGACTTTCTATAGAACGTCCAGATCTAATCGATGCTAGATTTACACAATCGGGAGCAGGACTCTATAAAAATTTTGAAGAAAATGAAAGTTTGTATTTGAGTTCTAAAATTCCTATTTCGGAACAAATTAAATATAAATATCAAATATTAGTTGATGGGGTTACCTGTGCTTACAGTCGTACATTTTGGCAACTGCTCTCTAACTGTCTTGTCTTGAAACAAGAGAGTGAAAATTGCCAATGGTATTACCCAGGTTTAAAAGCTAATGTGCACTATATCCCTCTTAAAGAGGACATAAGCGATTTGGCCGAAAAAATCCAATGGGCAAAATCGCATGATGCAGAATGCAAGAGAATTGCTGCAGCAGGCACAAGATTTGCAAATGAATGGTTGGGTAGGGAAGAATGCCTTTTTTATGTTTACCATCTTCTTATCAAATATGCCAAATTGCAAAAATTCTAGATAATGATCATTTGCATTTTTAGACAATAATGAGAAATTAAAACTTACTCATTAACATTGACATTACGCTCAGCGAGCCACTCGGATAAATGATGCATCTGCTTGATATGGTTTCTTTGACATCGATCAATCTGCTCTTGCGATGGTTTTGTGAGTAAACTACCACAATCGAATTGAACAACCTTGCCATCAATGCAGCCAAAATTTGTACTTAAAGCAGGATCATAGTCGAAGATTCCTAACTGCATTTTTTCTTCCCAAAGTTCTTGCAAGGAGGAGACGATGTCTAGAGCTTGCTTTGTTTGACCAGCTTTAAGCAGTTCATTAAGCTCGTCATAAAAGCTGCGGGCATATTGTTGCAAAGCAAATTCTAATTTATCCGCATCGAGAGTGTGCTTTACTCCAAAGGGGGTAATTAGGGTTATTTTTTGCTTCAAATGATCGCTTTTATTGAGATGTAGATAGATTAGAGCTGTTGAGGATGGAAGTTTTTCATTGGCAATGAGGAAGCTACTGAACATCTGATTGAATTTGACTTGTGCGTTATTAAAAATTGCAAAACGCCATTTTTCAAACGGCCCGAAATGTGGTGTACGCCAAAAACTCGAAGGGTTCAAATGATGAAATTTAAAGAGCTTGAGAACTGTTTTGCCATCACTGGAGAGAAATGCATAGCATTGAGCTCCTCGTCCAAGATAGGTGAAAGGTTGTTGAAGACGCTCTTTTATCTCACTTATCTCAGCATAGGTTATACTGTCCCATTTTGGGTCATAGCTTAAATTCGAGCGCACTTTATGCACGCGAAATCCGCCTGTGTAGGAGTAATTGATTTTTCCTGCGCCAAATAGCAATAGAATAAGGCCTAACGAAATTGCAATCTTTTTCATAATATTAAATCACATTCGTTAATCTGAAAAATTTAAAGATATCATCGTTTGTCTCCATCATCTGCTCTATTGTTAAGGAAAGTGCGAAGATTCTAACTAATTATAGGGAGTTTTTTTTCCATAACTTGTCTGATTCTTCAGTCCATTGAACATAACCATCACCAAAATTCTGCGATCCATATAAATTCTTAGAGGCTATACCAGCGTAGAAAGATTGTGGAAAAAGCCATATACCGAGATCATTAATTTTCTTCCGATAATTTGCATCTTTTATGTAGAGGTTGTAAATAGATTCAGCCGTTGTTTTCCTCTCTTCACCAAGATAGTCCTTAATAGCCTCTGACCAAATTCCTGGGCCTGTTGTTGCGCACACGAAATTTTTAGCTGGATTAATCCCTTTTTCTTTCCACTTCTCTACTATAAATGTGCAAATATGGTTCATTGCAGGATGCTTAGGCGTCGCTGTTATAGTCCATTGGCAAAAGAATTTGTCATTCTCTAACCCCAGTAACATCACATGTGGTGAATTTTTAGGAATTAGATGTCCCCATTTGCTAATTGGTGTGCAACAGGTTGAATCTATATCCGAATAGATGCCTCCCTCAGTTGCTATGATCAGGTAGCGCCATAAATCTGCTTTCATCACTCCAAGAGGAAGTTCCTTAAAAAATGCGTAGGTATCTTCATTCCACTTTGTTCGGATGTATTTATCAATATCGGCATCATCACATAAATGATAAGCATATCCCTGATTTCGGTTTGTCCACGTTTTTTGCGCACCTTGAGCTGGTTTTGGTAGCTGCTTAGTTTTATAGGTTTGCCATATGATTTTCGGGATTTTTGACATCGGCGGCACTTCTGATGTTTGCGCAGAAGTTATATTTTGCTGAGGTGCCATATGCTTTCGTGTAATGTTGTTGCTCTTTTGAAAAGAAGCTCCATTTGCATTATTCATCAAAACGAGTAGTGATAGAACATAAGATATCTTAATTGATTTCATAGATGGCATTCCTTTTGCGCACTCAAAAGTCTAAATTGAACAGAAAATTCGTTCTAAGGTCAAGAAGTTAAATGTGAAGGAAGGTCATTTTCTTCTCTGATACATATTTTTGAGCTATATAGATTCCTTTTATCAATCAATAGTTCTGAAAAAAAAGATATATTGGTGGCCTATAATTTTTTTCTTCTGTATTTTTTCGAGCTTAGATTTTATTTGATCATTGCTCATGAGTTCAGTTTTTTATATATAGGATAAAGGATTTTGAAGAAACATTAGGCATGTTAAAAAATAATGGATTATGAAAAACCAGAAAATTATGCAAGTAGACTCAAAATTTATTGGTTAGTGGGCGACTTTATATTAGTGAAGTGGTCTATTTTTTATTTACAAATCAGAAAAGGTATTAATTTATGATTTCCAATCGATTCTTATCCATCACTTTTAGTTTTCTTTTTTTCTATATCTCTGCCCATGCTAATTTTGATAAACTTCAAGAAAAAATATTAAATGAAAAGCCTCCGCAATGGATGATTGATTCTATTCATGAACAGCTCTCTCCTTATAAAGAGACGGGAATTACATCCCAAATGTTAGATAAGACTATAAAAAATGCAGGAAAATCTTATGTTTTGTATAAAATTTCTGGAAAAAATGTGACTTCGCAGCGGCTTTTCAAGTTAGAAAATGAATATGATAGATATCATACGAATTTTCGCAATAACCCAATTCTAAAGGGATTGAAAAAAATTGCCGCTCTAAACTTGCTTCCAGATATGCAGTTTGTTATCACTATATCGGACGGATTTATAGGGCAGCCTGGGAGCGATTTTTCTTATGCCCCTGTTTTTTGTTTTGCAAAAAATGTAACACGAGTGAGAACAGGCATTCTATTTCCAGACTATGAAAACCTAGAAGGATTTCATTCTCTTAGGTCTTCAACGATTTCTGGTAGCAAGCAATTTCCGTGGGATAAAAAGATTGAGATGGGTTTTTTCCGAGGAGGAGGATGTGGTGCAGGAGACTATGCAAAAAGGAATCAATTTTTTGAATATCCTCGATTTAAAGCTGTTGCATTTTCATTACAGCATCCTAAGATGGTTAATGCGCGTTTTACAGGCTGTGGTGAATTAAAAGATCATGTTGGTATTAAAGAATATATGTATTTAAGCAAATCAGTTAAGATTGAAGATCAGATACGATATAAATATCAAATTACTATTGATGGTGTTACTTGTGCATTTAGTCGTGTTTTTTGGCAATTGCTAGCAAATTCTGTCATGCTGAAGCAAGAATCGAAGAGCATTCAATGGTATTATCCAGGAATGAAGCCCTATGAACATTATATTCCTCTAAAAGATGATGTCAGTGATTTAATTGAAAAAATTCAGTGGGCAAAAGATCATGATCAGGAGTGTAAGAAGATCTCTGAAAATGCAACATTGTTTGCACGAGAATGGCTTGGAGAAATTAATTCATTATATTATATCTATCATGTCCTGAAAGAATATGCAAAACTTCAAAAATTTTAGGTTGAAAAATGAAACATATCTTGGCACCTATTCTCCTGCAACGCGATGTCGATATTCTTGAAAATTGATTTTTTTTCTGAACCTATAATAAGTATAATGGTGCTGTATATTTAAGGCTTAAGCAACAATTGCGCTGCTTTTTTAACTTCTATAGGTAAAAGGTGTTATGAAAAGGTTTTTGTTTTTTTTAATGTTATCAGTTGGGTTGCTTTCTATAGAGGTGGATAGGAAAAAACTTGATGGAAAGTTAAACAGAGCTCCTCCTCAATGGATGGTAGAGCAAATTGAGAAAGATCTTGAGCCTTTTAAGACGAATGGCATAACAGTAAAAAATCTTAATCAGACATATGATCAGATAAAAAATGTTTGGCCTTGCGCAAGCAGGATTTATATTCTTAATAACCAAGTCTTTATCCAAAATATTGCAGATTATCCGTTAAGTAGAAGTAATTCCAAGGCCATTTTTTGCTTACATGAATTTACAAAATACGTCACTTTCCCGGATATTGATGTTATCCTAACTGCTTTTGAACAATTCGGATTGCCTAATGTCAATTTATCTGCTCCTGTATTTGCAGTATGCAAACTTAAGGGAAATAAGCAGGCAGTTTTATATCCTGAACTCACAATGATAGGTAGAAGACAGGCTCAAATTGAGAGTATTTTAAAATATAGGATTTCAGATCAATGGAATAAGAAATCTGATTTAGCTTTTTGGCGTGGATCAACAACTGGGGGTGGTTATGATACACATACTAATCTACGTCAAAAGATCGTTGCGCTTTCAATGAAAAAACCAGATTATATTGAAGCAGCTTTTAGTCCATATAAGCAAAATAAATATAAATATATTAAAAATTATCGATTGGAAGGAAATATCGAAGTTTCTGATCAATTAAAATATAAATATTTGATTGCAGCCGACGGAAATACTTTTGCAAGTTCTCTGGGATGGCAATTACTTTCAAATTCTGTTGTGTTTAAGAATAACTCAAAGTGGATTGAATGGTATTATGATGCCATCAAGCCCTATGAGCATTACATCCCTTATAAGCGAGATGCTTCCGATTTAATTCAGAAAATTCAGTGGGCTAAAGAGCATGATGCTGAAGCTAAGCGGATTGCAGAAAATGCAACTGATTTTTTTCTTTATAACTTGATGATTGAAGATGTCATAGTTTATATTTATCATCTTTTTCATGAATATGCAAAACTTCAAAAATTTAAGGTTGAAAAATGAAACGTATTATAATATCTATTCTGCTTAGTTTTAGTTCATTGACTTTTGCTTCTGGCAATATTCATAATCATGGGTACTGGGAAGATGAAAGTGGTCATATTACAGATTGGGCATTAGCTGATGCTCTTGTTGATTTTTTTAAAAATGAAAAGGCTAAAACGATTGTTGATTTTGGGTGTGGAAAGGGTGACTATGTAAAACATCTATTAGGAGCAGATTTCATATGTGAAGGCTATGATGGAAATCCTCTTACTGAAAAAATGTCTGACGGCGTTGCTAAGATTTTAGACCTAAGTATTCGTTTTGATTTGAAAAAACAATATGACTGGGTGATGAGTTTAGAGGTAGGTGAGCACATTCCTCGAGAATTTGAGAAAACTTTAATCGATAACATAATGCGGCACGCAAAAAATGGAATTGTCTTAAGCTGGGCAGTTGTAGGTCAAGGCGGCAAGGGACATGTCAATACGCGTAACAACCCCTATATTAAAAAGATCTTTGCTAAGCATGGCTGGGTAAATGATGTTGAAGCGGAGCGGTCATTAAGAGCTAATTCTAAATTGCGCTGGTTTAAAAATACCATTATGGTTTTTCGTCGCGCTTAAAGGGTATAGACTCCTCTTTTAAAGGAGGAGTCATACAATTAATAGAGCCTATATCCTCGGCTCATGCAAGTGTTTGATCCTGTATCAGAGCACGAATTGCAATCAGAGTCATTTCCTAAATATTATTACGATTTTTAATTTTTTCTAGAAAATGATTTTCCTCAAGGTGTTTGAGGAATCGCTGCGCTTCAAGTTGGCGTTTGTAAATGTGTGATTTTATTGAAGATTTATTCCCAAAATCGTGAAGATTTAAAACTCTATATCAATCCAGAAATTACGGGCTTTTCTAGTTAAAAAAATGCCATTAGAAAAGGCTGTTTTTCGACTGGGAATATTTGCGGTATTTTCGAGGGATTTATTAGGATAAAAATATCTTCTAGGGCTATTAATCGAAAGTTTATCGAAGAAGAGCATAGAGGAATCTCTGCTCAAGTTTTTCAACATGAGATTGATCATTTAGATGGATTGCGATTTCCTGAGCGCATTGAAAATGAGAGTGATTTGCATTATATTGAGAAAGATGAGTATCTCATATATGATTTGGGCGGACAATTGAAAAACTGGCACAAAAAATGTTCTTTCGCGGAATGGAAAAGGAGAAATAGAAAATGAAAACGGGTATTATTTTATCATTGATATTTTTAACAAAGGTTACAGCGATGCAATTTCCTGAGAAAATAGATTGGGTGTCTCCTGATCATCCTGTATTAAGTCAGAGAGCTGAGGAGATTGGAGAGAATGAAATTGAGACAACGGAGTTTCAAGAATTTTGCGATAGAGTGTTGGATTTTGCTCATGGAAATCAAAAGGATGGTAGTAGATCTGTACTCGTTGGTTTAGCAGCTCCGCAAATCGGTGTTCAAAAGCGCATTATTTCTGTTGATGTCGCTGCGGATGGAGTAGGTGGTGTGAATGATTTACATCTCTATATTAATCCGAAGATTATTGAGTTTTCAGATGAAAAGGGAACATGGTATGAAGGTTGTTTTTCTACAGGTAGTATTGTTGGGCTAATTGAGCGTCCTGAGCGCATTATTATTACAGCATTCAATCGTTATGGAGAAAAAATCGAAGAAGAGCATACAGGCTATGTAGCGCGTATTTTTCAACATGAGATTGATCATCTAAATGGCATACGATTTCCTGAACGGGAAGATGCTTTGATTGATTTGCATATTGTCTATCCTGAGGAATTTCCTATCTATCGCAATCAACAGGGATGGCGCAGCTGGCACAGAAAGGCAAATAAAGCAGATTGGGAAAAAATTAAAGGAGATCGCGTTTAAAGAAACGCGGGAGACGGGACTCGAACCCGCAACTTCCGCCGTGACAGGGCGGTGCTCTAACCAGTTGAACTACTCCCGCAAATCTGATGGGCGCAACAGGACTCGAACCTATGACCGCCTGTGTGTAAGACAGGAGCTCTACCAACTGAGCTATGCGCCCTCAAAAAAATTATCCGATAGGCTCGAAAAACGTTGAACAATTTAGCGTTAGTGCTCTTTTTTCTCAAGAAGATTGTCTTCATGGTTTAAATGGATTTTTCTTGAGATTTTTTTGGCTCTCACCAATGCTAAGGAAATGAAGAGAAAAAAATACATAATCTTTTTTTGTTTATTGTTGAGCTGTTTAGCGAGTTGCTCTCCTAATCGTCCAGAAGACTTTCATGCCGAAGGGAGATCATTAGCTCGCAAGCTATCGGATGAGCTTAAGACAATAGAATCAATTGATGATCTAGAAAAAAACCAGGCTGAGTTAAAAAAATCTTTTAATCAGCTTGTTGATTTGATGATTGAAGCGCGCAAATATCAACTTGCACATCCGGATGCAGAGTGGATAGATAACGGCGCAGATGAAAAACAGGAAGAGCTGATTGATCAGTTACGAACAATATATGCTCTGCCAGGTGGAAGGGAAAAAATAGAGGATCTTCAACGTGAAGCTCTATTGAAACTCGATGCCTTTGAAAATGCAATGAATATGAAGTCATGACAAAAACTAAGAAAAAAAACCACTCTCTACTTCCAATTTTTTTAACCGTTTTCCTTGCCTATGTGGGAGTGACTCTACCCTATCCAGTGTTTTCTCCCTTATTCATCTATCCAGAAGGGAGTATTCTACCTAGCCATTATAGTTCAGAAGTGCGCTCAGCGATTTTAGGTGTTGTTCTTGCTCTGTACCCTTTTGGTCAGTTTTTTGGATCTCCTTTTTTAGGCCGGTTATCTGATCTTTATGGACGAAAGCGAGTTTTACTGGGTTCCTTAGCATTAACAACGCTTGGTTATTTCATGACGGCCTTGGCGATCACTTGGCTGAATCTGCCTTTTTTGATCATAAGTCGTATTATTTGTGGTTTTGCTGAGGGTAACGTCGTGATTGCTCAATCTGCAGCAGCAGATATGACCAAGGGACATCAAAAAGTACGTAGCTTTAGCTATATTAGTTTAGCGATTTCTCTTGGATTTATCATCGGACCTATTTTAGGCGGAAAGCTTGGATCGAAGAACATCGTTTCATGGTTTAACTATGCAACACCATTTTGGTTTTCTGTTTTTATGGCTGTTTTTACTTGGTGCACAGTTTATTTCTTTTTTCCTTTGCTTAAACTTCCTGAAAAAAAACCATCAAAAAATGAATTTTTTAAGGAGCTAGTTAATTTTAAAAACGTTTTTCGCATTAAAAAAATGCGCCGCATATTCCTCACTTCTTTGACGTTTTGGTTTTCTTTTCTGCTTTTTTTTCTCACTGTTCCTATTTATTTAACGCTTGTTTTTCAAAGCGGTCCAAGTCAGATTGCTACGGCACAAGCGTATCTTGCTGTTTTTGTCTCGGGAATACAGCTTGTAATTAGCAATGTATTTGCTAAACGTTTTTCGCCTTTCAAAGCTATTATTATAACTAGCTTGGGATTGGCTGTTTCATTAATTCTCTTTATTATTCCTCAGCGATACGAGGCTCTTTTTCTTACATTGCCGTTGCTTGGTATTTTTGTTGGAATTGCAATGACGAGCATGCAGCTTATTGTATCAAATAGCGCAGGCGAAAGAAAGCAAGGGGAAGTGTTAGGGGTTAATGCATCCATTATCGTCACTGCAGAGGCATTAGCGGGGCTTCTTGGAGGGGTGCTTGTTGGAATATCGCCTAGCAGTCCTTTTATTATTGCAGCAGTTTTTGCTTGTCTCGGAGCATTCTTCTTATATCTACAAAAGAAATCTCTTAAGGAATCTCTTTAGCAGATTGATGAACGAGATGATCAGTTGCAAGTGAAACTATATAAATAGTGATGCAACTCGAAACAAAACCAACGAGCATTGCAGGAATTTTTAAAGGAAAAAGAGAGTTGATCGATGGCCATATTGCGGCAACGATTCCACCGGATAGTATTCCAGCCCATCCTCCGTATTTATTGACCTTTTTTGAATAGAGCGAAAAGATTAGCAAAGGACCAAAAGCAGATCCAAGCCCCGCCCATGCATAGGAGACAACGCCGTAAACGGTTCCTACTTCAAAAAATGCAATCATGTATGCAATAGCTCCAGTAACTACAACTCCAGCACGGGAAACAACTAATAGGGTCCTCTGACTCGCGTCTTTGCGATAGAGTCTTTTATAAAGGTCTTCCGTAACACTTGAAGCGAGAACGAGAACTTGTGAACCAATTGTATTAATCGTAGCAGCAAGCACCGCGCAGAGAAAGAGACCGATCAGAAAAGGGTGAAATGATCTTTTGACCATTTGGATAAAGACTTCTTGAGGATTGGCGAGACCTGATTCTTGAAAGAAAGGAATGCCAACAAGACCGATTAATGTCGCAGCTCCAAGAGAGAGCACCATCCAAGTCATACCAATGTATTTTGATTTCTTAATTTCTTGAACGCGTTTTATCCCCATGAATTTAGTGACAATATGGGGCTGACCAAAATAGCCAAGTCCTAGCTCAGTCATAAGAAAAAAAGCTGTAAGCAGAGTCAGTGGTTTTAAATTTGGCAGTAGAGCTGTTGATAGTTGAACCTGATCGATAGCGTTGATCATTACGGTCCACCCCCCGAGCTTAACCAGGGTGTACACAGGAACAAACAAGATGACAAGTAATAGAAAAATACCTTGAAATAGATCGATCCAAGCAAGAGTGCGATACCCACCAAAAAACACGTAAGGAATTACAATGGCAATTCCAATAGTGATACCCAATAAATAACTGATTTCAAAAAGTGTTATTGCTACATAACCAAGACCAATCAGTCCAGCAGAGATATAGATCGTATAATAGAAGATGCACATGATTGAGCTAAAAACACGTATTAAACCAGAGGTGTCAGCGAGCCTGCTTTCGTAGAACGAAGAAAAGGTAAGGCTATTATATTGTTCTGTAGCAATGCGTACGCGAGGGGCAATGAATTGCCAGTTTAGAAACATAAATAGTGTTAAGCCAATTCCGACCCAGGTATTAAACATGCCGGAGAGAAAAACAACCATCGGATAACCGATAAAAATCCAACTTCCCATGTCACTGCCATGGGCGGCTAATGCTGTTAGCCAGTAGTTTAAACCCCGGCCTCCAATAATAAAGTCATTTGCTGATATATTGCGCTTATAAGAAAAATAAGCGATCGATGCGACGATAGATAGATAGATAACAACAGCTAATGTTTGATAAAGTTGGTCTGACATTACATACTCAAGTTCAATAAGTTCTTAATTTAACAGATTCAAAGGTTACTTATAAAGTGCTTTTTTTGATCCATACTCGAACATTGCTTGCGCTAGATTTTCTTTAACGTTGGGAAAAATTTGCTCGATTTCATCGATCATATCGGCGACTTTACGGCGCATAGAATTTTGACCAACGGGGCATTGACAAGAGATACGCGCAAATTGGTATGAACGCGCAAAAGATTGAATTTCCTCTTCAGATACATAAATTAGAGGGCGAATAATCGTCACATCATAATCGATCATTTTAAGTTTCGGCAAATTTCCAGCAAACTCTGCCTTATGTAAAAGGTTCATTAACAACGTTTGAATGTTATCGTCACGATGATGACCAAATGCAATCGTTTCAATCCCTTGGTTTTTAGCAGCATCAAAAATTAATTTTCGGCGATTTCTAGAACAGCTATAACATTTTAATGTTTCAAGTTTTTGCTCTGTATGACAAATCGTTAGGGGAATTGAGAGTTGCTCACAAATTCTTTTTAAATAATTTTCTTGAACTCCAGGGCCACAAGAAAAGGCGCCACTCACATGAATTGCATGAATATCAAAATTTTTAAAACCCTTCCCTCGAATCGCATTTAGCAGATAAAGTAGCGTCAAGCTATCCTTTCCACCACTTAATGCTATAGCTAATCGATCAACATCTTGTAAGAGATCAAAGTCATATAAAGCCTTGCGACACATGCTTTCAAGTCGCTTTCCGCTTTTTCTCCAAGGAGGTTTTGCTAGTAATTTCTGTTCCATCAGTCATAGACGTTTAAGTTAAAGTGGATTATTATATCCTGCCAGTAAATTAGATGGAATGAGGCAATAATGAAAAAAGCGGGACGGAATGATCCTTGCCCATGTGGATCTGGTAAAAAATATAAAAAATGCTGCGAGATGAAGCAGCGTCAAAAAAAAATTGAGGCCAAAGCACTCTCTGTTTCAGACCTAGGACAACAGATGTCACAGAAAATGGGGTCTCTTTTCCAAAAAAATGTTACGGAACATCCCATTGAAGAAAGATCTAAGGAACCAACGAAAGATCTTCTTAAAGATAAAGACATCTCGATGTAAAAACTATTGAGCAGAATTTTAGCCTTCTGCTAAACTCCGCTTCGTTCTTTATGCTGGTGTAGCTCAATTGGTAGAGCACCCGACTTGTAATCGGACGGTTGAGGGTTCAATTCCTTTCGCCAGCATTCTTTTTCCCTTCGGGGGTGTCGCATAGTGGCAATTGCAAGGGACTGTAAATCCCTCGACTTCGGTCTCCGCCAGTTCGAGTCTGGCCGCCCCCAATAATTATGCTAAATTCAGACATGTTCTCTTTGGCATCTTCCGAATCTCGATCCTCGACAAACATAGTAAGTTTGTTTTCGGCTCGATCTTCAAAATCTACTAAAAGATCTTCAAGCCTTAAAAAAGAGTATCCTGATTGGGGACGTCTTATCGGCCTAAAGTTTCCAATTTTCTGATAATAAATCTTTTTGCTAGGAGTATAGGTCTGCTTTTCTAGATTTTAGAAGGATTGAGAAAGAATGGGTTCAGGGGCTTCTTCTTGTGGAGAGGTGGGACGATCTGTTTCCGGGGTGTCGGGGGTTTGTAGTTTGGCATAGGCGTTGAAGAGGTGATAGAAGTAGGCAATGATATCTTCGATCATTAGGTTGTTGAGGTAAAATTCGCGAGCATTTTTTGCCATTCTTTTAACTTTGGAATCGTGAGATTTGGCCCACTTTATTTTTTTCACTAGATCGGAACAATCTTTGTTAAAGGAAATGTAGTGCACATTGGGTTTAATGGCTTTGTAGAACCATTCAACGTAATCTGAGGAGCTTTTTAAAACTGTTGAGCCTGTTAAGAGTTGCCAATGAAGAGATGATGAGAAGCTATATCCATCTAAGGCGATTAGGTATTTGTATTTCATTTGGTCGATAGGAGAGACGTGGTTCCTTAGGATAATGTTTTCAATAAGCCATTTTTTTGAAGCAGGATAAATGCGTGTAAACCCAGCATCAATTTCATTTGGATATTTTTCAGATAAACGAACAATTTTTAGACGCAAGTTTTTTCCTGATTCGTAACCACCTCCTGTTGTTGCTCCGCGCCAGAATGCGACTTCAGTTTTATTTTCCCAGGGAATAGGTTCTTTTATATTGAGTATTTTTTTTGTAAGTTGATATTTGCTATCGAGTTTGCGCGCTTGAGGGAATAAGACAGCGGAATAACTTTTTTTCATTGTGCAACTTACAAATACAGGACAAGCAAGTGGTTTTTTTGGACTAAAATTATCTGAAGTGCAGATTAAAAATTCAATATTAGGAAATTGTACATGTTTTGTGCACGACTGTAAGAACTTGTATGTTTTTTTATATTTATAACGATGATCGCAATCGGTTTTTGTATCGGGGATGACAATGTTGTTTTCGATTTTTATTTTAAACAGATTGGGATGATTTTTATAATCTGCATAGACCTTTTCTAGATCAGAGGTGGTAATTTTGTTCTTATAGAGTGTGAGGTCAGATTCTATTTGATCAAGAGCCCACTGAGGAGGATGTTCAATTTTTTCTCTGAGATGGGTTTTGTTGATTTTAAGAGCTATAAGAGAATGAATAGGTAGTAAAAGAGAGAGAAGTAAAATAAGGTGTCGCATCGTTATTCTAATTCCTGTAGTTGCGAGTATTTAGTGAATAGATGATAAAAATAGGCGATGATGTCTTCAAGCAGTAAATTGTTAATGCTAAAATCATAAGCATTTTCTGCAATTTTTTGAGCTTCTATATCATGCTGTTTTGCCCACTCAATTTTACTAATAAGATCGAGATTGTTCTGATAGGAGATGTAATGTTCGTTGGGTTTTAGTGCGCGATAAAACCATTCGATAAAAGGGGACTTTTGCTTAAACACTAAAGATTTAGAGAACAGTTGCCAATAAAATGAAGAGGGAAAACTAATTCCATCAACGGCGACTAAATATTTATACTGACGCTGTTTCAGCGGAGATATTGACGGAGCTTTTTTAAGGGTCTTTTTTAGAGAAATATTTGCTGTTTTAATGGCATTGAATCCTGCATCGATTAAATCGGGTCTGTTTTTAGCAAGATTCACAAGGCGTATTCTTTGCCAGGCGCCACCGCGTCCTCCGCGAATTGTCCTACCTCGCCATAGAGCTTTTTCGATTTTATCCTCCCAAGCAACTTGTGGAGCTTTTAAAAGAGGAGCAATTGGATTTTTAAGAGCGCTTGTTTTCCGTTTTTCTGGAAATAGAACAAGGGAGGGGCTATTCATTTTTTTGCAGTACGCAAAAATGGGACATGGAAGAAATCGCTTGGTATCATAGCGATCTAATGTGCACATGATGAGGTCGACATCAGGAAATTTTACATATGCACTGCACCATTTGAGTAAATTATAGGTATAAGTATAGTACCCTCGGCCTGTTTTTTTCTTGTCGGGGATAACTTGATTATCTTTAATTGTCAGACGGTTAAAACCGTATTGATTTTTGTATTGCTGGTAAGTTTTTTCAAAGTGCTCTTTGGTAATCTTTTTATAGTCTCTAAAATCCCATTCGATTTGTTCAGTTACCCACAGTGGGGGATTGCTGATTTTATCATCAAGAATTTCCCTATTAACCTGCTGTCCTATTGATAAAGCGGTATATAAGAGCAAAACTGGTAAAACGCGTAATATCATAGCTTAATATTTTTGAATTTTTGCATAAGCATGCAACAAATGATAAATATAGGCGATCATATCTTCGATCATTGCGTGGTTTAAGAAAAAATCACGTCCTTGGTCAGCGATTTGTTTGGCTTTTGTATCATCATTTTTAGCCCATCTTATTTGTTCAATTAGGTTTGATCCATCACTGTTATAAGGGATATAGTGCTCAAAGGGTTTTAACCCAACATAGTACCACTCGATAAAGGGAGATTCATTTTTGATTACAGCGGAGTTCGAAGCGAGTTGCCAAAACAGTGAGCTGGCCCATGCGCTTCCATCAATGCATAATTGGTACTTATTTTTGAGTTGTTCCTCGAGATATTCATTCGGGGGAACAAAGGGAGCAAAGCGATAATTCTTTTTCAGCCAATCTTTAATTTTTCTTTTGGAGGGATTGACTTTGGTAAAGGCCGCATCTAGCAGATCAAGATGCTTTTCTGATTGTTTTACAATCACTTGTCTAATGTTTTTACCTTCTGCCCAGCCATTACCAGGAGTACCTCCACGCCAAACAGCGACTCCCTTTTTTCTCTCCCATGGATAGCGTTTTACGTTTTGTTCTACTTCATTGAGAATGCCTAGTTGCCAATCGAGTCTTGTAATATGAGGATAGAGTATTGCTTCAGTACTCCCATGGCGTTTGGATTCCGCAAAAATTGGAGCTAAGATTTTGGCAGAAGGGAAATCAAAATAATCACCAGTGGTAATCAGCAAATCGACATTTGGGAAAGTGATATATTTAGTGCATTGCTTAAAAAAATCAACGAGCTTTGTGTTGTGTTTATTAAAAAAGTGATCTTTTGTTGGTTTCCAATAAGCAATGATTTTATTATTTTTTATCGTAAGTCTGATGAGTGTTGCATCGTGATCACGCTCAAGAGGTAGAGTCTCGTAAAACTGCTTATTGCGCATCAGGAAAGAATAGGTGGCATTAATAGCGTGTTTGGTCACTTTTGGATAGCGCTGCAATTCCTTTTCAATTTGCTTTGTCGCCCATTCAGGAGGATTCTTGATTTTTTGATCAAGTCTAGCTTGATTAATTTCCCAGCCAAAAATAAAACGTGTGATGATAAGTGGAACCAAAAAAAACGATAAACGCATGACGATCTCCATAAGAAAAAAAAGCTTTTTACAAAATTTATGCGATTAAAGCAATTATTTTTGTAGCGAATGATTAATGATTATTTAGCATTTCTCGATATCCATTTTTGCATTAGACTGACTTGTTTAATTTAACGTTAGTTGTGGTAAGACTATGAAAAAGCAAACGGCACTAGTTCTCATTTTTTCTCTTCTATTTTCTTCTGCTCCGATATTTGGGAGAGTGACTCCATTTAACGATGGTATTGAAGAATTATTGATGACCTATCAACAGTACAACCGTCTTAATATTGCTGGACCTGCTCATAATTTTGTCATCGAAGACCAAGGGAAATGTTTGTATTTTTGCGGAGTAGAACATAGCTACGATCCTAAACACTCTCAAGTTGCTTCTATTGTTAAAAACTTTGAAGAGTTTGTTACCAACACTCCGGATTTAAAAAAGGCAATTGTATTGGTTGAAGGGGGAATCAGTTCTATGAGCAAATCAATTGGAGAAGCTGTGACCAACTATGGAGAGAATGGATTAACAACTTTCCTTGCGCGCAAATACAAAATTGATATTGATACTCCTGATGGAGATAGTAAAAGAGAGCGATTGATTATTGAGCAGTTATTAAAGGAGTATAGTGCAGAAGAGATTGCCTACGCCCATTTTGCACAAATTGCAACGCAATGGCATCGTAATAAAAACCATTTCCCTCCTTTTGAAGATTATGTCACACGCTTTCTTGAAAGCTATCAACGCCTTTTTGCATTTCCTGAGTTTAAGCAGTTAAAATTCACTTTCAAGGAAATGAAGGGCCTTCATAAAAAGTTTATAGGCAAGTCTTTCAATATCAATGATGCTGATTTGTTTAGAAGGATCACAACTCCTTCGAGAGATGATTCGGTTATTAATGCTATTGTGCGACGGAAGATTATTTTGCGTGATTGCGTCATCGTTAATGAAATTTGTAAATATTGGAACGAAGGGCGCAGTATTTTCATTGTTTATGGCTTTACACATGCCGTTGTTCAAGAGGCCGCATTGAAAAAGTTGTTATCTTCAAATCTACGGTTTATCTCTTCAGCTGTAAGACCACCTCAACAAAAGCGGCGCTATGCAGCTCAAGTGTCACCGCAAAAACCAAATAGACAGAGACGATAAGTTGTGACGACATTGGTCAAAGTGACCAAAAAAATATAGAAAAAAGCGATTTTTTCATGCCACATCATTCGACTCTCTTTTTTGCTTGGCTTGTCTTCGGGGCGATAGAGAAAGAGTAAAAGGATGAGACCTATGGCTGAAGCGGCAAATGTGACAAATGCCCAGGAATAGAGCTTAAATCCAAACAGCTCTAATGTATAATTACCAAAGCTCGGACAAATATGGAGACTAATTTGTCTAAGAGATACAGCTCCACCAAAAAGACAGCCGCTTAAGGCAACACCATAATGCATGGGCCTGATGCCAAAACGGAGATTGAGCATGGGGCCAATGACTACCATGACCATTGACAGGCGCTGTAGCATGCAAAGAGGGCATGGAGCTTGGTTATTGATAAACTCATAGATAAATCCCCCAGTGAGGATCGAAGCAATAAGATAGATCCACAATGCATTGAGAAATCGAGATATATCGTAATTAATTGACATTTATAAGCTTATCCCAAGTTTGTCTGTTGCGTGGTAGATTAGCATTCCTGCGCAAAATGCAAGATTAATCATTGCTAATCCAATTGCTGTTTTTCTCCAGCCAAACCAGATTAAAACCATACATACAGCAAAAACAAAAAACAGTATTAACATATTTGATCTCTTTTTTTCTTTTTTTAGCTCTAAATTGATTTAAAAATCAAATATTAATAGATCTTTGTTTAGTAATATGAATGTTCATTCTCAAACTCGTTGAGAAGATTGGGTAACGTTCTCGTCTAAAAATAGTAGATTCAGTACGCTCTTTATAATTCTTAAAGAGGGGAACTTTTATGGTGCGTTTTGATTGGACAATTGAAGAGCTACAAGCTATTTATCGTCAGCCCATTCTTGAGCTAATTTTCAATGGGGCTAAAGTTCATCGTGAATATCATGATGCATCCAAGGTGCAGCGCTGTGCACTTTTGTCAATCAAGACAGGAGGTTGCTCAGAAGATTGTAAATATTGCCCCCAATCAAGTCGTTATCAAACACAGGTGAAGCCAGAGCCTATGCTTGGCAAAGAGCAAGTTCTTGATTTTGCGATAAAAGCAAAAGAGCGGGGCGCAACACGCGTCTGTCTCGGTGCTGCATGGAGACAAGTACGTGATGGAAATGCATTTGATCGCATATTGGAGATGATTCGCAGTGTAACAGATATGGGTCTTGAAGTTTGCACAACACTTGGGATGCTAACAGAGGATCAAGCTCAAAGGCTCGCGGATGCGGGCTTGTATGCTTATAATCATAACCTCGATGCATCGCGCAAATTTTATAAGACGATTATTACAACGCGTTCATATGATGAGCGTTTAGAGACTATTGGCAATGTACGCAAGGCAAAGATTACAGTCTGTTGTGGAGGAATTATTGGAATGGGAGAAAGTGAAGAGGACCGTCTTGAACTCCTTCGCACCTTAGCAACAATGGATCCTCATCCTGAATCAGTGCCAATCAACCAACTAGTTAAAGTCAAAGGGACGCCAATGGCAGATCTTCCTGCATTATCAATTTGGGAAACAGTTCGCATGATAGCTACAGCGCGCATTGCAATGCCCAAGACTATGGTTCGGCTATCAGCAGGGCGTAACGAGATGAGCATTGAACAGCAAGCTCTTTGTTTTCTTGCTGGAGCGAATTCTATTTTCATTGGTGATAAGTTATTGACAACACCCAATCCGTCTCGCAGTTCGGATGAAGATATGTTACAAATTTTAGGATTGAATCAAGAAAAAAATGAATCGCTTATCATGGCTGATTCACGTTAACTTCTCTTTTCCTACGGTCTATTTAACGCAACAGGAGCTCTCAAATAGCAGGATAGTCTCTTATTCGTTGCCATTCCAATCAATATCGTATGTAAAAATAGAGGGTAGGCGAACGCCCATTTTGATTTTTTGATAGAGATAGCGGCCAAAGACTAAGGGCATTGCTAGAAAAGGCATAATATCGTTAAAGGCAAAGACAACATCTTTAGTTTTAAATATCTGGGTAAAAAATTCTCCAATATGATTAAAAAAACTGCGATTTTGCCAGCTATAGAGTAGCATGCCTAGTGCTATCTGTTTTTCGCGACCTATAGGAGGGAGAATTGGGTAGTAATTTTCACCAAAGAATGCTCGATCGATTCGATCATGTGGATGAAATAGGTGCAAGCCGCTTGTTGATCTAGGATTACACTCAATTGCGTAAATTTTCCCATTTTCAGGTTCTATGAAATCAAAGGCGATTTGGCCAGTGAATTTTTCTTGTTTAGCAAATTTTTCAACCCATTCAAAAATCCCTAGATGTTTTGTCGACTGAAAGTTAATGCATGAGCTGTCATCTATTGCAAATCTTACAGGATAAATGCTATGTGCAAATATTTGGCCATCAATACAAATGGAATATGTGCAATATTTTTCCCCTTCAATCCATTCTTGAGCGATCCAAGGGTTATTTTTTTCAATCACTAGACCTTTTGGTAGCTGTGTGTCAGGGGTAATCTTATATATATTTTGAGAAGCTCTTGAATAAGAGGCTTTTAGAGCGTATGTTTTGCTGCGATCAAGCAGATGTAGGTCGTTATATGAAGTAATGAGCTTAGTATAGGGCGCAGAAAACTGGAATGAGATTAACTTCTGATTAAATAACCACTTGTTGTGCAATTGATTGAGAGTTTCAAATGGAGCGCAAAATACTGTGCAAGAATCAGGAAAATGTTCGAGATTTTTTGAAATATAGATGATTTCTTCACAGGTAGGAATGAGGAAATCGATATGGTTATTTCTGGTAATTTCTACAAGTTTGTTTATGTATTGTTGAGGATTAAAACGGGGACTTGGGACGATAAAACTCTTGCATATTGCATTGGAAAACCGACAAACATGTAACTCATAAGTTTCAGCAACAAAGACTTGATGTCCTGCGCTGCTTAATTGGCGCGCTAAATCTAGAGTGGCAGGTGAGCGCGCTCCAGTTAATAGGATGTTTTTTTTATTTACACCAAGCACTTAAATTATTTAACTCAATGAATTGTAGCTTATGTTAATTAATTAATTATCAAATTATGTCTATAATTAGCAATTAAAACATTGGTTATTTATTAGGAGCGCTTGTCCATTTATTGTCTCGAATGCGAAAGCGCCAGGGAAGAAGGGCGTCTTCTTTTGCATAGGCTATTCCAACGCGTGGACCTGCGATGATTTGATCAGAGCGAATCTCTATTTTATGATCTTGAATCGATATTAGCTCATCTTGCAGAGAAAGATTGTTATGTTTTATGTTGATTCCTAAGGCTTTAGTTAAACATCCAGGGCCTGCTGTTAGAGAGGGTTTTGCTTTTTTAAACCTTCTCCTTTCGCACATGATATCAATGCCACCCAGCGGCTCAATGGCACGAATGAGGATCGCATGTGGAATGTTAGCGACATTGGTCACAACATTAAAAAGTGCGTGTATTCCGTAACAAAGATAAACATAACAAGAGCCTCCCATCCTATACATCGCTTCATTACGCGGAGTGCGTTTTAAGTTGAAAGCGTGTGATGCGCGATCATGAGGTGCTTTATATGCCTCAGTTTCAACGATCATTCCAGTAGTTAGTCTGTCATCGATGGTAGAAACAATAATTTTACCAAGTAGTAGTCGACTTAAAGAGACAACATCATCAGATAGATAAAATTCAGGCGGCAGTTTTTTTGCTTTCTGGAGTAATGACATTGAGAGATGAGGGTTGAATGTTGATGTGAATTACATCTTTAAAATGCATCGGTTCACCGTCAATATGCATCTCTACCATAGGGGAATAGAGAGTCACTTCCCGGCAACGGATTGTTTCGAGATATTCTGAGCTATCGATTGTTTTGTTAAAAAGATCAAAGGCGATTTTAGGAGCAGCATGTGAGGGGAATTCCTTTAAAATTTGTACATCGAGCCAGCCATCATCAATTATTGCATGTGGAGCGATATAGGCATTATTGCCATATTGATTGCTGTTGGCAAAGCTAATTAAAAACGCCTTAGTTTTGATGAGTTTTCCATCAATTATTAGTTCGTATTCCTGAGGCTTATATTCAGAGAGTTGGTTGATAATGACCTTAAGATAAGATCTTAGTCCTCGCTTATCACTTTTGGCGAAATCGGAGCTGATACGCGCATCAAAACCAACTCCAGCAACACAAAGATAGCTTTCATCATTGATTTTTACAGTATCGATTCTATGGGTGTGGAAATGATTGATTAGATCAATAGCTTCTTTAGGCTTAAGAGAAATGTTCAAGTGACGAGCTAACCCATTACCTGATCCTGAGGGGATAATTCCAAGAGAGGTTTTCTTTCCAATGAGACCTTTTGAAACCTCATTGACTGTGCCGTCACCTCCAACAGCAACTACGAGATCATAGTCATTGTTCGCCGCTAGCTTGCTCAAACGAGTTGCGTCTTTCGGACCTTTCGTATATTCGATGGTATAGTCAAATTTTTTTTCATCAATTTTTTTTCTAATTTGCTGTTCGATTTGATTGTTTCGCAAAGTGCCTGCGCGAGGATTAATGATAAAAAGTGCTTTTTTTTTATGTGAGCCATGCTGCTCAGAGGATTTCAATAAAGGTATATTAGGGATAAATAGAGCGCTGATTACAAGGCCTAGAAGGCAAAAGAGTAAAATAAATTTTTTCTTTATAGACATCATTAGCAAATTAAGGCTGTTTTTCATGTAAAAGCAAGAACATTAGCGATTTTCTCTTTTTTTTTAAATAAGGAAATCATGTAAAATTGAAAGAAAAAATAATATAATTTATATGTCTTTATTCATTTTACTCGCTTTAGGTTTATTGCTTCCATTTTGCGATCAGTTATTTTATCTTCCGATGTTACCGGAGATTCAAGAGAATTTTCAGCTGTCTTTATCATCAGTTCTAGTTTCAGTCAGTCTTGGTTATTTAGGATTTGCTTGTGGTACAATTTTTTGGCAGCGATTTAAAGAGAAGAAAATTTTACTGATCTCCGCAGGAACTCTTTACATTGTATCGATGCTTGTTCTTCTTTGTGCTTCTAATTATATCCTTTTTTCTTCGATGCGTTTCTTGCAAGGATTTTCCCTTGCTGCTTTGAGTATGCTGCTGCCTTTAATTACTACGGATCAAGGTAAAGAGCGACTCTTGAATCGAGTGGCGATCGTTTTTGGTTTTTCGGTAATGTTTCTTCCTACGGTGATCCCCCTTTTAGGAGGGGTGTTGTTGCAGTATTTGCCTTGGCGCTATGCTCTATTACCTCTCCTAGGGTTAACTGCATTTCTTTTTTATCGATTCTATCATCAAATTAAAAAGCCTTTACCAACCAATTTAATAGATATAACCCCGCTCCGCTGGTTGCCGATGCTCTCTTGTATAAAAAGGGATAAGCGTATGCTATTTGATATCAGTTTGATTACCCTTTGTATCACTAGCTTAATTCTCTTCTTTTTATGGGGAGGGGCTTTTTTGCGTACGAGTTTAGAGTTAACTCCACTGCAGTTTGCCAGTTTAGGGATTGTGATGACAATTTCTCTTTTAACAGCTTTTTTCTTATCTCATTCACTCAGCAGTTTTTTATCTGACCGCCATATTGCTCTTTGGGCAAGCAGTTTTTTTCTCATTGGGTGTGGCCTTTTTGGTTTCTTTGCTCTCATTGGCCTTATTGCGCCCAATCATCCCTATTTGTCGGTAGCATTGACTTCTTTTACATTGACCTTTGCCTGGATGGGAATGGGGATAATGTTGTCTCAATCTTTCAAATATTTATGGCATACTATAGATCAAGAGATTCCTGCGAGGCGTCAGGCTCTATATTGTTTATCTTCTTTTTCTCTATCTATAAGTACTTTTTTTTTAGCGCTTTTTCCTATAAAAAATCTTTTAATAATATTCCCCTCGTCTTTGTTCTTTATAGGAGTGGCAATGTTATTAATTGTTCGTAAAAAATATTTTTTATTATCAAATTCAATTAAAGACATCAATTATTAATTATATTGATATATTTTTTTTAGATATTTTTTTCTTGGGAAATCTATATGAAATGTGTTAAAATGTTCTAAATTTTAATTACGGGTTACTTATGGTTGTGAATCAAACTCAAGCATCATCACTTTATGCAGATAATATGAAATGGCGTTGGGTTGAAAAAGACCTGATGAGAGAGACTAAGGAAAAGAAATGCAGTCTAGTTGACGGCCGCAAATACCAAGATTGGACTCCAACTGCTTATAGAAAGAAAGTTAGCGACTTAGGTGCGAATGGGATTAAACAGAGCGTTCTTTTGGGAGCAACAATTGCATTATCAATTATTAGTGCTATTGCTGCATTAGCAATTGCGAGTTTAATTTTAGAAGCTGCACTTGTCACCTCAGCTGCTGCAATCATTATCGCCCCAGTGCTAGGAGCGATAGCTTTAGGAATTGGTCATGGTGTCTTAAAAAACCAATATAACAAAACACTGGAAAAAGTTGCTGAATGTAGTGCTCTACTTATTGATCGAGCGACACAAATGGATGTAACATGCAATACCTTAGATGAGTATTTCTCTCTATTATCTTCTAAGAAGCAAGAAAACTCTAATAATGATAATAAAAAATATGAAGAAAATTACAAAAACTTTTTCGATGCGCTTAAAAAAGTGGTAATAATAAAGAAAAATCCTCGTGATCTAAATCAATCTAAACACAATTTTCCATCTTACCCAAATTATGCGCGACAACCGTCAGCTAACGACGCGTTTAAAAAACCTAACGCATACTCTAATTACTCGCCGCCACCAAAGAGCAGCTGGGATGATTATAGGTTTAATTTTGATTCATTTTTTGGCGATGAGTTTCCGTTTTATTCAGGTGCGACAGATTCATCGAAAAAACCTAATTATTATGACACTGAACAACCTCAAAATGGTTATCAACCCCAAGCCGAAGAGGCAAAGCCTAAAGCTAAATCCAGTCCAGATTATGTAAAGAGTACTGAGATAGGTCAATTGGCCGATGATGACAAGGAAGCTCTTAAACTCCTAGGGCTCACTCCAGTGAAATATTACGAAAAGCAATTTCGGGGTAATTCTCATAAGATTTCTGCTTATGATATTTTAGGATTGAAGCAAGCGGAAATTGATATGGATAAAAAAACTGACGACGAGAAGAAAAAGGCGATTAATAAAAATTATCGTCAGCTTTCTTTAAAATGGGCTGATGATAAACCTGGTGGTGATAAGAGAGTCGCTTCTCTTTTAAACCGAGCTAAGGAAAAGTTGTTTGAGTTTTATAAATTAAGCTAATTTTTTTCCGTTCTTTCTATATCTAGCATATGTTGCTTTAGCAGAGTGTGTTAGCCACAATCCCATTGTAAAATAACTAATTCCTATCAAAGAGTCTTCTATAAAGAGCGGCATATGTAGAAGTTGCAGCGCTTTTATCACTCCGAAAATGATGACGAGTCCACATAAAGTCAAAAATGCGAGTTTTACTTGTTCGCTTTTTTTTAGATTTTCATCAGGGATGCTGCGCTGATAGATTAGGCCAAAGCTACTTCCAATTGCTATAGTAATAATCGATAATGAAATGGGGGAATGGGTGATAAATCCCAAAGAGCCAAAGGCTAGGAATGCGATAATATAGAGAGGGACTGAGGGTATTTTTCTTAGATCTCTTTCAATTCTAGGCAATGCATAGCAGTAGGGAACTAGAATAGAAAGACCAATCAGCCAGCCGAATAGAACATCGCTTGGAAAATGCACTCCGAGATAGAGCCTAGAAAACCCCATCAATAGGATCGCTACAGATGCTAGAGGTATGAGATAATAACGCTTAGTAAGATGAGTGATCATTCCAACAACAATGACTGCGTTTTGCGCTGCGCCGCTGGGAAACCCATATCCAGATCTTTTAATCAGCTCTATTCCTTCAATCAATTCAAAGGGTCTCGGTTGAGAGAAAAATTCTTTGCAGAAGTTATTGCAGAAGATTGAAATGATGAGAATAAAGAAAAGGCGCGTTGCAAATTTTGCATCATAGCAATACCAGAGAAAGGGAAGGAAAAGGATTGGAAACAACTCACGATCAAAGAGATCAAGTATTCTGAAGAAAACATCGTATAGGGGAGTGCGCAGATCAGCCAGAGCGGAGAGGAAGTTAAGCTCCATTAAATGCAGTTGTTCAAACATTATCGCAATTATTTTGTTATCTTGTTTAATTACTATATAAACAAAAATAAACAAAAAAGTTAATAGTTTTTGTTGATTTATTTTAAAAATGACTATATTTGTTAATTAAATAGATTAATTTTATAGGCAAATATTATGGCTAATGATGTTCCCATGCCCGAAGTTCCTTTTCCCCAAATGCTTAAAGGTCAAAAGGCTCTTGTGACAGGCTCGGATTCAGGAATCGGCCGAGCTGTAGCAATTGGGCTAGGCCAAGCAGGAGCGGATGTGGTTGTCAACTATCGCTCACATCCTGAGAAAGCTCAAGAGGTTGTCGATATTATCAAAGGATTTGGAGTGCAATGTTATGCTCATCAAGCTGATGTCTCGAAGGAAGAGGATATCATTGCGATGTTTGAAGAAATGAAAAAGCAATTTGGAACGATTGATATTCTCGTTAGCAATGCCGGTCTGCAACAAGACGCTCCATTTGATCAGATGACTCTTAAGCAATGGAATACAGTGATTGGTATTAACTTAACTGGACAGTTCCTCTGCGCTAGAGAAGCAGTAAAGGAGTTTAAAAGACGGGGCGTTGTTAAAGAGGTCTCTTGTGCTGCGGGGAAGGTCATCTGCATGAGCTCGGTACATGAAGTGGTGCCCTGGTCTGGACATGCAAATTATGCGGCATCAAAAGGGGGGATTCATTTGATGATGCAGAGTTTGTCTCAAGAGATGGCTCCTCATCGTATAAGGGTGAATTCGATTGGGCCTGGAGCGATACGCACTCCAATTAATCGTGATGCGTGGGAAACTCCTGAGGCTTATGCAAATTTAATGAAGCTCATTCCTTATGAAAGAATTGGTGAGCCAGAAGATATCGCACAAGCGGCAGTTTGGCTTGCATCAGATCATGCCGATTACATTAATGGGATCACACTTTTTGTCGATGGTGGAATGACGCTCTTTCCTGGATTTCGTACAGGTGGATAGATGGTGAAGAAAGCAAGTTTTGGCGCTGGATGTTTTTGGGGAGTTGAAGAGCGATTTAAGAAGCTTAAAGGCGTTTTATCAACTCGAGTAGGTTATCAAGGAGGCTATGTTCCTCATCCTACCTATCAACAAGTATGTGACGGTAGCACAGGGCATGCCGAAGTTGTTGAACTAGAATACGATCCTGATCAGATCAAATATGAGCAACTACTTGATGCGTTTTGGGCAATGCATGATCCAACAAGCTTGAATAAACAGGGAGCCGATGTAGGAGCTCAATATCGTTCGATCATCTTTTATTATGATGAAGCCCAAAGAGAGAAAGCGTTAGCTTCTAAAATGGGGCATAAATCCAAAGAAAATGTTGTTACCGAGATTGTCCCAGCTCCTCCTTTTTATCGCGCGGAAGAGTATCATCAGTGCTATCTTGAGAAACGGAAGGGCGCATAAACGCTTTGAAGACTGCGATCATTTCTCCAGCGATTTGATCTTGCTCACGATCTCCATCAATCACATAGAGCAATTTCTCTTTTTTGAAACGCTCTTGAATCGCATCGAAATTTTCATGAAAAATATTGAGCCTGTTTGCAATGACATCGCTGGAATCATCATTGCGCTGGTAGAGCGTGGCGCTGCAAAGATCACAGACTCCATCTTCTTTTGGAGGATGAAAAGCAGTATGGAAGGGTGTTGAGCAGGAGCTGCAGATCAATCGACCACTGAGTCTTTCAACAATTTTTTCATCAGGGACATTGATATAAAAGGCGATAGGCGTGCTGCTTTTCTGAAGGTGAGAAATCCAATACTCAGTTTGATCTAGAGTGCGGCAAGAGCCATCGAGAATATACCCCTTTTTGCAATCTTTTTGCTCGGTGCGCTGTATGATCATATGATTGACTATTTCAGATGGTACGAGCTCTCCTTTTTCTGTATAAGATTTTGCAATAAGTCCTAATTCGGTCTTTTGCTCAATATTTGCGCGAAAAAGATCCCCTACAGAGATGTGACACAGCCCAAGTTGCTTACTGATGATTGCTGCTTGTGATCCTTTTCCAGATCCAGGAGCTCCGAGCAAAATAACAACAGGTGCCGGTATATGTTCTTTTACTGTAGTTTCTTTAGAGCAGCTGAGATTAATGATAAAGGGTAGTAAATATGTAAATAGTTGTTTCATATATCTCTCCATGAAAAAAAGATAATATCTTAATGATCGGGATCGATAAAAATCAATTAAAAATCTAACCCATTAAAAAAAAGACTTGTACAAAAACTTTCTTTATGAGACATCAGAAATTTAGGAGTAGAAATATTCCAGGTGTTTGTTTTTTTTTAAATATTGAGGTTAAGGAATGAAAAAACTCGATGTTGTAATGATGATCCTTTTGATTCTCGGTGGTCTTAACTGGGGTCTAGTAGGTCTATTTGATTTTAATGTTGTCGATTATATTTTCGGTGAGACTTGGGTCGACAGAGTGATCTATGTTTTAGTCGGTATTGCTGCTGTTTATGAAGCATTCGGCTGGAAAGGGATCTCTAAGAGAACTAAAGGGAAAAGATAATCTCTTTTTCACGTATTTGATTGAGATTGGCGTTTGTAAAAACGCCTGTCTCTTCATCTACGATCTGCTTTAAACCTTGAATCCATTGAGGTTCATTGTTTAGTCCTTCCACAAGTGTTAGATCCTTTCCTCCTTTATCTAGAAAAATAGCGCGGTATTCAATCGCAATTTCATAAAGCGTTTCTAAACAATCACAAACAAAAGCTGGACAAAAGACAAGTAGTCGTTTTTTACCTTGGTCAGCAAGTTGGATGATTGTTTCTTCTGTATAGGGTTTTAGCCACTCATCTCTGCCTAAGCGGGATTGAAAGCAAATTGAATATTGAGAAGACTTAAGCTTTAAACCATGAGCGATAGCGCGTGCTGTTGCATAACATTGAGCAGAATAACAGCTTTGATTTCTGTGTGTCATTTTTTGACAACAATGCGGTCTTTTTCCACACGGTTTGCCCTCATTTGCTTTGCACAATTGTCTTAGTGGCAAACCATGAAAACTAAAAAGGATATGGTCGTACTTCTCGATTTGATACTTCTCAGCGCGTTTTAAATGCGCCCGAATAAAGGATGGATGATTGTAGAAGCTATTGATTAATGTTAACTTAGGAATCACCTGCCACGAGCTCAGCTCTTGCATCACAAGCTCTTTGATTGATCCTGTCGTTGCTGATGCGTATTGTGGGAAAAGAGGCAAGATAATTAAATGTTCTACGCGCGCTTTTTTTACTTCTTCAAGCACGGCTTTAATCGAAGGATTTTGATAGCGCATTGCAAAGGTAACGAGATAATCATCTCCCATCTCCTTTTGTAGTAGTTCAGCCACTTGTTCTGTATGGATTAAGAGGGGAGATCCTTCCTTTTGCCAAATCGTTTGATAGATTTTTGCAGATTTGCCGCTTCGGAAAGGGGCGATCATGCCTCGGACGAGCATTTGACGCTGAAGCCAAGGAATGTCGATCACTCTACTATCAGTCAAGAATTCAGTTAGATAGCGGTGCACACTTTTGCGATCAGGCTGATCAGGCGTCCCCAAATTGATTAAAACAATCGCTTTTTTTTTACCAGTTGTCATCTTTTTCATACCCTAGCTCAATCAAATGTCTACCATACAGTTCTTTAAATAGCTCCTTATGTTCGGGAGTAAAAACCTCTTTCCATTTGTTCACTTTAGGGCCTAGACGAAAGCTGAAATTGTTACTTATATTTTCCTTGTCAATGCCAAACAAATTTTCTGCACAGATGTTGATATGCTCTTTTGTATAAGGAATAGCTAAAAAATCACAAATATTCTGTAATGATTGCCTTTGGTTTTCTTTGCCAATTATATCGTTGAATTCAATTAAGTGTTCAAAGGGTATTACTAGAACGTTGGAGTCCTTAAGGCATGTAATAGTGAAATCTAAGCATTTGTTTGTGTTAACAAGGTTTTTAATAACATATGTGAGTTTTTGGTTATTAGTTGCGGTTCTTAGGAATTTGGAGGTGATTTTCGACATTCTCTTCCCGGAATAAATGCGTTTTTCATTAATATAAAAATTAAGTATAGATATAGCAGTATCTCTTGGATCTCTTACGGTAGTAATTTTTTTTATTCTTAAATCTTCAGAAAAAGGTTTATAAATTTTAGAAAAATAACTCATGTTTGTATGTATATGGTGAAATTCCTTCTTTTTTTCTGCTTGCATAATTAATTCAAGAGCGTTGGTATTATTTCCAGTTTTTGGACTGTCCAAACTTCTATTGAATTTTAGTTCTGTTAAATGATTAATGGCTTTTAATAATATCATCGAACCTGTTTTTTGCTGAGTAATGACTATAAAATGGTCTATCGAAAATATTTTAGAAATTGAAAAGAACATTAATATTAAATAAAAAGGAATCTTAATATTTTTTTTCATAAATTTAACCGTTTTTAATAAAAAGAAATATTCCTAGTGAGTTTTTAGAGGTTTTTCCCGTCAATGTTCAATAGTTATAAGATTGATTTCAAGAATTTTGTGCTGTTCTTCACTCTCAAGTAGATGAAGAAGGGGAAGAACAAAATTTTGCTGAACTAATGCCGAGGGATGAGTTGAACTTAGCTGATAGAAGCTGCGCGCCGATCAGCGCAGTGAGTTCGACAATTTCCTGCTCGCTAAAATGTTGTTTAAGATGATCTATGAATGTTTGATCAACATTAGGTGGGGTTTTGCATACCTTATCTGTATAAGCGAGTGCGAGTTTTTCTCTGTCACTTAAAAGTGCGCTAACATTGAAGTGAGGTAAAGCTTTTATTTTTTCAACTCCTTGGGCTTGTTTTAAGAGGAAGTAGCTGTGTATGTCGATGCAAAACGGGCATTCTTCAATTTGAGAGACGCGAAGCATCACCAAAGCGCGTAGAGATTTTTCTAAGGGGGATTTCTTGCGATTCAATCTACTATGTAGGGAAAGAAAATCGAGAAAGGAACGTGGAATAATGCTCCAAATTAGAGAGGGCTCTAAGATGCGTTTATATTTAATTTTTTGGAAAAGGCAGATTGGTTTTAAGTACCAGCGTGTTTGCTTAAACTTCGGAGTGGATATATAAGCCATGAAACTCTCTTAAAATAAGGGTCCTTTTAAATATTCGAGTTCTTTTTCTGTTGATGTGCGGTTGAGCGCTTGATTGCGGTAGGGAAAGCGACCAAATTTTATGATTAAGTCGCGATGGCGCGCAGCATAATAGGTAAAGCTTTCTATATTGGTTTTTAGTTCTGTAGGAGCATCTATCGCGAGTTGTTCAAAACATTTAACTGATTGTTCTTGGATTTTAAGATCTTCAGAATGCTCAAGTGGCAAGTAAAAGAAAGTGCGTTCAAAAGCAGTGAGTTTTTTGTCATGACCGAGCTCTATTCCTTCTATTGCAAGTGCTAAGGCAAGTGGATCGTATTGAAAGGCCATATGACTGCCTCGAAAAATATGGCGGGGGAATTGGTCGAGTATAAGAATCAGAGCAAGTCGCCCTCGAGGGTTATCTTTCCACCCGAGAAATTCTCCTTGTCCTGCTTTCTCCAGTATTGTTTGGAATTTATCGCTAATTTCTAGATCGAGTTTGTCATCTTGTTGAAACCACATCTGTAAGCGTGAAGGAAGATTGTTAGATAAATGTTCGAGGTTACCAAACCAAAAGTCGAGTATGTGTGAATAATGTTCTTGAGGGTAGGATGATTGCTTTTCTGTCATATAAATTTACTTGATATTTTTCCGCTAATTCGATTAAGTAAAAGTATAAGGTGATTATATGAGAAACTCAATCAGATTATTTATTCCTTTAGTTCTTATTGCGCAGTTCACAAGTTGTGTAGCGCCTTTAATTATTCGCCAAAGTCGAAAATCTGATACTACGGCTGTTGGAGAAAATAATCTTGGATCACTTTCTATGGGTGATTGTAAAGAAAAAGTGATTGGTCTGCTAGGCCCACCTTTGAAGGAAGAGGAGTACGAGCTTAAGCATGGGGAAACTGTTGAGTTTTTGCTTTATCCTAGTGTTGATGAGGCGGGAAAAGTTGATAAGAAGAACCTTGTTCCACTCGCATTTAGAGACAATCGTCTCTACAGTCATAGCGTAAGCTATTATAAAGGGATTAAAGAGCACAATATTAAATTGTAGCGACTACTTTAGCAAATGAGCAAACGTCTTTTCTAAATCAGAGTATGCGAACTCAGCTTTACTATCGAGCAGCTTTTGTGGCTTTGCCGCAATGCTAGCTAGTAGTACCTCATCAGCGAGATCTTTAAATAATATACGCAATAGACCGGCAGGAACTTTTAATCGACAAGGGCGATGAAGGTGTTTTGCTAATGTATTGCAAAATTGTTTGTGACTCATGATATCAGGTGTTGCGAAATTAACTGGACCTGAAATGTGCTCTTGCATTAGGCAGTGATATAGTTGATAGATCAAATCATCAGTGCTAATCCAGCTAATCAAATGATCTCCCTGTCCTAATATTGCTCCTAGACCAATGTTAAAAGAGGGGAGTGTTTTTTTTAAGATCCCTCCTTTCGGATTTAGAACCATTCCAAAGCGCATAAGGACAGTGCGGTTTGAAAAATTCATCGCAGCCTCTTCCCAGCGAGAGCATACATCAGCTAAAAAACCTTTGCCTTGCGGTTGCTTTTCATCGATATGCTGATCTTGGCAATTGCCATAATAACCGATTGCTGATGCATTGAGCAGAACAGGAGGTTTAGTTGTGCATTGATTAAGCTTCTCAATGAGTAGATTTGTACTTTGAAGACGGCTTGTTAAAATGCGCTCCTTTTTTCTTTTTGTCCATGGATGGTCAGCAATATTTTCACCACATAAATTGATGACTGCATCAAAACCTTCGAGATCCTTAGTATTGAGATGATTTTGATTTGGGTTCCAAAAAATGACATCGTGTTGATGCGTTTTTTTACGAATGAGTCGTATGACTTTGTGGCCTGCAGCGCGCAAAAATGTGACAATTTCAGAGCCAATAAAACCATTGCTCCCTGCAATTAATATTCTCAGTTGTTTATCAGGATAGCGGTTAATACAAAGAAGGTCGTTTTTCATTGTCTCTTGTCTATAATGTAGAGCAGAGGTGATTTTTTTTTCTGTACTATGTTTAAAAGAGCGTTTTTGAAAGTCGAGCTCTTCTGTGATTTCACAGGAGTCATCATCAAGGGGTTTAAGGCGGCAGTGATAGCTCCACTGTGTAAAGGGGATTTGTTCAACTGTAAAGCTCTCGTTTTGTTTATATTCCGATACTTTTAGACGCCAAGGCAGGACAAGAGGCCCAAGATGATAAGAAAAGGTAATGCGGCTTCCTTCTTTGAGTGGTTCACAACTTTGAAAGCGGATCATATTTTCCCATGGCGGTTCTAGACGCCTAAAACTCTCAGCTCTAGATAGCCATTTAAAGGCTTTTTTACAGCTGACTGGAATAGTGGTTGTTGATGAAAACATAGATTCCTTAATTTAAAACGACAAACTGCCAGTTAAGAATTGCAGCAAACACAACCCAAACAAAATATGGCCAGAGAAGCATTGAAGCAATTCTCGATGTTTTCCAAAAGACGATAATTGTAGCAAGTAGAAAAGGAATTAAAAGCAAAATATCGATCAATCCAAGGAGAGGATTTTGCATTTTAAAGAAAAACCAAGTCCAGAGAAAGTTCAGTCCAAGTTGAATAAAAAAAAGAGGCAATGCGCTTTTGGGTCTTTTAGGAGCGATCCAGATTAGCCATAGAGAGAAAGCGATCAGTATATAAAGAGCAGCCCAAACAGGGCCAAAAACTGCATCTGGAGGAGTGATGCTTGGTTTGATTAGTGTTTGATACCAGGTGTTGACACTTGTGCGCGTGGCTGCAGCTCCTGCTATTTGTACAAAGATCATAATTGCAAATGACAGTAAAAGGAGTACCCATTTTTCGGTTTTTTTTCTAAACATATTTGCTGATTCCTTCATGAGGGTTAGTAATAAAAATACTAGCTTCGTATGTATACGCATCATATACTGATTTTAAATTAATTTACCATATATGTAGATGTCACAAGCAGTTTTTAAAAACAGAACAGAAGCTGGTAAGGAGCTCGCAATTGCCTTAAGTAAATATCGCGAGTTAGACGATATTGTCGTTTTAGGGCTTGTGCGCGGTGGTGTTGTCATTGGCTGTGAAATCGCAGTAGAGCTTTCTTTGCCATTTGATGTCATTGTTGCTCGCAAACTTGGAGCACCGTTTAATCCCGAGCTTGGTATTGGAGCTATAGCAGGGGATGTCAGTTACTATAATCAAGCATTAATCGATGATCTTGAAGTTTCAAAGGACTACTTAAAGCAAGAGACAAAAGATAAGCAGGAAGAAGCTGAGAAAAGGAGCTCCCTGTATCGAGGAAAATTTCCTCCTGTAAACTTGAAAGGTCAAACAGTGATCATTGCAGATGATGGTATTGCGACAGGCGTAACGATGCACGCTGCTATTCGCTATATTCGAAAGCAAAAGCCTGCAAAAATTATTCTTGCAGTTCCAGTTGGTGTTCCTCAAACAATTAGAAAACTTGAGAAGGAAGTTGAAGAGGTGATTTGTTTGCATTTGCCCATTTCAATGATGGCGGTAGGGCAGTTTTATGTCGATTTTGGACAAGTTACAGATCAGGAAGTGATTGCATTGATGCAAAAGGTGAGAGGGTAATGGAAAGAGAAATTAGTATTGATATTGGCGATCAAGATGTTGTGAAGGGTGATTTAATTTTGCCTGATCAAGCACAAGGACTAGTGATTTTCGCTCATGGTAGCGGAAGCTCTCGTCATAGTCGTCGCAATAGACAAGTTGCACAGCAGCTCAATCAAAAAAAACTCGCAACACTGCTCTTTGATTTATTAACTGAAAATGAAGAAGTGATTGATCAGCAGACGATGCAATTGCGCTTTGACATTCCTCTTTTATCGAAGCGTTTAGAAAAAGTGATTGATGCGATGGCAAAAGATAATCAAACAGCAAATTTGCCCATAGGATGTTTTGGGGCGAGCACAGGAGCTGCAGCAACGTTGATTGCCGCAAGCCATTTGCCCAAGTGCGTTAGAGCAATCGTTTCTAGAGGAGGCCGGCCTGATCTTGCTAAGCAGGAATTGAGCGGTGTTCAAGCACCGACGTTGTTAATTGTTGGCGGTCTAGATTTGCCTGTGATTGAAATGAATAAAGAGGCTTACGATCTCTTGCAATGTGAAAAAAAACTCGAAATTGTACCGGGTGCCAGCCATCTATTTGAAGAGCCAGGGAAACTCGATCGCGTTTCAGAGCTTGCAAGTGATTGGTTTGTAAAGAAATTGGGGGAATAATGAAGATTTATCTAATGCAACACGGGATGGCTAATCCTTCTGCCATTGATCCAGAAGAAGGTTTGAGTTCTGAGGGTGAGATGACAATTGTGCAAAGTGGCATGGGATTAAAAAAACTCGGCGTAAAGATCGACGCTCTAGTCGCTTCTCCCAAAAAACGCTCGAAGCAGACTGCTCAATTGATCGCCGCAGCGTTAAACTATGCTGAAAATCAAATTATTGTGACTGAAAAGGCTAAACCAATGGCACTGGTGGAAGAATTGATCGATGAATTGGCCAATTTAAATAAGCAGCAAATTTTTATCGCAGGACATCTTCCCTCTCTGGTTGAGATTTCTTCGTTTTTGCTCTGCGAGCAGGGCAGAGTGATTGTTGATTTTTCTTATGGAGGATGTTTGGCAATAGAGTGTGAAGATCTTTTCTCCCATCACAGCAAGATCTGCTGGTATTTGACTTCAGATCAACTCAAGATGATTGATGGCAATTGATAAGCGACTTTTTTTTGCATTTTCTATTCATACTCCTTGGCCAGAAAACTTGCCTCCCGGCAGAATTATTGAAGAAAATAATCGTCATATGACCTTTGTGTTTTTGGGAAACCAAAATCCCGAAACACTCTTAAATCAAATCGATGATCTGCCTCATCCCTCTTTCTCAATTGGCAAAACAGGTAAATTTTCAGAGTGCTGTTTCTTGCCCAAAAAAGAAGCGAATACGGCCTCTTGGGAGGGGAATTGGTTTAATAATGGCAGTCAAGTGGAGAGTTATCACAATAAGCTCGTTCAAGCTTTAATGTCTCAAGGGTATAGCCTCAATCGCCGTTCTGATACGTTCTTCCCTCACGTCACTATTGCCAGGCGTCCTTTTAATAAGGAGGAATGGCTAGAGGCCTTTACCCAGCTACCTTTTTATCTCAAAGAGTTTCATCTACTTGAAAGCTTAGGTCACTCACAATATCGCTCATTGTGGAATGTGCCATTTTTGCATCCTTTTGATGAATTTGAACATACTGCAGATATTGCATTTACGATTCGAGGAGAGACATTAACAGAGCTCTATGCCAATGCGGCTACTGCACTCTGCTTTGAATATCCTGCGATGACATCTTTTGTCAATATCGTTAAAAAACCGCAATCATTAGAAGAATTGATTCAGCTTCTCAATCATCACCTTTTTGAGATTGATTGTCAGATAGGTGTTCCTTTTAAGGCAGTGAGTTATTCAGGTAAAATGAAAGAGACCAATGCTCGTTTTTATGAGTGGGAGATGATTGTCGATGTCTAATTTAAAAGAGATCAAACCTTCTACCTATCTTTTGCCAAAAACAGGAGGAATGCGCGTTCCAGGTTTGGTGATTGCAACAACACAGATGCTTGAAAATCCAGAAATTGAAAAACCTCTCGATCAGGTGCGCAATGTCGCATATCTTCCTGGAATTGTCGGTTACAGTATTGCGATGCCCGATATCCATTGGGGTTATGGCTTTCCTATTGGCGGCGTTGCTGCAATGGATATTAATCAAGGCGTGATTAGTCCTGGCGGAGTTGGCTATGATATTAATTGCGGTGTACGTTTAGCGATTGTCAATGAGCAGTATAAAAATCTTTCTCAGGATAATTGTGAAAAGTTAATAGCGGAGATTTTTCGCTCTATACCAGCTGGTGTTGGTCATGGTCAGCATGGAAAGGGATTAAGCGATAGCGATTATAAGGAGTTGATTGCCAAAGGAGCAAAATGGTCGATCGAACAGGGATTTGGTCTTGAACACGATCTTGAGCATATGGAGAGTTATGGCTGCATTGATGGAGGAGATTTAAGCGCGGTGTCTTCTCATGCGCGCGATAGAGGGAGAAAGCAATTAGGTTCAGTTGGCTCAGGCAACCATTTTGTAGAAATTGGTTATGTTGGTGATCTTGTTGATCGAGAAATTGCAAGTGCTTGGGGCGTTGAACTCGATCAGATCTATGTGCTTATTCATAGTGGATCACGTGGCTTTGGTCATCAGGTTTGCCAAGATACACTCGATGATTTTGTATCAAAGGGGTATGCAAAATCACTTCCAGACAGACAGCTTGTTGCTGCTCCAATTCAGAGCGAAGATGGCAAGCGCTATTTTGCAGCGATGGCTGCTGCTGCTAATTACGCTTTTAATAATAGACAGCAAATTTTACATGCTGTGCGTAAGGCATTCCATTCTATTTTAGGCATAAAAGATCAAGATGTCCGCCTAATCTATGATGTTTGTCACAATATTGCGAAGTTTGAAGAACATGAATTCGAAGGGAAAAAGACAAAAGTATGTGTGCATCGCAAAGGAGCAACACGTGCATTTGGACCTAAACATCCCGAACTTGCACCCATTTTTCAATCTACAGGACAGCCGGTGCTTGTTCCTGGCGATATGCAGCGGTGCAGTTATTTGATGGCAGGACTTGGGAATTCTCTGACTTGGAGCAGCTCTTGTCATGGAGCGGGAAGAGCGCGCAGTCGTGTAAAGTCAAGGCATGCTTGGGAGGGAAAAGATTTAAAACGTCATATGCGGGATCAAGGAATCATCGTTGCTGCATCTTCCTACCGAACGATAGCAGAAGAGATGCCTGATGCTTATAAAGATGTTAGCGAAGTTGTGCAAGCTGTAGAAGCTGCAGACCTCGCTAAAATTGTTGCGAAATTTATTCCCCGAATGGTCTTAAAGGGTTAGGCGAATATATTGTCCACTTGATCGTTATATTCATCTGCGAGTTCGGATATAATCGTTTGTTCAAATTGTCGAAGAGCTTCAAGCTGGATGCCATTAATATTAATTGGCCTTATCGCCTTCATCTTGGCAACCGCTAGCTCCACATTCATATATTGGTATTTAATGTAATAAGCTGCGACAAGACTTGCACTACGTCCTTTACCCATTTTGCAATGGATGTAAATCGGCATATTTGCAGTGACATGCTCATGAATTAAGTCAGCACCGCGATTTAAATCCTCTTGTGACACTTGCGTTTTATCCGGTGTTGTCAAGTAGTGAACAGTGAATTTTTCTTCGGTTGCTTCTTTTGATGCGGGATGGCCTATAATCGCGGTCTTTTTGTATTCCCAATCTTGAACCATTGAAATCATTGTTTTGACTCCTGCTTTTTCGAGCTTCTCAAGATGGCTAAAGTTGCGCAATGGCAGACCTCCTAAATAGATATTAGGCTCGATCTGATGCCACTGCTTCTTAGCTGTCCAAGGAAGAAATGTAAGGGAAATATCATGGCGCATATGATGTTTTTTCAGCTTTTGAATAGTAAAAATCGCAATTCCTAAAGTTAAAATAATTGGAAGAATGAGAGGGAGCAGAACAGGCATTGCTATTGCTACTGCTGTAAAGGTAATTGCTGCTACACCTAATGCTGCGGTCCAAAAAAGAGGGCTCATTGCAAGACGTTTGATTAGAGGATCAGATTTTTCTCTTGGAGACTCTTCCAGTTTATATTGATCAGTTGTCTGATTTAGTTCTATTCTTAATAAATCTGTCATTTTACCAGCCTTTTTAATTATGATTAAAAAATATAGTAACAAGGTTTGTTGTATTAGTAAAGTAAAATATTTATTATATAGTTTTAATTATGAGAATTTAGAAAGAGTTGCTTTTTGTTGGCCGGTGAGCTTTATTTTCCTCTTAACTTTTACATAATCAATGGCTTCCATAAGATCCATCCCTTCGCATCGCATTAAATAGGCTATAACAGCGCTTACGCTGCGCCCTTTGCCCATTTTACAATGTACATAGACGATTCCATCATGATCAATTTCGCTTTCTATAGCTTTAACAGACTTATTAAGAACGGCTTGCGAAAGTGGTTTCTTGTCTTGGGTTGGGAGGTGAATGTGCTTAATGCCCATTTCTTTGATCTTTTTCGTCGTCGCAGCCCTGTGTCCCGGTAGGCGTTGGTCAAATTCCCAATCCTCTGTAAATGAAACGATTGCTGTGACCCCTTCCTTCTCTTGTAAAATCTCGAGGTGTTGAAGGGAATCGAGAGGTAGGCTTCCTAGAATAAGATGATCGGTAATATGGGTCCAATGAGGCCTTTTACGCCACAAGGCGAATAAGAGTACAATTTCGTGATGAATTGCCGGAAAATTAATCAAAGAGAAGGCTATAAAACCAATCAGTACAATCCAAGCTACTCTATAGAGAATAGCTTGATGGCATAAGATTGCTGCTACAAAAAGCGCAATCACAACAAATAGAAAGATCAGAAATGCAGGAAATAGACTTTTTGGGGTTTTAGGTTTTTGTTTGAAAAATCTGATCATTTGCGTTTAATAACTTATTTTGCATCTTATCAATAATAAACACCTTATATCTTCGCGATAATGTATTTATTAGTTCATTACTTGAGTGTAAGTTTTTATTGATAAAAATCAAGCTTTCTTCAGGAATTTGATCTTCTAATTCTAAAAGGGTACTCAATTGGATAAAGTTGTATCTGGATTTATAAAATCTTTGGAAAAATTGATTGAGTGCTTTATTAAAGGGGCTATCTAAATTCCCAACGACATTAATACTAATATCCGAATAGTTTCTTAATAACTGTTCAATTAGAAAACAGTTTTCAAAACCAATAAATGTAGAATTTTTAGATTTATCGTCTATATTCAAATTAGAGAATAACCCAGATTGGTTTATTTGAGCATTTGTAATTTTGTCATCATCAAATCCGTAAATTCCTAAATAGTGTTTAAGATCTATAGCATAAGGATTATCGATTGCTTTATTACTAAACGAATCAAGAAGTTCCTTAAGTATATTGATTTCTGTTTGTAAACAATGGAAATGAAGGACGAAATCTCCTTCTTGCCATTTAAATATAGGTTTGAGTTCTTTAGCTATTTTTGGTGAGGGATAATTTGGATGATTATATTTAATTGGAAATATATGGGAATTCATCTCTCTTCCCGCCATGATTTTAGTTTTTCTTCTTAACTCTACGTTGTCTCGATGTTCTAGTAGAAAAGCTTTATTATCTGTTAATTGATCTGGCCAACCTTGAGGAGTTTCCGTGCGCGAAAATAATTGATCGATTAATTTTAAGTTCCATGGGCAACATTTCATTAGAAATACGCTAGTTTGAACAACAGGAATTATATCTTCTCCAAATTTTTGCATGGGAACAAGGGAATTTCCAATAGTTAGAGCATAGTGTGATGAGTTGTTTGCATCACTCCATTTAACCGGAACAATCACATTGTAGTTTTCATCGATCAGATCTTCAACTTTAATTCCTTGGTTCATAATAAGTGCATCAGCATCGATCCAGAAAATCCATTTATATTGATTGGATTTCATGATATTTTTTATTGCCTTTAGTTTGCTCCATGTTAAATTTTTCGATGGATCAAGACCTTTTTTTAAACAATAAAAGTCGTAATTATGCTTTTTGCAGTAGAGTTGTTTATTTTTGATTGAAGTTTGTACAGCTTCTTGATAGTCATCACCAATTGCCATAGTTACAACAGCGATGTCGCTAGAAATTAGAGATAAGGGAAATAATAGAATGAGAAATAGCTTAGAAATATTCATTGTAGATCCTGAGTTAAAAGAGTCATTGCAAATTCAATTTTAGTATCGGATTTGCACTTTGATAGAAGGCATTTCCAAAGCAAATTTACAAATGATCACAGTTCATAGCGCGATTCTTGTAGCACTATTTAAGAAATAGAAGCAATGGGATTTTTGTGTGAAATTATGGAGTTTTGCGGTTTAAGATTGATTTCTTCGAGATGGCATCCAGGACGTTGAGATAAGATATGGGGAATGATATTGGCAATGTCTTCGGGTTGTAGACTGTGACTCTCATCAGCTGAATAGGGAAGTGTGTCAAAGAAGGGTGTATTGACCATACCTGGATTAATGAGGGTAACTTGAATAGAGCTTTTGATGCATTCTTCGCGCAGTGCTTGGGTAAACCCGCGCAGTGCAAATTTACTTGCGCAGTAAATCGCTCCATTTTTCTTGCCAGCTAAGGCTGCTTCAGATCCGATGTAAATCAAGTTGCCTGATTTGCGTTTTTTAAGCAGAGGTAAGAAGGCTTTGGTTAGGATGGCTTGGCTAGTGAAGTTAAGATCGATGACTTGTTTAATTTCATTAAAACTGTGTTGCTCTAATGATCCAAGAAGTCCTCTCCCAGCACAGAAGATAATTCCATCGATGTTTGGGTGCTCTTGCTGTAGCTTTTTGAGATTCTCTGGAAGATTAGCTAAATCAGCTAAATCGATTTTTTCATGAGAAAAGCTAGAGCTTGAAAAGCAGATTGGGGATCGACTAATGCCGATCACTGTATGGTTTAGTTTAAGAAGCTTGGAGCAGATTGCTTTGCCAATTCCGCTGCTGCTGCCTGTGATGATTAATTTCATGAATTGACCTCGCATGGATAAAGACTAGGATCTGGACAATACTGAAGAATTTGCTCTTGGCAAAAGGCTTTTAATTCATCTTCGATCTCTTGTTTATAGGAGATCATTGTATTGCGGTTGCTTAAGTTTTGACAAAAGAGCTTTTCATCGGGATAGAGTTTGAAGATATTGGCGTAAAGAGTTTTAGGTAATCGAAAAGTTCCAAGAGTGATTGAATGAAGGAGTTTGAGGTCAATAGATTCAAAGACCATAGCAAAAAAGTTGGCGTATACTGTTTTAAAATTTGTACAAAAGATGAGGGGATCAAAACGCAATCCGATTAACCAACCTTGCTTTTGCAGTTTTTTGATTGCTGCTAAGCGTTGTTTAAGACGTGGAGTGCGATGTTCATAGGCTCTGATAATTTCTTCTGGAGATAAGGTGAAAGCAACAATGCAATTAGGGATAGGTGCGAATTGAAGAAGAGGCTGGATTCTGGTGCTTTTGGTGCGTAGTTCGAGTATTGCTTGTGGTGTTTTAGTAAAGAAGGGATAAAATGCGTTAATAAAATCAGAAATATGATCGAGTGCTAAACTATCACAATCATAACCAGAAAAGAAATAACTTGGCTGAGATGGATCACTTGTGGTGATTTGCTTCATTTCAGACATGAAGTCTTCATAATTGATAAATAATACAAAATTTGCTGAGCGATACATTCCTTGTAAAAAGCAATATCTACAGTCATAAAGACAATTGAGCATGTGAGAGAAATAAAAATTGCGAGATCCTCCAATGCCATAACTCTCAGGAGTTTCTAAAACGAGTCCCTGTTTTTTTTCAGCAATGATTAGTGCAGGATTTTGTTTTTGGAGACGGAAATTTTGTGCTTTACGATTAAAAATTTCTTGGTAGCGCTCGCACGCAATTTTATTTTGCTTAGGGTACCTCTGGAATAGCTCTTTTAATCGGGGATGATTGACTAGCTCTTTTTCATAATAAATCGTATCGAAAATCATAAGGATATTTCTCGATTCAACAGTTGATCATCTAAGTATTTAAACAAGGCGTTCTTGTCAGAGAAATCTAGTGGGATTTTTAGATTTGCAGTTAGAGCGCATTTAAGCTGGGCTTTAAGTTTTAATTGCTCGGTTTGAGTTAAATGATATTGGCTTTTAAGAATTTGGAATTCTTGTGGAAGAGAATGCATAGAATTGAGTGAGGTGGCAATCTCACAGAGCTTGGTAATGATCGAATCAATTGTTGGAAGACTGTTTTCAATAAGTGCGGAGGCTCTCTTTTTATCAAAATCTTTTAATGGTTGTTCATCACAATCTGAGATCACTTTGAAGCTTTGAATACATTCAACTGTGGTAAATCGCTGAGCGCTTTCAAAAAATGAGGAGGCTTCTAAATCGAAAAGATGCTCAATTTGATAGTTTGAAGAGGGAGAGTCTAGGGTCATAATGCCGCGGGTGGGTAGATCTAACTGAAGGGGATGGGGAAAATAGCTTTTACGCTGCTGAGTTTCGCAAATTTTATCAGCAAGGAATCCTTTTCCCATTTCAGCGATGCCTCCAGCCAGTCCGATATTTAAGTAGCTGCGATAGTTATGAGCAAATCCTAGGCTACACGCAGTGGCCGTTTTGCCTATACCGCTGATTATTAATGAAATTTGCTCATTGGCGTAAATCTGAAAAGGGCGGTCATTAACCTTTTTTAGTTTAAAGTGATTGATTAATGGATCTGCTTCAGCTTTTAATGCTGTGTGAATAAGTAAAAGAGTCATTGAGACGAATATTAAATTTAGATTGTGTTTATTTTAAAATAGTTAGGAAAGATTTTCCATCTATTTTTCTAAAAATTTGACGGCACGTAGATCGGTCCAGAAGGGCTTATTGAATTGATCGGCAAGGAATCCAAGATGACCTCCATATTCAGGGAGCTCCAATTGAACTGTAGGATGGTTGCGGCATTCTTCGATTGGATAGCAATCTTTATTGAGAAATGGATCATTTTGCGCATTACAAATCACCACAGGAATAGTTATAGAGGGGATCGCTTTTTTTGCTGAACACGTTTGATAATAATCAGCTGCATCGATAAATCCAAATATTGGACAGGTGAAAAGTGTATCAAATGATTCAAAGTCACATACTTCAGCAATTGCGTTAGCATCAAATGCCCCAGGATATTGCGAAGCTTTTTCTATAAGCTTTTCTTTCATAGTAATTAAGAAGCGATTGAGATAGACGCGATTAACCCCTTTTTTAAGCTCTTGAGCACATGATTTAAGGTCGCAAGGGACAGAGAAGACGATTGCTTTGGTTATTTTTGAAGGAACTTTTGATCCAAGCTCGCCTAAGTAATTAAGGATCATAATCCCACCTAGACTAAATCCGATAAGAGCAATTTCATCATATTGATATTGAGTAAGAGCATAGTTAATGACGCATTCTAAGTCTTCTGTTGTGCCAGCGTGATAGAGTTTTAATGATTGATTGAGTTCTCCACTACAACCGCGAAAATTCCAGGAGAGTGTATCCCAACCAGCTTCGTTTAAAGCTTTTACCATTCCAAGTACATAGGATTGTTTAGAGTTGCCTTCTAATCCATGAGAGAGAATGACGAGACGCTTATTTCCTTTGCGGGACCAGTCAATATCTAAAAAGTCAAAATCAAAAGTAGAAATCCTTTCTCTTTCATATTCAACATCTTTAACGACTCGAAAGAGCGAAGGGAAAACCGTTTCGGTATGCTTTCCTTTTATCCAAGAGGGAGGTTGATAGTCGGGATAAATAATAGCCATAGTTATACTAAAATAGCGTCACGCCTATTATTAATATAACTAAAAGCTAATTTGATTAAAAGCTAATTTACTTTAGTCCGTGTTTGCGTAATAAAGCTTCTTCTGTAGGAGGTTTTTTTCGAAATTCTTTATACACTTCCATCGGATCTCGACTTCCGCCATATGCTAGTAGTGTATTGCGGTAACGCATACCAACTTCAACAATTGCTGATTGATTATCAAGACCTGCTTCTTCAAAAGCTTCGAAGGCGTCGCAAGAAAAGACTTCTGCCCACTTATAGCTATAATAACCAGCGGAATAGCCTCCGCTAAAGATGTGTTGAAATGAGCAAAGGAATCGCTCATCTTCAAAATAAGGGAGGTGGGAGGTTTTTGCAGCAATTTGGCGCGATATATCTTGTACAGAAAGTGTTCCGTTGGGATCAAAGCGATGGTGAAGTTCAATATCGAGCATTCCAAGACCAATTTGACGTAACATTGCACTGGCTGCCATATATTTGCGATTTTTCACTAATGTTTCATAGTGATGGTCAGGCAGAGGTTCTTTTGTTTCAATATGTTCGGTCATTCCAAGTAGGGTTGGCTTGTGATAGCACCAGTTTTCCATAAATTGGCTGGCGATTTCTACCGCATCCCATTCAATGCCATTGATGCCTGAAACAAAAGAGAAGTCGACTGTAGTCAGCATATGCTGCAAGGCGTGCCCAAATTCATGGAAGAGTGTTTCTACTTCACGAAAGGTCATTAATGAAGGCTTGCCATTAACTGGCGGAGGCATGTTGCAACAGTTGTAAGCAACTGGGATTTGGAGCTTTCCGTTGCGATAGTGGCGATCACGGCAATTGTCCATCCATGCGCCACCTCGTTTATTTTCAGGCCTTGAATAGGGGTCGAGATAAAGGCCTGCAATTTGTTTTCCTGAGAGATCTGTTAAAATGTAATATTTTACATCAGGATGCCAAGTGGCAACTTTTGTTGGGCACTCTTGCACTTTGATACTAAACAATTTTTCCGTAAGATCAAAAAGCCCCTGAAGAACTTTTGGAAATTGAAAATAGGGACGCAACTCTTCTTCGTTCAGGTTGAGGTTTTTTTCTTTATAGCGCTCAGACCAATATGTAATATCCCAATTTTTAAGAGGGGTAGATCCCCCTTGCTCTGCAGCAAATGCTGTGATCTTTTCAAGTTCAGCTTTCCCAGATTGCCAGCTTGCTGTGCGCAAGTTTTCATGAAGCTTATCGACATCTGAAACGCCGGGTGCCATTTTTAGTGCGAGGCTCACTTCCGCGTATGATTGATATCCAAGTAGCTCAGCTGAGCGTTTGCGTAGTTTTAACATCTCATTTATTAAAGGCGTGTTATCAATATCACCAGATGAGGCGCGCGTGATGTGAGCGCGGTAGAGTTTTTCACGCAGAGATCCTGATGAGCAATACTTTATTGTAGCTAAGAATATGGTTGGTTCTAAGCTGAGTTTCCACGGTCCATTTTCAGGAGTAGAGGAAGTGGTTTTGTTCTCGTGATTGTAAGCTTGTGAAGCGAGAGCTTGAAAGCTTTCAGGTAGACCGTCGAGTTCTTTCTTATCAGTAACAATTAAGGAAAACCGCGTAATGCTATCTAGAACATGATTATTATAGCTTGATTGAATCTCAGCAAGTCGTGTTTGAATCTTATTAAATTCAGATTTTTTTTCTCTTTCTAGATCGATACCCGATAAATGCGCTTCAAGAACATATTTATCGAGGATGCGCTTTTGCACAGGCGAGAGGTTTTTACTCTTTTCTTGTAATGCTTTAATATGACGAAATAGTGGTTCGCTCTGTTTTAGTTTAAGACTAAATTCCACGATTTTAGGCTCGACTGCTTGCCAGCTTTCTCTTAATTCAGGGGAGTCTTGTACTCCTTTGAGATGACTAATTGGACCAATAACGCAGTGCAAACGTTGTAATAATGTTTCAAGAGGAACCATAATAGTTTCCCAGGAAGGATTTTCAGTTTTTTCAATTTGAATAAGTTGTGCATCAGCTTCTGCAAGCACTGTATCAACAGCTGGAATCACATCGGTGACTTTGAATTCATCAAAGCGTGGCAAGCCACTATCATCGAGCATGGGATTGTTCATTAATTTGTCCTGTGCTGTATTTATAGAATGTATTTGTGCTGGAGGAGGAGGAATGTCCATCATTGAATTGCCCTTGGGTGTTTTATTTGCAAAAATGCCATTTTTGATGAAAAAAATCTATGGAATTATTTTTTTAATAGTCTGCAATATTTTTCATAAAGTTCAGGACTAGATGTTGTTAATGCATGAGGGTTTAAAGTATCTTCTTCTCCTAGAGTAATTACATTAGGGCTCAGTAGTGCTTGATAGAGTGGTTTAAGATTTTCATTGTTATATTGACTTGCCCAAAGACGTGCTTGTTCGGCTTTCTCCAGATGGGAGTCATAGTTTTTCACAACTTTTAGCATTGCATCCGCAATGTCATCGGAAGAGGCTTCATAAAAAAATCCGCACGTTTGATTTGAACACCAGTAGTGAGCGGGTACTTTTTTATCGGCTTTAACTGAACATACGAGATTGCTATTACAAATGGTTGTCTGAGCTGTATTATTAGCGACAATAGTTGGTATGCCCAAGGCCATTGCCTCTCGTGGTTGAATTGCAAAACCTTCGCCTTTGGCAACATTGACGAAACAATCGAAGGTGGTAAATTTTTCGATGTATTTCTTATTGCTGAGTGATTGAAACGACAAAAAGATATTATTTTGATTTGCAGTTTGTATGGTTTTCTTTAATTTAGCAATGTCATTGCGATGCCCATCTCGACAATTAATCACGAGGCAGTAATCGGTGTTATTTCCAAAAGCTTTTGCAAATCCATTGACAAGGTTGTCAAGATTTTTTCGCTCTTGACATTGTCCAAGTGTGCCAAAAGTGAAGATTTTGTTTCTTTTAGTTTTTATCGGTTCTTTGAGAAATGGGTGAAGATTAATTCCTAAAGGAAGGACGAAGATAGGGATTTTTACACCGCATTTTTTATAAATTTTTTTTAGATAAGGATCGGGGACTGCAACAGCATCAAAATATCGATTAAGTACTTGACTCCAGCGCTTAGGGATGGAGCTTGATTCAAACATTGAATAAGCAACGATAATACTTTGCTCGCGATTGATTTTCGCAACATGCTGATAGGGTCTGCGCCCTTTTTGATAGAGGATATCTTCAAAGAGAACGACTTTGCCCTTTTCTCTAGAGGATTGATCAATAATGGCTTTAATCTCTAAAGGGACATCTTCATAGTGAGGGGGTCTTGTCAAAATGCAATTGATTGACAATTGATCTTTAAAAGCTTCTATCACTTCAAGTGCTTGACGTCCGATACCATCTCTACGATTTACGCGACCGATAATTGTTAGGTCAGGCTGAGGGGCCTCTGAAGTTTCAGAGGCAGAGATGAAAATGAGCAGAATAAAAATAGCTAGCTGCTTAACGTATTTTTTCATTTTTGATTTTTGACAATTCTACGGTATTTCTCATAGAGCTCTTTAGAGTTTGTAGTTAAAACATTTGCATTTAGGAAATTACCCTTTCCAAGTACTATTTGGTACGGTTTGATCAAAGCGCGATATAATGGTTTTAGGTTTTCATTGGTATATTGACTTGCCCAGTTGCGGGCTTGATGATTTCTAGCGAGATATTTATCGTAGTTTTGAGCCATTTCAAGCATTGCTTCAGCAATATCTTCTGCAGAAGCTTCGTATTGCATGCCACAGAAACGTCTAAAAGTGGGGTAGTATGCTTGAACCTCTTTTATTGCATTCACAGCTAAAACAAGATTGCTTTCACAAATTGTTTTTTGCGCGGTTGCGTTGCTAACAATTGCAGGAATACCTAAGGCCATCGCTTCGCGTGGTTGGATGGCAAATCCTTCTCCTTTAGCGACATTGACATAGCAATCAAATTCCCGAAATTTATTTAAATATCTGCGATTATCAAGTGATCCAAAGGTAAGTTCGATGTTTTTTAAATCAAGCTTTTGCTCTAGCACTAGTAGTCTTTCAATTTCTTTGGGATCTCCCCAGCGGCAATTAATTACAAGGCGGAAATTAGGATTATCTCCAAAGGCTTTAGCAAATCCGAGCATCAGATTATCGAGGTTTTTTCGTTTTTCGCAGATATTCATATTTCCAAATGTCATCACATCATGTTTCTTTTCTTTGATAGGTGAATTGAGGAAAGTTGTGAGGTTGACGCTTAGAGGAAGGACAAAAATCGGGATTTTGACTCCAGTATTTTTGTAAACATCGGCGAGATATTTATCGGGAACTGCAACAGCATCAAAAAAGGAATTTAATATTCTGACCCAATTATAGGGGATTGCACTCGACTCTAACATTGAATAAGCGATGACAATGCTTTTTTCTCGATCGATATTCATCACACGTCGATAAGCATCGTGACCTACTGACCAGATTAAATCTTCAAAAAGAAGAACTTTTCCTGGAGGAGTCAAGTTATTTGTAATTTTGAGAATGTCAGTGGGAATATCGTCAGTGACTGGTTGTCTTGTGTGAATAAATCCAATCGACAATTCATTTTTAAAAGTGTCGATGATTTCAACTGATTGTCTGCCTATGCCATCGCGGCGCAGAAGAAAGCCTGCAACAGTTAAATCGGGTTGAGGTTTCTTTTTTTCTTTTGCAGCAAGAGGAGAGAAAAAAATTAGTGTAAGTAGAAAGAAACGGTAAAAAGCAGTCTTTGTGTTCACGGGTAGAGTCCTTGTCTGATTATGAATTTATTTTCCAGGCATATTTAAGAGCTTTTTGTATTTGTCGTACAGGGCTTTTGAGGAGGTTGTTAGAGAATAAGGTGAAATACTATCCTCTTGAGATAGATGAATATCTTTGGGTTTAAGAAGGCTATGGTATAAAACCTTGACAGAAGAGATATCAAAATTGCTTGCCCAATTTCTAGCACTTTGGTTTAGCTTTAGATAAGATTCATAATTTCTATACATGTCATCAAGTGCAATACTGATCTCTTTGATTGAAGAATCATAAAATTGTCCACAGGGTGTCATTAGAGTTTTAGAGTATGTCGCAGGTAAAGGATGAGAACAGGCTACAGCTCTCACAAACGGAGTTTTACACAGTGTTTTTTGTGCACTATTATCTGTGGCAATAACGGGTATTCCCAAAGCAAGCGCTTCGCGGGGCGGAATGGAAAAGCCTTCTCCTTGTGATACACTGACATAGCAATCAAAACTACTTAGCAATTCTTGATACTTTGTTCGATTTAAGGTGTTAACAGTAAAAATGATATTAGTGCTTTGATACTCTTGGATCAATTGCCGTATTTTTCTTTCATAATCCGCATGACTACCTCGACAGTTAATCCTTAGCATGACATTAGGATCATTACCAAAAGAATTGTGAAACCCACTGATGAGTTTATCAATGTTTTTACGCTCCTCACAATAGCTTAAACATCCAAAGACAAAAGGGGTGTTTTTTTTACTTTTCAATGGTTTTTTGAGAAGTTGCGACAAATCAAGATGCAGAGGAAGGTTAAAGATTGGGATTCTCACTCCACATGAGCGATAAACATTTGCGTAGTAGGGATCGGGTACTATAACTGCATCAAAATATTGATTGAGTCTGAAAACCCACTGGGAGGGTATGCGATCTGATTCAAGCATTGAGTAGGCTAAAACGATGTGTTGTTTGCGATCGATAGGACGAATTTTAGAGCAGTTATCGAGATAGGGATACCACAATACATCCTCAAGGATGACCACTTTGCCGATTTTTTTGCGAGCACAGGCAACTTGCTGAATAGAAAGAGGAACATCAGTATAATTAGGAGGCCTTGTATGAATAAATCCTATTTCGAGCTGATCACCGAGAGTTTTGATCAATTCTATCGACTGGTTACCAATTCCATCAGCATCGCGGATATAACCGAGAATTGTAAGGTCAGGTGTTTTAGGAGCTTTAGCAGAAAGAAGTGATATTAAAAGTGCAAAAACTAGTAAATAACAACGTTTTGTCACTTTTTACTTTTCCTCTAAAAAGTTGATTGTGCTCATAGGTGTTCCCGGTCCTTCATTTGCACTGTATTTTAAAAGAAGATGGGTTTCAGAGTCATACCAAACATTGGCTTCCCAAAACATGCTCTTAAATCCTTCCAAAGTTATGATTACATGCTGAGCGTTGTATGTTTTATCTCCAACAGTGATCTCTTCTAAACCTCTTTTTTTTGCGATGAGGTGATTTAGGGTGAGGTTCTCTGGATGGACAATCACAAAGGGGTAATTAGCATCATCAGATTTGAGCAGAGGTTTTAATCCATAATCAAAATCTTGAACCCATGTTTGATTATCGATTTCGTAGGTGCGGTTTTGTTTGACGCCTGTTGCGTCAGAGTTTGAAGTGAGTTTGGCTCCATCGCGTTTGATTTGGTATTTTTTTCCTGTTTTTTTATCGAGGTGATCAAAGCTGGTCATTTTGTAGTCGGATGTGTATTTTAATTCGCTTTTTCCGATACTGTTTTCAACGTCAATTTCCCAGCCTTCATCATCTTTCTTCACCGTCCAAGTTGATTCAGTGACCTGTTTGCCCGTTGTTTCACGATAGACATATTTTTTTTCTTCGGAGCACATAAGTGCAACCTGCAAAAAAGAAGCGAGACATAGAATAGAGATAGATCGCAGAAGCATGATTGTCCTTAAGTAGAATTTCTTGAACCAAGCCTAGCAATTTTTGTATTTTTTGCTTATCTTTTTAACCAAAGAAGTAGGGGTTTTTTTGCGCGCTATATTTTTTACATCTGTATTGCTTGTCTTTACATGGGGTTTTGCTGAGCAAGATCGTTTGCCTCCTTATCTTGGAAATGATTGGCCAAGTTACATAACCATAGGTGCGGGAGCGTTTAATTTTCACAAGGAGACAAAGGCAGCGCAATTGCAGCTTGAGTTTCGTTACCGTCCCAAATTCAAAAGACCAGCTCCGCTGCTTGGAGTGACGGCAACACATAAAGGCACCTTTTTTATTTATGGTGGTTTTGTGTTTGATCTGTTTTTTTCTGATACGATTATTTTGACCCCGGCCTTTGCTGCAGGTTATTATGAAAAGGGGGGAGGAAAGGATCTGGGTTATCCACTAGAATTTCGTTCGTGTATAGAACTTGCCTACCAGTTTCCTAACAGATCCCGTTTAGGCATCCAACTCTATCATCTTTCAAATGCGAGTATTAGTCATAAGAATCCCGGTGAAGAATCATTACTGATTACCTACGGAATACCTATTCGTTAGTGGTTGTTGCACAAAGGAGAGGCGGGAGCTGATTTTTTTGTTTCCCACTCTTGAGGTGTATAGCAGTGAATGGCTAAAGCATGAAGGCCATCGTTGAATAGAGGCTCCGCGCAGCCATTGATTAACCGGTGGCGCTCAATAAGGGATAGCGTATCAAAAGCCTCAGAGACAGCAATTACTTTGATATGACTTTCGTCACCCTTTATCAGATGATTTGAACTTTCATCAATCAACTCAAGATGTGTGAGTTCTATTGCTTCATTGAGGATCTTATCTAAGGATTTAATAGGGCTCATTGTTTGCATAACTCTAAAATTTTTTCGAGTTGTCCATTTTGAAAGAGTTCGGTCACAATATCGCAGCCACCGATGAATTCACCCTGAATATAGAGTTGAGGGATCGTTGGCCAGCTTGAATATGCTTTGATTGCAGCGCGAAGTTCTTGGTCTTCTAGAATATTGCGCGTCTCATAAGGAATGTTAAATTGATTTAGAATTTCAATAACGCGTGCTGAAAAACCACACTGCGGCATTAAACGTGTTCCCTTCATGTAAAGCAAAACTCGGTGTGCTTTAATATCTTCATCGATTTGTTGTAAGACTTTTTCTTCAGGACTCATGGTATTCTCTTGTTATAAAAAAGAAGCATTATAGAAAAATCTAGCCTATTTGTCATTAAATAACTCGTTGCCATAGTCATAGAAGAGCTGCTCTCCCTTTGCAATAGGACTAATAGCTCGAATAATAATATGTAAAATTTGATTATAAAAGACGCCGATTGCTTCGCAATTAGGATGGAGACTATGATTTATAAAGCGTGTTTCATTGCCAACGCGTGAGGCGTCGATAGAGTGTTTTGTCAAAAATAAGGCAGAAGTTGGATATGAAAAACAGTAGTCATTAACATGGAAAAAGAATGATTGTTTTTTAATTACGCCAGTATAAGAGCCAATATAAGCACGTGGAGGAATAGGTTTCTCAGCAAACACTCCATAACCGATGAAAGGATCTATCCACTTGATTGCAATATCTGCAATATGGTGATTGTTGATCTCGCGCGTATACCATGCCCCTAGCCACTTCCGTTCGTTTTCAATGGCTCGCTTCTTCAAGGCTTTAGCACATTGTTTGATTACACGCTCTTCAGTACGAATGCTTTCAAATTGTAATGTCTCAGCGTATTCGATACCAAAAATGTTATGGAATTCCGTGGGAGTATGTAAATGAATTTCATCTTCATCACGTTGCTTAAGTTTAATCCGATGATTCATTTTTCCTCGGTTTTTTTAAAGTTAAGAGCAATGGAATTAATGCAATATCTTTTGCCTGTTGGTTTTGGTCCATCATCAAATATATGTCCAAGGTGGGAGTGACATTTTTTGCAGAGAACTTCCACACGGTGCATTCCTAAACTATAATCATCTTCCAGAATCATCGCCTGTTGATTTTCTGGACTATGAAAACTTGGCCAACCACTTTTTGAATCAAATTTATCCTTAGAGGAAAAGAGTGGATTCCCACAAGCTTTGCAACGGTAAATGCCATCTTCGTGATGATTGACATATTCCCCAGAAAATGGGGGCTCTGTTCCTTTATTGCGTAAAATTTCATATTCTTCAGGTTCTAAGTCTCTTTCCCATTTATCCATTTGTTAGCCAGGTAATAAACATTCATGAAAAGGACCTTTTTTGAGCAAAGGATTATGAGAGCATAATAAGGGCACTGCTAGTGTATTTGAAAATTCCCTTATGGGTTTTATATGAAAAGCGAAGACAGCGTGCATAAGAGGATCTCTCAATTTGCATTTTGCAATGGTCACAAAATGTGTTAACATCGCTAATGATTTTATCAAACAAAATTTTATCGTGAGTGCAATGAAAAATATTCGAAAAATTTTTATCAGAGGATTGCTTACAATCACTCCTCTAGTCTTAACGATTGGGATTGTCACATGGCTATTTAGCTTGCTTGAGGATTCATTTAGTGTGCCAATTAAAGCAGTCATTGGACCTGAGCACTACTTTAAAGGACTTGGTGTCATCGTTGCTTTAGTGCTTATTTTTGTCGTTGGGTTAATCATCAATCACTGGATCATCAAAAAACTTTATGATTTCGGTGAAAAAATTCTTGAGCGTATTCCTCTGATCAAGTCGATATACACATCGATTAAGGATTTAATTTCTTTTTTTCATTCCGATAATCGATTGAACGAGAGTCTTGTTGTGAGTTTTGAAATTGCAGGCATGCGTCTTCTCGGTCTTGTTACACGTGATGATTTTAGCGATATACCTGAAGGTTTAGCACAAGAGGGTGATGTTGCTGTTTACTTACCTATGAGTTATCAAATCGGTGGTTATACGATTATTGTTCCTCGTTCTAAAATAAAGAAAGTTGATATGAGCGTCGAAGATAGCATGCGCTATATTGTTACTGCCGGCATTTTAGGTGGAAAAAAAACATAATGAGCCTGTCTTAAAACCTTCCTTCCGCTTAGATCAGCTCCTCTAGAGCTGATCTATATATCCAGAGAGTGTCTTTTCTAAAAAATTTAAAAATTGATCTTAGAAAATAGCTTTTCACCAATCTATTAATTCTTATTTGATTATTTTCTTATTTTTTTTATAAGGAAGAGATAATGGATGGAAATTAAGGTCGTCATATGAAAAATAGAAAAAAGAGCGTTAAAAAAGAGCTTAAAAAAGGAAGAAAAGAGAACAAGAAAAAATCAATTAGATATGCGCCAAAAACAATGCAAAATCTTCAGCTGGTTGCTATCGGTTTAACGATTGGATTAGGTGTTGGTTTATTTCCAACACAATACAAGACAAAAAGTGGCGAAGTAATGCTTAGCACTTACACTAAGCCAGCTGACACTATGGAAAATCTTTCAGATTTTCCAATTAGCACTACTGTTACAGAAAACTCAAAATACACTCTCTCATTTGATCATCGCACAAATACCCCAAATTGGGTTTATGAGCATTTTACAGCAGGAAATGACGTTTTAGAAAGTAGTGACGATAACGACTACTTAACAGCGCTTTCTCCAAGGTTGTATCAAGCTACCCAATCAAGTTGGAATGCTTTAGAAGAAAATATTTATCAAGCTTCTTTAGACAAGAAAAACACCTATGTCATCAGTGGAGCTGCTTTTGCTCCTGATATATATGATGATGGCAATCGTTATGTCGTGTATCGCGTAATTGGGGAAGAAGATGCAGCTGTGCCAACGCATCTCTATAAAGTTGTTCTTTCTGAGGATTTTTCAGGAGAATATGCAATGACAGCGTTTCTTGTGCCTAATGATAATTATGAAGTAGATCTCTCTTTTGAAGAATGCAAAATGACAGTAAATGATATTGAGCAATTGACAGGACTTACTTTTTTCAACACGCTTGATGAATCCGTTGCAATGAACCTAAAAATGCAATAGTCATTATGAGGCTGGCTGATAAACCTATTGTCGAAAATGGTTTGTCAGCTAGCCCATTATAAGCATGATTGCCTCGGTCTTATGTATTCAAAACTTGCCCAGTCTGCACTGTTAAATCCTTCTCTAACAAAAGCTGATTGTTTAAACCCAACACGCTTCCAAAAATTATGCGCCGATGTCAATGTTTGAGGCGTGATTAAATAAAACCTATTCTTATCTGGATGCTGATCGATCAACATATTGATCATCATGCTCCCAATTCCCTGCCTTTGATAATCATGACTAACCGCAACTTCCATTATATACACCGATTCTGGAATGGAATCGATATCGTAAAAAACAAAAGAGACGGGGTCATTATGATCTTTGAAAACCAGTGTTTTCACGGTGCTTGAATTGTTTTCATAGTGACTAATGAGTAAGTTAAAGCGGTTTTCTGCGCGCCTTACTGCTTCATGGCGTGAATAACGCTTTTCCAAAATATTTGTATAAAAAGGAAGACATTGCTTAAAAGCTTCAATGTCATTCATGCATATTGTGGGGTGTATTAAAATATTAGATGTATAGTCACATGATCCAGACGAAACATTTCCAACTGACATTATTACTCTCTTTTTTAAATGGATAGTATGATAACCTTTATGCATTTGTAAATATAATGGAATCTAAATTGCTATTAAAAGATAAATTCGGCTGTCCTTATCTCTTCCTAGCTCCGATGGAGGGGATTGGTGATTTTTGTTTGCGCCAAGCGATGCTTAAAATGGGCGGATTTGATGAGCTGACTCATGAATTTATTCGTGTGCCGATCAATGCTCATATTAAAAGTATTACTAAAGTTTATGATGCTAAAGAATGTATGCCCTATCCATTTGCTGCTCAGATCATGGGGAGCGCACCTGAGCTAATTGCTGAAACTGCAAGAGCTCTTGAGCTAAAGGGTGCACCTCGTATTGATTTAAATTGTGGCTGTCCATCAAATACCGTGACAGGTAAAGGAGCGGGATCGAGTTTATTAAAAGATCCTTCTATGATCTATCAGTTGGGCAAAACCTTGTGTCAGGCTGTTTCAGTGCCTGTTACAATTAAAATGCGCTCAGGGTATGAAGACACAGCTCTATTTCAAGAAAATCTCTCTGCTGCAGAAGAAGCGGGCTTTCATTTTGTGACAATTCATCCACGCACAAAGAAAGATGGATATAGCGGCCAAGCGAATTGGGAGTTGATTGCTTTAGCAAAGGAGCAGCTAAAGATACCTGTTGTAGGAAATGGGGATATTCGCTCAGTGGATGATGCTCTGAAAATGTTAAAAATGACAAAATGTGATGCTCTAATGATTGGGCGTGGAGCATTGATTAATCCTTGGCTCTTTCTCGAAATTCGCGCTCATTTTACAAAGCAGCCGGTCGTTAAAGATTTTAATGATCTTGAAAAATATTTAACGACGTTTTTTGCAAGTTTTCCAAAGCAGGTTAAATCAAGACAGGCCGTTAATAAGTTGAAATCCCTATTTAACTATTTGTTTCTCTATGATGAACGGCTGAATCGGCGCGAGATATTGAGATCAAAAGAAGATAATCCCGATCTGTTTTTTCAAAATGCTCTAAATTTATTACACAACTTTTTTGACAAAAATTCCCAACTCCTCTTCTCTTAAATTTAAATGATAAGATAAGAGGATATTCATGGCATACAGACCGATTGAAAATTATGGCGTAATTGGGGATTTGAATACCGCCGCATTAATTGCACTCGATGGATCCGTTGAGTTCATGTGCTATCCTGAATTTGATTCACCAACAATTTTTGCCAAGATGCTCGATGATGAAAAAGGGGGCTGTTTTCAGATCAAGCCGGTCAATGCCAATATTAAGCATCGGCAAATGTATTTGCCTGATACCAATGTTCTACTAACACGATTTCTTTCGTGTGAGGGTGTTGGTGAGTTAACTGACTTTATGCCCGTTGAAGAATTAAATAAGGGTAATTTGCTCCTACGTAGACTGACTGCTATCCGAGGAGAAGTCACTTATCAGATGCATTGTCGTCCGCGCTTTAATTACGGGCGCAATAAGCACAAAGCTGTGAAGACTGATTGCGGCTTACAATTTATTAGCGAGGGAGATGACAAACTCATTTTAGATTTGCGCAGCTCTGTCCCTATTGAAATTATCGAAAATGACGGTTTTGCTGAGTTTACATTAAAACCGGGAGATACAGCAGATTTTCTCTTTGGTCAATTTCAGGAAAAAAAACATTCAGCTTGTCCTATCCTACAACCCTTTATTACAGACCATCTTTTTGAAACGGTCAAGTTTTGGCGATCATGGATTGCGCAGTGCAAGTATCAAGGGCGATGGATGGAGTCTGTTAGGCGCTCTGCACTTGTGCTCAAACTTCTTACCTCAGAACGCTATGGTTCGGTTGTCGCTGCACCCACTTTTGGTCTGCCTGAGAAAGTTGGAGGCAGTTTTAATTGGGATTACCGCTACACCTGGATTCGCGATGCTGCTTTTACTATTTTTTCTTTACTTAAGCTCGGGTATACGCGCGAAGCAAGCGCGTTTATGAATTGGGTTGAGAAGAAATGTGAGGATATTGGCAATGCAGGCTACCTCGGTTTAATGTATGGAATTAATGGACGTAAGGATCTTGAAGAAATGAATCTCGATCATTTTGATGGGTACAGAGGTTCAAAGCCTGTAAGAATTGGGAATGGAGCTTATGAGCAAATTCAGCTCGATATTTATGGTGAGCTCATGGATTCCGTATTTCTTTATAATAAATATGGCGAACCAATTTCCTATGATTTTTGGAACAATCTCGTCAATCATATCAATTGGCTCAGTGAAAATTGGCAAATTGGAGATCAGGGAATTTGGGAAGTGCGTGGAGGAAAAAGGCAATTTCTCTATTCACGTATGATGTGCTGGGTCGCATTTGATAGAGCAATTAAGCTAGGAGCTATGCGCTCATTTCCAACGCCTTCTCATTGGAGGAAAGTGCGTGATACGATCTATACCTCAATTTTTGATGAGTTTTGGTGTAAAAAGAAAAATGCATTTGAACAGTATCCAGGTGCTGGCAGGGTTGATGCTTCATCACTTTTATTGCCTTTGATTCGCTTTATTAGTCCCCGCGATCCACGCTGGCTCTCAACGTTAGCAGAGATCGAAAAAGAGCTTGTTTCTGATTCTCTTGTATATCGTTATAAAACATCGGAGGAAGAGGAGAGTGACTTAGTTAGCGGTGAGGGCACTTTTTCAATTTGCAGTTTTTGGTATATTGAATGTCTCTCACGATCTGGTCAGCTACAAAAGGCGCGTTTTTATTTTGATAAGATGCTCGCCTATGCCAACCATGTTGGGCTATATTCCGAGCAACTCGGCTATCAAGGCGAGCATCTTGGAAATTTCCCTCAAGCCTTCACTCATTTAAGCTTGATCACAGCTGCGATCAATCTCAATGATCGTCTAGATGATGCTCGTAATCGCGGCTTTACTATCGATGAAAAGGCTACATTTGGGTAAAAACAGTTTTCATTATTCATAGCAGTTGTATAAAATGGCAGGAACAAATCTTAATTTGAGACTGCCATGTCGATATCTCGTTTTTTTATCTTGATTTGTCCTTTAGTTTCTTTGTTTGCCGATCAAAGTTCTTATGTAAAGTGGTGTGATAAAAGTTCACCATTTATTGAATTTCTAGATAGGAATGATCAGGCACGCGTAATTTGGATGGGATCTGAGGCATACTCGACAGATGGTTGTGGCCTTGAGCCCACTTCATCTGTTTCGATGGGGTGTGGTCTATTGCTTACTCTAGCTCACCGTGACCAAGAAATGTTTAATTGCTTTTGTCGCTATATCCTCACTTTAGCTGATGAACACTCTTGCCGTCTTTTCTCCTCGGAAAATCAAAATAAAGAACCTCTTTTTATGCCGAGCATCGTCAATCAATTTGGTGAGTGCTTTTGGTATAAGGATTCAGAAGACGCGATGCAGGCTATTTACTCGTTATCTTCAGATCTCGGTGGAGATTCTCTAATCGCACTCTCTCTTTTTATCGCTGATCAATATGTTGTGTGGAAACGCTGGGAACCTGTCACATTTAATACGCCAATTGGTGATTTGTCCTATGGCGATGTTTTTCGTCGCATGATTTCAGAAATGCAAAAAGTTGATAATGATGATGCGCAAATATTATTTGAAACAGAGAGTAATTTTTTTGAAGCAGAAGTTGAACGCATCATCGAAGCTTGTAACCGCAGTTGCCTAACATTATCTCCAGAAGCAGCTCAGCATCAAATAAAAGATGATACACAGGAATTATTTCTCACTTTTCACAATTCAACAGAATATACTTTGACCCTGAAAGAAGTTGGAGGAAATGGGCAGATCGAATTGATCGACTATTCTTCTGATAATCTCATTCCTTCTCAGGGAGAATTTTCTCTCCGCTTTAAACCAAATAATGAATATTTCTCCAGGCTTGAACTCGCGTTAATCGCAGATGATGAAAATGAACAGAGTTGGGATTTTTGTTTTGAATGCAAAGATGAAAAGTGGCAGCAATGTGGAGCGACTGTTAGTACCTCATCTCTTGCAGACAAACGTCCAGCTATGATCGCATTATTACCGGATGGTTATTCAATTGCCAAAGAAAGTGAAAATGAGTTGCAACAATCACCTTTTGAATTTCAGTGTAATGAACTTTGCGGCCAGCGCGAAATTCTACTCAATTTTCTGACAACACTTTCATCAAATGCGACTCCTTGCGATAGTGTTGGTGCACAAGCAATGATGGCCTTATTAGAAAAAGGGATCCTGCAAACTATGAGAGAATTTATTAACTCTCAAAAGGAAAACAATCCTCTTATTGAGCTAATGAGCACCGACCATTTTTCTGAAGTGTTTCTTAAAGAACTTGGCGAAGAAAGTCTCAGTTTAGAAGTGACATCGCTGATGCTTCTTGCTTCTGAAGTTATTAATAACCCCTCTCTTATTACTCATTATAAAGAGCAATTAAGCAATTTTAAACTCGCTACGCAAGCTCCAAGCTTTGATGACCCTGCTGGCGAGGATTATCCTTTCCGCGCGGCTTTTGTCATCTTGATGACCGAAGCCCTACTCGAAGGATTAATTTAGAAATTGTATCCTAATTCAATACGACTGCCAACTGTCCAAGAATTGCTTGAAGGTTCTCTTACTATTAGCGGTCCTATGCCGCGCATTTGAACGGCGACTGTATTACTCTCTCCAATATCTTGGCTTCGATAGTAAGGAACGATACGGATATCGATATGAGAATATTGGGGGATAGCGCAACTCATCGGCAATTCAATTTCACCCTGCAGCTTATTTCCAAGCTTAAGCGTGACATCGGTAAAGTTTTCGTCCATTTTAATTGAGCTATCAAACATTTTCATCAATTTGAGATTGATACCAATATCAATAAGACGTGTGACTTGATAGAGAAAGCGCAATCCAAAGGCGTAATATTTCCATTGATATTCTTCGAGATAACCAATGTCTCTCTTCCAATAAAACCAACCAATGCCGCCAAAAGGAGATAGGTATACAGAAGTTTCTTTAGGAATTCCTAGAGTGTACCCCAAACGCCCTTCAACATTAAAAAAAGTATTATCTGTTTTGGAGTGGTGTGGTTTAATTTCGAATGTTGACAGGTTTACCACTGCTCCGTCGTAATCTGTTTTCCCACTTGAGAAACGAAGATCTCCACCGACATACGCCGAAAAGTGCTTGATGTAGTCATAGCCTGTTTGAAATCCTACTAGCGAGCCGCTTTCATCACTTTTGCCAGGAGTTTTTAAATTCTCATGATAGTCGCGGTAAAAGATGTCAGGCCCGATATATATCCGATTGCTATAGGGACGCTCTACAGCTTTTAATAATAGTGGACTAGCAAGCAATACAAGTGAAATTTTTAATGAGTTTCTATAAACCAAGTAATGTGTTACTCTCTTTAATTATGTTTAAGAATAGTTCCTTATCACAAGAAAGTCTCTCAGCATTTTGGCGAGTTAATCTTTTCCTGTTATTTAGCGGATTAATCACTAAAGTTAACGGCATTTTTTCTAGTATTCACCATCAATGGTTTGATCTCAATCACTTCCAATCAATGCTTGTTCCTAAATGCTTTTTTCTTGCATCGCTTGTGATTGCTCCTGTTATAGGTGGATCTTTGCAATATGTTGGATATCGCAAAGGAATGTTACTTGCTCTTCTTACGGCTATAGTAAGTGGTGTTCTGATTACATATGCCCATCTCAACCAACTCTTTCTTTTATTTCTTGCTGCAATTTTTTTACTCGGTATGGCAGTCAAAAGTTTGCTTGTTGCAGGTGCAGCGTATGCTATGGTAGCTGGCCCCGCCGATGGAGAGTCGGGACGTGTCAGTCTTGTGCAAGGCTTTTATTCAATAGGAGCTTTGAGTGCTCCTCTCATTGGTTTTGCTTTGCTTCATCTTCACTTTAGTGAGCAGCGCCTTGTTTGGTTGACCTACTCAGGATTTGCAATAGTGATGGCGTTAATTGCTTTTTCGGTATACCGCTTGCCGCAATTTCCTCAGCGTGAAATTGAAAGGCCAAAAGGGTTTTTTCCTAAAATGAGTAGACCTCTTGTTTTAGGTTTCCTAGCGATGTTCATGTATATGGGATTTGAGGTGTGTCTCGATAGTTTAATGATCAAGTATCTTACCGATCCTCTCGGTGGAGGAATTCCACTTAAATATTCAATGGGATTGATGAGCTTTTACTTTTTGGGCTTCGCCGTTGGACGCTTTATTGGTAGCTCATTACTCAACCGCGTCTCATTGCCGCGCATTTTAATCATTAATACTTCTATTTCTTTGTTGCTTTTACTAATTGGTATTAGTTGGCATCATCCTTTAGCTACTGCTTCACTCCTTGCGATTGGTTTTAGTAATTCTATACTCTATCCAGCGATTCTCGCGATTGCTGTTAAAGAAGATAATCAAAGCCACTCTAAAGTGACTGGTTTTATCACGACTGCTGCTATTGGTGGAGCGCTCTTTCCTCTTGTGCAGGGATTACTTGCTGATCGTTATGATTTGCGTTCCTCATTCTATTTTTTAATCATACCATGCTTTGCACTAATCAGTTATGGAATCTTTCTTCGTAAAAAGCAGCGTCAAATTTCAATGGTCAAAAGCTCGTGCCAGTGAGTTGTAAAACGCTGTGAGCGCTTTTGACTTTTACAGTGGTAGGTGCGCGGTTTTTTTTCAGCGGCAAAATACAGTTTTTCTCCTCCTTTCTGCTTGCGAACTACATCGACAAGATGCATGAGTTGCGCTTTTTCTTGTGGATAGCAATCGGGAGAGAGCAGATCAAGTTGGCGGGGCGTCTGCCCAGTAATCTCACATAGCATCACCCCTGCTTTCTTGTAAGCATATTGGCTCTTAAATATTTTGGGCAGAGCATTGCGCACGATACGAAGAAAATCTGGGGTATAAGCAGAAGGTGCAGGGAGAGTTGCTCCCACCGCATTGGTATAATAGTTTGAGTTAAAAGGGTTCGTCGCAATAAAAATTTGCATAAATCCCGCACAAGAATTTTGCTTGCGTAGTTTTTCACACGCTTTTGCTGTAAAAGTGGCAAGCTCCTGAGCTAGAATGTTTTCTTGTGTGATGGGCTCTTTGAATGACCCTGAAGTGACTAGCGTTTTTTTTGATCGATTTTGCTCGCAAGGAATGCAACTAATGCCATTTAGCTCACGGACAGTACGTAAAACATCGATCGACAGTTTTTTTTTAACCCACTCTTCAGGTGCTTTTTGGAGTTCACTGGCAAAATAGTATCCCCAATGCTGCAAAAATTCTGTGCGCGCTTTGCCAATTCCCCAAATATCTTCGATTGGAAAGCTTTTGAGATATACAGAGCAGTTCTCTTGCGTTAAGCAGAGCAATCCTTTGTTCTTTTTGGCAATCCTACTAGCGATTTTTGCCAGTGTTTTACTCTTAGCGATACCAATTGAAATTGGAATCCCCGTTGCTGTTTCTACACGTTTTTTAATCTCGGAGCAAATTTTCTCCGCGTCATGATTTGGAATCTTCAAAAACACCTCATCAATTGAATAAACTTCTAGCGGATATTCAAATTGCGCAATTGTTTCAACAACCCGATGAGAGAGGTCTCCATAAAGCATGTAATTTGAAGCGAGAACATTCACTTGATGTTTCAAAAAGAGCTTTTCATATTCAAAAGCAGCGGCTCCCATTGGAATGCCAAGCGCTTTTGCTTCATTGGACCTTGCAATTACGCAACCATCATTATTAGAAAGAACGACGACAGGCTTATTGCGCAGACGGGGATTAAATAAGCGCTCGCATGAAACATAAAAGTTGTTACAATCAATTAGTGCAATCATTGCGCTTGATGGATAATAAAAGTGACGACACCCCACACCTGGAAATCACTCTCTTCAGTGATTTCAAGTGGAGCATACTTGGGATTTTCAGCAATCAGCCACAACTGTTTGCCATCTTTTCTCAATCTTTTAACCGTAAACTCCCCATTGTAAATAGCAATGATAATCACATTGTTTTTTGCTTCAATAGAGCGATCAACAATAAGGATGTCACCGGTGTGTATTTGCGCATCGCACATCGATTCACCTTGGACGCGCACAAAAAACGTTGCCGCAGGATGAGTAATTAAAAGTTCATTGAGATCGAGAGTTTTTTCGATATAATCATCAGCAGGAGAGGGGAATCCTGCTTCAACAGATGTTAGAAAAAATGGAATTTGAGGAGTTATGGAATTTTCTGATTTATCGGAGGTACCCATAGGCTCTTTACTGGTGCATTTTAGCTGGAAATTTTTAGGGAATATATTTGTGAATTTTATTTGGAATTTTTAAAATAGCAAGAGAAAAGAAAACAATAATATGGTATAGAATTATTCATGAATTTAGCAGCAGATCAAGTTAGTTTTTTTGATAGCATTACGGGTGGATACGGCTGGGCTGTTAGGTCGTTTATTATTTTCGCTATCACTTTAAGTTTGAACTTTTTCGAATTAGTTTTTTTTAAGCGCCTCTTGCCTAAATACAAACGCTCTGGAAAAGTTTGGGATACAATTCTTATTAAAGCGATTCATAAACCGCTTATTATTTTGATTTGGTTTGTTGGTGTTGTTTTAATAATTGAAGAGATCTCTGTTTTTTTTAATATCGATTTCATTCTTGGTTTTATTAAAGAGTTGCGACATCTTGGCATTATTGCAATTATTGTGTGGCTTTTAATCCGTTTTATTCGCGAGATCGAAAGTGAATTTATTCACTCTAAGTCTAAAGAGCATCTTGACAAAACAATGATTAAAGGAATGGGATTATTGCTGCGCTTCACAGTATTGATTCTAGCTGCTTTAATTTTACTTCCTCTTGTTTTTAAGGTGCCTTTATCCGGTGTTATAGCCTTAGGAGGTTTAGCCGGCGCATTTATTGGTTTTGCATCTAAGGATTTTTTAGCTAACGTTTTTGGTGGCATGTTAATTTTTTTCGATCGCCCTTTTTCAATAGGTGATTGGATTCGTTCGCCTGATCGCAATATTGAAGGTTATGTCGAGGATGTTAGCTGGAGATCTACTAAGATTTTGACACAAGAGAAAAACTATCTTTATGTGCCTAATTCTACCTTTTCGATCATTGTGGTTGAAAAGCTCTCTCCGAAAAATTTTCTTCAAAAATTTCCAAAAGGCATCCAGTTAAAAGATGAGTAAGATCAAAAGAGCCCTTAATAGCACGAGATATGAATTTTATTTGCAGTTCTTGAAAAAGCATAATATGGTATAAAACGAAGTATGAATTTAGCAGCAGATCAAGTCAGATTTTTTGATGGTATTACAGGTGGTAACGGATGGGTAATTAGATCAATTATCATTCTTGCAGTTACTCTAGGCTTAAGCTATTTAGAAAAAATCTTTTTCAATCGTCTTTTACCAAAATACAAGCGCTCTGGAAAAATTTGGGATACTGCGCTTATCAATGCATTTCACAGGCCTCTTAATGTTTTGATATGGTACGTCGGTATCATCTTAACGATTAAAGAACTGGCAGTTTCTCTTGATATCACTTTTATCCTCGATATTATTAAAGAGACGCGTGATCTCGGCATTGTTACAATCGCTGTTTGGTTTTTAATCAGTTTTATCCGAGAAATTGAAGGAAAATTCATTCGATCAAAATCAAAAGAACATCTCGATAAAACAATGATTAAAGGGATGGGCTTGCTGTTTCGCATCACAGTCCTGATTTTAGCTGTGTTGATTTTATTACCTCTTGTTTTTAAGGTGCCTCTATCCGGTGTAGTGGCATTAGGTGGTTTGAGTGGTGTGTTTGTTGGTTTTGCATCGAAAGATCTTTTAGCTAACGTTTTTGGTGGCATGGTGATCTTCCTCGATCGCCCGTTTGCAATAGGTGATTGGATTCGCTCACCTGATCGTGAGATTGAAGGTTATGTTGAAGATATCGGCTGGAGATTGACTAAGATATTGACACTTGAAAAACGTCCGCTTTATGTGCCTAATGCGATTTTTTCGACCATTGCTATTGAAAACCCTTCTCGTATGCTTTGCCGTAGAGTCATTGCAAATGTAGCTATTCGTTATAGAGATGCCAAAAAATTACCCAAAATTTTATCTGATATCAGAGAAATGATGGAAGCTCATCCCGATATTAATCATTCTCACTTTATGACGGTAAACTTAACTGCTTTTACGCCATCAGCTCTTGAACTCACTCTTCATTTTTTTACTGTAGCAACTAAGCTTGTCGAATTTCGCAAAGCTCAAGAAAATGTATTTCTAAAAGTCCTCGATATTGTCCATGCAAATAATGCGGAATGTGCTTATCCGACAACCACCCTTCATGTGCCGGATGAACTCGATATTCCCGTTGAAAAGCTCCTAAAAAAAGTCTCTAAGCGGAAAAAATCAGAAACTTAATCCAATCCCTGCAAAAATATTTGATCTAAAGCATTAAATTCGCTATTCTATTGCTCTTCTTTTTGGGGGTTTAGCTCATTTGGTAGAGCATCTGATTTGCATTCAGAAGGTGAGGAGTTCGAATCTCCTAACCTCCAATCCATGCGGTTATAGCTCAGTTGGTTAGAGCGCGACACTGATAATGTCGAGGTCCCTAGTTCGAGTCTAGGTAGCCGCATCACCTTTTCTAAATAAACTTTATTTGAACCCTTTCACTAGAAATTTCAACGGAATTATTCAGGCTGTGATTCCTTATTGGAAGATCTAGAAGGGAGGCCTTGATAATCTCCCGATACAATATAGACCACGTCTTTGATTACTTGGCCATAACTCTTAAGGTCTCTATCAGAAGAAAAAATGAATCCTTGTAAAGAGCGCCATGTATTTTTTGCCAGTCCAGCTATCGCTTTATAATCTCTAGAGAGATGTTTATTAGAGCAATAGGGGAACCATTCTGCTACTTTTTCCCGAGTGATAAAGCACGCTGTTGCTTTACAGGCAGTTTTACCCGTTTGAATCATCGTTCCAATCCCATAGATCGGAATTTTTCCGACACAGTGGGCTCGATTATAGAGATGATCTCTCCATGTTGGGTCAGCTGAAGGAAGAAGAGAGCTCATAATACCCCCCATGATAAAACTTGAGATTGTATTTTAATTCAAATTTCTTTTAGCTTCAAAGAAAAATGCTTATGAAAAAAATTGTTGTTACAGGAGGCGCAGGGCAGATCGCCTATAGCCTGCTTTTTCGGATTGCCTCAGGAGAGCTTCTCGGTTCTGACAAGCCTATTGCTCTGCACATCCTCGATATTCCCCAAATGGAAAATGTTCTTGAGGCCGTGGCAATGGAGCTCGAAGACTGTGCATTTCCTCTGCTCAAAGAGATTCATTATGGCTGCGATCCATTCAAGCTATTTAAAGGAGTAGATTACGCTTTTTTAGTTGGCGCTAAACCGCGCGGCAAAGGAATGGAGCGTAAAGATCTTCTTATGGAAAATGGTATCATTTTTCAAGAGCAGGGGAGAGCTCTAAATCAAGTCGCATCCAAAAATGTATTAACACTCATTGTTGGCAATCCAAGCAACACAAACGCGTTAATCACTCTAAAAAATGCGCCCGATCTCAAGCCTCACCAATTTTTTTCTATGATGCGGCTCGATCAAAATCGCGCGCAAGCGATGCTCGCTAAAAAAGCTAATATACCTTTAACTTCAGTCACCAATACGACTATTTGGGGAAACCATTCCAGTACACAGGTTCCTGATTTCCTCAACACTCAAATCAATCATCAGCCTGCGCTAGAAGTGATTCAAGATCGCAATTGGTGTGAGAGCACCTTTATTCCCGCTGTGCAACAACGTGGCGCTACTGTGATTCAAAAGCGGGGTAAATCATCAGCAGCATCAGCTGCCCATGCCGCTTTGCAAGCGATGCAAGCCGCGATTTTTCCTACTCCCAATGGTCATTATTTTTCTCATGCGAGCTATTCTGCAAATAATCCCTATGGAATTGATGAAGACCTCATCTTTTCATTTCCTTCTCGCTCTTTAGGAGATGGGAAAATTGAAGTTATTTCTACGCTTATTTGGGATGAGTTTCTTGAAGCGCAAATCAAACGCTCTGAGCAAGAGCTGATTGATGAGCGCACTTTAATCTCCTCATTGCTATAATCATGCGGTATGAAAATTGCTATTATTGGAGCGGGCTTTGCTGGCCTTGCTAGCTGCTGGCACCTATCAAATCAGGGTCATCAGTGCACAGTTTTTGATAGTGGTAAAGAAGGGGCGTCTCATGTCGCAACCGGTTTGTTACACCCGTACATTGGAAAAGAGTGTAAGCGCTCTCTTTATGCCGATGATGCTCTTGAAGATGCACGCGCTCTTTTGCACCAAGCACAACTTGAAATTGATGCACCCATCGCTGATTATAGTGGCATTATTCGTATCTGCCCTGATCTTGAAACTGCAGAGCGCTTAAAAAAACAACTCCAATACGATGATATTGAGTGGAAATGCCCACTCTCATTTCTCATCACATCAGGTATTACAGTTTTTTCTACTCTTTATCTCAAAGGGCTGCGCCTTTCCTGTGAAAAACTTAATATCGACTTCATCACTAAGGAAATCTTCAAACTCGAGGAACTCGTTGATTTTGATCGCGTAATCATCGCAGTAGGTAGAGGCATCGAGCGTTGGTTTGATTTAAAAGAGCTCAAGCTTGACTTGCTCAAAGGACAAGCTTTAACAGCACAGCTAGAAGATCCCCCAAAGGTCAGCATTGTTGGCAGCGGTTATATTGGCAGAACAAGTCAAAAAGATCTCTATTGCCTCGGGTCAACCTATGAACGCAGCTTTACTTCTGATGATCCTGATCGCAATTTTGCTGAGCTGGAAATCTTCTCAAAGCTTAAAAAGATTGATCCTTCTGTTAAAAATGCAAAAGTGCAATCTTGTCACTCTGGAGTGCGCGTTTGTCCTAAAGGACACTACTTGCCAATCGTATCTCAGCTCGATGATCGTCATTTTCTATTTACCGGACTTGGCTCTCGTGGACTGCTCTATCATGGATGGGCTTCCAAACAACTGCTCAATATTCTAAGATGAAGAGTTATGAAGGGAATATGTTTATTTTTAGGAACGGGCAGCTCGATGGGATCTCCAGTGGTGGGATGTCAGTGTGCTGTGTGCAAATCAAAACAGCTTAAAAATCAACGATTGAGACCTTCTTTATTACTTACGATTAACAAAAAGCGCTATCTAGTTGATGTTGGTCCCGATTTTCGTCAGCAAGCACTGCGCCATAATATCAATGATCTCGATGGAATCTTACTCACCCATTCCCACTACGATCACATAGGGGGGCTTGATGAGCTGCGCATTTTTTATTTTTTGCATAAGAAGAAACTCCCTTGCCTAATCTCAAAAGAGACCTTTCAAGAATTACAAGATCGCTATCATTATCTTCTTCGTCCACTTGATTCTAATCGCTCAATTTGTGCCCAACTCGATTTTCATCAATTAGATGGTGATGAAGGTTCAACTTCTTTTGATGGTCTCAAGCTCGATTATTTTTCTTATACTCAAGCGCAGATGAAAGTGAGTGGTTTTCGTTTTGGTGATTTTGCGTATGTCACCGATATTAAAGAATATGATGCATCGATTTTCAATCACTTAAAAAATTTAAACACACTCGTCGTTAGCGCTCTGAGACAAACTCCTTCTCCTGTCAACTTTAACATCGATCAAGCAATTGAATTTGGTCTCAAAGTTAGCGCAAAACAAACTTATTTTACCCATCTCTCTCATGATATTGATCATGATGAGTGCAATCAAAGCTTGCCACCGGGGTTTTCTCTTGCGTATGATGGCATGCAACAAAATTTTGAGGCGTAATGCAACAAGAACATCAAGATCAATTTGCCGAAGCAGAGCTAAAACAATTTAAGACAGCGTTGCTTATTGGTGCATACGCATCAGGAACAACTGTTAAGGAGTGTGAGGAGCATCTCGATGAACTCGGTAGACTTTGTTCAACTTATGGTCTTGAAGTTGTAGGAGAGATTACAGCTCCTTATAAAAAACTCGATGCAGGCCATTATATTGGTACAGGGAAAATCGAAGAGGTGAAAAAAATTGCAGAAGAGATTAAAGCTGATGTTGTTATTTTCGATGATGAAATTTCTCCTAAACAGCAGCGCAATCTAGAAAAAATGCTTAACAAACCCGTCATTGATCGTACGGAGCTGATTATTGAAGTGTTTGCTCAGCGCGCTCAAACGCGTGAAGCGCGCCTCCAAATTGAACTTGCCAAGGTGCGCTACCAATTGCCCCGACTTCGTCGTTTATGGACCCACCTTTCTCGTCAGGTTTCTGGGGGCAAAGGCTTTTCCAAAGGAGAAGGAGAGAAACAAATCGAGATCGATCGCCGCTTACTAAAACAAAGAGTGACAAAATTGCAACGTGAATTGCAAGTGATCCGTGATCAGAGACAAACACAACGCGCCAAAAGACTGCGCTCTGGAATACCAACCTTTGCAATCGTTGGTTACACCAATGCGGGTAAATCAACTCTGCTAAAAGCTCTAACTCAAGCTGATGTGCTTGTTGAAGACAAGTTGTTTGCAACGCTTGATACAAAGACACGCAAGTTTCAGCTGCCCAATGGACAAGAGATTCTTCTTATCGATACAGTGGGCTTTATCCGCAAAATTCCCCACACTCTCGTTGCCGCTTTTCGCGGTACTCTAGAAGAATCTGTGTATACCGATATATTACTTGTTCTCGTAGATGTTTCTAGTCCTAATGCCGAGGAGCAGCTTGAGGAAACACATACGGTTCTTAAAGAGCTCAACGCGGGAGATAAACCTGTCATCACTGTGCTGAACAAAATTGATGCTGTTGAAGATCCAGGTATTATGCAACGTCTGCGCCTTCAGTACACTAAAACCGTGCAAATCTCGGCGCTTAATGGCACAGGTTTTGATGAGATGATGGAGCTCATGGAAAAAGAGCTTAAAAACCTCCGTCAAACGCTAACTCTCCGCATTCCTCAAAGTCACTATAACCTCATTAGCGAACTGCAGAGTCAAGGACATGTTGAGAGCATTGATTACGAAGATAATGATATATTAGTCGTCGCTGATGTACCGACACATTTAATTCATAAAGTGACCTCTTTTATTGATGAGGGTGGAGATGAAAACAGTTAAAGATCTTCCTGAAGCGGAACGTCCGCGTGAACGTCTCTTGCGTCATGGAACCGAAGCGCTTTCTTTAGCTGAACTCATTGCAATTTTACTCGGAACAGGGACTAAGGGAAAGTCGGTCATTACACTTGCTCAAGAGCTGATTGCGACGCATGGAGGTCTTGAAGGACTGCTTGATGCGAGCATTTCAGAACTCAAACAGATTAAAGGCATGGGACATGCAAAGGCCATTACGCTTAAAGCAGCCTTTGGAATAGCAGCAAAGCGTGCCGTACCTCAAAACAGCGATCCTTTACTCTATCCACAACAGATCTTCAATCTGCTCAAAGAAGAAGTGCTCTCAGAAAAAAGAGAGATTCTCTTTGTGATTTTAAAAGATACTAAAGCAAAACTCATCACATGGGAAAAAGTTGCCATAGGGACTCTCTCTGAAGTGCTCGCTCATCCACGCGAAATTTTCTGCCCTGCAATTCGTCACAAAGCGCACAGCATCATCATTGCGCACAATCATCCAAGCGGCGATCCTACTCCATCAAGTAATGACATAGAACTCACAAAAAAACTGTTAGAAGCTGCGCAGATTATTGGTATTGCACTTGATGATCATATCATCATTGGTAGAGAGCGCTTTATTTCTTTGAAGCAGACGATGGGCCACTGGACAGCTTAGTCGCTGTCTTCTCAATAATTAAAGCTAAAGTATCGAGCATATCATCCAGGGTGAGTGCAGCCTGTTCTGCTTTTTTCTCATTTCTCTTTTGAGACGAAGTCATCGCGCGCTTGAAACCAGGTGTTACTCCTGAGCTGCTGCTTCCTCCGTACTTGGTCGCTTTAAGATCTTTGGCGATTTGGTGATTGCCATTGCCGCCATAGCGCGCCATATTGCGGATTTGATTGCTCTCACTTAAAAACTGTCGCTCTTTTTCATCTAACATTGGATAGACGCCAATTTCTTTAGAGATCTCTTCGAGATTGTGATCTGTTAAATTACTGTGAGGGGATTTCGAAGCAGCGCGTAAAAATTTCTCTGTGATCCAGTAGGTTAAACGCAGCACTGTTTGATAGTGAAGTTCAGGGTTAGGCTGGTGCTCGCAATCAAATGCATAGTCCTGATGTAAGATTTGTAAATCAATCCTAATAATTTCATAAATCACGTGTTCTATAGACGAGCAATTTGTTAATGGATCTAATCGGTCATAGATCAACTTTATTTTCTGGTTTGTTAGTGGGCTTTGATAAAGAGTTAACTCAGTAAATGGGCATGCCTCAGTGATTTTCTCTGAAGTTTTGTTTAGATGCTTTGCAACGATCTCTTCGCGTTTTGTTTTTTTCTCTAAGGCGTGATGAAGCTTTTCAAAAAGAGTCAACGTTTGAGTAAAATAATCTAAGAGAACAGAACAAAACTCATCCTTATTTGTTTGAGGATTATCAAATTCGATTAGTACCGCTAGTAGAATTAATTGATTAGATAGAGACATCCCTTCTCTGTTTAGAGAAAATTTGTGACTACCAAAGCTACGAACATTAATTTCGCCATAGTTGAGGTTATATAATGTCGTATTATCGCATATATTGAGATTGAGTTGCTGCTTTTCCTCGATTATTTCTAAAAGTTTTAGCAAGCTATGAGAGACTAAGTCTTTTAAATCTTTAGAAGATTCGATCTGATGACTTTTAATTAATATGGTTGTTAAAAGTTGCTCTATAGCTAATGAACCCGCTGTGCAGACTAAACTTGTAAAGTAGAGGGGGGCGATTTTGCCTTTCTTTGATAGAGTAGTAAATCTTTGGAAGAGAGTGACTAAATGATCGCGATGCATGAATGCGTTTTGATAGGCTGATTGATAAATAGTGGAGTGCAGCGCGTTAAGAGGATGGGGTTGAACTAAAAGTTGCGGGAGAGTTGTCATAAGATCATCGATGCTAGGCTCTTCGACTTGATTTGCAACTTGAGTGCTCGATGAAGAAGCTTGAGATGCTGTCCCCTCTGAAGAAGGGGGCGGAGCATCTATTTCACCTGGTTTAGAATGCAAAAACTCTCCAAAAGAAGCCACGCGCTTTTTAAACCATTCTTCCCTTTGCTTTTCAATTTTTTCAATTTTGAAGTTTAGCTGAAAAAATTTAACTGTTTCCTTTAGGGTATTGTGTTTTAATCGGATGAAAAATAATAATTTTCTCACACAAACTTCTAGATTGTTTAAATTTATTAGGGAGTTTGAAATTTGAATTCTGTAATTCTTTAATTCAGGACATCTTCTTCTTAATTCAACAATTTTCACTAAGTTTTCAGGTTTATTTAATTCATGTTCTTCAAAAACTTTAATCTGTTGATGCAAGGTATTAAAAAATTCCTGATGTGAATGTGTTTTGGAATACACAATATCTAAGGCTTTATCTGAACATCCATAAAGAAATGGAAATAGATTCTTTTGTATTTCTAAATTCTTTTTATATTCAGTGGTCAAAAACACAATAGAAGTTAAAAAGTTCTCATATGAATGTGTTTCTGAGGCAATATCTTTAATTGTTTCTAAAGAATTTTTGTTAAAGAAACCACTAGTATCAAACTCATTAATATCTTTATCATTATTCTTATGGGAATCGATAATATCACCAAGAATCTTTGCGTTATTTGCAAAAAAAGACTGATGATTATCTAATAAAAGATTATGGTTTGCTATGGTCGTAATAAGAGAAAGTAAATCTCTTTGAGTCTCAAATGCTTTTTCTAAAACAGTGTAGATATTATTATATAAAAGGGTTGTTTTAATTAATTGTTCTTTTTCGCTGCCGTTTATTTTATTTTGCAATATTGAATGCAGTTCTTGCTTCAAAGAATCTATATTAATAGATGAAAGATAGATTAAGGTGTTTTTTTGCAACATGACTTCAGTACATTTCGATGAAAATGACACAGCTTTTTGAGAAGTTTCAGCAAGATTCAAATTATAAAAAAACACTCCTATAATAAAGAGTATAGGTTCGGAATCATCATCGTCTCTATTAGCTAGAAAATGATTCTGGGTTGATACTTGATATGTAAAGTTTAGGGAGTTTCTTTGATTGATACCATTAAAGCATGTGAGAAGAAGGTCTTTTTGCGGTAAAGATCTAGTATTGTTAAATCTTTCTACTTCTGCGATATAATTAGTGAAAATCTCAGAAATTTGTTTGTCTTTAGACGATTTATCAGCGGAGTCAAAACTGAGTATTTCTAACAATCGATTTTCTAAATCGGTGGAAAGTTTAAAATCATACTGAGCGAAAATAGCGTGTATCAATGAGTAGCATGATAAACGAGCGCTATAAATTAGGGTTTTTTGTAATCCCACAGCACTTTCTAAATTGCAATGGTTGCATTTCCCGCAATTTTCCAGTAAAAACGACATTGAATCCTATGTTTTTTAATAAGCACTTTATCTAAGATTTAAATAAAAAGACATAATTAAAATTGTTTTTATAATAACAGTTTGAGTCTATTTCTTTGAAGATGATGGGCCACTGGATAGTTGAACTACTGCCTTCTCAATAATCGATCCTAGGGTATCTAGTAGATTTTTGAGGGTGTGATCCGCTATTGACAGTTTGCTCAAAACTTGTTCATTAAAAGCCCTTCATGGCATAATCCCTGGCAAAAACTGATGAAAATGAAGACTTTCCGTATTGTTACATTAGGCTGTCGCACGAATCAGTATGAATCTGAAGCGTATGGTAAGCAGTTAGAAGCTATGGGTTTACGGCGTGCTGATAGCGAAGAGGCGGATCTTTGTATCGTAAACACCTGTACAGTAACAGCTTCCGCCGATAGCAGCAGCCGTCATCAAATCAGGCAGCTTATTCGGCGCAATCCCAATGCAAAGGTGCATGTTACGGGCTGTCTTGCTGAACGAGTAGGTGATGAGCTCAAATCTATAGATGGGGTGACAAGCGTCATATCGAATCTCGAAAAAGAGAAGCTGATTGAAAAGCTGTTCCCTGATGCCCAAAATCTCCCTGAGTTTTCTATTGAGCAATTTGCAGCGCATACAAGAGCCTTTGTTAAAGTGCAAGATGGCTGCAATTCATTTTGTACCTATTGCATTATCCCCTATGTGCGCGGTAGATCACGCTCACGCAAGCTTGAAGAAGTCCTTAAAGAGGTGAAACAACTTGTTGCCAATGGCTATAAAGAGGTTGTGTTAACCGGTGTCAATATTGGTGATTATGATGGGGGCGTTAAAAAGGGAGAAGAGCCGGTTAATCTTGCTAGGTTGATTCGGGAGGTAGATCAAGTAGAGGGCTTAGAGCGCATCCGCGTGTCATCGATTGATCCGGATGAAGTGGACCAAGAGCTTGCTGATGCAATTGTGCATGGCAAAAAAACGTGTCATAGCATGCATATTGTTCTCCAATCGGGATCAAATACGATTCTTAAGCGAATGAATCGCAAATATACTAAGCAGATGTTTTGTCAAACGATTGAGTATTTAAAAAAACGTAGCCCTGATTTTACTTTTACAACAGATGTTATTGTGGGATTTCCAGGAGAAAGCGAAACAGATTTCAATGACACCTTGGAGATGATTGAGTTTGTCAAGTTTTCTAAGGTTCATATGTTTCCTTATAGTGACAGACCGCGCACACGATCTAATCTTTACGAAAACAAAGTCAGTGACAAGGTTAAAGAAGAGCGCCGTCAAATTGTACTTCGCTCTGCAGAAAAACATGCCTATTTACTTCGCGAACAATTTATCGGACGAAAGATGCACGTATTGCTCGAGAGCGAGGAGCGCTCAATGCCAGGTTATATTAGTGGACACACGGCAAATTTTTTACCGGTGTTAGTTAAAGGCGAGGGGTTGCAATCCAATCAAATCATTGAAGTTGAGCTCGCTGAAAATACGCCTAGTGGTCTTATAGGAAATGTCATTATGAAGCGCTCTGAAAATTCCATTCTTCATACAGTAGGCTCATGAAAATGCGCGCACGGCTTCAGCCGTTTTCCCATTTGCTCGGTACGCAATGTCTCATTCCTCATACGACGTGGGCGGTGAAGGCGTATCCAACACGCCTGGTTTTTACAGACCTTTCATTGAAACGCCCTGTTGAACACATCATCGATTTTGTTATTCAAGGACCTATTGAGGATTTTACGATCCAACTCGATTTGGAAAAGGAGTGCGTTGCGATTTTTGGCAAAAGCTTTCGCACACTAATTAAAGGAGAGAAAGAGGGAATTGCTCTCATTTTTGATCGGGCAATTTGTAGTGAGATTGTGCTTTTTGGCAAAAAGAGAAAAATTGAGAGTAAAGAAAAGGTGCTATTGCCGATTAAGAGTTCCTTTTATGCGGCAGAGCATATTGAAAGACTCACTCTAGGCAAACATACGAAACTTGATTGGCAGCTTGTAGAACGACGCTCTGAGTTGATGGAAATTTTACCTGTGTGGTATCGCCTTGCTCAACTCATTCCCACTAAGGGGAAAGTGCCTGCGATGGGAATCACTGCTTTGCTTGAGAAATGTCATAAGGAGAAATCGTATGCGCGTTGGAAGCAGCTCTATGATGCGGGTTTTGAATCATTGATGATTCCTCGACTTGTCGATCGAGATTTTCAAGGATTGATCGAAAGTGATGAGCAAGGGTCTGCATTAGCAGTATTGGCAGAAAGTTTTTCTTTGATGCGTGATATGTTCTACCGCGAAAAGGATGATGCGATTTATCTGCTTCCTAATTTGCCTCGGGAATTTCATGCGGGAAAATTATTTGGAATCCAGAGTGATGCCGAAATTGATTTCGAATGGTCAAAAAAACTTCTTAGAAATGTTGTGATCCGCACAGGGGAAAAACCGTGGAAAAAGCAGCTTAAATTACCAAAAGGTATTCGCCGTTTTCGCGTGCGTCATTCACTAAATGAGCGTGGTAAAATGATTTCTACCAATAAAGCGATTGACTTAGAGCCAAAGCGTGTGATTTATTTAGATCGATTTCAAAAGTAGAAGAAGATCTCTTTATGTCAGAGCTGCAAACGCAAAAACAGCATGCTCCCTTTCCTCAATTTGATCCACATCGCATATTAGGATTGCATTCTAAAGGGCGCGGCCAAAAAGTGATTCGCCTTTTTCGTCCTGGTGCAGAAGAGGTGCATATTGAGCTTAGCGGTGAGATCCGCGAGTTGGAGTGTACCGATATCAGAGGGCTTTTCGAGCTTGCTGTTCCTAAAGATACAGTGCTGAGTGATTACCGCATCTATCATCAAAATGGGCTGCTTGCTCATGATCCTTATGCTTTTCTACCAACCTTTAGTGATTTTGATGCTTATTTGTTTGGCCAGGGTGTGAACTACGAACTCTTTAATGTTTTTGGTGCACGTCTTTGTGAGCAACAAGATGTACAAGGTGTAAAATTCGCCTTGTGGGCTCCTAATGCACAATCTGTTTCTTTGGTGGGGGATTTCAATCATTGGAATGGAAAGATGAATCCGATGCGCAGTTTAGGTGGTGTTGGAGTATGGGAGCTTTTCGTTCCAGGATTAAAAGAGGGAGATCAGTACAAGTTCGAGTTGCGCGGTCATGATGGACGTTTGCGCATTAAAGCAGACCCTTTTGCCTACGCTTCTCAAATGAGACCTAATACAGCCTCTGTTGTGTGTGATGTTGATAGGCATGTTTGGAGTGATGAGAAGTGGCTTAAGAAACGTGTAGATCAGATTGGCAAAGCGCAGCCAATGACAATTTACGAGGTGCATCTCGGTTCTTGGAAAAAACGCGACGGAAATTTCCTCAATTATCGCGAGCTCGCGCATCAACTTGCCGATTATTGCAAGAGGATGGGTTATACTCATGTAGAGCTGCTTCCATTAAATGAACACCCTCTTGATGAGTCATGGGGGTATCAAGTCACGGGCTTTTTTGCGGTAACGAGTCGGTATGGAACACCTGCGGACTTTCAGTATTTTGTCGATTATCTCCATGGCGAAGAAATTGGAGTCATTATTGATTGGGTTGCAGCGCACTTTCCCACGGATGATTTTGCCCTAGCACAGTTTGATGGTACGTATCTCTTTGAGCATGCTGATCCGCGTCAAGGGTTTCATCCTCATTGGAATACGCATATTTTCAATTATGGGCGCAAAGAGGTGTCAAACTTCCTCATTGCTAGCGCTTTATTTTGGCTCGATAAGATGCATATCGATGGCATTCGTGTTGATGCTGTAGCATCGATGCTCTATCTCGATTATGGTAGAGAAAAAGGAGAGTGGATCCCCAATAAGTATGGAGGCAATCACAATCTCGAAGCAATTGAGTTTCTTAAGCATTTCAATTCAGTGATGCACAAGTGCTTTCCCGGTTGTTTGACGATTGCTGAAGAATCGACTGCTTTCCTCGGAGTGACCCAATCTTTAGAGTGGGGCGGACTTGGCTTTGATATGAAGTGGAATATGGGATGGATGAACGATACTGTGCGCTACTTTGGGCATGATCCTGTGTACCGCCATTTTCATCACAACGAGCTCGTATTTTCAATCGTTTATGCTTTTAGCGAAAAATTTGCATTGGTTCTTTCTCATGATGAAGTTGTTCATGGCAAGCATAGTATGCTCGCAAAAATGCCGGGGGATGAATGGCAAAAGTTTGCAAATTTGCGGCTCTTATATAGTTATATGATGTGTCATCCTGGAAAAAATCTGTTTTTTATGAGTTCAGATTTTGGCCAGTGGAATGAATGGAATGTTAAAAAGGAAATAGAGTGGTTTTTGCTCTCTTATCCAATCCATGCTGGACTGCACAAGATGATTGAAAACCTTAATCATTTTTATCTAAAAAATAGAGCTCTTTGGGAAAATGATTTTTCTTCTGAGGGTTTTGAATGGATCAATTGCAGTGATTCCAAAAACTGTGTGATTAGTTATTTGCGCAAGAGTCGTGACAGCTATTTGGCATGCGTGCATAATTTCACTCCACATTATTTTGATAAATATGAAATCTCTTTAGCAAAATTATGTGATGTACAGGAAGTATTTAATACTGATGAAGAGCGCTTTGGTGGTAGTGGAAAAGTGAAACAGAGAGTTTTCGTAAACAAGAATGGTTTTACCATTTCACTAGCTCCTTTAGCGACGATGGTGTTCGAGGTGCGGTTTGAAGATTAAATCTTCCAAGTCAGAATATCAAAAGCTGATTGCAGAGATGCATGAGCATGATCAACTCTATTATGGCAAAGCTCAGCCACAAATCTCCGATTTTGAATATGACCAGCTTGTAAAAAAGATTGAACAGATCGAAGAGGATCATCCTGAATGGGTTCTAGATTCTTCGCCAACGCAGCGTATTGGCGATGTGTTGACCGAAGGTTTTAAGCAGGTCTCTCATAAAGTGCCGATGCTCTCGCTTGCCAATACTTACTCGCGTGAAGAGGTCTCTGACTTTATCAAAAGAGTGCACAAGCTCCTTGGAAAAAATGAGGTGGAGTTTTGTGCTGAACTGAAGATGGATGGTGTCGCAGTCTCTGTTCTCTATAAAAATGGGAAATATGCGCGTGCTGTGACCCGAGGTAATGGAAAAAAAGGGGACGATATCACAGCGAATTTCAAGACAGTGACGACATTGCCTCTTGAGCTGCATGGGAAAAATATTCCCGATGAGATCGAAGTGCGCGGCGAAGCGTTTATGCTACTCGACAATTTTCGCGCTTTAAATAAGCAGCGAGAAGAAGAGGGACACGAACCATTTGCTAATCCGCGCAATGCGACAGCAGGCTCTTTAAAAATGCTCAATCCTAAGGAAGTTTCTAAGCGTAAGATTAAAGTGATTTTTTACGGCCTTGCCGATCCTAAAGAAGTGGGCCTAGAAACACAATACGCGGCACACCAGTGGATGCAGAAAGCAGGCCTTCCCTCTTTTTCAGAGCACCATCGCATGCATTGTCATAGTATTGATAAAATCTTTCATTTTGCTGATCAAGTAGAAAAAGAGCGTGCTAAATTGCCTTTTGAAATTGATGGAATTGTTATTAAGGTTGATCAGCTGAAATTGCATCCTAAACTCGGTGTCACAGGAAAATCTCCCCGTTTTGCTGTCGCTTATAAATTTGCTCCTGAGCAAGCGTTATCAAAAATTAAAGATATCACAGTGCAAGTGGGGCGAACAGGTGTGCTGACTCCCGTTGCTGAACTCGAGCCAACTCAATTAGCCGGTAGCACAATTTCACGTGCGACATTGCATAACCAAGATGAGATCAAACGTAAAGATATACGTATCGGTGATACTGTTGTGATTGAAAAAGGGGGCGATGTCATTCCCAAAGTGGTTAGCGTTGATGAAAAGAAGCGCGCTGAAAACTCTAAAGAATGGGAAATGCCAAGCCACTGTCCGAGCTGCAATACTCATGTGATTCATAAGAAAGGCGAGGTCGCTGTCCGCTGCCCAAATAGTAAAGGATGCCCTGATCAAAAGCTTACTCAACTAATCTTTTTTGCGAGTAAAAATGCGATGGATATTGAGCATCTTGGCGATAAAATTGTGCAGATGCTTGTTGAAAAAGGGCTCATTGAGTCTTTTTCTGATATATACCGTTTAACAGCTGAAGATCTTGCAGGACTTGAAGGATTCAAAGAAAAATCAATCGAAAATCTATTAAATAGCATTAATGCTTCATATGATGTGCCCCTCGATCGCTTTATCTTTGCACTTGGAATCAAATTTGTAGGCACAGGTGCTGCAGACATCTTAGCACGGGAAGCGGGGAGTATAAAAAAACTCTCTGAAATGACCGAAGAAGATCTTACCGAAATAGAAGGGATTGGCGAAAAGACAGCGCATTCAATTGTCACTTATTTTGAAGATGAAAATCACCTTAAAGAGATTGAAGAGTTATTTGAGCTTGGCGTCAAACCACAAAAGCCTGCTCGTCAATCGATGAGCCATCCGTTTTCTGGGAAAACATTTGTTTTGACTGGAACTTTAGAAGAATTTACTCGCAGTGAAGCGGGTGATTTGATTAAAAAACGTGGGGGGAAAGTTTCAAGTTCTGTAAGCAGTAAAACAGATTATGTGCTTGCTGGAGAAGATCCCGGTTCTAAATATAATAAAGCAAAAAAACTCGGCATTAAAGTCCTTTCTGAAAGCGAATTCAAAAAACTTGTATAAAAAGTTTGCGCATTAATATTAAATATATTAATTAGTAATTAACAACTCTAATTTGTTTATGTGGAGATATTATGCGTAAATCATGGTTTCAATGTAGCGTCCTTGGAGGCCTAATCGTTTTTGTTTGGGGTCTTCTTTCTTGGATGGTTCTTCCTTGGCATGCTGCTTCAATGGAGCGTTTTACCGATGAAGAAGCCGTTGCAGATGTAATTCGAGAGAATACAACACGGGATGGAATTTATATCCTTCCTAACATGCACGATAGTAAAATAAAAGGATCTCAATCTGAGATTCAAAGACAATATGAAGAAAGTGAGATGATCTTGCAAGATGGTCCTTTAATGTTCTCGTCTATTAAAATGACTGGAACAGACCCTATGAGAGCTTCTTCATTTGTTCGTTCGTTAATAATTCAAATCGCTGGTGCTTTTTTAATCACCTGGCTTCTATTACAGACGCGTGGTTTGACTTATATGGGAAAAGTGTGGTTTGTATCTTGTATCGCATTTATTGTGGCGATTTTGTGCTACCTACCTGCTTGGAATTGGATGTTTTTCCCGCCAGCATACGTGATTTTAAATATGATTGATCTCGTTATCGGTTGGTTTTTAGCGGGGCTAGTAATTGCTCGTTATGCGCAATTCCCCAAAAAAGCAAAGTAATACTACTTTAAGTGACCTCTTTTTTTTCACCTTGGAAGTTTTTCTTCCAAGGTGTTTTTCATTTAGCAATTAGCGACTAAGGAAGGAGAGTTTGCGATTTCACCTATGAGTGTTTGATGACCAAAGCTGTGAAGCTTAACGGTCTGCAGAGTTCCAATGAGTTCTTGATTACCTGGAAAGATGACCTTCTTCCAACAGCGCGTACGTCCTTTGACATTTCGTTGGTCGCGATTCCATTTTTCAACGAGAACTTCAACCTCTTGTCCAATCATTTCTTGTTGCTGCTCAGCAAACTGTCTACGATGGAGATCAAGTAGGCGTTGCAGGCGATCTTGTTTCACCTCTTCAGGAATATCATCGCGCCAACGATAGGCAGGAGTTCCTTTTCTTTTGCTAAAGGCGTAGATAAAAGCAATCGAGTAGTTAATCTGTTCAAAGATATCGTAAGTTTGCTGAAATTCATCATCAGTTTCACTAGGAAATCCAACAATGATATCGGTACCAAGACGGGCATTAGGAACAATCTCTTTTAATTGAGCAACTTTTTCGAGGTATTGCTCGAGATTGTAGATGCGGTGCATTTTTCTTAAGATACGATCAGAGCCTGCTTGCAAGGGGAAATGCACAAATTCACAGGGCGAGGGAAGATCACGGATTGCTTGCATTAGTTCTACTGTAATGTCAACAGGATGAGAGGTCATAAAGCGGACGCGCTCAATCCCTGGAATCTGATCGATTTTATAAAGAAGATCGTGAAAAAGACAGTTCCATTCAGGTTGATCCTTGCCGTAGCTATTGACGTTTTGTCCAAGCAGTGTGATTTCTTTATAGCCTTTATCGGCTAGCTGACGGCATTCAGCCACGATGCTCTCAGGGGAGCGGGAGACTTCTTGACCGCGCGTATAAGGAACAACGCAGTAGGTGCAATATTTATCGCAGCCACGGATAATTGAGACATAAGCTTTTACCTTGTCATCACGCTTAGCGACAAAATAATCGAGATTTTCTTCGTATTTATCATCAGTACGGATGCTTTTTTGACCCGTATCGATCACTTCGTCGAGAACTTCGTTGAGATTGGTGATATTATTTGTTCCTAGGACAAAATCGATATTGGGTAGCTTGCGAAAGAGAGTCTCTTTCTTCGCCATCGCCATGCAACCAGTAACCCCAATAATAGATCTTCTATCTTTTTTTCGCCCTAACTGGCCTATTTTCCCCATGACCTTGCGTTCCGCAAGATCACGAATTGAGCAGGTATTATATAGGAGAAGATCGGCATTGCCCTCGTCATCGGAGCGCTGCAGACCTCGTTTTTCCAATTGCCCGACGAGGATCTCGGTATCGAGCTCATTCATCTGACAGCCATATGTACGAATAAAAAATGTCTTAGGGTTTAAGCGATCCATTAAGCACCTATAAGTTATAGGGAGAATAGTTTAGAAAAAACCATCTCTTCCGTAAAGCAAAATGGTCAGTTGAAAATTTTTCCTGTCTAGAGGTCGGTGCATATAGAGGCTACTGGGAAAAGAGCTCTGTTATATAAAATTTTTTATTAGATATATCAAAAAGAAATAAAGTTCCAAATGTAAAGTCGCATGGTAAAATCTTGGTTTTCATACAAACTGATTATTTGTCGCGATTAAAGAGAAGTTTATACGGCATCTAAGGATCATGGGCATAATATGTGCTTGCTTTCTTAGAAATTGTCTCAAATTCAGCTTGGCAAAAATCCTTCTTAGTCCTAAACTACAACGCTTAATTTAAAGCTAATGAGCTGTACTATGACCTTGAATAAGAAGAATCAAACATTTCTTTTAACTAAAGAGCAGGCGCTAAAAGAACAACGCTGGCTTATCCTCGATGCAAAAGGTAAATGCTTAGGACGTTTATCTTCTGAAATTGCTAAAATTTTACGTGGCAAGCATAAGCCAACATTTACTCCTCATATGGATAGTGGTGATGGCGTGATTGTGATCAATGCAGAGGGAGTTGCTGTAACAGGTTCTAAAGACGCTCAAAAAATCTATCGTTATTACACAGGTTGGATTGGCGGTCTTCGTGAGATTCCTTTTCGCATTATGCAAGCTCGCAAGCCCGATTACATTATCCGTCACGCAGTGAAAGGGATGATGCCTAAGACCCGTCAAGGTAAAGCTCAATTAAAAAGATTACGAATCTTCAAAGGCACCGAGCATGGACTTCAAGCTCAGCAGCCTGTAGTCGTCAATATTTAAGGTAAACAATGACAAAGAATAAAGCAGAAAAAATTGGAATCGGCCGACGCAAAACAGCAGTAGCATCAGTGCGTCTTTCCCGAGGAAGTGGAAAAATTACTGTAAACCGTCTCCCTTTTCAGGAGTACTTTGCTTCTGAAGTGCAAAGAAAGACTATTCTTGAGCCGATCACACAGTGTTCAGATCTCGCTAATTATAATCTTACTGTTCGCATTAAAGGTGGCGGAAAAGAAGCTCAAGCAACAGCTTTTCGTCTCGGAGTTTCCCGTGCACTTGTTATGGAAGATGAAACACGTCGCCAAGAGCTAAAAGCTAAAGGATTTCTTACACGCGATCCTCGTAAAAAAGAGCGCAAGAAATACGGTTTGGCTGGAGCTCGTAAATCATTCCAGTTTTCTAAACGTTAAGCTTTTTCAGAGAAACTATTCTATTCAAGGCAGAAAGATCGATCTTTCTGCCTTTTTTTATGTCTTTATCGTTTTAAGTCGGGAAGCAAGGTTTTCAAACCAGCGAATAACTGAATTGCTTAAAGGTGTGTAGTAGGCGCTCGCATAAGCGATAAGAGTAATGCTGCCGCTGCCAATAAGGATATCGGTAGGCCAATGCGCTCCAGCAACTAAGCGGGGCAGACAGAGGAAGAGAGAATAGGCCCAAGCTCCTATTGCATAACGTTTTGGTGCAAATCGCATGTAGCAAGAGGCGAAAAGCAGAGCTGTTGTCGCATGATCTCCTGGAAAGCATTTCAAGGATTGGTCTTTAATAGAAATTGAGGGGAATAGCTTTGTTAACCGGATTACATCGGGAAGAATGATAGAAGGGCTCGGACGGTGAAACTGCCATAACCGGTAGAATAAAAGGCGATTGAGTATAAAGATAACAAAAGCGATGTAAAATGCTGTGAAAAATGAGTGAGCGACACAATGGCTCCTTTTCTCCTTTGGGAGATGAAAAAATGCGGCAATACAGAAAAGCAAGATAATGATGTCTTCGATCCAATCTGCTGCCCTACTGTTATTGAAGAGCCAGAAAGAAGGGGCATTCGTAAGCAAATAGTTAAATACGCGAAAGAGCTTTTCGTCAAATAGAGCCCATAGCTGTTGAGTTGGAGGGCAAAGAAAGCTTAAAATTGCAATACACGCAATACTAAAAGCTAATCCTAATTGTTTGATGTTCCATTCTGTGATCATGCGCGCCTCAAGGTGTTTCGAATCGCGAGTCCTGCTGTAATTGCAAAGGGTACTCCGATTGCAAATAAAGGGGGAATACGCTGATTTTTTCCAAGAATAACTAAAGCGTCGAGCAAAGCGCAATAGCCCGTTAAGCTGACAATCGCCAGAGCATATAACCCAATTTTTGCATCAAAGCGGGAGTAGTTAATGCAAAAGGGGATAATGAGCATGACAATGAAGGGCGATAGCCAAGGAATGCAGAGTTTGTAGAGGAGGTAGGTCATCACCTCCGCATTGAAGTACATAGTTTGGTGATGGCGTAGAAGCGTAAACAAACGAGAAATGCTCGCTGATTCAACAGCGATATATCCCTTGCGTGTTACATTGTCTGGTAATTGGAAAGCGTCAAATATGATTTCCTTATGAGAGGAAGCTTTGATCAGCTTTTGATTTTCATCGCGTGCAAAATATTCAGCAAAATACGCTGTAGCTTTTGTCCCTTCCAAATTTAAACGTTTGATTCTCCATAAATCATCGCTGCTTTTAAGCCAGATTGCATTCTCATAACAGTGATTCAGTGTGTTGTATTTTTGAAAAATCAAATGAGATCCATCTTCTAATTGAATGTTGCTTAGATGGTTGCTTTGCTTATCCTTCTTTTTTAAAAACTGAAAGTTGAAAGAATCACAATAATTGAGTGATCGCGGTAAGATCACTTCATTGTTGAAGTAACTGATCACAAGTGCACATGATGCAAGATAGAGCAGGGGACGGGTAATCTGATTAATCGAAATTCCCGCAGCTCTTAATGCGAGCAGCTCGCGATTTTTATTCAGCTCTAAGAGAACTTTCATCGTCGCGATCATTAAAGAGAGGGGCATCAATAAGTCGAGTCGCTTGCAAAACTGGGCGAGATAGTAAAGAGCAACACTTCCAAGCGGAGGACCGCTCTTAAGCAAAATTTGAGAGTTCAGGGCATAATCGATCATCAAAAAGAGAAGAAAGAATCCGAGTAAAAAACCGCCAAAATAAACAGCTGTGTTTTTTAGTAGATATCTCCGATAGAGAGGCATGATTAATACTGTCCCTTAGCTACACGGTTAAAGGCTCTTATAGAACAAAGAGTGATGGCTAGATGAGGTGTAAAATAAATCATCAATGCGAGATCCGTTCTCAGTGGCATCGATTTTGCGCCACTATAACAGATTAAGTAAAACATTGCGAGTAGGGCGATTTTTACAACTTGACGGCGGTTTTGTGAGCGATGATGACAAATGCCAAAGGCAATGCCAAGCAGAGCAAACGTTAATGGAGCTAAAGTAATAGAAAGGCGGCGGGTGACTTCTGCTCCTGTTTTTGATGCCCAAAATCCTTTAACATCGTGTTTTGCAATAGAGAGAAGCTCTCTTAAAGAGCGGTAGTCATCATCAATTAGCCAACTCTCTTTTCCGAGCAGTTGCCCCGCGGTTTCTTTGGGCATTTTGATTTGCTCGAAATCTTCAATGAGAAGGGCATCAAAATCTTGGACTTCATTTTTTATAGGTGAAATCATAGTCACCTGTTTGCCAATCAAATCATCTTCATTCAAAATAAGCTGCTTAGCAAGTGTAATTGTTAAGCTCTCTTGGTTTCTATCTTTTGCAATTAAGATCACATCGTGGGCGCCTTCTCCCTGATTGACCTCTCCTGTAGAAACAAACAGATTTCTGATTTTAATCAATCCTCTACGTTGTAGAGAGAATAAGGGATTGATCTCAGTAATTTCAGTGACCAAATGTCTAGTGGCTAGTCTGCAACGCGGTGTGATCTCAGAGCCAAGAAGAAAGTCGCAAAAGCAGATAAAGCTCGCAGAAATTAAGAGAGGATACGCAATAGAGCTCAGTTTCATTCCCGAGGCGCGTAGGGCTGTGAGTTCTTGAGAGAGACTTAAGCGGCGGACTAAACTCAATGTCGCAAACAACGAAGAGATTGGTAGGGCTAAAGGGAGTAAATAGGGGAGTTGAAAGAGAGTGAATTTAACCACAGCAAAAAAATTGGGAGATATCGCTGCAAAGCGCGCAATCTCTTGCAGACGAGTAACAAGCATGGTTGCAACAATAGACAAAAGGCAGAGTAGAAATAGCTTAAAGTAATTTTTTGCTAAATAGCTCCACGCATGGGGAATCATAGGCGACCTCTGCGGCTGAGTATAATTGGTCAACAATTGTAAAAACAGTTAAAATTGAACCATGTCTAATTGTTTAGTTGCTGATATTCATCACTTTTTGAAGGAAAAACTCCTTTTGGATCATCCTGTCCTCATCGGACTATCTGGTGGACCTGATTCATTAGCTTTGTTCCATGTGCTCCTTGCAGAAAAACGCAACTTCCCTGTTCACATCGTTCATATTGATCATGGATTGCGATTGGAGAGTACAAAAGAAGCTGAAGAGCTCAAAGCGTTAGCCTGTAAAGAGAAACTTCCTTTTCATTCCGTCCGCTTAACCTCGCAACCTTCGAGTAATATCGAAGAGTGGGCGCGGCAAGAGCGCTTAAGATTTTTCAAAAAAATCTATCAAGAAGTTGGAGCTCAGGCGCTTTTACTCGGTCATCAAAGCGACGAACAGCTCGAGACTGTTTTAAAAAGGCTCTTTGAAGGTGCTCATGCTAAGCATTATAGCGGAATGCAAAAAGAGTGCGAGATAGATGGGATGCGCATCATCAGGCCATGCCTTTCTATTCCAAAGGAGGAGCTATGGAATTGGCTTAAAGCGCACCAACACACACCATTTGATGATGCTAGCAACCGCAATTGTCAATTTCTACGAGCTCGGATGAGAGAGGAAATTATTCCGCTACTTGAGAGGAAATTTCAAAAGAATTTACGCAAAAATCTTTCCTATTTCTCTGAAACAATGAGCGAAATTAATAGCTATTTCAGTGATAAAATCATCTCCTATCTCGCTCATTTAAAAGAGGGTAGACTGGGTGTATCGCTAGATTTAAATTCATGTCTTCCGTTAAAAAGGATTGAATTGCGCTATCTGCTTAAAGAGTTTTGTCAGCGCAGTCAAATTGAGCTATCGCGTGAGCAGTATAATTTGGCGATAGATGCTCTAGAAAAAAACAGGGCAAATATTTGTCTTATTAAAGGGAGCTTTTATATTGACCGTGGGCTGTTATTTGTATTGAAAGCTCCATTGCAAGATTTTCCAGATGAAGTAAAGCTCGAATCTCAGGTGATTAGGCAAGGGCCCTGGGAGTGGAAGGTTTTGCTTCAAGATTCTGAAATAAAAGAAGATAGAGAAAATACGCCAAGCTATCTCGATGGATCCTTTAAAATTTCTCTAGCAGAAGGTGACTATCTTTTAAAAAATGGGAGGGGGGACAAAAGACTGAAGAAATTGCGAGAAAATTACAAAACTCCCGCCTTTTTACGTCGATTTTTTCCTGTGATTTATCAAGATCAGAAATGTGTGTGGGATTTTCTTTCTTCTAATGATCACTGTTCAACGGCTGTGAAATGGTCGATCTCCTTAAAAATCAGCTTTGTCGGAAATTAAATTTTTATTAGAATAATTTTTACCAGGATAGAGATTATTAAAATTAGAAATAATTCATATTTTTTATATAAAAATATTATGAATTTGTTTATTTATGGATTTAACGGATAATAAAAAATAAAATTTAGTTGTTTTGCGATTAGTTTGAATTTTCAACGAGCATTTTTTTGCTCAGTTGGTTAAAATTTATGGCTTGCTTAGCAAAATAGGGCCCATAAAAAAAAGAAAGGTGAGATGAAAAACAATAATTTAAAACCAGAACCGAAAAAGAAATTCTCCGGCAGCTTCTTTCTATTTTTGCTTGCCTCAGTGTTGTTATTTCTAACGATTAATAATTTCACGGGTAGTAAAAATGCTAAAGTGTCATTTAGCCATCAAGCTGAACATTTAGTCAATCTTGATCTCTTGCAGAAAGAGGAAAGCCGAAAAATCTCGATCAATGATCATCTCGTTACCTTTACTGGACGTTTTAAAGATCGCGTAAGTGACGATGCTAAAAGTCGTGCGCGTTATCTTCAATTCCTCGATCGCCACTATGAGATTGAGCAAGGAATTGAAACTTTGAATCAGCAGCTACCGCAATTGCGTCAAAATGTGATGGAATCTGCTGAAACATTCATGCTGCTTAGTGGATTGGCGGTTCCTCCCGACGGATTTCGTGTTGTTGATCCGATTTATGATACAACACAAGCAGAGAACTCTGTAATAATAAGACAGCTTCCTAGTAAGAAATTTGTAAATCTTCGTGAGCTCAATCAAACATTCACATCTATTGAAGCTTCCGCATCTCCTGTTGCAATTGCTAAATTTCGCAGTGATTTGATCACATTAATTAAGGGCTTTCGTTCATCGAATCTTGGAATTGGTAGTGAGACAATTAAAGAAGATCTTATCGCGATGGAGAAAAATGTCGGTGCTGCTGTTAATCCAGAAGACCTCAAAGCTTCAGTTGCGACATATCGTGAATCACTGAGCGGGCTAGTCGCGATTGTTAATGAATTAGCAGTTGATCATCAAGGATTTAGCCTTACTCAATTGCGTAGCGTGCGTAGTTACAAAACTGATCTTGAACAGCAAAACTACCTGATTGATGAGCAAGAGAAGAATCAATCGCAGCTTGATAAAGCGCGTCAGTCTGTTGAAAATGTGATTTGGTTTTTTAATAATAAAGAAGTCTCTTCGCGCACTCTTGAAGCGCAGGACCCTGAAGTGTTTTCTCATTGGTATGCTCAAGCAAAAATGGAGTGGGATCAATTTCCTGCAAATAAAGGAATGCTTTTCAAGGCACCAGATCAACCACGTAACCTTGTTCTCGATAAGACTTTCAAAAGCCAAGAGCCTTCACCGAATTACTTCACTATTATCCTAACGATATTGCCCATCGCATTGATCGGTTTGCTACTCTATTTTGTTTTCAGCAAACAGATGAAAGGAATGGGGAATGGTGCAATGAGCTTCGGAAAATCTCCGGCGCGCTTACTCTCAAAAGATCAAAACCCTATTAGTTTTAAAGATGTTGCTGGTTGTGATGAAGCGAAAGAAGAACTGCAGGAAATTGTAGAATTTCTTAAAGACCCCGCTAAATTCACTGCACTTGGCGCATCGATTCCAAAAGGTGTTCTCCTAGTGGGTTCTCCAGGAACTGGTAAAACTCTAATCGCTAAGGCGGTTGCTGGTGAAGCGGATCGTCCCTTCTTCTCGATATCTGGATCTGATTTTGTCGAAATGTTCGTCGGCGTGGGAGCAAGTCGTATTCGCGATATGTTTGATCAAGCGAAAAAACATGCCCCTTGCCTAATCTTTATGGATGAGATCGATGCAGTTGGGAGACATCGCGGCGCAGGCGTCGGTGGTGGCCATGATGAAAGAGAGCAAACACTTAACCAGCTACTCGTTGAGATGGATGGTTTTGCAACAAGCGAAGGCGTTATCTTAATCGCTGCTACGAACCGCCCAGATGTACTAGATAAAGCGTTAATGCGTCCCGGTCGTTTTGATCGCCGTATTATCATCGATCTACCCGATATTAAAGGACGTCATGAAATCCTTAAAGTGCATGCACGCAAAATTAAACTCGATCCCTCCGTTGATCTACGCGATGTTGCTCGCCAGACACCTGGTGCTTCAGGAGCTGATTTGCGCAATGTCCTTAATGAATCTGCATTGCTTGCCGCACGTAAAGGACGTTCAGCAGTCACAGGGTGCGATGTTTTAGAAGCATGCGATAAGGTGCGCTACGGCAAAGAAAGACGCAGTATGGAGATTGATGATAATGAGAAAAGAACAACAGCATATCACGAAGCTGGACATGCTATTGTAGCTCTTATTGTTGATCATTCAGATCCTGTTGAAAAAGTAACAATTATTCCGCGAGGAATGTCACTCGGTGCAACACACTTTGCCCCTAAGAAAAACCGCCTCAATTATTGGAAAAAAGAGCTGCTTGATCAACTCGCTGTCTTAATGGGTGGACGAGTTGCTGAAGAAGTTTTCCTAAGCGATATTTCCAGTGGCGCTCAAATGGATTTCACTCAAGCGACCCGTCTTGCTCGCAGTATGGTATGTGAATGGGGAATGACAGATTCTCTCGGTCAAGTTTCATATGGTGAGCGTAATGAAAATGGACAGTATCTCGGAATGAGCATCAGTGAAAAAAGTTATTCTGAAGAAACTGCTAAGAACATTGATGATGAAGTGCGCTGCTTATGCGATAAAGCGTATGCACGTGCAAAAGAGATCATTACAGAACATAGTGAGCAAATTGAATTGATGACAGAAATGCTTATTGAATTTGAAACGCTTGATCATAAAGACGTTCATGCAATCATTGATGGCACTTGGGATAGTGAGAAAAAGCGTCAGAGCGTAGAAGATGCTCTGAGTCAAAACAAGATTTCTCCACCTCCCGTTCCTAAAAAGCCTACTGAAAACCCTTTCCGTCCTTCAACAGACGGCCCCGAGCCTCAAGGGATCTAAACCTCCTAGATATCCATGAGATAGGGCAATTATTGCCCTATCTCATTTTTTTCTAAAAACTTATTTCAGAAACTGGACGCATTATTGACTTCTTCTATTTTAAGCTAGTATCTTACTGAGTGTTTAAAAGGTTTGTCACTACCCACAAGTGTTAGTTCAATTTTTTAAAAAGCCTCAGGATCGAGCCGCCACCCTATTTCAGCTCTTTTGCACAAATCTCACAATATAACACAATCCCTCAAAATGTTAGGTAAGTAATCCCGAAAGTTTAATTCGGGGTTAGGGTTCTCAATTTTGGGATTAAGGTTCTCAACTTCGCCGTTAAGGTTTTCAACAGTTCTCATAACAATATTATCTTTGCAGTCTTGTGCAAAGTTAGACGGAATATGCCTAGTACTCGTAATTTCTTCTGGTTGAACAGATCCTATGACTAAGAGCTCCTGTCTAAACTGCTCATCTCTAGGTATAATTAGCTTCCAACCAGTCTTTTTATGTTCATAAATTATATCTTTATTAAATCCCTCTAGATAAAAGGCGCCTTCATGAACCGGGGCTGTGTCAATAAGAGGTATCTCAAATGTATATTCATAATATTGATCTTCAGTTCCATATGAAGATCCAAAATTTGCTACACAAAAAACACCAATTTCTACGTGTTTAGTCGCTGGCATAAAAATAGAGCGTATTCCTGTATCAGGACGACCTCCTTTCCAATCATGGTAGGTCTTTTCCATGGAAACCATATGAAACATCATACCGCTATCATCTGACTGTTTGCGATAATTAAAAAGCTCATTTAAATTATATTCATATTTTTTTAAATATTGTTCTGAATTGCAATAATCTGGTTGTCTATTTAATTCAGAAGCTAGAACTGCGTCTTTAACAGGAATAACTCTAATTAATTGTATTTTACCCAGATGTTCAGAAAATTTTCGGATAAGATTAGAAGCTGATATATTTTGACATATTGGTTTTTCATTTAAGAATTTAAAAAACTCTTCATATCTAGAAGATATACCAGGATGAATTAGTAATGCGTAGATCACTGCTTTATTTTTAAACGGTGAGTCTTTTGCCAAAGTATAAATTTTATTTAAAATTTGACGTCCTAAGTGCGTTTGTCCAAACCACGATCCTAATAATTCGCGAGCATATCCTTCTTCTATCTGATCAAATACTTCTGGCTGAAACCTAGCTTTGTTAAGTTCTTGAGATAAAAAGTGATTTACTAGAGCTTGTTGATTTTTAGCATTAGTTATGGGAGTGGTAATAGAAGTAACAGTGGTTGAAGCAGCAATTTGACTACCTGAGGATAGAGCATTGCTTGCAACAGTAGTTGTAACCTGATTTAAAGCAGCCGCAGACCCACTAGTATTATGCTGGCTAACATGTGCAGCTGCAGAAGTTCTATTGTCCGTTCTTCCAATCATAAAAAAACTCTTTTAATTAAAAGATGTGCTTCAATTTTAATAAATACTTTGAAAACTATCAATAGTTTATTATTGCTTAATAAACATTTTTCTTCAATCCGCCATGCTTCCACTAGGTGGCAAGCATCAGATACCAGGAACGAGGTTGGACAATACAAGAGCTTTATAACCTTGTCACAACTAGCAAGTGAAAAAATGTCATATCCGACAAGTTTATATTTTAATTAATGAGTACAATGTTTAAAATAAAACCTTTACAACAAAGGATTTATTATGGCAGCAGCTTTCGAACCAGCTCAATTAGAAGGCCATGAAATACAATTCATAGATTACGCCCATAAGTCTTCTTAACAATATTATCTTTGCAGCCTTGTACAAACTTAGACGGAATGAGTCTAGTACTCGTAATTTCTTCTGGTTGAACAGATCCTATGACTAAGAGCTCCTGTCTAAACTGCTCATCTCTAAGTATAGTTAGCTTCCAATCAGTTGTTAATGGAAAATTATAAACTTTTCTAATAATATGAATGTTTAAATTCAATGCGTGGGTTAGATTTAAACTTAGTTTGATCAACTCTATGCCTAGCAGTCGTGCTAAAATTTACATATTCTAACCTAGGCAATGAATATATTGCAGAAAAGCCATCGAGATCTAGATTATGTTTTAGAGATAAAGCACGCAACTTTGTACAGTTTGCTAATCCACTAAAACAAGATCTTAAATTGCAATTCGTTAAATTTAATATTTCTAGACTTGTTAAATTGCCTATTACAGATTGAAAAGGATAGTTCCCTTGCAGCCTATAAAAGACTGCAGAAGAGAGACCAATTTGAGAGCAACCCGTTAGATCTAGAATTGATAAACCCTTAAGAAATCGGAGCGCATCAAAATTTCTGATATCCGAATATCTAAGAGAAAGATGTTTTAAGTGAAGCAAGGGTCGTAAGAAACTTATATCTTCTAGTTGTTCTAAATATTCTAATTTTAATGATTTAAGGTTTATAAGGGGACTGATAGTCCTTTCAAAAGAAGTCAATAATGTGCACCTGCTCAAGTTAAGGTTTTCTAAGAGGGTTAAGGTGCTGATCGGATCAAAATCTTCAATTTTTGCACAAGAATCAAGATTTAGAGCTTTTAGATTGGGCATTGATCTTAAGAAGCTAATCTCTTTAAGAGAATAACAACCTATTAGATTAAGGGAGGTGAGCCCTGTAAATTGTGTTTCTGGTGCACGGGTAAAGGTTGTAAATCTTGTGCAGTAAGCCATCTCCAGTTGCTCTAATTGAACACATTGATTTAATACAGATGCATCTTCTATTGAAGTATCTGTGATATCTAGAACTCGCAATTCTTTACAACTACCGATAGGGCTAAAATCGTTAACTTCTCTACACTGGGGAATTAATAATTTAACTAAACGCGTGATTGCTCTTAAAAAATCGATAGCGACCATTGATGAACATTGGGTTAAATCGAGCTCCGTTAAATTGACAAAAGTTCTCAAAGATTTAAAGCTTTTGATTTGATTCCATCCAGTTAAATTTAAGCTAGTCAACTGGGTTAATCCCAAAAGAGCGACATAATTTTTAAGAGGAACTTCTCTAAGATTTAAAGATCGTAAAGATTCAAGATGAGTCAGAGGCCATAATTCATCGATATTTTGACAATGAGATAAATTAATCGATATGGCCGATTTGCATAAAAGTGTGATAGAGTGAAGTAGTTTTTCATTCACTATGGTCCTTGAGAGATCGATCGTTCGAATATGTGCGAAGTATGTCATTTTTGGTTGAATGTCGGGATCTAACTTTGTTGGTTCTGGATCAATCCGGAGATGATGTGCGTAAAATATGAACTGAACAAAGTTCAGTTCTATTTTTTGTAAAAGCCTATATTCATAAGATCGCGGATCAGAGAGATCAAATGGTGTTTCCCTAGAATAGAGATGTGCTGCGGGATCAGGGGGATACAAGATCGCGGATTCTTGACGTATTGATTTTGTTTCCAGTTCTCGTTCATTAGGAGAAGCTGGTGGGTTAATAAATCGCTGAATGGATTCAATAGACATAAATAATTTAAATTGATTTTTGCCGATTATTTTACTATTCTATTTCGTTCGATGCAATATTTAAATAGGGTGTTATTGTGAAAGAAGTAAAGGCAACGGTTAGTATGGAAGATACATTTGATAAACTCGAGATACGAGTCGGTCGCGTAGTGGAAGCTACACCTGAGCCCTCTGCTCCTAAACCTTCCTATCGTTTAAAAGTGGACTTTGGAAAATTTGGTATTAGAACTAGTGTAGGGCGCTTTACACAACATTCAATTGAAGAGATAAAGGATCAACTAGTACTTGGAATACTCAATTTTGAGCCACGTCAAATTGGTGATGTACTTTCCGAAGCATTGATTCTTGGCGTTCAATATCCAAAGGCAGACAGCGGTGAAGCGACCTTCATCACACCGCGCGCCAATGCCAAAATCGGCAGTAAGCTATTTTAGCTCTTTGTACATGATATGAGCATCGACAAAGCCTTGTTCTTGGTGTTGAAAGGCTTTTGGGATTGTTCCAATAATGTGAAATCCAAAGTTTTCCCAGAGCTTAATTGCTCCAACATTTGTTGAAATGACGATATTAAATTGCATCGCTTGAAATCCGAGTTTTTTAGCTTCAGAAAGAGCATGCTTTGCAAGCCTTTTTCCGATGCCTTTGCCATGTAAATTTGGATCTACCATAAAGGATGCATTAGCAATATGAGATCCTAAATCTGGTTGATTGGCTTTAATAATGTATGTGCCCACAATTCGATTGTCACATTTTGCGATATAACAATAGTTGGTGGGAGGCATCCAAGCTTTTTTTGCCTCATCTTTAGTTATATTAGGACGATAGACGTAGGTATCTCCAGTTTTTACCACTTGATGGAAGATAGGCCATATTTGATCGAAATCTTCTTCACGGGCTCTAGAAATTACGATTGATTCCATAAAGGCTCAGATAAGAAAAGCTAGTGCACAGGGTTGCGCACTAGCTTTATGTGTTTAAGCAGGTTGCTTAGGTTGAGTAGGAAGAAGAGCTTTGCGTGAGAGGCGGATTTGACCGCGCTGATTGATCTCAAGCACTTTGACTTCTATTTTATCACCAATTTTAAACATCTCTGCAATCTCTTTAGCATCGCGGATTTGGCGGTGCTCAATTTGCGAGATGTGACATAAGCCTTCTTGTGCAAAGATACGAACAAACATTCCAAATTCTACGATTGAAACGATCTCACCTTTATAGGTTTTGCCTTCTTCAACTTCTGCTGTGAGATTAAAAACCATCATTTTTGCTTTTTCAAGCGATTCAGCATTAGTAGAAGAGATGCTAACTAGACCGCTGTCATCAATATTGAGTTCAGCTCCGGTCTCTTCAACAATAGAGCGGATCATTTTTCCACCAGGACCAATTACAGTTCCAATTTTACTTGGCTTGATCTGCATTGTCTCGATACGTGGTGCATAAGTTGAAAGGCTCTCTTTAGCTTTAGGACATGCTTCGAGCATTTTGTTTAAAATGTGTAGTCGGCCTTCTTTAGCTTGAGCTAGAGCAACTTGCATGATCTGGTGAGTCAGACCTGGAACTTTGATATCGAGCTGGAAAGCGGTAATACCACGTTGATCTCCAGTCACTTTAAAGTCCATATCGCCAAGAGCATCTTCTGCACCTAGAATATCTGAGAGAACGGCATAATTTTCATTTTCTAGAATCAATCCCATCGCAATACCTGCAATTGGGTGCTTGATAGGTATTCCAGCTTCCATCATCGCAAGAGTTCCTCCGCAGACCGAAGCCATCGAAGAAGAACCGTTAGATTCTGTGATGTTTGACTCCAAACGGATTGTGTAGGGGAAATCTTCTGCTACAGGAACTGCACGTCTAAGTGCATTTTCTGCAAGCTTACCATGTCCAATTTCTCGACGTCCTGGAGGTCCAGCGCGTCCCACTTCACCAACAGAGAAAGGAGGGAAGGAGTATTGTAGATAGAATCGGTGTGTACTGTCTTCATCAAGAGTTTCATAACGTTGACCCATGCTATCACCACCTAATGTACAGACAGCAATCGATTGAGTTTCGCCGCGAGTGAATAGTGCGCTACCATGCGTACGAGGTAAAATCCCGAGATCGATAGAGATTGGACGAATATCTGTGCATGTTCTTCCGTCAGAACGTTTGTTTTCCTTGAGGATCATCTTGCGCATCACATTACCAGATACTTTCTTCAATGCACGCTTCACTTCGTTTTTCGAATAAAGAGGCTCAGGCACTTCAAGCAGTTGATCAACTACATTTTGCTTAATTTCATCTTGCTTTATTCCGCGCTCACCCTTATCGCCAATGCGGAAAGATTTATCGAAATCATCAGCTGCGATTTGTTCAACGTGTTTAATCAGCTCATCGCTAATAGTCATGATTTGTGCGCTTTTCTTATCTTTGCCAATCATGTTTTGCCATCCAGCAAGACCTCTGCAAATTTCTTGAATAGCTTTATGACCTTCTTCAACAGCTTCAAGAAGCTTCTCTTCAGAGAGGAAGTCACAACTTCCTTCAATCATGAGGATACCATCTTCAACACCAGCGATCACAAGATCAAGACGTGAGGTTTTCATCTCTTCAACTGTAGGGTTAATGATGAACTCATCATCAATCATACCAACACGGACAGCGCCGACAGGCTTAAGTAGGGGAATGTCAGAAATTACAAGTGCTGCTGATGCGGCATTAATTGCGAGAACATCAGGGTTATGTTCACCATCATAAGAGAGAACATAAGTAAGCAATTGCACTTCGTTATGGTAGCCCTCTTCGAACATAGGTCGAATTGGACGGTCAATAAGACGAGAAGTTAGAATTTCTTTTTCTCTAGGGCGCCCTTCTCTTTTAAGGAAGCCACCTAAAGTTTTTCCTGCTGAGGAAAATTTTTCTTGATAATCGACGCGCAGTGGGAAGAAATCAATGTCGGCTGCTGGTTGATTTGCAGCACACGCTGTTCCAAGTACCATTGTATCGCCACAGCGAACCATGACAGATCCGTCAGCTTGACGTGCAATTTTTCCAGTTTCGAAAATGATTTCTCTTCCGTTGATCGAAATGGTTCGTGAATTTTTATCCATAGATATATATCTCCTGTAGGTTATCTATTGAGAGGAGATGAACTATCTATTACTGAGGATCATCAAAAGATTGGTATGCAACCTAGGAAAATGTTCCGCAGAAATAGACATTTCATCTTACTCTGCAGAAAAAGTATAGCACGTATCGTTAAATGAGTCAAAAAAGCGTTTATGAAAAACAATGCCCGTTGATCTCATTCTCTTGTAAAACGAATATCAACGGGCGCAGAATGGGTCTAAAAAAATTATTTTCTTAGTTTTAGACGCGTAATAAGAGATTGGTAGCGCTTTGTATCTGTCGAATTAAGATAATCGAGCAGTTTGCGGCGTTGACCAACGAGTTTAAGTAGAGCTAATCTTGAATTATGATCTTTTGGAGCAACTTTAAGATGATCCGTAAGTTCTACAATTCTTTCTGTTAGAATAGCAATTTGAACGTCAGCAGAACCGGTGTCTTTTTCATGGAGCTGAAACTTCTTGGTGATCTCTTCTTTTGTACCTTTATCTAAAGACATCGATCGACTCCTCTTGGGGATTTAAATTTTTAATGCTAGCCGCAGTATAACCGATTAACGTTTAATACTGCAAACTGATATGTACTACCGAGTAGTATAGCACAGGGTGTTTTTAAAGTGAAGACAAACCACTGAGATCTTTTCTCGTGAAGATCACATCGAAAAACTTGTTTTTTATTCAATTTAAACATAGTTTATTTCCAATGGTTTTTATTTAAATTTTTTATGAATAATAGTGATCAATTTTTTATTAAATGTGCTTTAAAAGAAGCAAAAAAAGCGGCAGCTCTTGGTGAAGTGCCAGTCGGTGCTGTGCTCGTTATCAATCAAAAAATTATTGCACAAGCGCACAATCAAGTTGAGAGTGCTCAAGATAGCAGTGCACATGCTGAATTGCTTGTTATCCAAAAAGCAAATCAAATTTTGAATCGATGGCGTTTAACGGATGCGACGCTCTATTGCACTCTAGAGCCTTGTATGATGTGTGCAGGAGCGATGATACTAGCGCGTGTAAAAAGATTAGTTTATGCTGCTCCAGACTTGCGTCATGGTGTAGATGGAAGTTTTATCTCAGTTTTTGAGAAAAAGCATCCAATCCATCAAATAGAGATTACACGAGGTGTCTGTGCTGAAGAAGCTGGGCAGCTAATGAAAGATTTTTTTAAAAAAGTTAGGGGAGAGAAGCGATGTCAGCCAACTTGTTCGATGAATTGATCACAATGCAAAGAAAAAATTTACTTAACATGGCCCGCCGCATCATTCCTCACCTTACAGAAGAAGATATCTTGCAGCCTAACGATTTCCCTGAGCTGGAGAATAACCCCGTATTTCGCTATGAAGAGGGGATTCTAAGTGGTCTTCTTAGCGCTAAAATCGCCTATCTGTCTAAGAGCTAATGCGTTATAGGCTTTGTGGCGGATTTAGTGTGTTTTGTCTTGGATAATCACTTCTTCGTCGATAATGATTCTACCGGTTTTGAAGTCGTAGATTGTTGACGGTTTTTTGCGTAGAGTAGGGCGGCTGTTTAGTTTGCGTTTAAAATTTTCTATCGCATAGATCAAGCGGCTTTCAAAGCGATTGAGAGAAGTAAAAGGGCTGTATACCTTCCAGCGCATCACTGCAAAAAAGTAGGCAAATAAAACGGAGCTTGAATTTGCTGCAAAGCTTAATAGGTTCGCTTGAGATAAATCGACAAGTAGCATAATCAATGTAAATGCGCAAAATGCTTTAGCATTAATAGGAATGAGTAGGAATAGGCGCACTTCAACTGTAGGAAATAGCATTAACCAAGCAATCATTAATCCACAGAGAATCGCTTGATTGCCCATATATACATCAGATGTATGCGTCATTAGTTGCATCGCATAGACAGCGCCTGCAATGACTAGAGCACTAAGAACGTAAAACTTAAAAAATTCTTTTATTCCTTTTCGCTCGATGATCGACGAGCCAATCAGCCATAAGATGTAGCAGTTGAACCCTGCGTAAATAATAAATGATAGACTGAGCCCTTCAGTGACTGTTGGATAGAGTAAAAAATAAGTTAGGGGCTGCCAAAAAAACAGATGATAGAGTCCGACTGTTGAAAGGCCGAGCAGGAAATAGGGGTCAGGTATTTGAAAGCATAGCGAAAATAGGCGGCTAAAAAGAGCTGCTGCAATACTAAGCCCTAATGTTGACGCAATTAAAATTTTAAGTGGAGGGATGCGCCTCCAATTTGCTTTCTTGAAAAACGATTTCATTTATAAATCTCATTTTTTTGGTTATTATAGAGTGATTCTCCTTTTTTTTAAAGGGTAGAAAACCTTGTCTTTAATCAGCAAAATCCCTACTCTATGAGCCAGTTTAATCATGAGTTTTCCGTTAGGAGCAATTTATAATGAAAAAGAATATCCATCCCGTTTATCAAGAAGTCTTGTTTGTCGATTCATCGACAGGTGATAAATTTGTCATCGGCTCAACTTTGCAACCTGATGCAAAAGAAAAGCATGAAGGCATTGAGTATCCTGTTCATCGCGTTGCTGTTTCTTCCGCTTCTCATCCGTTCTTTACTGGAAGTAGCCAGTTGATTGATACAGAGGGACGCATTGATAAATTTAAAAAACGTTATCAAGCGAAACAAGGTCAAAAGAAAGAAGAGCAGGAAGACGAAGCTCCAGCTAAAAAACCCGCTCCTAAAACTAAAAAGCCTAAGAAAAAATAGCAGATGCAACGGCGCATTGAAAAACTCTTGCACCGTTTAGGGGAAGTTGAGTCGCTTCTTAGCGATCCGGCAACCTTATCTGATCAAGCTCAATATCGCAAACTCTCTGAAGAGCACTCTTACTTAGATCAGATTCGTGAAGCTTGGCAAAGTTTTCATAGTGTTGAGCAGCAGATTAAAGATAGCAAAGAGATGCTCAAAGAAGAGAAGGATGTTGAGTTTCAAAAAGTGATTGAAGATGAGCTCTCCGAACTTCAGGAGAGCTATCGCACTCTTACAAAAGCACTCGAAAATCTTCTCGTGCCTCCCGATCCCAATGACAACCGCAATCTTATTATTGAACTACGTGCAGGTACTGGTGGTGACGAAGCGGCTCTTTTTGTCGGTGATTGCGTGCGCATGTACAAACTCTATGCTGACCGACACAAGTGGAGTGTTGAACTGCTTTCTTGCACACCTTCAGATATTGGCGGCTTTAAAGAATATATCATGGGAATCAGCGGACGCAATGCGTATCGCATGATGAAATTTGAAGCAGGCACACATCGCGTTCAACGTGTTCCTGATACTGAGACTCAAGGGCGTGTACATACCTCTGCCATTACAATTGCTGTTTTCTTAGAGCCCGATGAAGAAGAAAAGATAATCATTGATGAGGGTGAATTGCGTGTCGATACTTATCGCGCTTCAGGTGCGGGTGGTCAACACGTCAATACGACAGACTCAGCTGTGAGACTCACGCATATACCTACAGGTGTTGTCGTCACTTGCCAAGAAGAGCGCAGTCAACACAAAAACAAAGAAAAAGCGATGCGTCTTCTCTCTGCCAAAATTACAGAAGAAAAAAGACGCAAGCAGCATGAGGAGATTTCCTCTTTGCGTAGCTCGCAAATTGGAACAGGCGATCGCTCTGAGCGCATTCGCACTTATAATTTCCCTCAAAATCGCATCACAGATCACCGTATTAACCTCACACTCTTTAAGCTCGATCAAGTCATTAACGGCGATCTCGATGAGATCACAGGCGCGCTTGTCGCCTACTTTCATCAAAAGCAGCTTGCTGGCGCCCATGAAGACGATTAAAGAGATCTATCATCTTTCTTTGAATTTCCTCCAAGAGCGGAATGTTACTAATCCCCGCCGCGTGATTGAAGAGCTTATTAAGCATATCTTTGATCTCTCTCGTCTTGATCTCTACATGTCTTTTGATAAACCGATCGAAGAGAAGGAATTGCAATTGTTGCGTTCGCTTTTAAAAAGAGCTGCTACTCATGAGCCTTATGAATACATTACAGGTAAGCTGAAATTTCTTGATCTCGAACTATTCATATCAGCCGATTGCTTGATTCCAAGATCTGAGACAGAAATTCTCGCTGAAATGATTACAAAGGAACTTGACGATTGCCCAGTACAACTCTGGGATATCTGCTGCGGCTCTGGCTGTCTTGGCCTAGCAATCAAAAACAAATTACCCAATGTTGAAGTTACCCTTTCTGATATTTCAAAAAATGCTTTAGAGCTTGCTCAAAAAAATGCTAAGCACAATCAGCTTGATATTGCAATTGCCCATGGAGATCTGCTTGCACCATTTGCGGAAAAAAAAGCCGATGTCATTGTCTGTAATCCTCCTTATATCTCCGCAGAAGAATATGAAACCCTCGATCGCAGCGTTCGCTCTTTTGAACCGAAACAGGCGTTGCTCGCGGGGAGTAATGGCTTGGAGTTCTATTCCAGGCTTGCTAAGGAGCTTCCAGCTTATCTAAATAGGGGAGCAAAACTCTTTTTTGAAATTGGTTGTAATCAAGCAGAGGCTGTTAAAAAAATCTTTTCAGAGCCTCATTGGAAATCTCAAACCATCTCCTGTGACTGGGCCGGGCATCCCCGCTTCTTTTTCCTTGAAATTGAATGACTTTCTCTAGTATCCTAGCCGCTGCGCAATAGGACTGTGTAGTAATAGTGTACACTACCTAAATAAGAAATTACTAGTAATGTTTGATCAGTTATCCGGCAAGTTCCAGCAGCTCTTCTCTAAGCTTGGACAAGAGAAAAAGCTTACAGAAGATAATCTCACCGATGCAGTACGTTCGGTACGTCTTGCTCTGCTCGATGCAGATGTTAATTATTCTGTCGCTTCCCGTTTTGTCAAACAGGTTAAAGAGAAAGCTCTAGGCCAAAGCCAGATTAAAACTGTAAGTGCTGAGCATCAGTTTTCATCAATTGTGCATGAAGAGCTTGTCTCTTTAATGGGCAGCGAAGAAAAGGCAATAAGTTTTAAAGGATCCCCAACCGTGATCATGCTCTGCGGATTGCAAGGATCTGGAAAGACAACAGCGTGTGCGAAGCTCGCCTACCTGATGCAAAAAAAAGAGCATGGCAAAAAAGTATTGATCGCAGCGTGTGATTTAGCGCGTCCTGCTGCAGTGCTTCAGTTAAAACAACTCGGTGAGCAAGGAAACATTGCAATTCATGCTGAAGAGGGAGCGAAGAAGCCGCTCAAAGTTGCTAAAGAAGCGTTAAAAAAAGCACGCATAGAAAATTACGATGTGCTGATTGTCGATACTGCAGGCCGTTTGCACATTGATGAGCCTTTAATGGAAGAACTCTCTGAGATGAAGCAAGCTCTCTCACCTGATGAGATCTTCTTTGTCGCGAGTAGCACAACAGGACAAGATGCAGTAAAGACGGCGCTTGAGTTTGATCAGCAGCTCGATATTACCGGTTCGATCCTAACAATGCTCGACGGGAATAGTAGAGCGGGTGCGGCGATTTCGATTCTTGAAGTGACAAAGAAGCCTCTTCGTTTTGAGGGGATTGGAGAAAAGCTTGATGACTTGCAGCTATTTAATCCGAAGTCAATGGCCGATCGTATTCTCGGCATGGGCGATGTGATTAACCTCGTGCGCAAGGCAAAAGAGCACATTGACGAAGAAGAGAGTGAAAAACTCGAAAAGAAAATAAAAAAGGCGCAATTTACTTACGGCGATTATTTGCAGCAGATGAAATCGATTAAGAAGATGGGCCCACTGAAAAATCTGCTAAAAATGATGCCAGGACTTCCCGACCTCGGAGATTTAGAGGGATCGGATAAAGAATTTAATAGACTCGAAGCGATCATTTCATCGATGACGCCAAGCGAGCGCGAAGAGCATGTGGATTTAATCCCAGCACGTCGCCATCGCATTGCCAATGGCAGTGGCGTTAAAATTGATGAGGTGAACCGTATGGTTAAGAGTTTTAAACGATTGAAACAAATGATGAAAAAAATGCCCCAAAGCAAAACACAGATGCTTAAAATGATGGGCTCTAAGGAGAAAAATTTATGGCGTTAAAAATCCGTTTGCGACAGCAGGGACGTACCAATCGCAAGACATATCGTCTTGTTGTTATTGATTCGCGTACACCTCGTGATGGTAAGTATGTTGAGAATCTAGGCTGGTACAATCCTTTTTGTACTGATGCTGATGCTTCAATCGATGGAGAGAGAACTCTTCATTGGGTAAAGCAAGGTGCAGTATTAAGTGAGACAGCGAGTGCTTTAGTTAAGCGTTTCGCTCCAGAGGTGACAAAACACCTTCACGAGAGAGACGAAGCTAAGCGCATCAAGCTTGCAGGCAAACGTAAAGCTGCAAAAGCAAAACCGGAGCAAAAGTAGAGTGAGATGTTTATCGATATCTTGTCCCTTTTCCCTGAGTATTTCCGCGGACCCTTTGATGTTAGTATGCTCAAGCGCGCACAAGAAAAGCGCCTGCTAGAAATTGAACTGACCAATATCCGCGATTTTGCAACAGGAAAACACAAGAAAGTCGATGAACGCCCTTACGGTGGGGGACCAGGAATGGTACTGATGCCCGAGCCGCTAATTAAAGCGATTCGGAGCAAACGAAAACCAAATAGCCATGTGATCCACCTCTCACCACAAGGGCAGCAGCTCAAAGCGCACAAGGCGCAAGAGCTAGCAAAAAAAGAACATTTAATCCTTTTGTGTGGCCACTACGAAGGAGTCGACGAGCGCGTCATAGACAAAGAGGTCGATGAAGAGATTAGTATTGGTGATTACGTATTAACCAATGGCTGTCTCGCCGCTATCGTCTTAATAGATGCGATTGCGCGCTTTATTCCCGGAGTGCTAGGGCACCCGGAATCAGCGCTTTCCGATTCCTTCCAAGAAGAAGAGCTCTTCGATGGACCACACTACACGCGACCCGAGCTTTTTGAAGAAAGCCGCGTTCCCGATGTGTTGCTCTCCGGCAATCATCAAGAGATCGCAAAATTCAGAAAAGAGCGCGCTTTTGAAAAAGCACGTCGCGTGCGAAAAGACTTATTAAAAATGGAGTAGAACAATGGTTCAGTGTCTAGAAATTCAAGAGATCGAACAAGAGCATCTCAAGCAAGATATCCCGGAGTTTCGTGTCGGTGATACAGTTAGCGTACATATGCGCATTATTGAAGGTTCCAAAGAAAGAATTCAGGTGTTTTCTGGAACAGTGATTGCCCGTCGTGGTAGTGGCCTTTCAGAGACCTTTGCTCTCTATCGCGTTTCGCATGGCTCAGGTATGGAGCGTGTCTTCATCCTAAATAGCCCGAAAATCGCTAAGATCGAGCTAACGCGTAAAGGTAAAGTTCGCCGCGGCAAACTTCATTACCTCCGCGGTAAATTTGGTAAAGCTTCTAAAGTCAAAGAAAAAATCATGACTAAAGTCGCTAAAAAACAACCTGAAGCTTAAAAAAAGCGCTATCCTTTTCATTAAAGCCAATGGATTCCCCATTGGCTTTTTTCTATTCACAAAAATCCACCTAGCAATAAACTAGATCCCTCTATTGACAATGAACACTGGAAAACGGGATGGCGACCGCAGCGACGAATCATAATTCTAAAACAGTCATCATCAACAGCGATGCAGCTCGTGAACTCCGTGATCTATGTGATAAAACTGATGGCGCACCCGTATCAAAAGCGTATTTTAAGTACCAACTACATCATATACAAGATGGTAGACAATACGAAATTAGCATTGATCGTTTAAAAAAACTCATCAGTCGTACGAGAAAAGATGACACATATAATCTGCGACATGTAATTGCAATATTCTCGCGGTTAAATGATTCCTTTTTAAGTACCGTCATGACTAACTTATTTGATTTATGTTGTAAAAAGGGCGATGCTGATGATGCATGCTATTTGATTAGTCAAGGAGCTTCTGTTCAAGAAGAAACTATGAACCTTCGAAATCCGCTTCATACTGCTGCATATTATGGTAATACTGCTGTAGTAAGTATATTACTTGAGCAAGAGGGGGTTAATGTTAATGCAGCATCATTATGTGTTGGTGATGATTTTTCCCATAATGCCCTTTATGCGCTTGCAGTATCACCAGAAGTGAAGAACAAAGAAACGAGTTGCGCAGTTGCTATGCTTCTTCTCGATAAGGGTATCAATATTGAAGATTGTCATTCAAATTGTCCAAATAGCCCTCTTGGACAAGCGATAGAAAATGGGAATCTTGACCTCGCCGAACTTTTAGTTCGAAGAGGGGCAAAGGTCGATGATCCGAATAAAATTTCTGCTTTTTCTTTAGCATGTGCCAAAGGTTATCATTCTCTTGTTGAATTGATGGCGACTATGCATCACGAGGTTGTTACTTCTCCTTCAAAAGACGAAAGTAATTCTCCCATTTTGCAAGCGGCAAAGAACGGGCATTTTAATATTGTAATGCTTCTTATTAGACGAGGGGCTAGCGTATCGCCATTGATTGTTAAATACATCGTTCAAGCTGGATTATTAGATGACTTAGCTGAAGTGGTCAGACTTTACCCCCGCTTTTTAACGGAAACTTCTATTATAGAATATGGAGCAGAGAAGCGATATTTCAATAGTGTGATGGTTCTTTTCAGAGAAGGAGCAACTGTACCTGAATCAGTTGTTTTACAAATCGTTCAAGCAGGTTTAATTGCTCAATTAATGGAAGTCGTCAGAAAACATCGTCAATTTTTAGAAAATCCCACGATTATCGATCTTGCAGCAAAGAATGGGAATTTTAAAATGGTGATGGAGCTTGTTAATGAAGGCTCTGTAGTTTCAGAATATGTTGTTTTAGAGCTGGTTAAAAATAATCTATTGGACCACTTAACAACAGTCATTTCCAAACATCGTCAATTTTTAGAAATAATTTCTTTTATTAACACTGCGGCCGATAATGGAAATTTTGACATGGTGATGTTTCTCTTCAGAGAGGGTTCTAGAATGCCGGAAGCGGTTGTTTTAAAAATCGCAGAAAATGGATTAATTCCTCCGTTAATGGAAATTGTTATTAGATATCCTGCATTTTTAGATTATTCTAAAGCTATTGATGCATCAGCACAATCGGGTCATTTTGAAATGGTGCATGAACTTGTGAAAGTAGGTTCTGTAGTTTCGTTTATTGTCGTTACTGAGTTAATTAAAGCCCGTCAATTAAACGCGCTATCAGAAGTGATCTCCAGGCATCCTAAATTATTATCGCAACCCCATTACATATGCTGTGCAGCAGCGAATAAACATTTTGATATTGTGATGTTCCTTGTGAGAGCGGGCTCCGTTGTGAATGGAACGGTTATTCATCATTTAGCAGGTGAGGGAAAGACGACAGAATTAAGGGAAGTCCTACAAAAACATCCCCATATGTTAAATGAAAAATTAGCTTCTACTAATGGGACAGCTCTTCATGTAGCAGCATTCTACCAGCCAGATACAGCACATATGTTACTTGATCTAGGTGCCGATGCATTAATTTTCAATAAAGGCCACGGATTGCCTGTTTATGATGCAATTATGAATAAAAATTATGCGCTAGCATATCGCATGATAAAAATTATGAAAGAACAAAAACCTAACCTGTTTTGTTATAAACAACCCCGCTCTACAATAGGATTATGGAGATATAACTTTGCTCATAAAGAACATCGTAATGACAATCAAAAAGATGGTGAAACTGGGCTTTATGACATCACATTATGGGATGATGTTTTATTTGAGACGACTAACAATGGTAAAAGAGCTCTTGATTTTCTAAATCAAGATGAGTATCTGCTGATGTTTCAAGTCTTAGAGCGCATGTTTGAGTTAAGACCCGAGCAGCCTAAGCCTCCCCAGGAAAATCCTCCTGAAGAAACTCCCTATCAATCGATGTACCCTCAACTAGAACCTTATGTTCCTTCAGTTCCTTTTACAGGCAGAGATACGGGTGTATATGACTTCAATTATAATCCTGCTGATTTTGTTGGTGCCACTGCACCGCCAGCTGAAGGTGATGACTGCTCAGAAGGGGGAGGTCCTTCATCATCAGGGGGAGATCCCATGGCAGGAAGAGATATCGACGCTGAGTTTACAGCTCAAAAGGGACAACCCACAGCCCCGCCACCGATGGATGCGTTTCCCACTCCACCATCGGGCTTGCCTGCTACTGCAGGGGATGTTGATGCCTTACCTACTCCACCATCCGGCTTGCCTACTCCGACTGCAACGGATGATGATTCAGATGAAGAAATTGATAAGGATCAAAGGCAGCCCGAACAAGCATAAGTTGAGTATGCATTTTCCTATTCACAAAAATCCCACTGATCATAAACTAGACCCCTCTATTGACAATCAACACTGGAAAACGAGATGGCGACTGAAGCGACGAATGGTAGTTCTTCGACTATAACGGTAAATCATCAACTCGCTACAGAGATTTATAACTTATGTGATTCTTGTGGAAAGAGTGCTTTGATATCAAGAACGGTTATTAAAAATCATATTATAGCAAATGTTGAAGAAGAATATACTCTTTCGCTCTATCGTGTACAACAGGTTGTTCAAGCCTCGAGCTATGAAACGCTCTCTAAATCGCGTAACGTGATTGGCGCACTCTCAAGGTTTCGGCAGGGTCTTTTTTATACTAATCTCGTCAGCAATTTGCTTCTTCAATGTGCAGAAAAAGGCACTGCTGAATTTGCTCAATATTTGATTGATCGAGGAGCAAGGATGCAGGCTACAGGGATGAAGAATAAAAATCCTCTTCATGTTGCAGCAGCTTCTGGCAATACTGAAGTTGTCCGGGTACTACTTGATCAACAGGAAGTGAGTGTCAATGCTGCATTTATCATCAATGACGATACTTTTCCTCATAATGCGCTTTATGCGCTAGCTAACCAAAAAAACGGAAGCTGCGAAACGGCCGCACTCCTTCTTGATCGAGGGATTGCAATTGAAGATTGTCCTTCAGATTGTGCTATTAGCCCTCTTACAAAGGCTATAGAAAATGGAAATATCCCATTAGCTTCCCTTTTAGTTGAAAGAGGAGCACAAGTAGATTTTTCTGAAGGTAAGAAAGAACCACCTTTCCATTATGCGTGTCAACATGGTTATCTCTCTCTTGTTGAGTTGATGGCAACTAAGCATCCTTGTGTCATCACTTCTCCATCAATTGGAGACTATCTATCACCGATCATACTGGCAAATATTAAAAAACATTATGATGTTGTGATGTATCTTGTAAGAGCCGGTGCTAAAGTGCCTCTAAGGATTGTAATCGACTTTGCTGAAGAAGGACGACTGACGGAATTAAGGGAAATCATTGCTAAACACCCTCAATTTTTACAATCAAACGATATTAGCGAAATTCTTAGAACAGCACATCGCCAGGGCCATCATAATGTTGTGATGTATCTCATCCAAGAGGGAGCTCGGATAGTTCCGAAAGAGATAGTTAGCTCTTATATTATGAACGGTCAACTCTTCGAGATAAGGGAAATCATCAGCAGACATCAAGACTTTTTGCACTCTGATATTTCTATAAGCAATGCAGTACACTGGAATCGTTTCGAGATTGTGATGTATCTTTTCAGAGAGGGTTCTATAATTAATGCCCGTGTTGTTTACTATTTGATCTCAAATGGGAAAGAACAAGAATTGAGAGAAGTACTAACAAAATATCCTCAATTTTTAAATAAGCGTGAGAGGAATTCTACGACTCCTCTTGAGCATGCTTCTAAAAATCATCCAGGTTGTGCTCATCTTTTGCTTGATTTAGGTGCTGATCCAATTCCAGAAGGAAAGTCTTATGCTATAAGAGTTGCACTCAAATCTAAGCACTATGTCCTTGCTTTGCGCATGTTAAAACTAATGCGTGCAAAAAATCCTACTCTTTTTGAACGCTATCATTGTGTTGTACCTTCTATTGCACCTTATTCTCATGTAGGTGATTATGGGATTTGTAACTGGTTGTCTCATTTTAGTAAACAGCATACAACAAGAGATGATGAAACAAAGTGTAGAAATGAAAAACTAAACATTGCAGCATGGGACGACATTTTATTTGAGACAGTGAAGGGGAAAACGCCTTTTGATTTTCTACATCCTGAAGAATTTCGTTTTATGGAAGAAATGTTAGAAAGGATGTTTGTATTAAGACCCAATCTTCAAGATGCAATACCTGCTGGGCCCACTGTTCTACCAGTCCCTTCTGCACCACCACCACATGTCGTTTATGGAAGAGATGATGGTGAGGCTGACTTTGATATTCCTGATTTGCCTCCTAGTCAAATGGTCGAACCTTCTGCACCTCCTGCTGAATCAGGGAAAGAAAGAGATGATGACTCTGAAGCGGATTGTGGTAACGGTTCTGCAGGTGCATCAGGAGATCCCATGGCAGGAAGAGATATTGATGATGAGTTTACCCCTCAAAAGGGACAACCCACAGCGCCGCCACCACAGTTAGATACTTTACCTACTCCACCATCCGGCTTACCCACCACAGATACGAGTGATGATGATGAAGAAATTGATGAGGATCAAAAGCAGCCCGAGTTAGCATAAGTTGAGTATGTGGTTTTCCTATTCATAAAATTCAGCGAAGAATAGAATTTCTTTCTCTATCGACTAATGCACGGGTATTAACTAATGTTTGTCGCTCTTCGATCTCATGCGTATGATATATGTAACGCGATTCCACTTTTGCCAGCAGCTGAGAATGAATTAGATGCTAAGTCTCGAGAAACAGCACAAAGTCGCCTTTATTCAGCGCGTTCACCCGGTGACACTCGTTTTTACAATTTAGCACAGTTAAAAAAGATAGTTTGGCAATCAACATATGAGACACTCGCTCAGGCGCGTAATCTATTAGATGCGATTAGTCCCTATTTTAATCAGCAAGATAGAGATCATTTAAATGATCTCTTCTTGTGGTCTGCTGAAACAGGCAATGTTGACTTTGCGCGCTATTTGATCTCCAAAGGAGTCAAAGTTCAGCCAACAGATATTGTGAGAAAAATCCTCTCCATGCTGCAGCGTATCATGGCCATACTGAAATGGTCATCTTTCTGCTCGATGAAGCTCATGTCGATATCAGTTGGCGTAGTTGTAAGGAATTGAGGAAGCTATATAATTGGAAATCACAGGACGAACGTTGTTGTTGGGAACATGATTACGATACTGGCAATGCCCTTTGTGCTGCGGCAAGCTCTACAAAGAATACACGTGCAACTGCACAGTTGCTTATCGATCGGGGGATTGATGTTCAAGTTATCGTTGCTAGCAGTAATAGCAGTAATAGCGGTTCTCCTTTAGGCAGAGCTCTGGAAGCAGGAAATTTAGCTGTTGCTGAACTTGTAATTAATAAAGGTGCAATGATTTCGTATAACAATTGCATTAAAGCAGTACAGAAGGGGTATTTTGATATCATTAAGCTGATGTATCGAAAATCCCCAGATTTATTTGATAATGTAATAAAAAGTGATTGGTATACTAATCCTGTAATATTGACTCCAATTGAAGTTGCTGCTAACCATAAAAAATTTGATATTGTGATCTATCTTATCAATGAAGGAAGTGTAGTTAGAAGTACTGTTATTGATACGCTCGTTGAAAGACTCGAAACTCAAAAGTTTGAGCAGTTTTTCAGAAGACATCAGCAATATTTGAACATAACACCCACCGGCACGACGCCACTTCATATCGTTTCAGCTTTCGATCCTGTTGGAGCAAATATATTAATTCGATTAGGAGCTTCTCTCTTTTCAAAAGTGAGGGGAAAGTTTCCTGTCGACGTGGCACTTGAAAATAAACAGTATCAGTTAGCCCGTCGCATGTTGGAACAGATGTTTAGTGAAAGACCGGTGTATTTTGAGTCAGAAGAGTATCACTCTTTAAAAGAGAGACATGCCAATCCTGCCCTGGATGAGCATCACTGTTATTTTTCAGAGGATTTTGATATTGCCACTTGGGATGAGAGCATTTTTGATAGAGATGATCAAGGGATGAAGCCTGTTGATTGGGCTTTTTCTAGAAGAGAATATCGTCTTGTCCTTCGCATTTTAGAGCGCATGTTTGAATTAAGGCCGAATTATGTTGAACCCAAACCTGTAGCGGCCAAAAAAAACAAACCTTTAGAAGAAGGTGCACCGATAGTTGTTCCCAAGGATCTTGGACGGTGGATTCCAGAGTTTCAGTCGCCGATCACAGAATCAACCCCTCTACATATCGCCGCAGCAAAATATCCATTAGTGGCACTACAATTAATTGACTCTCCTATCTATACGAATACATGGTTGTTTAAGGTTGTTAATGGGTGGTATCCAGTTGATATCGCTATTGATAATTGGCATTATGCTTTGACTCATCGGATCCTGAAAGAAATGTTAAAAAAATCTCCACAATATTTTTCTTCTTCTGATTATCTTAAATATAAAGAACAGCGTTCATCGAAATACGCTGAGAAAAGTGAGAGTGAGAGTGAGAGAGGATGTGACATTTCTCCTACAATAGAGGATATTTCTCAGTGGGACGAGACGATCTTTTATTCTGATAACAATGGTTGGAAACCGGTCGATCATGCTGCTGATCGAAGAGATTATGAGCTCGTTCTTAAAATCTTAAACAGAATGTATGAATTAGATCCCACCTATGAAGGACCAGAGATTACTCAACCTCCGGCAACCATGGAGTCCTCAGCTCCACCGCCACAACTAGCTCATGGCAGAGATGATGGAGAATGTGACATCGATCTTTCTGACTTTCCTCCTACTACAATGGTTACGCCTACTGCACCTCCTGCAAGAGCTCTCGATCGCTTTAATTCCTTAATCGGGAGTTTGCCTGCGGCGCCAACTGGAGATCCTATGTCTGGAAGAGATGTCGACGCTGACTTCACTCCAGTAAAAGAAGAGGCTCAAACGGGATAATCGTTCTTCTAGTTACAAAATCGTATTAAGTGTATAATTATCTCTTATCGACAAGGCAAAATAGGTATTAACGATGTCTGTTTCTGGACTTTTTAATCGTTCTCAAACAACGACACTACCTCCTGAAGCTCGGGCGCAGTTTCAAACGATCTATAATTCATGTGACTTTACTCGAACTGAATTTTTGGGATGGTTTCGAGATTTTAAAGGTGGTGATCTATATGCCAAACCACAATCTCTCCAGGATCCATCTCCTTATAAAGTCTCAGGTTTAAAAAAAGTCGTTTTAACCTCAAGTTATGCGCTGCTTTCTCAATCCCACCAATTACTTGATGTCATTAGTCCTTTTTTTAATAAGGGAGACTTAAAATACTTAGACAATTTACTGCTAGAGTGTGCAGCAAATGGTGATGTAAATTTTGCTGAATATTTAATCGGCAAAGGCGCAGCTGTTCAAGCCAAAACACCAGAAGCAAAAAATCCACTCCATGTTGCAGCGTATCATGGTCACACCGAGGTTGTCAGGCTACTTCTTCGTCAACCAGGTATCAATGTTAAGTGGGCGAGTGAATGCAGTTTTGTTGATGATAAGCGGGTTCACGCTTACAATGCTCTTACTGCTCTAGCATGTGCTGAAAATGGTAAATGTGAAATTGCTGAGCTTCTTATTGATCACGGTATCGATATTGACGATGGTAAAGATCGTCATGATAAAAAACCTTTGGAATTCTCTATTATAAGGAAAAATCTGCCATTAGCAGAATTATTGATCAATAGGGGGGCACAAGTCGATTATTCTGAATCTAATCGTTCTTTTCAGCTTGCTGCCGCTGGTGGTTTTCAAGCAATTCTTGAGTTAATGCTCAGTAAGAACCCCTCAATAAATCATACTGAGTTAAAGAGTTCAGTTACAACACCTGTTGAACGGGCTGCTGCGAATAATCACTTCGATACTGTCATGTTTCTTGTCAATCGTGGAGCTGAGGTTAGACATCAGCTTATCTTGTGGTTATCTAAACAAGGGGCAATATTAGAGTTAAAATAGCTCCTTCAAAATAACCTTCAATTTTTAAATCAAACCGGTAAAATTCATTACCAGACAGATGGTGAATTGAAAATAGAAACTTCATCAGCTCTTCATTTGGCTTCACGTAAACATCCCCTTATTGCTCATATGTTAATCGATTTAGGAGCAGAGCTTTTTATTAGGATAGGTTGTTATGATTGGCCTGTTGATCTTGCTCTTGGCAACAGACACTATGGTTTAGCCTATCGCATGTTTAAGAAAATGCTAGAGAAGCATCCTAATTGCTTGAATTCTCAAGTCTACTCTGAAATCAGTGAGAATTATTCCTCTAAAGATGGAGAGCGAAAAGTTCAAAATATTACTTACGATGTTTCTAGGTGGGATGAGATTTTATTTGAGGAAGATCATAGGGGTAGAAAACCAATTGATCATGCTTACGCTCATCGAAATTATCTGTTATCCTATCACATATTGAAAAGGATGTTTGAGCTTAGACCAGGATATGAAGAACCAAAAGTTGTAGAGAGTATTGCCGAATATCCTGATCTTTCTCAGTTAGGTCTTCCTAGCGCACCACCTCCAGAGCCTACAGCAGAAGATCTCTTTGATGAGTTCCTTGCTCTAACACCTGATTATAGACCAGAGGCTAATCAATCAGCTGAAGCAGTTTCTAGTTTTACTGTAGAACATCAACAACCTCAATATCAGCCACCAAGTGTCATTGAAGAGGATTTAGCAGTTCAGCAGCCGCATTATCAACAACCCTTTGTTTTTCCAGATGTTCCAACTTCTTTGCCTGCGCCCCAGAGGAGGGAGAAGCCGAAAAAGCAGTTGGAAGCGGCGCAATAGTATCTATTTAATTGCCATTGGAGTTTTTTTCTGTTCACAATTTATAGTTAGAGATAAAATGTGGGTTTTATTTCAGTTAATAATGGTAATTATTGATGTTTGCTGCTTCTTCAAAGTTTTTTGGATATATTTCTTTAAATTCACAAGCTACAGCTGAGTTGCAAGCATTAATGCAGCAACCTGCTTCTCATGATGCTGCAATGGGCAAAATTTCAATTTTAAGCCGATTACCCTTTCAAGATCGAACAGAGTGTTCAGTTAATTTATCTGCCTTAAAAGATGTCGTTTTAAGATCTAGTTATGAGGTATTTTCTCGATCTCGCCATTTGATTGATGCGATTTATCCTCATTTTACTCATGAAAATTTAACTTTATTACATGGGTTTCTTATCGATTGTGCAGAAAAGGGAGATGCTGATTTTTCTCAATATTTAATTGATCGAGGAGCAAGAGTTCAAGCTAACGAGTATAAAGAAAAAAATCCTCTTCATATTGCAGCCTACTCTGGAAATGTTGGTGTGGTGAGGGTCTTGCTCGCTCACAAAGATGTCGATGTAAATCAAAAGAGCTGCTATCAGCTCCCTTCAACGCATCCACTTAAATGTAAAGAACATAAGTATAAGCAGTTAGTTGAATGTGAAAGCCATCCCCATAATGCTCTTAGTGCACTAGCACTATCTGAAAACCCTAGCTGTGAAATTGCTGAGCTACTTCTCAATTATGGCATTGATATTGATGATAATATGAGGAGTATAGACAGATTGTTTCATTCAAATTATTCTTGCTTTCGTACCCCTCTTCAAGTGGCCATTGCTTTAGGTAACGATCATCTAGCAGAATTCTTAATTAACAGAGGAGCAAAAATCATCGATTCTAAAAAGGAATTTGAACCCCCTTTTCATTTAGCCATTGCTGTTGGAAAGATGCACCTCGTTCGGCTTATGGTACATAATTATCCTAAAATCATTACAGGAGCATTGACTTGGATTCGTTCACCAATGGATTATGCAATTATGTATAAGCGCTTTGATATTGTGATTTATCTTGCAAACCAAGGTGCTGAAGTTACACCATATCATATTCGAAGATTAGCGGAAAAAGGCTCTCTAACAGAACTCAAGGAGCTTTTACGAAGAAATCCTCAATTTTTAGATCAAGTAGGCGAGCTGGGTAATACATCGCTTCATTATTCTTCGGACGAACATCCTTTAACTGCACATATGTTAATCGATTTAGGAGCAGATCTTTTTATCAAAAATAAGGAAGATGATTTTCCAGTTGATATTGCCCTTGAGGAAAAACATTATGGATTGGCCTATCGTATGTTAGGGATAATGCTAGAGAAGCATCCTAATCGCTTGAATTCTCAAGTCTACTCTGAAATCAGTGAGAATTATTCCTCTGAAGATGGAGAGCGAAAAGTTCAAAATCTTACTTACGATATTTCTAGATGGGATGAGATTTTATTTGAGGAAGATTCTAGGAGGAGAAAACCGATTGATCATGCATCTTGTCATAAAGATTACGTGCTAGCCTATCACATATTGAAAAGGATGTTTGAGCTTAGACCTGGATATGAGGAGCCGAAAATTCAAGAGAGCATTGCTCAATATCCTAATCTACCTCCGTTACCTCTTCCTAGTGTTCCTCCTCCAGAGCCTACAGCAGAAGAGCTTTTTGATGAATTTCTTGCTCAAACATCCGATTATCGACCAGAGGCTGAGAGCCCTGCTCAACCATTGGAAGCTGAGTATCAACCTCAATATCAGCCACCACGTGTCGTTGAAGAGGATCTAGCAGCTCAGCAGCCGCATTATCAACAACCTTTTGTTTTCCCCAATGTTCCAACGTCTTTACCTAAGTCTCAGAGGAAGCAAAAGCAGTTGGAAGCGGCGCAATAGGTTCTCGATGATTTCAAGAATAAAATTGATTCAGTAGTGCTTTTGATTTTATTGGTTCATTTTTCGCTTTAAATATTTATAAAAGCAGGCCATACTTTTCTATTATTATAAGATATTTGGAAGAGAGTGATGCTTAGTTTAATGAGAAAAGTGATTCCTGAAAATGAAGATAATTTGTCTAAACCTTCAAAAGGCAAAATTAACACAGTTATTCCCTATAATGGGCGTGAGGTTATTGAGCTGAGTCAGGGTAATTTTGATGCGATGACAGTGCTTTTTTCAAAGTTTATACCTAAAAATGACGATGAGAAACCCTTGCAAATAAGGATGCTGAGCTGTGTAGAGAGTGGAGATCGGCGGGTAGAAGTTAAGACTCTCGTAGAAGCATTAGAACAGATTTCTATTTCTAAGGTTGCTGAAGCGAGAGCATTAATACAAGTTATAGCCAAACATCTTGGCCAAAATCACGAAGAATTTCTCACAAATCTTTTGCAGAATTGTGCTAAGGAGGGGAGCGCTGATTTTGCACGGTTTTTAGTTGAACAAGGTGCTAATGCTAACGGTGATTCTAAGGCAGGATTAAAAAGACCTTTGAATATAGCTGCTCGAGCAGGCAATCTTAATGTCATTAAGTATTTAGTTTCTCTTGCCAATGTAGATCCCGATCTGATGAGTTTCGCTTTACATCACGCTGTCTGTGAGAAAGAGAATGATAAGGTCATATTTTTTCTTTTGGATCAGGGAGCTTCAATGGCTTTTCAAGGTGAACCTATGTTTGGATCGGCTTTCCATAGAGCAATCGCGCGAGGTAATCAAGTGCTTGTTCAGAAAATGGTAGAGAAGGATGCATCTTTGATTGATCTCATTGCCAAGCCCGAAAATTTGACGCCGTTGTTCCTTGCTGCTTTTTATGACTATCTTGATATTATGCAGTATTTATTGGATCTGGGGGCAACGTGCGGTGGTGTAATCTTGGTGTCCCGTAGAGATGATATTATGGGGAACAATATTCTACATTGTGTGATTGATAATCACACAAAGGATAAAGATGAAAATCCAGATCGTGAAATTATTATTCGACGAATTATTAAATGTAATCGGGAATTAGTAAATCAGCCGAATAAATCTGGTTCTACCCCTTTCCATAGCACTGCAGAAAAATGGCCAGAAGTTGCTGAGTTTATTCTTGATGAACATGCAGATATTGATTTATTTTTAAAAAATGGAAATCGCCAGTTAGCAGTACAACTTGCAATGGTTAATGGGCATTATCATCTAGCATATAAAATACTGGGACGGATGATACAAGCTCAAAATTCTTTAGAAAATCACTTAGCACAATCTAATCAAGCTCCAAAGATACCGAGCTCAGAAGTCTCTCTCCTTACTGATTTAGTAGAATCTGCTATTGGACGAGAAGCTTATCATATAGCGCATCACTTGCTTGGGATCTTTATTGTTCAAAAATCGTTGGAACCCCAATCAGATCCAACTGATAAAGTTTAAATACTTTGTCCCAAAAAAATGGCTGAAAGTTTTTTTGTTTTCAGAGAGTGTATTATTTGGCTTTATAGATGGGGATAATTATTAGAATTTTAACTTTAAATGCAGTATGCTTGGAGGCAATTCTTAAACGACCAATGGTTAAATAGATGTTCGGTTTCGGTTTGCAAACAAGGCACTTGGAACTTCCTAGAACAGCTGAGTACATTAATCAGCTCTATGGCGTTGTAAGTGCGTTTGGAAGCACATCGAAACAAGACGCAGATATTCATGCTCATGTAAGTGCGATCTTAGAAACAGCTAATAATCCGTTTAATGATACGATTACAATTAATGCCTTTTATTTAGAGCGTATTTTTAATTCGATTTCATTTGATAAAGTCGCTGAATCTAAACAGTTGATTGCAATGCTAATCAACAGTCGAACTATTGACGTTGATGTATTTTTACGAAACCTTTTGTGTAGATGTGCTCAATCAGGAACGGAGAGTTTTTTTGAATTCTTATTCAATTGTTATAATGCGTTTAAAGGTGATGATTCAGCGATTTTGAATGATGTTATCTTTGTAGGGAGGATGTTTCATTGTGTCGTTGAAGGAAGGAATTGGAAGCTGCTAGATTTTATGTTTGCTCTTCACCGAAAAAATATATTTAATATTAATTGCCAAAATACATCAGGAGAAAATGCGCTTTGTGCTTTTGTCGATAGTTTAAAGCCTGGCGCCGATGTGACAGTTCTTCAATCTCCCGTTATCGCTTCTCCGATTCAAGATGGTTCGAGTAGTAAAAGCTCTTCGAGATTAACAGCTGGTGACTGGAGTTCTCTTGAACGATTAATTACTGCAGGGATCGATGTTAATGGGGGGAATACAGCCAATACTCCACTCCAGCGTGCAATTAATAAGGATTTGAATTGTTTAGCACATTGGTTCATTGAAAAGGGGGTAAGGCTAGTTCCTCTTTACCCCATATCTTTGGGACCTTTACATCACGCTGTTATGAGAGGAAATCTTCCCATGACAAATGAAATTATCAATAGGGGAATCGATTTTAGACATGAAAGTGTTCAGGTTGAGTCTTACACATGGCTCGCTGCAAGAGAAGGACACCTGCAAATTTTAAATGTGTTGATCGATAATGGTGCTGCAATCAATTGGACTTCTGCAAAGAAGCAACACAATATTCTCCACGTTCTTGTAACCCTTTTGTCCACAGAAGATTTAGAAAATGTGATTCGGCGAATTGTTGAGAAGAATAGGAGTTTATTAGATGCCCGCGATGCTAATGAGAATACTCCCTTGCATCTTTGTGCCAAAGCACATCCTAAAAATGCGCGTGTATTGATCGACTTGGGAGCGAGCTTGGTAATTGTGAATAAAAGGGGTGAGCTTCCTATCGACATCGCAGTGAACAGTGAGCAATATCCCTTAGCTCATGAAATGATTGAAAAGCTCGATCCAACTATCGCTTTGGAAAGACCACAAGTGACAGATAGTGAGGGCAATTCTACAGATTCAGGTAGTGATGGATTTGAAATTATTAGACTCAATAATCCTTTTGATTCAGGAGGAGATGATCGCATTCAAATTACCTTTGCTGATTTTATAGACAAAAATGAAACCATTACGATTTCAAGTGAAGAATTAATTGGATTTGAGGCGCTACTAGACAGTTATATAAGATCAAAGCCAACAGATAAGAATACAGAGGTTTATCGGGGTTTAAAAGAAAAACTTGAAGGCAATTGTTTTTCTATAGATATCACTGCATGGGACCTATATCACTTGATTAAAGGGATTAACATTAATCAAGTCTATGCTAATTCATCAAAGTTGATATTAAAATTAGCTGATTTGCTAGCAGGTAAACGTTCTTTATTTTTAACACAGTTATTAGTCGAATGTATTAAGCAGAATGGATCAGAACAATCTATCCAATTTTTAATTAATCATGGAGCATATATTCAGGTTAATGATCAAGTTTCTTTCTATCGCTCTGTTGAGAATCCCTTGCATGTCGCAGCAAGAGCCGCAAATGGTAGGCTGATTCAATGTTTTCTAAATTTTACTCAAATCGACATCAACCTTTTGAATCATCATTATGAACATATTCTCTGTGTAATGTCGTCCCAAGAAGGAATGAGATTAGAACCGGTAAAGATCCTTTATGATAAAGGGGCTGATATTAATGGAGGAGATAGTCCTCTATCTCCTCTAATTGAAGCTTATAAATTGAAAAATCGACAGCATGTTTCCTTTTATCTCTCCAACGGAGCTTCGATTAAAAGAAAAGTCACTGCAGATTATGGTCTGATCCATGAAGTGGCAAAGAAAGGAGATATCAATACTGCTAATCAACTGATTGAAAAAGATCCTTCGATTGTTGATGAACCCGATTCAAAGGGATTCACCCCCATTTATCACGCTGCGCAATACAGTCATTATCAATTTGTAAAATGTCTAATGGATCGGGGAGTGAGCTTAAAATATGAGAGCAGTACTCTTTTGCATTGCCTGGCACAACAAGAGCAGAGCTCAGGTGCCGATGCAATTATTGATGAAATTTTGAGTAATCATAGAGAGCTGATTAATGCAAAAGATCACGCTGGCAATACACCTCTTCATTATGCTCTCATATTTAATCCAGAGCTTGCAGAAAAGCTGATTCTTGCTGGAGCAGAGCTCTTTCATCATTCTGCTGAAAAGAAACTCCCTGTGCAAATTGCACTAGAAGAGAGGAATTTGCCTCTTGCACGACTCATTTTAGCACGAATGATGCAGAGAGAACAGTCTCGACAACTTGAATTAACGGTGGGCGGCATGGTCGCTGGTCCGCAACCCGTTAATTCTCCATATAGTCCTTTTATCACTGCTGCAATCCGCGGGGACATTACAAGCGCTAGTCGATTACTCAGTCAAGATCGTTCTGTTTTAGATGTGGTTGATCAAGAGGGCTATCCCGCCGTTTATCACGCTGCAAAAAATAAGAACTATCCCTTTGTAGCATTTCTTCTCGATCAAGGGGCTAGTGCAAAATATAATCGAACCTCTCTTCTCCATTACTTTGCTCAAAGCTCTTACGACCCTGAAGCGGAGTCCATCATTGAAAGGCTCATTGGCATGAAAGATTTAGTTGGTTATCGCGATCAAGTTAGTTTAACGTCGCTCCGCTATGCCGCAGCGACAAATATTCAGGTTGCGGTGAAATTAATAGAACATGGAGCTAAGTTATCATCGACAGTTGTGAAAATTGCTTTTGATGCAGGGCATAAGGATGTGGGTATGCGATGGATGTCTTTGTTGAATGTTAGAGGGAACAATATTGAACCCGGTGATTCTGATTCAGATTATGAATCAGTAGAAGAAGATTAATCCTTAGCTTTGTGGAAATTGAGAGAAGATATGCAGAGGCCCGATTGAAAGTACAAATTCTCTTGTCCGCATTTTGGCATGCAGCCTATAGTGAATGATTGTTTTGAGCTTATTGTGGGAGAGATTGTTGGAAGAAGGCGAAGGAAATATTTTCTATTTTGAAGAGCAAGCGCGAGCAAAAGGGTATCGCTTGATTGCTGGTGTTGATGAAGCGGGGAGAGGACCTCTTGTTGGTCCGGTTGTCGCAGGCGCATGCATTCTTCCTGAGGGGACTGAGCTTGAAGGAATCAACGATAGCAAGAAGCTGACAGAAGAAAAGCGAGAAGCTCTTTATGAGCAGATCATGAGCCTTCCGAATTGCTACTGTGGAATTGGTGTTGTCGATGCTCATATGATCGATCAGGTGAACATTTTACAGGCGAGTTTAATTGCGATGCAACGCGCTGTTGAAAATCTTCCGCAGTGTGCTGATTATCTTTTAGTTGATGGAATTCATTTGCCGCCGGTTAGTTTGCCAATGATCGCTTTAAAGAAAGGGGATAGCAGATCTCAATCAATTATGGCTGCAGCGATTTTAGCAAAAGTTACAAGGGATCGTTTGATGGTTGAAATTGACAAGCGTTTTCCAGGGTATGGCTTTGCCAATCATAAGGGCTATGCGACGAAGGAGCATAGAGAGGCTCTTGGTCGCTTAGGTCCTTGTCCACTTCACCGAAAGACTTTTGAGCCAATCAAATCAATGATCAGAGAGGTGGAACATGCTTAAGAGCATGACTGCTTATTCAAGAGCAAGTCGCATGACTCCATTTGGACTGCTCTCTTGTGAAATCCATTCGCTTAATCGTCGGTTTTTAGATTTACATTTATCGATTGCGAAAGACATTAGTTTTCTCGATTATCCTCTTAGAAAATATCTTTCATCGAAAATTGCACGGGGAGGCGTGAGTGTGAGTTTGCATTTACGTCAGGAGAACAACAATCCTCTTCAGGTTGAGAATTTAAAGCGCAGTAAAGAACACTGGGAAGCTCTTGCCAAAAGTCTTGGTTATCAAGCTGAGCAAGTGGTCTCTTTTCAGTTTTTGTGTGACAAGCTCTCTTCCATTCCCATCGGTGATGGTGAGTTTGAAAAGGCGATCGAAAAAGAGGCGATGGAACTTGTCGAGCAAGCACTTGCGGATTTTATTGTGATGAAAAGGCAAGAAGGGGATGTCTTAGCAAAAGATATCTTCGCCCATTTGAAAAAGATCGAAGAAATGCTTACCCCATTAGTTAATCTCAAGAAGGATAGCGTTGCGAGGTACCGCCAAAAGATTGAAAAGAATCTCGCTGAGTTTACGCAAGGTGAGGAACTCGATGAACGGATCTTAAGAGAAATTGCGATCTATGCTGATCGTGTCGATATTCATGAGGAATTAACGCGTTTAAAGTCACATATCGAACGCTTTAATCAAATTTGTCAGGAAAAGAAAAACAGTTGTGGCAAAGAACTCGATTTTATCCTCCAAGAAATGCACCGTGAGATTAATACGATTGGTTCTAAAGCGAGTGATCTCGAAGTAACCAACCGTGTTTTGTCTGCTAAGAGCGATTTAGAAAAAATCCGTGAACAGATTCAAAATGTCGAATAGCTATGGAAAAACTACTCGGAAATCTTAAGAAAGGCCTGCTCTTTATTGTTAGCTCTCCATCGGGAGCTGGCAAAACGACGCTGTCTGAAATGCTTTGTAAAGAGTTTGATTGTGTTGTGCGTAGTATTTCCTGCACGACGCGCGCGCCACGCACAGGGGAAAAGGATAAGGTTGATTACTTCTTTATTACAAAAGAAGAGTTTGAGCAAAAAATTACAGAGAACGCCTTTTTAGAATATGCTCAGGTTTTTGATCACTATTATGGAACGTTAAAAAAGCATGTGACCGATTTACGACAAAAAGGCAAACATGTGCTCCTTGTGATTGATGTGCAAGGTTCAATGCAGGTTAAAGAGAAAACCACTGCAATTTCGATATTCGTTAGTCCTCCTTCTTTAGAGGAACTAAAAAGCCGTCTGATTAAAAGACAGACTGAAGATCAGGTGCAAATTGAAAAGCGTCTTCAAAGAGTTCAAGAGGAGATGTCGAAAGCTTCGAGCTACGATTATCACATTGTTAATGACAATCTTGAAGTTGCCTACGCAACATTGAGGGATATTTTAATTTCAGAAGAACAAAAGGCGATTAAGGAGTAACTCTCTTTAGGTTTCTTATAACTCCTTTATCAATAATTTTATGCATCATATTACCAACAATCCTAGCTGCATTTGTACTGTGCCAAATAAGCTCGTTTAGGCGCGTTGCCTCTTCCTGACTCCAATGAAAATTATTGGCTAACATTTTGTCTTTTTCGTCATGATCAATAGGGTAGGTGACAAAATGTTCCTGATGATTCATCGATTTGCCATTATGAAATTGTAGGGTGTTTAACCATTTGTTAATTTGTTGCTTGGCTTTAAAAACATGTGTTTTAAGAAGAGGTGACTCAATTTGAGCCCCTAGATAAACATCACCAAACCACTGAACAATGTCTTGAGTTCCATTTTGGTCATGATAACAGTGATAGTTTGCTTCAATAGTCAACTTGTGTTTTTTGTTTTCTAAAGATTTAAGAACATTTTTAAAAATGTCGTTTGTAGGAATATTGCCAAATTCTTGATCGTTTTCAAGATGAGGGGAATGATGACCTGTGATTTTAACAACTTGGATTTGATTCCATACAGAGGATTCTTCAATAGAGTCAATTTTTTCAGCAACTGCAACGGTCATTCTTTGAGATAAAACTCCGCCTAAACTATGTCCGCTAATGCGCAAACAAGTTGGCGTTGTTTGTTCTTGAAGAGCATCATCAATCATAGCGATGAGCTCATCCTTTTTATCATGAAAGGCTGTATGTCCTATTCCATCACTATCCATGTTGTCATACCAACATTGAATGTTATTCGTACCACGAAATGTGAGGTTTAGGGGTATTGGATTTGATGCATCATAGCCTTGAGTGATTAAAGGACGGCTAATAAAGGTCACAACCGTTTCTTTTTTTTGACCTCGATTTGCGCACACTTCATAAAACGTCGGTTTTTTATTCTCGTCGATACAGGGGAAGATCATCCCTTTTTTGGGAAGGGCATAGGCGAGCTCTTGAGAGAGATATTCAGAAATCGCAAGCGAGGTTAATGCCGGATTCAAGTGTTTGAAATCAGGCAACGTGAAGTTTTCAAAACGAGTAAAAAGCCTAGAATCCTCGTAGAGTTTAGTGCCTTTTTGGGGAAATCCGTAGGAAAAGCAGGCAGAGAACGAATCGATGATATGATCGCTAGAAACGAGTCTACGAAAAGTAGTAAGCAAAAGGGCAATGTCTTCGTATTGCAGGTCGTCAAAAGAATGAGCTTTTTGAAGTCTAGCGCGTTCGTTAGAATTTAGAATGCGGGAGCAAAGGAGCTCCGGTGCGCCATTACGTTTGCAGTCATTAAAAACAAGTTCTAAATCTTCACGAGTGACACGAACACCAATACTGATAACTAATGATTTAAGATCATGAAGCGTCAATGGAGCATTTTGGCTGATCCCATAATAATCAAGAGCTTCTTGTGCTAGCCGCTCTCCGTAGGTCTTTTGAAGGATAACTTGTAAGATTTGAGAGGGGTGGATTGTGCTTTGACTTTTCTCGATATCAAGGGGAACAATTCCATCTTCAGTAAAAGCGATTGGTGTAGAGTCCTGCAAGTTTGTATTTGTTAAAGCTTTAGAAAGAGTAGCTATAAAACTCGAAGGGCCTTGGTATACAATAATATTTTGTTTGAGTTGAGAAGTGCTGAGTTTGCTAGTAAGTTGATCATCATCGCTGAGATCTGCTGCATCCACCTCAGAACCTTCAGCAGATGTTGATTTAGAACCAGGTGAAGATGGTCTTGAAAGAGGCAAATCATCTAGCTCTAATTTTATCTGCTCATCCCAATGTTTAAAAACATTAGGATCTATAGGAATGCCACCAGGAGCGAGTTCGATAAACTCATCAAATTTATAATCGATCACTTCAAAATCTTCAGGATCATCCAAATTTTCTAATTCGGGTATAGCACCAAAAGTTTCAGGTGAATTTTCGTCGTTACTTGTAATAGTAGAATCGCCATTGGCTATTAAAGGTTCGCTAGAGTTATCAGGCTTGCGGAAATAAACATTGAGAGCTGTAGAGGCAGAAAAAATAGCGATGGCAGCTAAATTAAACGTAATAATCGAAAATGCGAGATTTTGCAAAGAATGTAGAAGAGCTGCAGCACCATATTCGTGCATTTTAGAAAATTGAAATTGAGATATTGCTTTTCCAATACCGATGCAAAGATAAACAGGGAGGAGTAAAAACTGAAAAAAAGCGATTGTAGCTGCTTGGATGAGATGTATGGCGGTTAGAAAATGCGCGCGAGCTTTGTGTTTATTTTGACCTGCATCATGCGCATGAAGCATGCAGTTTTCAATCCATTCAGCTTTAGCTGGTATCAAGGCTTTTGACAATCCAGTATTACAGGAGGGCCTTGTTGGAGGGAAACCAGTTATCATTATTTGCACCACAATATTTAAAGAGCATTTTAAACCTTGATTAAATCAAAAGCAAAAGAAAAAAGATGTGAAATATTAGGTATGTAGTTCTAGTAGGATTACACTTCCCAAGATTTAAGATTTAGCATAAAATAACCCTTCATCAATCAAAATCATAGGTGGAATATGTCTTTGAAAAATCGACTGACAAATGAGAGTCTAAAAAAACATTTTAATAGCAATTTTGAACTCGCCAATTATGCAATTAAAATTGCAAAAAACTTAGTGAAAAATGGTGGAGATTTTCAATTAATGAGCTTTTTAGATGAAATCCGTCGCGATCCAAATAAGTATACAATAGAAGAGCTCGATGCAATGCTTGCTAAAGAAAACGATCAAGAATAACAATCTATTTGATGAAAGATAAAGTACTTGTTACCTCAGCTTTGCCCTATGCTAATGGCCCTCTTCATTTTGGTCATATCGCTGGTGCGTATCTTCCTGCTGATGTACATGTGCGATTTCAGCGTCTTAAAGGAAAAAAAGTTTTATTCATCTGTGGCTCTGATGAGTATGGAGTTGCGATTACTCTTAGTGCGCGTTTAGCAAAGCGCTCTCCTAAGGATCATGTCGATCAATACCACGGTATAATTAAAAACTTTTTTAATGAGCTCAATATCTCATTTGATCACTATTCGCGAACGACCTGGCCTGGTCATATTGAGACGACTCAAGAGTTTTTTAGGGACCTGCTTAAAAATAATTATATCGAAGAGAAGGTGTGTCCTCAGCTTTATTCTGAAAATGAAAATATGTTTCTCGCAGATCGCTATGTTATTGGATCTTGTCCAAAATGTGGTTTTGAAAAGGCGCGTGGGGATGAGTGTCAATCTTGCGGAGCAAGCTATGAGGCGACTGAGCTCAAAAATCCCCGATCAAAAATCTCAGGAGCTCCTCTCGTTCTCCGCCCAACTAAGCACTGGTTTCTCCTCTTTGATAAATTTAAAGATCAGCTTAAATCGTGGATTGAAAAAAAGAATTGGAAACCCAACGTCGTCAAATTTGCCAAGGGCTATATTGACGAGCTAAGACCTCGTGCGATCACACGCGATTCAGAATGGGGAATTACCGTTCCTCTCGAAGAAGCAAAAGGTAAAGTGTTTTATGTGTGGTTTGATGCTCCGATTGGCTACATCTCTGCAACCCGTGACTGGGCTTCTCAAACGGGCAACCCCGAAGCGTGGAAAGATTACTGGCTCGATCCTGATACCAAATACATCCAGTTTATTGGCAAAGACAACATTCCCTTTCATGCGGTCTTTTTTCCAGCAATGGAGATGGGTCAAAATCAACCATATAAGATTGTTGATGATCTCCCTGCTAATGAGTTTCTTAACTTAGAAGGAAGAGCGTTTAGTAAATCTGATGGATGGTACATTGACTTAGAGCGTTTTTTTGAAAACTTCACCACTGACCAAGCGCGCTATGCACTTGCAGCCAACGCTCCTGAAACGCAAGACAGCGAATTCACTTGGAAAGATTTTCAGATGCGCTGTAACAGCGAACTGCTCGGCAAATATGGAAACCTTGCTAACCGTGCACTTGTATTTATTGCTAACAATCTTAATGCACAGATACCTCCGCTTCACGATCTCAATTCAGATGATAAAAAGTTTTTAAGCGAAATTGACCAGCTGATCGATGATATTGCAGATGCCTATGAAAACTATCACGTGCGCAAAGCGTGCCAGCTGATCATGCATTTAGCTCAACTTGGCAATACTTACTTCAACGACCAAGCGCCTTGGAAGCTTAAAGATCCTTCTGAAAAATCCCGACTAGAAACAGTAATTCATCTCTGCCTTCACTGTTTAAAAGCACTTGCTTTTACAAGCTTCCCCGTCATTCCCGATACAGCAGAAAAGCTTTGGCATCTCCTCGGAAATGAAAATTCACTTACAACGCTTTCTTGGGATGATCTCAAAAATCTCAAGCTTGCTCCAAAACCACTACCCAAGCCCGAAGTGCTATTCAAACGCGTTGAGGATAAAATCATTACTCAAGAACTCGCCGAGCTCGACAAGCTCAGAGTCAAGCAGGACACTATGGAAAATAGCTCTCCAGTCAAAGATGAAATCACAATCGATGATGTTGACAAGCTTGATCTACGCGTCGGCCGCATCGTCACAGCAGAGCGTGTTCCTAAAAGCTCCAAGCTTCTCAAACTTTCCGTCGATATTGGTACAGAAACACGTACAGTTGTCAGTGGCATTGCGCAGAGCTACGAGGAGCCCAGCGAACTTCACGGGCGCAAAATTATTCTCATCGCCAACCTAAAGCCAACAAAAATTATGGGAATTGAAAGTGAGGGAATGATCCTCGCAGCCTCTCTCGGCAAGAAGTGCGAACTCCCTTTTCTAGATCAAGCTGCTCCTGGCGCATCCGTCAGTTAAGAACGTTTCAAAAGCTCCTGATGAACTGCTTTTTTTCGTTCCCACGTCTGAATCTTCCCCTGAAGCTCAAGATCTGTTTCAAGGTTATCCGGTATAGGATCTCTACTAATGGGATCCTTGGTCAAGATAGATGCTGTTGAGCGATCGACAAAATGTCCAGACGGAAGCTTGACGGGATCTTCCATTAATGTTTTCATCACCGTATCTCTAAACTCTTCTGGGACGTACTCTTCAAACTCTTTGCCTTTAACTGCAAGCGCTTCAGCGAGCTGCTTATGCAATGGAGCTAATGTTTTGAGTTTTTGTGCGCAGTGCTCGAGGTTTATATCAATCAGGAATCGGAACCCATCAAAACGCTGATCACTCAAGATTTTTCTAAAGTACGCGAGCTTCTGTTGCTCTCTTATGACAAAAAGGTTGGGATTGAGTCTGCCATGCATTGACTCTGCTCTTTCAAACGCTTCCTTAGTGAAAATTGCAGCGATGGTGCTTTCAAGCTTTTTAAGAGAGGTATAAGTTTTGCTTAAAAAGTTCATGATCAAATTAGAATCTGTTACATATGATCTTACTTGATCAACTCTTCCCGAACAGAGGGTTTGCAAGAGATACGATCCCTGCAATGTCATCATTCTCCCTGTATAAGCGTCTACACTCAGCTGCGGAGTAACCATACGAATCTGCAGCGTCGTCATCAGCGGAAAGGTGGGCAGTAGGGCCGTGACCAAATTAGAGTCAGTTGCAGCAACGGCTAGTGCTTTACTTCCGATTGTAGAGAAGATGGTTTCAACTGCCGCTTTGTGTGTGCGCTCATCATCGTTGGATTCATTCCAGTTGATCTTAGGAATCAAGTGCGCTTCAATGTACATCAAAGCCTCACGCACTGAGCCAAAGTCTTCCTCTAAGTGTTCTGCTCGAATGGCTACCGGTTGATTAAGTATCTTTGCTTTTTCTTCTTCGGAAAGATCTTGAACAAAGCCAGCAATGGTATCTGGAGCTTGCAGAGGAAGTAGATTCCACTGCTGCTCTCGATCAAACGTGTCAAAATTACCCGATACATGGCTTTGAACATCGTCCAATCGATGCTCGATTAAATACTCAAAAGTGCGCTCAGATTGAGTGGCTAAGCTATAAAATTTCTGGGCATCATCAGAGCTGGAAATCTCATCGATCAGCTCTTCTGCTTTTTCATGACTTCCTCGTCTTAGAGCAAACTCAATTTGAACGAGAGTTTTAACGACGCTATTTTTGATGCCCTCTAGTAAATGCGTAATTTGAACCCCTCGAAATCTAGATTCAAGATTCTTGTAATCTTGTTCTGTAGGAATAAAACCATGGTTAAACAGCATACAGAGAAAATCGAGATCATAAGCTGAGAAAAGCGCGACTGATAGAGCGGACTGATTTTTGAATCGAATATTGACATTAGCATTGTTATCAACAAGGAGCCTTGCAATATGAAGATCAGTTTGTTTAAGTGCTGAGCATAGTGGAGTTAATCCTTTAACATCGACATGGTCTAGTTCACATTGGTTGTCTACAAGGACGCGCGTCATGGCGTCATTTTTTGCTTCAATTGCGACATGAAGAGGTGTCTGTTTAGCAGCATTATTACAGCTATTCATATTGAAATGAGGTTTTAAAAGATCAAATAGTATCTTATTTGGCTCATACAAACACATGAAGTGCAAAAAGCCCCATTGATTGAGGTTTTGAATAAACTGATCTTTTTCTGGCGATTCTAAAAGCTCGGTAACTATTCGTTGGCATTCAGCAGTGTCATTTTGGTTATAGTAATACGCCATTCTAAGAATAGGAATGAATTGTTTGTCTTGTATTCTATTGATTAGTTCTAGTAATTCATTTTTATTTGAGATAGCGCTGAGTATACTCTTGAAAACTTTAGGAGTTGGCATTACTCCATGTTCTATCAGCAGCTTGTGAGCTTCTGGTGATAGTTCAATTGAGTCTGCAATTGTTACGATTTCTTCTAAGGGCAACTCTTTTAGGATTAGAGCTGCAATTTTGAATAATTTTTGCCTAAGGGCGTCTTTTAACAAATTTTTAATTGGGGTATTTATATTTAACCCATTGATTTTAGCTTTTTTGATAAGCAATTCTAATACTCTGGAATCGTCACTTTCAATTTTTATGAAATCAATAGGGGTATTTTTTAATCTATCCTCAACGATCATATTAGCACCATGATCAAGTAGCAAAGTAACACCATTTAAATCATTGTGCATGCATGCAATGCCTAGGGGAGTTGTATCATGTTTAGATGAATGTTTATTAACATCAAATCCATTTTCTAGAGCAAATCGAGCGATTCCTTTATTCTTTGTGTGGCAAGCTTCATGAAGAAGATTAGAGCTTGCTCTAAATAGATATTTGAAAATGGGAAGATTGTGGTAGAGATGTTTGATGAAAGAATTGTGCTTATTTCTTAATGCCAATTCTATCAATGTTTCTATGTTATAAACATTTCCTTTCATCGTAAAATCGCCCGCATATTCGTAGAGAAACATGACCATTTCCGTGTCACCTTTTTCAAAAGCTTGCTTTACAATATTGTATTTCATTGAGATATCTAATTTATCAAGCAGATGTGGTCTAGAAGCTAAAAGTGCTCTCATGATTTCATAATTATTGGTTATCTCAACTAGCGATTTTCCCTCCACATCAGGGCTATTAATATCGATATAGGGATGAATGAGTTTAAACAGATCGGGGATCCAATTACTTGAAATAAAGTGACCAAGATGGGCTTGATTTAACAGCCGGACAACTTCTTTTTGTTTAGGAGAAGCAAGAAGTTTTTGGATTTTCCGTTTTGCTCGATCTGTACAATCATCTTTGCGTTGCGTGCCTAAAAGTAGTGCTGTTAATAATTCTCTTTTTACAGGATCAGATACCTTGTTAACGATATCAACGAGTTTATCCCCATCTTCCATCTTGAAGAGATCTTGGATGTTTCTCCAATCGGACCAAAACGCCTCTGTTTCGATTAAGAGTTGTAATATTGCGTATTGCTTATTATAAATGAAACGACTTATGTTTCCGTTTGATAATTCAAATGAGTGCGTTGGATATGTTTTTAATAGATATTTAAGAATTTGTAATGCATGTCGAGCCTGGGCATTACCGACTAAATCTTGAAAGATCGTTTGGATTTTTTCTTTGGTATAGCTCGGTTGATCGAGGAGAAGAATGATTAGTTCAAGGCTGTCGTTATGATCGATTGTATAATGAATAGGTTCATTTTTAATTCCATTTAGTAGATGTAGATTGGGGTTGTATTTAAGCAAAGTACGAACCACATTGTTTTGATTACATCTACACGCCATGTGAAGAAGAGTATCGCCAAAATCGTTTTGTTGATCGATACCGAAGCCATTGCTTAGGGCTGATTCGATTATTTCTATAAGACCGAGGCGGCATGCGACTCCTAATAGATCAATTTCTTTAATGCCGGGAAAAAGATCTCTATTCTTCCAAAGATAAGTGATTACCTCTCTGTCTGCAAGATCAAGTGGTGTGCTTCCTGATTGATCTTTTGCATCAAACTTGCAGCCATTTTTATATAAGCTTTGAAGAACAGAGGTATCTCTTTCTTTACATGCGCGATGTAAAGGGGGGCGTAATTCTTGGTTTTCTTGGTATAAATTAGGATTGTAACCATATTCATGAACGAGGAAAGTAGTGAAATCGGATTGGTTACATCTGCAAGCATGGTAAAAAGCAACGGGTAAAATGGGGCAGTTAAGATAAGTTTCATCAGGAGCTGCTTTAAGAGCATTTTTTATCAATTTACGTGCAAATTCGGTATTGCCAGAGCGAGCACAGTTATAGATGTCATTTTCGACCGTATCAAAAGGAAGTGGCTTAAGAAACTGAAGCATAGTTTTAACTTCAGTACTGTTCATTTGAGATGCAGGGATCGAAGAAACTATCTCAGTGATGAGTTCTGGATCTGATGTTTTCCAGTTGAGTTTAGAAAGGTGCTTAAGAACTATGGAGGTTGTTAGGGGATTTTGGAACCTCTCACAAAGTATTTTATTGGGTTCAGTCGCGAGATCTTTAATTACATATTCAGATATTTTATTCATTTTATTGCTATTAGTTTTTGTTAATAATTTATTAATTATAGCATTTTAATTGATTGAAAATAAATAGTATAAATTACTTTAAATAAATCTAAATAAGTAGCTGATTGTTAGGTTGTTAGAGACGGCTCTGCTTGCAGAGACGGAAGGGCGTCTTGGATAGCGGATATGAGGTCGGTGTGGCGCGCTTGGATTTCATCATTTTTGACGGCGATTGCGAGGGCCTTTTTGGATCCTATGAGCACGACGAGTTTTTTCCCACGGGTAATGCCTGTGTATAAGAGGTTGCGGTAGAGTAGTTTAAAGTGGGTTGTGTGGATAGGCATGACGATGCAGGGGCACTCACTACCCTGGTACTTATGCACGGAGACTGCATAGGCGAGGACAAGCTCATCAATTTCTAGGAACTCGTAGATAACGAGTTTTCCATCAAAGTTCACTTCAAGCTGTTGGTCAATTGTGTTGATCGTTGTGATTTTACCCACATCCCCATTATAGACATGCTTTTGATAGTTATTGCGGATTTGCATCACTTTATCTCCGGGATGAAAGCAACGTCCTTGGCGCATGAGCGGTGTTGGGTGCGGGTTAAGCTTTTGTTGTAAGACGATGTTGAGGTTTTCTGTGCCGATGATTCCTTTGCGCATGGGAGCTAGTACTTGAATGTCATCAAACTTGTGGAAACGGCGCTGAGAGGGAATCTTTTGAGAAACGAGATCGACGATTTCAGTTAGCACTTCTTCTGGCGTTTCTTTATCGATGAAGAGGAAGTCATTTCTTTTGTGTTCTTTAAGATCCGGGAAGAACCCTTTATTGATCAGGTGTGCATTGACGATGATGCGCGAACCGGCTGCTTGGCGAAAGATTTGTTTTAAGCGCGTGACAGCGATGCATTGTGAAGCGATGAAGTCTTTAAGCACATTGCCAGGACCAACGCTTGGTAACTGGTCTATATCGCCAATGAGGAGGAGGCGTGCGTTATCTGGAACGGCCTTAAGTAAGTGATACATCAGCTGCGTATCGATCATGCTCGCTTCATCGATAATAATGAGATCGCAAGAGAGGGGATTATTGCGATTGCGTTTGAACCCGCCATGCTTAAAGTCCATTTCTAATAGAGCATGAATCGTAAATGCCTTTTTATGTGTGATCTGGCTCATTCTTTTTGCAGCGCGTCCTGTTGGAGCGGCGAGTACGATACGATTAGTGAGCTTTTCTGTGATGCGCAAGATCGCTTTGGTAATCGTGCTTTTTCCTGTACCAGGACCGCCCGTTATCAGATGCACTTTATCGCTGGTTGCTTGAGCGATTGCTTTCTTCTGTTCTTTGGCGAGTTTGATGTGAAGTTTTTCCTCAACCCAGTCTAAAGCTTTTTGTGTATGAATATTTCTCAAATTGCACGGTACTTGAGTGAGACGAGCGAGTTCACGTGCTATGCCCACTTCTGTAAGGAAAAGAGGTTTGATCCATACCTTGTTTGTTTTACGTACAATCCGTTGAGCGTTTTCAAGCTCGGAGAGTTCTTCTTGAATAAGAGTGCTTTGAATGTCTAAAGTTGTGCTTGCTTTTTCAATAAGCTCGTTCTCTGGAAAGCAGACGTGCCCTTCATTACTCAGTTCCCAGAGTAGATGCTCAACTCCCGCTCGAATACGCACGGGAGCATCAGGACCAATGCCAATAGATTGTGCTAAGCGATCTGCAGATAAGAAACCAATGCCGTGGATATCACGTGCTAGAGAATAAGGGTCGGCTTGTACTTTTTCGATGCTTTGATCACCATAAGTTTTATAGATCTTTTGTGCAAAAGAGGGAGGAACGTTGTACTTGCGCAGAAAGACCATCACATCACGCACGCTTTTTTGCTGTTGCCAATGCTTTTCAATTGTATCGACTCGTTTAGCCCCAATCCCTTCAACATCGAGTAGTTGGCGTGGATTAGCATCGATTACATTGAGCGTTTCTAAACCAAATTTTTTAATGATGCGCTTGGCATATGCAGGACCAATTCCTTTGATCATTCCCGATTCGAGATATTTTTGAATGCCGACGAGATCAGAGGGTATACGAGATTCAAAGCTTTTCACTTCAAATTGTCTGCCATGTTGAGCATGGTGTCTCCAAGTTCCTTGGCATGAGACGGTTTCACCAGGTTGAAGTGCCGGCATTTTTCCGACGATGCAGATCAAATCTTTTTGATTGGGTTGCTTGAGCTTAGCTACAGTGAACCCTTGGTTTTCATCGCTAAAGAGAATTGATTCAACATAACCGGAAAGCGTATCCATGAAAACCTTGATGAAATGATAGCTCTAAAGTATCAAAGTTAAGATTTTATGTCCTTAGACTCTTAGAAAAAAGAATTGCTGGAAAACTCCACCTATGCTTAAAATGCTTTCTTCTGTTCCGGATTAGCTCAGCGGTAGAGCAGTGGACTGTTAATCCATTGGTCGCTGGTTCGAATCCAGCATCCGGAGATCTTTTCAAGCACCTAGTCTTCTAGGTGCTTTTTTTATTTAGGAATAGTTTGAATTTTTTTTATAATTTGTTTGAAGAAGTTTTTAGACCAAAGCTCAACCTGAGAAGAATCTCTGATAAAATTAATGATATCATCTTTTGCTGAATTGATATCTAGGGATTCAATTTTTTGATCAAAAAGGTTTAGAAGGTCTTTAGGTGATATTTTAGATTTAGCAGTCCAATGACCACTCTGGCGCATTCTTTGCTCCAGATAGTTGATATTTAAGGGAATATTTTTTGAAACAAACCAGATTAAATCATACCAATCTCTGCCTTTAACGCGTCCTTTCCATTCTCTACAAAGAGTCGCATGTGCTTTTCCAGCAAATAGGTCTTCTAATCGAAAAGTTTTAACGGAAAAAGGAGCAGGAAGTAAAAGAAGCGCATTTTCAGAGATAGCGCCATCAGAAGGAGGGTCTGTATCCACTTCAAAACGGATCTTGATCATTTCTTCAGGATGAATATTATTTCCTAACCCTTCGGGAATACCAATATGAAGTAAATGCTGGGTTGTATTTATTTTGATAAATGCAGAATCAATAGCGCTTTGTTTTGATTTTTTTTTCTTCTCAACATGGGCAGAGAATCCTAAACTTTGGAGCTCGTCTTTAATAGCTTTTTCATATTCAGATAAATCGAAATTTGAGTCAGGTGAAAGCAACGAAAAATCTAAATCTTCAGAAAATCGATCCAATTGGTGAAGAATTCTTAGAGCAGTCCCACCATAAAATGCAGCTTTGGTAAAAAACTTTGCTCTCCATAAACCTAAAAGAGCAATTTCTTGAACAATCTCTTTAATGGCATTTTTATAGTCTAAAAGACTGTTTAAGTCATAGCGCTCAAGCATATGAACTAAAGCTTCTGGAGCTTTTACTTTTGGAGGATTTTGCATAATAGAGACACGTTTTTATTTTGATAAGAAGATGCGATTTCCTTAACTAAGGATGAATTGAAGTTGAATAAGCTTTCTTTGTCAATTCTCATGCCTTCTATTAAATAGAGAAAGAGATCTTCTTCATTAGCAAATGGTTTTAATCGAGCTAAATAATCAGCTAGAGCTTTTTCTTTTGTAGCTATGAGAAAATGAGTATTTTGATCGATTGATTTCAATGTGATACCAGCAGGATATTTTTGAGGTGAAATATAATAATAGACGAATTCAGCCACAGGCGTTTTGAAATGTTTGATTCTTTTGCAGGAAGCACTTGTTACTCTTGTGACTGTTTCAGGAATTAGATTGTAATATGAAAGAGCGTATTCATATGAAATGTATGAGGGGCCGTAAATGAGATTGGAGAGCACTTCAAGACTATAAGGCCTTAATCGATAGTCTTTTCCAAATACGTACAACCCTTTCTTAACACGAATGAGTTGATCATCGCTTAATAGGCCGGTTAACTTATCTCTAGGTTGCTTATATGAGGATAGGCACTCCATTAAGAAAAGATAGTCAATCTCTTCTGTTTTGGCCTTTTTGCGGATTTTTCTCATTACGTCCATAACGAACCTATTAACCAGTATGTCTATAAAATATCGACATACTGGTTTTTTAGTCAAGCTCCAGTATGTCTGCAAAATGCCGACATACTGGATGAATTCGCAATAGCCTGGTTGTTAGGTGATTATCGAGAGTCAAAAATAGGTTGTTCGCTCGAGTTGAGCATCCGGAGACCTTCAGGCACCTAGGAAACTAGGTGTCTTTTTTATTTATCCTATAAAATATTTGAAAAATCTGATAATCCCTGCTTTATTATACAATCACAAGTTTAATGTTTTTTTTATTGTATTTTTGTTTATAATATGTGTTTTATATTTATGTATGGAGGTTTTTTCAGTGTCTAGTTATATAAAGTTTGGTGCTAATTGTATAGCAACAGTAGGATTATTTGGATTTTTGAAGGTTAAAGATCATGAAATCGGTTCAACGTTCCAAAGGATCCATTTCTTAAATCAAGTTCAGGAAAATAATTATGCGGCTCTTGAGAAAGAATTAGCTCCCTTTTTTAAGCGAGTAGGAGTGAGACGAGATGTTAGAATATTAGATTCACTAGAATCTGATTCGGGTTTGGCGAGTTGTATGGGGGTTAATGAGAAAACTAGAAATGCAGTGATCTCTTTATTGCCAGGGTTTTATGAGGCGGAAAAAGAAGGGTGTCGTTTTGCAATCAAGCATGAAACTGCTCACATAATACATAATGATATTTATTCAGATTTTTTAGTTTCACTTTCTAGTTCTGTTGCTGCTGGAACACTTGCTCTTTTGTCTAAGTCAAGTAAACGAGTTCCAAAAGTAATACGAATATTTCCGGCCCCAATTGCTCTGATTTCAGCTGTAATGTCTTTTACTCTATATGGCAAGTATTGCGAACGAAGAGCAGATAATTTTGCTATTAGAGAAAGTTCTGTGGAGGAACTACAAGGAGGACGGCGGTTATTTTTAGCAACCATGAGTCTAGCTCCAGAAAAGCTATTTGATGCGCACCCTACTGAGAAAAGCAGAGTTAACAAAATAGAGAATGCCTTAATGAGTAGAGGAGTGGATGTTCAAGCTTTGAGAATAAGTGGTGTTGAGAATACTGCAATACGAAATCTAGAGAAGGAAATCGATAAATTACGACGTAAACATAAGGAAAAAAACTCTCTTTATTTAGATTCTGATATTCTTTTTGACTAAGAGGAAAATTCTATAGATCTGCAATTATATAGACATCGTTAATTCCTCTTTTGTTTTTTGCACCTAGTCTTCTAGGTGCTTTTTTATTTTAAAAAACCAGTCTGTCGATATTTTGTAGACATACTGGTTATTTGATTTCAGTTGGTCGCAAGTTCGAATCCAGCATCCGGAGACCTTTAGGCACCTAGGAAACTAGGTGTCTTTTTTTATTTAGGTGGTTGTTATTTCTCATGAAATATTGTAATATGCCCGATGTAGCTTAAAAATTATTTTTCTCAAATTATTGATAATGAAAAACAGTCCTTTAAAAATTGGCAATATCACAATTCAGCCGGGAGAGCGAATTAATTTAGCTTTGCCTACTCCTGAACTTTATACTTTTGCTCCGATTTATATTCCTGTACATGCAATTCATGGAAAGAAAAAAGGTCCGGTGTTATTAGTCTGTGGATCGTTACATGGTGATGAAATCAACGGTCTTGTCATTACACAAAAGCTTTTAAAGCTTCGCTTGCTCGATTCTATCCGAGGCACTTTGATCGTTATTCCTACGTTAAATATTTATGGGATGATGACTCTCTCTCGAAATCTTCCAGATAGAAGGGATCTTGAAGGAAGTTTTCCTGGATCTAAGTCGGGATCTTTTGCATCGCGTCTTGCCCATTTTTTAACAGAAGAAATATTTAGTCATATTACGCATTGTATCGATTTGCATACTGGAGAGCCTCATATTTCAAAACTCCCTCAAGTTAAAACCTCTTTAGCTCACCCTGAAGCCCATCAACTTGCCGAGCATTTTCAAGCTCCGGTCATACTAGATACGCAATCGAAAAAAGGGCTATTATGGCTTCTTGAAAAAGAGGACAGATCCATTCCGACAATTGTTTACGAAGTGGGGGAGGCTTTGCGTCTTGACAACGCAGGGATCAAAACTGGCGTGCAGGGTATCGTTCGTGTGATGCGTAGTATAAATATGATATCACCTTCAGCTAAAGTGAGTAAGCTTCCCTCATCTGTTCAGCTCGATTCCGATTATTGGGTGCGATCACCATCTTCGGGATTATGTGAGATTTTTTGTAGGGTTGGCTCTTTTGTTGCTAAAGGATCGCTTCTAGCAACAATATTGGATCCATTTGGAACTGAACAAAGGCAAGATGTTTTTTCTCCTTTTGATGGGATTGTTATCGCTAGAAATAATCTTCCAATACTGAATGAAGGCGAGCCAATTTTACAACTGGCTGAGATGAAAAAATCTGCCGTTGAAAAACTGCAGGAATGGACAGAAAAAGATATTGGTGGTGAGCCATTTGAGTAAAAAAAAGAGCCTATCTTCATATAGCTTTTTTATTTTGGGGTTGGCAATCCTCTTTTTTCTTTATGAGTTTTTTTTGAGAGTCCTCCCTGCAACGATTGCTCAAAACATTATCAATAGTCTTGATATGACCATTGAGCAGTTTGCGTTTATTGGTTCTGCCTATTATTTAACCTATTCGATCATGCAAATTCCTGTGGGATTGTTATTGGATCGGTTTTCTGCGAAAAAACTCGTCACAGGAGCGTGTGCTCTATGCGCTTTAGGAATTTTCTGGTTTAGTTTTGCTCAAACATTTTTGCCTGCTTTTTTTAGTCGATTGTTAATTGGAATAGGTTCTTCATTTGGATTTGTTGCTTTAGTTATTGTCACACTCAATTGGTTTCCTAGAAAACATTTTGCTTCTTTAATGGGGTGCAGTCAGTTCCTTGGAGCGATAGGTCCTTTGGCTGCAGGTGTTCCGATTGCTCTTTTGCTGGAAACTGTTGATGGAAATTGGAGATTGATTTTTCTATGGGTTGGCCTAATTGGTTTTATGTTGACTGGGTTACTAGGATTGTTTTTCCAGGGGAAACCGGTTGTCACAAATAAGATCGTCTTTGTCGACAGAATAGATTCCTTAGGAAAACGAATCAAAAAATTATTAATGTTATCTCAGGTATGGTGCACTTTTGTCTATGCTGGAATGGTTTATGTAGCTCTGCCTACACTAGGAGCATTTTGGGGGATATCTTATTTAGAAACCCGAGGATTGAACAAGCCTGTTGCTGCATTATTGATATCAATGATTTGGGTTGGTCTGGCAATTGGTAGTCCGCTATTTGGCCGCATTTCTGATATGATGAAACGAAGAAAACCAATTATTGCGCTTTGTGCCGCAATTGGTTTTCTAAGCTCTTTGGTTTTTATTATCACTCCTCTTAACAACGTGTATTATTTAGGATTTTTACTTTTTTTGATTGGCCTAGGGAGCTCTGGACAAAATTTATCTTTTGCTGTGATGGCTGAGCATGCTCCTGAATCTTTACAGGCAACGGCAATAGGTCTAAACAACACGGCAATTATGGGATTTGCTGCACTAATTCCGCCTTTAGTCACTATGATTATTCATCATTATATTCAAGATGGATTGATCACGGTATTTGCTTTTAGCAAAGGTCTTATAATCATTCCCATTTGCTTTAGCATCGCCTTTTTAATTTCTGCTTTTGGGCTGCGCGAGACATTTTGTCGTCAGCAAGGAACTATTTGCAAAGTTCAAAGATCTCAAAGTTAATCATAATATTTCTTTATGTTTGAATTGATAATAAATGATTATTATAATTCTATATAAAATCATTTGGGTCTTTGTATGCTAAATTTTTTTTTGAGTTTTGTAGGGTTAGTAGTGGTTTATTTGGTTTTTGCTGGATTGCAAAGGCGCTTTTCTCCTGAAACATTAGCCAATGGATTAATGGACGAAGAGAAAGGAAAGGAAATCGCACCTACTGTTTTTAATAAAGAAGAATAGAAAGAGCCATAAGTATTTGATATTATGTCTGCTGTTTCATTTTTCACCCCAGTCCAAAACGAAATTCTCCACAATCAAAGATATGTATCAAACCCTGAATTAGGGATATATAATTTCTTTAAAGAGCGCTTTTGTTTTCATGACAAAATCGTCTTATTTCAGCCTGATGAGTTCTCTGCAATTATTGAAAAGTATAAACCTGCTGTTTCTCAAACAGTTTTAAAGGTGGTTTCCTATGCGTTAATAGCGATTCCAACTTTAATGATTGTTGGAGAAGTTGCTGTTTTTCATCCTCCCATGCGGCTTAATGGAGGCTCTTCTGAAATACCTGAGAAAAATCGATTGCTATTCCCAAATCGAAAAACTCAATCCTCTCTGGATTGGGTAATTAAAACTCTGGAAGATGAAATGAAATCGATTTCTCATGGATATTTTACTGATAGTGATTTAACTAGATTTAATGAAGCTAATACTTTTTGTGCAAATAAAATGAATAACCAAAATGGGTTTTTATCTTGGCTTAATCAACCTGAAGAAAAAAATCTTTTTCATTCTGTTCGATCAGAAGAACTGTATATGAACTGTGCAGACTTTATTTATGCAGTTTTACATCATGCGGGACTGGTGACAAAAGATCAAATTATTGCCAACTATCTTTTACAAGTATACTTCGATTTAAATCGGAGTAATCAACCATATTTCTATGGTTTCAATATAAGAAATTTTACTGGTATTGACGCTGTAAAAGGGAATGCAAGTATAGTTCCTGAATTTGGAGATATATTATTAGCAATAGATGATAAGCTCTTCTCATTCCCTGTGCATATATTGTTTTTCAGCGGGTTAAATCCCAAAACTGGAGAATGGAAAGGAATAGGTTTGTGGCGAACTGATTGTACTAATAAGCATATTGCCAATATGGAACTAAGTAAATTACAGAATGGTTATTATCGGAGGTGTCGGAGATCTCTTTCTTTTAAACTCTGTCCTCTAGAAATAGCTCTCCAATTTTAATTTCAAATAATAGAGTAAATTGTGGCCATTTTTATTTTGGTTGCAGCAGGAAACTACCTTTTGCCGAAATGCTTTGTGAGTTTATCGAAACCAGCGGCATTCAATGATCTATTGCTTGGATAGCTAGCAATTAAAGTTATTATTTGCAAGTATGTGAATTGAAATCAAGGGGGGAGTATGAACCATTTTTATCTGCTGATCATTTGTTGTTTATCTTTTGCAAAGTGTTTTGCATGCACGGATTTTATTCTGATAGATCAGAAAAAACAGTGTGTTGTTGGCCGTTCTATGGAATTTGGCACGGATCTGAATTCGGAGATTATGATTGCTCCTAGTGGAGAGCAAGAGACGAGCGTGATCAATGGCAAGAATGGCATGAGTTGGGAGCAGCGCTATGCTTTTATGGGACTCAACGCTCTAGGGGTTGATCGTTTGATTGTTGATGGAATGAATGAAAAAGGACTCTCTTTTGGAGTGCTTTGGCTGCCAACGACAAAATATCCAGAGATTTCTATGAATGATCTATCGCAGACAATTGCTCTTCAAGATGCGGGAATGTGGATTCTTGGCTCTTTTGCGACGGTTGATGAGGTGAAGCAAGCTTTGTCAAAAGTGCAAATTTATCCCAATATTTTATCAGCTCTTGGAAAAGTTCCTCCTCTGCATATGTCAATACATGATCGAAAGGGTAATAGCATTGTTGTAGAGTTTATCAATGGTGAGATGCAGATTAGTGCTAATCCGGTTGGAGTTTTAACGAATGATCCTAAATTGGAATGGCATCTTACAAATCTAGAAAATTACATCAATCTGACAGCCTTAAATAAGGGTTCTGTAGATTTAGATGGAACTGTTTTAAATCCAACAGGTCAGGGGAGTGGATTATTAGGAATTCCGGGGGATTGGACTCCTCCTTCGCGTTTTGTTAAAATTGCACTTATGAAACAGTTTGTTCAAAAGGTCAGCGATGCAAAACTCAATGCGAATTTAGCATTTCATCTTCTCAATACAGTAGATATCCCCTATGGAGCAATTCAAGAGGAGAGCGGGAAGAATTTCGATTATACGCAATGGATTGTTGTCAAAGATCTTGCTAACGGTATTCTTTATTATCGAACCTATAAAGATCTCAATATTTCCAGCGTCAATTTAACTGATGCTTTGGAAAAAGGTGCTCATAAAATTCCGATGGAATAGATCACATGAGAATCTTTTGTGCTTTTTTTCTCTGCGGGCTATTATTTCTGAATATTAGAAATTTCTTGGAGAACTGTGATGAAGCTACTAGGGATTTGTGCTTTATTGACATATGTAATAATAGATAGATTTGTAATTTCATGTAATTATTAAAACTAAATAAGTTGTTGCTTGAAATTTAATATCCAAAGCATTCTCATCGAATATTTCAGCTTCTTTAATAAACTAAAAATTGTTTTTGATGAAATCTTTGATATTGAGAAATGTGCTTTTATATATTTACCATATTATGGTGTAATCATTGAAGAGAATGTCTTTATTTTTCCTCATATTTATTATGCTGCTTATACGAATCACAAAAAAAATGAAATATTTATGTTAGTTTATGAGGCATTTTGTAGAGATCGAATCAATACTCTTACTATTGCACGCACAATTTTCAAATCTTTGAGTACACAATTTCAAATAAGAAATTTTGAATTCTGTTCAAATAGTGACTGCTTACAATTCAATGACTTTTCTGCTAAATTTTTTGAACTAATGGATTTTCAATGAAAGCTTCTATGGAGAGATCTTGAAAGCATCTAAAAAACAGCTTCTTCTTATTTTGATTGCTATTTCTGCTCTTCCTCAATTGTGCGAACAAGCCTATGCCATTGTTTTGCCAGATATAGCAGAGAAATTCGCAATTTTAGAAGGGAGATCTGGACTAACAATAACTGTATTTCTTTTTGGATTTGCGCTTGGAATGTTTTTTTGGGGTAATCGTGCCGATACTTTGGGCCGTCGTCCCTCTGTGTTGTTCGGAATGTCTATTTATTTATTTGGGAGTCTTCTTTGTTTACTTTCTTCTACATTTAATCAATTTTTGATTAGCCGATTTATACAGGCGTTCGGTGGTAGTACTAGCTCAATTATTGTCCAAACAATTGCTAGGGATTCTTTTCAGAATCATGAACGAGGGAAAGCTTTTTCATTGGTAATCTTTACTCACGCTTTGTTTCCTGCTTTAGCCTTTCCCATTGCCGGATATTTTTGTGAACGATTCGGTTGGCCATTTGTCTTTATTGAGATTCTTATTTTAGGTATTCCAATTTTAGCGATTGCCTATATGAAACTACCAGAAACTTTAAATATAGAAGAAAAAATACTGACAAAATCTTCGAATCCTTGGTTGTCATTTTTTTTGAATAAAAAAACATTTTGTTTGGCAGCTATTGTGGGAGTAAGTAATGGAGTATTATATTCTTATTACTCCAAATCGTCGTTCTATTTTTCAAAATTTTTAAACTTGCATCCAAGTCAGTATGGATATTTTGGTCTTTTAGTAGCTTTGGGCAGCATGTCGGGAGCTGCTAGTTCTTTTATTCTGAATCGAAGAAAAATCAAACAGTCATTTATTATATTTATAGGATGTGGATTGATACTGATAGGTTCAATATTTTTTGCTTTGAGCAAATTTATGAAGAATGATTTTTATTTTCTTTTTATATCTTTTGGATTAGTTCTTATCATGTTAGGATTTAATATGACGATTCCTAATTGTTTAAGTTTGGCGCTAGAAGACTTTACACATTCTTTAGGAAAGATTGGGGCTCTTCTTGGATTATTTTATTATTCGTTGATCGGATTGATCACTTTTGTATCTAGCTATATTGATCAAAAAAACGGATTGGAATTTCCGTTACTTCTCATTAGCTTAGCATCTTTGAATCTTTTATTTTGTTGCTTTGCATTTGCTTCAAGATCTGCTAAGTCATCTTCTTTTGATTGATCCTCGATTGTTAACCTAATTTTTTCTTCCCAATTAAAAGCGAATTTTGCAGCATATGAAGTCAAAGTGGTCTTCATTTTATTCATCTGTTCAGGATATTCGAGCAAAGAATCAATTTTTTGTATGAGATCCTTTCCTTGGTCTTCTATGGAAAATAACAAATCTTGATTGTAATTTAATATTTCAACATTTCCTCCTGATTTTGAAGCTAGGGTATAGCAGTTGTGACTCAAAGCTTCTAGAAGAGTATTAGAGCAATCATCATATAAGGAGGGCAGTATAAAAATATCTATGGATTTATAAAAGAGCGATATGTCGTTATCCCACGGCAAGAAATTTACCTTCGAATTGAGATTCAATTTTTCAACTTTCTTTAAAAGATCCTTTTTCAAGGGACCGTTCCCCTTTATTAAGAGTATTGCCTTGTCTGAATGTTTAATTTTTGAAAAAGCTAGTATTAAAAAATCAATGTTTTTTCGCGTAATCAGTTGACCAGCATATCCTATGATTATTTTGTGTTCTTTTGTTTTTAATGATTCCCTATATTTTACTGTTAGATAATCTGGCGAAGAAGGGGGAGGTATTATACAATTATTGTATACAATTTTGTATGGGATGTATTGTGTTTTATATAACTCAATTAGTTTTTCTGAAGTTGCATAGGAATTGTAAATAACTAGGTGAGACTTTTTATGACCAATTTTATCGATTTTTGATATTAAAAAAGCAATAAGTTTATTGTCATTATTTAAAGAGTTCTGGAAATAAGGATGACCTCGGACTAATAATATCAATTTTGCAGATCTGTTAAAAATCCTTGCAAAATTTAGAAAAAATGCGTTATGACCGTCAAATGCTATAAGCTGAGTAGATTTATATAATATAGAAACTAACGAAAAATATATAGGCGCGAGAATAACAAATAAAAGATCATTAATTATTTGAGGAGATTTCTTTATTGAAATATTGATCTGTTTAATATTTTGATGTTCTAGTTCGTCGTCTTTCTGTGATGTAAGAAGACGTATAAGATGACCTTCATTAGCATAATATAGAAGGAGAAGTTTTAGTCTTTTCCAACATCCTCGATTGTGGCGACCAAAATAGCAACTTAAAATATTCATATTTAGACTAAATTTTGATTTCACCATAGTTAGCTTCGACTTCAGAATTGAGTTTCCCTGATTTAATTAATGATGAAATGTTTTCAATATGATCAGTGAGAGGCTCATCTTTGGAAAGATAAGGGACTTCTTTACGAACAAGATCAAATATTAAGCGAGTCGCTCCGCTTAGCTTGTCTATGCCTCTAATCTCTGCGGCATGGGCAGCACATAAAAGCTCAAATGAGATGATATAGCAGGCATTATCGAAAATTTCATTTGCTCGACGAGCTGCCACGAACCCTAAAGAAACAATATCTTGGAAATCGCCGGTGGATGTAAGAGTTTGAGTGGAAAGTGGCTGGCAAAGAGAGCGGTTTTCTGCAGTAATTGAGGTAGACATAAACTGGCCACCCATTAAACCAAGCCGAAGTCCTGGATTTTCAGCGCATAAAAATGCCGGAAGATTGTTGTTGTTATGCTTATCCATAAATCGATCGATTCGACGATCAGAAAGATTAGAGAGTGTTGTTAAACTGATTGCTAAATGATCCATAGACATTGAAATATATTGTCCATGGAAATGGCCATTATGAAAAACATCTTCGGATTTGGGTAAAATTAGCGGGTTATCGCTACTGGAATTGAGTTCATTCGTAATGGTCGATTGGATTGATAAAAGGTTGTCTCGAATTGGGCCTAAAATATGGGGAGTACATCGTATCGAATATGCATCTTCAATAGGATTTGTAGTAGAAATTGGCGTCGTTCCCATATTTGATTGGAGCAATTTTTCGATTTCTCGTTCATTTACAATCATTTGACTATCTTCTAAAAGTCGCCAAATATTCATTGTAGATATTAACTGCCCTCTATGCAGTTTTTCTCGGTGAACAATAGGATTAAAGGGTTTCATTTTAACGCTTAATCCTTCAAAAGTTAAACAAGTAATAAGGTCGTAGGTTTTTATAAGTGAAATTGCTTGTTCGACCAACAAACAGGCATAGCCTACCATGGCTGAAGTTCCATTAATCAAGCTTAATCCTTCCTTGAAATTAAGGATCATTGGCTCAATACCTGCTTGTTTTAAGGCAGTTTCTCCATCTAGAATTTTATTATTGTATTTAGCTTTCCATTTTCCTGTTGCTACTAATGCGATACAAGCTAGCGGTCCGAGATCTCCACTAGCTCCTAAAGAGCCTTTTGATGGAATGCAGGGAATGATTCCTTCATTATACATTTGGATAAGTTTATAAAGATTCTTCAGAGATATTGCTGAAGTTCCGCGAGCGAGTGAGTTAATACGGCTTAACATCGCAGCTCTAACAACATGATCATCAATATGGGGACCGACGTTTGTAGCAACTGCTGCTATAAGATTATCTTGGAGTTCTCTTGCGTTGCCCGGTGGAATCAGCCAGTTTACAAACCCCCCCATACTGGTATTTACACCATAAATTACACGTTTTTGATCAACAAACCTTTGAAGTAATGCATGCGAGGAAGCTACTTTTTCTTCAACATCTGGTGGCATGACGATTTTTATTTCATTATTTTTTGCTGCTAAAAAAACGTCTTGAGGAGAGAGGGTGTCCCTTCCGATAATGAGTTCCTTATACTGAGGGCTTTTTAAATATGTCATGATTTTATTGTTGTAATTTTAATAGAGTTTTCAATGTCTTTAGCGTGTTTTAATGCTTCATCTCTCGAAGAGCCAGTTGCAATAAAATAAGCAACTCCTCCGCAACTGTTGCAATATTCGTTAACTCTATCTCCTTTCTTTAGAGGAGGGTTGAACCACCACTTAAAGTCGTAATAGCCGGGATGTTTTGAAATAGATTCAACTCCTTCAATTTTTTTGATAATCCCTGGTTTAGGGAATATAGAGCGGTTAACCATTCCTTTGGCATACTTAGCTTTTAAGAAGTCCATATTAATTGGATCTTGAACAGCTTGTTGTACTGCTGCTTTTAGGATATTTGTTCCATTGCTAAGAGGAACCATTTCTGTGCCAAACCTTGGACCACCTAATCTGGGTGTTAATTCCAAGATACGAATGGTATTGTCATTGCTACAAATAATATCTCCCTTTACAACTCCATTCGTGATACCTAGCGACAATGCCGCTTTTTCTGTAACAATTCGCATTTCTTCAGCTGTTTTTTGGGGAAGCGATGTTGGCATAATATCGCCGATTTCTACAAAAAAGGGTTCGCACTCTTTATATTTGAATTCTCTGTCAGAAATGGCTGTCAAAAACAATTTACCATCGATCATGAGACCTTCAGTGCTATGCTCAGTTCCAATTAAATATTCATCAACGACTACTTGAGGATCTTTATTAAAACTTGTTGAATATTCATAAGCAGAGCTGAGTTCTTTTTCATTTTTTACTAATATAACGCCTTTTGATGAGGATAAGTTAAGTGGCTTCAGTACTACTGGAAATCCAATCTCTTCAGCAGCGCAAAAAACCTCAGCAAGGTTTTTTGCAAGTTTGAACCGGGGAGCTGGGACGTTGTATTTGTGAAAGATTGCAGAGCGCAGAGACTTGTAAGTTGAATGTTTAGCAATCAGAGAAGAGATTCCAAACAAATTGAAGTGTTCGGCAATAAGAGAAACTGAAATCGGAGTATCCCAGCATAGGCTTAAAACCCCATCAAAATGGTGACCGGCATTAGATAATTCAATGCTCGCTTCTAAAGCTTTTTCTGGATTTTTTGTGTCTGCCTCAATTAGTACATCAGCATCTTCAACTCCACGATCATCAAGAAATTCTGTAATTAAGAGCACCTTATAGCCCATTTCTTTAATAGGTCTAATCGCTTCTCCGCTCATGCCATTTCCGCAAAAGAGAATCGTTTTCTTTTTTTTCATAGTCCAAGACGTTTTTTTTAATCTTTGACAAAGTTATCATATCGTGATATTTTTTTCCTAAAAATAACTTCAAATGGCATATGAACTCCTTTCTTTGTGGGAATAAAACAAGAAATTCATCTGAGCATTCTAATCCTGCTTGTTTGACTTCTCTTAAGAAACTTGATTTTAAGGTTTTTGAAATTAAGTCCGGCGAATGTCTTCAAATTGCTACAGAATGCGAAGAGCTCGTTTGCATAATATCCAGCGGACGTTTTCGAGTGTCATTTAATAAAGAATTAGCTGAGTTTTGTCGAAAAAACCCTTTTGAGGATCTTCCTTGTGGCGTCTATCTTTATCCTTTTTGTTCCATAGAGATTGAAAATATTGGAAGTGATTTAGGGTGTTTTTATATTGTTAAAGTGGCAGTTCGAGATGATTTCCGAATAGATGAAAAACCGATTCTAATCAAGCCTGAAGATATTGCTGCTTTTTCAAGAGGAAAAGGTTCTTATTTTCGAACGATTCGGAATATTATAGATGAAGATTTTCCTGCGCATTCCTTGCTTTGTGGTGAAACAATAAATCCTCCGGGACATTGGTCTTCATTTCCTCCTCATAAACATGATTCATCTCGTTTTGATAATGAATCTGAACATGAAGAAATTTATTATCATTTATTTTCACCTTCTGAAGGATGGGGTTATCAAGAAATTTATTCCCCTGAAAAAAAAATAAGTCAGACACTAAGAATAGAAAACAAAGATATCGTTGCAATACCTTATGGTTATCATCCAGTTGTCTCAGCACCAGGACATACATTATGTTATTTTTGGGCATTGGCTGGCGATTCAAGAAAACTAAAAATGAAAGATGATGAAAGGTACTCTTGGATTCATCAACCAGGAAAAATCACAGGAAGACCTTATCATAAGATTGTTAGCACAATTCCTCATTCAGATAGCGTCGATCTGTTAAGAGAACTTGAAGATTCAGAGCCTTCTTCAATGCTTGGCCAACCTCCTGTGATTTGGGAAAGAGCTCAAGGATTTCAAGTATTTGATCCATATGGCAATGTTTTTATAGATTTCTCATCTGGAGTATTAATTGCCAATACTGGTCACAATCATCCAAAAGTTAACCAAGCTATTTTGGATCAAGTTAGTAATGGCTTGTTATCAAGTTATATTTTCCCCAATAGAAGCAGGATGAATTTTGTTAAGGCTCTTAAGAGACATATCCCTTTTGAAGATTCAGCTGTTCTATTAATGAGTACAGGTTCTGAAGCAGTGGAATCTTGCATAAAGTTAGCAAAAACATATGGTATGCAAACTAGAGCAAGCAAAAAAATTATAGTTAGTTTTGAAAATGCCTTCCATGGAAGAACTTTGGGAGCTCAGCTTGCAGGAGGGATTCCTGATTTAAAAAAATGGATAGGATCTTTGGATCCTTCTTTTGTTCAAGTTCCTTTTCCAGATAATGTTCATTGTTTAGATCTGAATTTCTCTTCATTTACGGAGTCTTTGGAAGCACAAAATATTCATCCAAATGATGTTTGTGGGGTTTTAGTGGAGCCTTATCAGGGAGGAGTTGTATCATTTGCTCCTCAGGCATATATGCAGCAATTGCGTAAATGGTGTGATGTTCAGAATGCGTTACTTATTATGGATGAAGTGCAATCTGGATTTTGCCGCACTGGAAAGTGGTGGGGATTTGATCATTATGGCATTGTCCCTGACCTCATTGCCTGTGGTAAGGGTATTAGTTCTTCTTTGCCTCTCTCAGCAGTCATCGGCACTAAGAATGTCTTAAATTTACATCCTCCTGGAGCAATGAGTACAACTCATAGCGCAAATCCTGTTTCCTGTGCAGCGGGTACTGCATGCATAGAAGTTTTGGAAGAGGAAGAATTAGACTTAAATGCCTGTAAACTTGAAAAAATCATACTTTCTAAATCTAAGGACCTAACTCTAAATTATCCATCATATATTCGAGGGATTTATGGGAAAGGTCTTGTTTTTGCTATTCACATTCAAGATCCTCATACTCTCTTTCCAAGCAAAGAATTCGCTAAGAAGATTGTTTGGAATTGCGCTCAAAAAGGTCTGTTATTATTTGCTCCAGTAGGAACTGATGGAGCGACAATTAAAATCTGCCCTCCTCTTTCTATTAATTCTGATGCATTAGAAGAAGGTTTTGAAATTTTAAAATCTGCATTTGAAGCGGTTTGTGATAAATAGGATAGAATGCTTGATCTAAAATTTATTAAAGAAAATCAAGAGGTTGTTAGGCTAGCTATTCAACAAAAAAATATTTGCTTAGATTTAGATGAGCTTTTAAATTGCGAGCGGATTGTATTAGATCTTAAGCAAAAAATTCAAGCATTGCAAGCAAAGCGTAATGCAAATGCAAAAAAGTTCTCACAGGTTAAAGGCAAAGAGAGAGAGGATTTGATTTCATATGGCAAAGAGCTAGGAAATCAAGTTACAGCTCTTAGTAGTTCGTTAGCTGAAGCTGAACACAATCTCAATGAATACCTTCTATTAATTCCTAATATTCCATCCCAGAGCTCTCCTATAGGTCCTGATGAAGAATATAACGTTGAAGTTAGGAAATGGGGAGCTCCTAGAAGGTTCGATTTTCCAAATTTAAACCATATCGATATTCTACAAAAGAACAACTGGGCTGACTTTCAACGAATTGCAAAAATTTCTGGAAGTAGAACATATCTTATTAAAAATGAATTAGTTCTTCTTGAAATGGCCATCATTCAATTTGCAATTAGTCAAGCTTGTTCTCATCAATTTCAGCTTTTATCTCTTCCCTCCTTGGTTAGAGAACATGCTCTTGTAGGAACAGGTCACTTTCCTTCTGGAAGAGATCAAGTTTATTTTTTGCCAGACGACAATCTTTTTTTATCAGGAACTGCAGAAGTTCCAATTAATAGTCTACATGCAGGAGAAATTTTGGATGAGAAATCCCTGCCTTTGCTTTACGCTGGCTTTTCTCCATGTTTTAGAAGGGAGGCAGGTAGTGCCGGCCGGGATGTTAGAGGGCTAATTCGAGTCCATCAATTTTATAAAATTGAATTATTCGTTATTTGTAAAAACGATAAAGATGAATCACTTTTTTGGTTAAATAAATTACTGTCTATTTCTGAAGAAATTCTCCAAAAGTTAGAGATCCCTTACCGCGTAATTGAGTGTTGTACTGGAGATATGGGGACTGGTAAGGTTAAGATGTTTGATATTGAAAGTTGGGTTCCCAGTGAATCAAAATATCGTGAGACACATAGTTGCTCGTCTCTTCATGATTGGCAGGCTCGTCGTTCAAATGTTAGATTTCGTACAACGGATGGACAAATTAAATTTTGCCATACTTTGAACAATACTGCTATTGCAACACCTAGAATTTTGGTTCCATTTCTTGAAAATCATCAGCAAGAAGATGGTAGTATATATATTCCACCACCTCTTCGACCATTTTTAATGGGCATTGAATATTTGACTCCAAAGAGAGCTCCCGCTTCTTTTTAATGATATAAGTTTATGCATTTTGATTTTCTGGTTTTTGATTGAGCTCTATTTTTGGATCAACTTCTTTTAATAGCGAATGCGTTGGTAATCTATGTTCACGCTAAATAGCATTTTTAATGCCAAGCTTTTATTGTGTTTTTAAGAGCAAGTATCAATAGATGCAGAGATTTTTTATCTCCTTTTAGGCTTCCTTCAAGAGTTGCATTTAAATATGCGATTGCTTCATCAGAATCTTTAAATTTTTCTATTAATCAATCTTAATATTTTTTGCTTTTAGCCATTATGAAGTATCAAAAAGAAATAAGCTTGTGATATGCAGTTAATGTCTTAAAAGTCCTGTCAAAAAGAAACCGTAAAATATTCCGGAGAGCAAACCCTCTGAAGTGTTGAGGGATAAACGAGTTTTAAGTTCTGGATACATCGCATCGTATATGTTGAGTATCTATTTTATGCTAAAGATCGAAAGAGCTAGGGCTAGAATAATATATGATTCCTGTAATATGAGTTCTTTGTTTTTCCTATTAAATTTAAAGGGCTTTAAAGCGATCGAGATGTAATAGATCGCTTTATGTTTTAGCCTAAGTTTTTAGTCGGGAAGTAGTTCGATAAGACCTGTCTGTAAGTTGTAATATCCTGCGTACACTTCTACTTTTTCATCTTTGATGTATTTTTGGATTGTTTGGGTAGCTACCAGAAAATTTTTCATATTCACTGCATTAGCTTTTATCGAGCTAACTAAAAGATCGGAAGGATTTAGTTCTCTTTCTTCTTTAACTGAGGGTTTTATCAATTTGGCTATGCCTTCAATGTCCTCTGTTGTGCCTTTTATGACTGCTTTGACAGCTCCGCAGTTTTCGTGGCCAAGCACAAGAATCACAGAAGAATGTAGATAAACAGTTGAGTATTTAATACTTTCCAGGTCCAGAGGACCAATAACATTGCCTGCTACGCGTACAACAAATAGATCTCCGACACCTTGATCAAAAATGATTTCAGGAGCTACGCGAGAATCTGAACAGCTAACTATAACGGCAAAAGGCTCTTGCAGAGAAGCTACTGCCTCACGTCTTTCTGAAGTGCGATTGGGATGTTTTAATTGATCATTGGCATAACGTTGATTTCCTTCCATTAAACGCTTGATACCATCTAGCTCTGAAGCTAAAGGGCTGATTGCAGTTAAAGCAAGTAATATGATGAGTTTATTTAGCATTGAATACCTATAGTTTTTTCCTTATTTGTTATGTAAATGAAAAAAACTATTTTTGCAGCAAAATAAATTGTGTTGCCTAGTGATTTTCAAGCCCGATCTTTCTAAAAAAACAATGTTCTTTTTTTTTTTGATATCTATAGTCAATATATCTGCAGTTTTTATAAGAGGATTCAAATGAAGCGACTAGGAATTTGTGCTGTATTGGTGTGTGCTGTTTTAAAAGGGGATGAGGGAATGTGGCCACTAAATAATGTACCTAAACAGAGAATTGAAGAGAAATATCAGGTTAAATTGAGCGATGAATGGATTGAGCGAGTGCAAAAGTCGTGCGTAAGAGTAAGTACGGGTGGTTCAGGTTCTTTTGTCTCGTCTGAGGGTTTGATGATGACTAATCATCATGTTGGAGCTAAGGCGATCTATAATCTCTCGAGTGAGAAAAGAGATTTAATGGATCAGGGATATTATGCGACGGCTAGAGAGGGGGAGTTAAAGTGTCCAAATCTTTATGTCGATCAATTGATGGTCATTGAAGATGTTACTAGAAAGGTAGAGAGTGCTTTGTCGGAGGGTATGACCCTTACTGAGAAGGAAGCTGCGCGCACAGCGATAATCGCAACACTGAAAGATGAAGCAAAAGCGCGCACAGGACTATTGCCTGAGTTTGTATCTCTTTATCAAGGAGCGCGCTCATATCTTTATTTATATAAGCATTATGATGATGTACGCTTGGTGATGGCACCAGAAAAAAATAGCGCGAGTTTTGGTGGCGATATCGATAATTTTACGTTTCCTAGATATTGCTTAGATGTCTGCTTTTTTAGGGTTTATGAAAATGATAAGCCTGTGAATACGAAAAAGAACTACTTGCAGTGGAGCAAGGCAGGTCCCAAACTCAAAGAGCCTCTTTTTGTGATTGGTCATCCTGGCTCTACGCAGAGAACATATACTTCAGCGCATTTGCAATTTTTTAAAGATATAGAATTGCCTCTATATTCAGAATTTATTCGCACTCGTATCAATCTGTTAGAAAAACTTTCCAAGAAAAATGAAGAGGACAGTCGTATTGCATATGCAGATCTTCATAGGTTTAGCAATTCAAACAAGGTGCTTACCGCTTTTGAAAATGGCCTTAGAGATCAGCCAATTATTGAGAATAAAAGAGAGTATGAAGCGAATTTAGTTGGGAAGGGAGAGGCATGGATTGATTTAGAAGCTGTGCTTCATGAAGCGCGAGGTTATTATCCCCAGTATTTTGTGATGGAAAGGTTAGGACCGCGCTATTCTAGATCGTATAATTGGGCACGCCATCTTGTGAGGATTGCTGCAGAGCGCAAAAAGCCCAATCAAAAGAGACTGAAAGAGTATGTTGATAGTGAGATCCCTACAATCGAATTGGATTTGTTTTCAACAGAACCTGTTTACGACAATCTTGAGAGGCTGTTTTTAGTTGACAGTTTGAAAAGAATTAAGAAAAATTTTGGTGAAAAACATCCTGTTGTAAAAGTGATACTAGGCCGTAAGTCTATAGAAACTCGTGTTGATGAGATTTTAGCAGGAACAAAAATTAATGATGTTGAGTTTCGGAAGCAGTTATATAATGATCCTAGTTTGATTTTAAAGAGTTCAGATCCAATGATTATGCTTGTCAGGGAGTTAGATCCTTTTGCAAGAAAATTAAGAGAGAGACATGACAATCATCTACTCAGTGGTCAAAATGAGGCATATCAAAAAATTATGGGAACGATTTTTGAGCAATATGGAGATGCTGTTTATCCCGATGCGACGTTTACTTTGAGATTGTCTTATGGTGAGATGAGTGGCTATCAGGATGTTCCTCCGATGACAACAATTAATGGTTTGTTTGCAAGAGCTGCAAAGCATGAGGAAAAGCCTCCCTATCAATTGGCTGAGAGTTGGAAAAACAGTCAGCATTGTTTGAGTGATGTGCCGATGAATTTCATCTCAACGAATGATATCATTGGGGGAAATTCTGGCAGCCCGATTATCAATGCTAAAGGCCAAATTGTTGGAATTATTTTTGATGGTAATCAACACTCTCTTCTATGGAATTTCACATTTGATCAAGAGAGAGGAAGAGCAATTAGTGTGCATTCACAGGGCATCATAGAAGCTTTGAAAAAAGTGTACAATGCTCCTGCTTTAGTTAATGAACTTAGAGGTAAATAAGATGAATAAACTGTTGGTATTTGCAATATTATGCTTTGGTTTTTTGCATGCAAAAGATGGGAAAATTCGCTTTCTTAGAGATAGCGGAGATCCTGAAAACAAGACAGAAATTTTTATGCAAAAAGCAAATGGAATGAAAGCTCCATTACTTATGATTCTCCATGGCGCAGGAGCTGAAAATGGAGTGAGGTCTATAGCTGCAGATCAATTTGAGTATTGGATTGAACGGGGATATTCTGTCGCTGCAATCTCTATGCCAGGCTATGGAAGAAGTCGAGGAGAAAGGGATTTTTGTGGACCTGATACGTTAAGTATTTTGAATCAAGCGATTGATGCGCTTAAACGAAGATTCAATGTTGAGAATTATGGGATCATTGGATTTGGGCTGGGAGGTACTGCTGCACTATTACTCGCTTCTCAAAGAAGTGATATTAGCTGTATTATAGCTACTAATTTTTGTTGCGATTTGCTGAGGCACTTAGATTTAAAGGATCCTCTAGTAGAGACGCTACTTGCGAAAAATTATGCGATCTCTATTGATGAAGAATCTTTCCGCGTGCGTTCTGCTCTAGCTCATGTCGAGACGATCAATACACCGATGTTTTTGTTGCATAGAAAGGATAGTCCTATTTTCAATGAAAACGAAGTCGTTGATTTTGCAAATGCATTGCAGAATAGAGGGGTGGAATGCCGTTATTCTTTCTTAGAAAAAAAACCTGTGGATGAACAAAAAATCAGCCATGAAGAATTTATATTTGAGACGTGTAATTGGGTTGATGCCCATATGAAAGGTTAAATATGGCAAAGATTTCTACGACATTGCTTTCTGATGGACATTCAATCCCGCTACTTGGATTGGGAACTTGGGAGCTTAGAGGAGAGGAATGTACGAATGTTGTACGTGAGGCAGTTAATCTCGGTTATACGCATTTCGATACGGCGCATATTTATGAAAATCATCAAGCTGTCGCTAAGGGCCTTGAAGGACAGCGACGTGAGAAGCTGTTTTTGACGTCTAAAATTGCGGACAGTCAAATTGATTTTGGTCGCTCTCGTGGATGTATTAAAGAGGCGTGTGATCTAGCCTTAAAGGAGCTTAACACCGATTACATCGATTTGTATTTATTACATTCACCTAATCGAAAAAAACCAATTGAAAAGATCGCTGAGGATCTATCTCGTTTAATGGAAGTGGGAAAAGTGCGTAGCATAGGTGTGAGCAATTTTACCAAGCGTCATTTAAGCGATTGGTTTCATGCGGGTGGTGAAGCTGTTGTCAATCAAGTTGAATTTCATCCTGAGCTTTTTCAAAAAGAACTCTTAGACTATTGCAATGAATGGAAAACGAAGATTATTTCCTATCGCTCATTAGGAAAAGGCAAGTTGCTTGAGAATGAGGATTTGTGTGTGTTAGCTGAGAGTTTGGGAAGGCATCCTGCTCTCGTTTTATTGCGCTGGTGCATAGAGCGGCAGATTCCTGTAATTCCTAAAACAACGTCGTATCAACATTTGAAGGATAATCTCGAGGTTTTTTCTTTTTCTTTAAATGCAGAGCAGATGAGAACACTCGATCAACTTAACATCGATAAGCGATATTGCATGAATGATTCGATTGATTTTGATTATTAACCCTTCGGTAAGGTAGGGGATAAGTTGGGTTATTAAAAACCAATTCCATATGTCAGAGTAAGATTGCCGTTGTGTTTGTCTTCTTTACGAAAAGGAGAAAAATCTCCTTGGATGAACTGTTTGGTGCTTGATTTTTGACCGCGAAATTCAATGCCCATTTGCGTATGTACTCGAGGTGTGAGTTCAAGCCGTTTTTCTGCTTCTGGATCGCGCAAATATGCAATTGAAGAACCAAAGCCGAGATAGAGTTGGTTGTAAGGGTTGGGCATTGGATAATAGAGAGTGGAAACGCGAGCGCGTCTTTCTGTCGAGTTAGTAATGAATTCCATATCATAGCCAACGCGATTCGCTTGCCGACGAAAACCAAAACCGTAGATTGCCGTCGGCTGGTTAAAAGAGGTAATGTTATTTAAGTCACCTGTAGCAGAAGGCCCGCCTGTGATATATCCAAACGATTGGCTGATTGCGTAAGAGCTAATTGTTGCTGATAGCATGATGATTATGCGGTAGATCATCGGTGATTCCTTGTTTGACAACAATGTAATCATTTTTGGGAAATATTAGGAAGAAAATCTGTAAAACAAGATGCGATTGATGCAGTTTGCAAAATAAAAATAAGTGAGGTTAGGACATTGCCAGGAATTTCTCCTTGGGGCATAGTTACACTCTCTTAATTTTTAATGTGGGAGTTATAATGACGTTTAAACAACCTGACTTGCCTTTTGCTTTGAGTGACTTAACACCTTGGGTTTCTGAAGAGCAAATGGATTATCACTTTAACAAACACCATGCGGGATACTATAAAAAGCTCAATGGCTTAGTCGATGGAAAACCTGAATCAGAACTCTCTTTGAGAGATTTGGTTGTCCAGTCTAAGGGGGGTGTTTTTAACAACGCTGGCCAGGCTTGGAATCACGCGTTTTTTTGGAGCTGCTTGTCCCCATCTGGCGGAGGCAAACCCAGCTCGGAAGTAATGCAAGCAATTGTGCGCGATTTCGGAAGTTATGATGCTTTTTGTCAGGCATTTTCTGATGCAGCTGCAGCGCTATTTGGATCAGGATGGGCTTGGCTAGCTAGTGATGCTCAGGGCAAACTTGAGATTATGCCACTGAGCAATGCTGATACTCCTTTAAAATATGGTAAGGAGCCGATTTTGACATTGGACGTATGGGAACATGCTTATTACATCGATTATCGCAATAGACGCCCTGATTTTATTGAAGGATTTTGGGATGTTGTCAATTGGCAATTTGCCAATGACATGTATAGCCAGTTGAAAAAGTAGTCTATTCTACATTTCGATCGGCGTCTATTTTTTCAACTTTGTTGCGTAATTCTTCAAAGTTGGCAACTAAGACGCCGAAATCGTTTTTACGAATAGCTAAAAGGTCTGTCGATTCTAAGCAGCGTGCTGTCGCTGACCTTTTTCTTTGATTTAACAGGGACTTTTCTCCGAAAAACTCGCCTTTTCCTAGATTGGCGATTGTTTTGGTTTTTCCATCCGCTTCTTTGCATATTTCTACCTGTCCGTGTACAATTATGTATAAATATTCTCCAACATCTCCTTCATAGAAAATTACTTCTCCCGATTCAAAATGCAAATGTGCAATCCCTTGAGAGAGATCCACTTTTAGCTGCACTGATTCAATCGGGATAATCATGTCGATGATCCATGAAAAGAGGGTTTTTATTTTTCGGTCAAAACCGGGTAACTTCATCCAATATATTGAGCGCCACATTAGCCATGCAAAAAAGCCGGATATTTTCAATTTGCCGAAAAACTCAGCAACGGCTCTGCGGTGACCCAATGCACCGAGCATTCCAATTGCTTTGTAATAAAAGTTCTTTTTTGGCTTGTTTTGCATGCTGTTTACGATGTTTTTAGCGAGTACTTTTGCTTCGCGAATTGCAAACTGCGCTGTTGGTGGGCAAAGCTTATCCCCTTTAGCGAGAGGGATAGAAGCGCAGTCTCCGATTGCCCATACATCGTCACGTCCAATTACTTGCATTGCGCTATCTGTTTTAATTTTTCCTTTTTCTAGAGGTAAATCGAGAGATTCGATCAAAGGATTTGGTGAGGAGGGGACTGTTGAAATGATTGTATAGGAGGGAATGCGCTCTCCATTGTCTAATAGTGCTTCTTGAGGTGTTGCTGATTGAAGATGAAGTCCAAAGCGCAGTTCTACACCCCGTTTAGCTAAGATTTTTGCGCTATAGCGTCCTAAACTTGGGCTTAGCTCTCGATTCATTAAGAGATCTTTACTATGAATCAATACCACACGGATCTCATTGGGGTCGATCGTTGGGTATTCTTTGGCAATGCGTCTGACAAAGTCATTGACCTCGGCGACAACTTCGGTTCCTGAAAAGCCTCCTCCACCAACAACAAAGGTGAGCATTTTCTTGCGCTCATCGGGATTCTTTTCATTGGATGCGGCTTCAACGACTTCGATGACATGGTTGCGAATACGGATTGCATCAGCAAGGTTTTTAAAAGGCAGAGCGTGTTCATGTAAACCTGCAGATGAACGGAAATCAGTTACATTACCTAATGCGATGATTAGATGGTCGTAGTTGAGAACGAGTGGGCTGTGGGAAAAGCGTGGGCAGAGGGTGATTTGTTTATTATTGAGATCGATGCCGCCAATTTCACGTACATATAGTTGGGACTTAGGAATTAAGCGGCGGAGGGGGCTGACAGTATCGAGTAGACCAACTGCTCCTCCGACAACTTCTGCAAGCATTGGTTGGTAAACAAAATAGTTTTCTCGGTTGATTAGCGTGATCTCAAATTCAGCATAGTGTTTTTGTAATTTTTCGAGGTGCATTGCTGCATATGTTCCTCCAAAGCCGGCTCCTAATATAATAATCTGCTTTTTTGCCATTCACTTCCCAAATTGATCTACAATTTAATTATAGACTTTGTTTGAATTGAATACAAAAAATCGCATTTAATTGCTTATTAATATCTTGCGGTGAAGTGTAGTTTGTAATTAATTAGCAAGCAGTTGCTTAGGAAATATTACTAGAGTAAATAATATTGAAGGTGAAAAACTTAAGGCTCTTAAGTTGATTGCGTTATCATGATTTTTAAACAGAAAATTATGATGAATCCAGCAAAGAAAAGGGCTGGAGGGAGCAAAGTTTCTGGTTTTTGATGTGCTTTTCCAAGCAGTTCTTCTATTGCTAGGAATAAAAGGGCCGCAATCCCAAAGGCGAGTAGCTCGTTTAGCCAAAGAGGGGGCAGGACTGAGATAACTCCAGTACCGATTAATGCCCCTAGGGGCAGAGCGATTAAAAGCAGCAACAGTGTAATAAATTGTCGATTCGTGGAGATCTTCTGCTGGTGCAGGGTGGAGCGTATAGTAAAGGAAAGAGATAGTGTTTCAAAGCTCAAGGCAAGTGCAACGACAAATCCACTCTTTAGGCCAGCTAGAAATGTAATGGCTAAGATGACACCATCGATCATAAGATCAATCATAGAAGCGGTAATAAGTCCTGAGGATTTCGTTCCAATTTTATCAGAAATTCCTTTGAGTACGAGCATTGCAATAGCGCCAAGGGCGAGTCCAAATACTATTGATAACGAGGGACTCTTTGTGATAGGAGGGATAAGTTCGAGTGCTACTGCAGCAATGAGTATTCCAGCTACAAAATGTTGAAAATTGCTGAGAAGATTTTTCTTAAGTTTAAAAAATCCAGCAAATATACTACCGATAAGGATGCAACTAGCGGGAATTAAAGAGATTAGTAAAATAGTATGATTTGAGGGCATCATTAAACAGCTTTGATGATGTTATAAAAATAATTAATTTGCTAGTGTAAGGAAAAGCAGCGCTTTTGCCGGATAAAGGCTAGCAATTGTTTGATCGAAAGTAAATAAAAAAGTACATGGCCGAAAAGCAAAAACAATTTAATAAGTATTATGATTGCATCTTCATCTGGTCCCGCGGTGGCGCAGGGCATAAAGCGGTGATGGATGCAAAAAAGCAAGAATGGATCAGTAAAGGAAGTGAAGATCTTCTGGATCTTGATATATTTGGCAAAGAATTCTTGAATCGAATCAAGTTGCCAATTATGGGGAGATTTGGTGATTTTTGCGTGAACTTTTGGAATAGCGCTCAAGAAGGCGGAAATATTTTCACGCAAAAGATTTTGATCAATCTTCAATGGTTTGCTGACATCCTTTTTTATCCTGCTGTCTATTTCAAATTTAAAAAGATCCTCAATGAGATTACGCATCCTCCACGCCAAATTATTGTTACGCAGCCTATTTGCAATACTGCAATTGCTAGAGCGATCTATAAAACAAATCGTAAGCGTGGTTGGAATATGCACATCGATTTATGGATGAGCGATCTACCTACTGCTAAAGCTACCCATTTTTTCTCATCTGTAAAGAAGATCAGTCGTTTTAAGAAACTCAGTCAACTCGTAACGCTTTATGCTCCTCCTCCACAGCTCAAAGCGGGCGAAGATCACGCAGAGTGGTGGCTCGAGAACTGTGGTAAAGTGCGTGTGATCACCGATCAACCTGTACCAATTCGGCAAGCGTTTATTGATCAAAAGTCTCTAATTGGGAAAAAAGTGAATTTAAAGCTCCGTTCTGAAGAGGGAGAGCAACAAGATATTATTGTTGATAAAAAGGATCGTGTTGCAACTTTGATGTTGGGTAGCCAGCCATCAAAAAATGCGATGCTCGATTATGTCGACATTGTAATGAAGCTTGCTAAAGAACAGAAGCGCAAACATAAACGTCGCAGTGATTTTCATTACTATTTCTTTGTATTTATGGGATCTAATCACGATGCATCACTACGTGAAGCAATTGAAATGCGGATGAACTGCCCCCATTGTCCTGATTTTCTAAAGATTATTCCGTTTGTTTTTCAGACAGACGAAGAGTTAGCACCATTGCTCGCTCGCAGCGATGTAACCTTAACGCGCTCTGGTGGATCAACAGCGATGGAACTCATGCACCTTAATCGCGATCGCAAAGGTGTTACATTGATTCATTCTGAAGCTTATGAACGCAAACCAAAAGAAGCATCAGCCAAGTTAGGTAAAGGTAAAGTTTCAATCAATCAAAAGTCTGTTAAGATCACTGCTCTATTTAAGAAGTTAACGAATTTCAGTGAACAGGTTTTAATGAAGAAGGGGATTATTTCTTGGGAAGCTGGTAATGCTGAATATCTCAAGAAGAAGATCGAAGCTCAGATTGTTACGCCCGTGCAAATTGAGCAGGTGCTCAAAAGCGCATTCTTTGAAGAAGAAGAGCTCGCTTCAAAGCAACTTGTTGCAAGTGGCACTTCAGCGAGCTATCCGTTAGAATCGTAAATTATTCAAAGTCACGATCCATAACTGTTTTACGGTTATTCATACGCGCATTTTCCACGCCTTTCATACACGCTTGACGGACGAGTTCTGATAATGCGTCAGTAGCATTTCCAGAAGTGTTCATCCCTCCCTCTTCTTTGATCAATTTTTTCACTTTACTGATCACAACTAGAGTTTCTTTTTCTGCCATATTTTCCTCGCAGGTTGATTGGAAATAGAGTAAAGTTTAACTGAGTACCATCAATCAGTAAATCGAAAAAAGAAAAATGCAAGAAATTCTTAGAGGAAAATGTTTAAAAGAGGTTTCATATGCCTCTTATACTGCTCCCTTTGGGGATTTTTTACTCATCACATATCAAAAAAAAGTATGTGGACTATATTTTATCGATGATAGTGATATTCTTGAAATTGCACGCAAAGATCTCAATTTTATTCACGCTGAAGAAAAACAAATTTATTCTCTTGAAGCTATCGTGGCTAGACAAGTGCCATTATGTTTGATTGGTTCTGCCTTCGATTTAAATGTATGGCGTGCGCTCTTATCGATCGATCGAGGACAATTAATTTCATATAGCGAATTAGCCTGGCGCGCAGGGTCTCCTAAAGCGCATCGCGCTGTAGGATCTGCAATTGGCCGCAACCCAATTAGTTACTTAATTCCATGCCATAGAGTTATTCGTTCAGATCAAACATTAGGTGGGTATCGCTTTGGACTCAAGCAGAAACAAAAACTGATTGATTTTGAAACCTTAGTTGCAACTCATTCCGATCAAGAAAGAGTCAGATTAAGGTGATGCGGCCTTAATTATGAACCTTCTGCGTCTTATTATTGAGGAGCCGGTTGAACTTCTTCAGCAGGTTTAGATTCTTCGGGAACAGGTTGGACTTTTTCAGGAGTGGCCTTAGGTTTTTCTTGCTTTTCAAGAGGCTCTAGAGGGCATAGATTTTCATCAATAGGCTTGTCTTCTCCTTGAGGAGCATCCTTGTCGCTATACATGAAGAGACTAAAGGGGAAGAATAGGTAATTTAGAGCGCCGTGCTTAAGCATGTTACCAATGTTTTGTCGAATAAAAATCGATACTAATGTTTCTCCAAGAACACTATTCATGATTTGATATGACACCTCTTCACCTTCACTCGACAGATCATGAAAATCCATGCTTTCGATATGAGGTAGGTCAATGATGGTATCTTTATCGCGATAGGTTACTTGAGCTTGAACATCATTGACGTAGATGTTTTTAATAAAAACCTCATGATCACCATAATGTTTTTTCATTTCATCTTTTTCAGAGGCGCAACGCAAATTAGTCATAATCCGCGTCCAATTGCCAGTCTCACCAGAGATGGAATCAAATTCCAGCCCTAAATAAACGTTATCTAAGATGATATCATCAATGACAGTGTGCTTTCCAAAATACTCATGGAAGGGAGTTTTAATTGTGATGTTATCTGCTTTGAAGGCGTAGGGGAGAATAGAACCTTGCAAGTTATGAATCGTAATGCCATTGACAGAAACTTTTCTCCAGGAAATATCAACATTATCGATTTCAACTTTTACGCGCATTTTACGGCTTAAGCTGTTTGTTAAAATGATTGTTCCTATTGAAACGCAAAGTTGAAAAGCAATAATTAAACCAACAATAATCAGAGTGGCTTTTATTACTCTGGCCAGTACTTTATGGCATCGAAAATATTCTTTAATCTTTTGCCAACACTGCTTGATTTTTTCTTTCATAGCCTTCCTATCAGGGAATTTAATCCATAATAGTCAATCTCAGATAAAAAAACGCCCAAAAAATTTGGGCGTCTTTTTGTCAGAAGTCAATTATTTAAGCGCAAAAGCGAGAGGGAGCCTCTTCATTCTCATTGGCATTGAAGAGTCCTTGAAGAGGTTTAAGTGGAGCAATACCACCTTCTCCTCCAAAAGGCAACTGAAGACCTTCAAGCATGTTTGTAATCCCTTTATCTAGGAAAATTTTCTTTAACATTTCGCTTAAAATAATATTGATGATTTGATTCATCGGAATTCCTTCCGTGCTGCTGACATTTGTCAGAGTAATATTATTAATCTTTGATAGTTTTTGAACTTTGCTAATATCACTACCATACAACAATTCAATATCAATATTTGAAAGAGAAAGCTCTTTGATCAAAACGCTGCGATCAGAAGTTTTTTTCTTTTCTTTACTGATATCTCCACCTTCGCGGATGTTATTCATAATCGTTGTCCAGTTACCGCTTTGATTGCCCTCTTGGGGAAATTCAAGACCAACATAGACATCATTGATATCAATCCTATCAATGACTATTTCTTTTTGAAGGTAATTCTTCCAATAAGCTTGAATGTCGATAATATTTGAAGAAAGAGCCTTGGGCATGACAAATCCTTTTGGGTTGCCAATTTCAAGTTGTTGTATATCGATTCTTTCAGATTTAATATTGATATCTTCAATCGATACCGGTGCTTTTAATTTACTTGAGAGGACATTCGCTGCAAAATTTGGCAAGCGCATCCAAAAGATAAATACCGCTATTGCTAAAGCAACAAAGACGATACCAATTAAGATTAAAATTCTGCGTAAGAGCATGATGAACTCCATAACCTGATTCTATTGAGTTACTTCAGTTTATAGGATTAAAATATTTATTTTACAAGAGAAGAATGAATCTAACCGTGGTTGTGGGCTTGAAATGTTGGGTTCAAATAGCTGGTTATAAATGTATTGGAAGGGAGGACGGGCTAAGTAATTGGTAATTAATCGCTTAATTATTGTTTTTTGAATATTTATGGTACAATCAATTATTATTAATAATATAGTTTAGGTGAATAATGGCTTCAACAGTTCAACATCAATTTAATCATAATACGTTTCATCAGTGGGGGCAATTGCCTCGAGAGGTAAAAGAAGCTGTTTTGGTTCAGCTTGATTCGCAGGAATTAGCTAAGTTTGTTCAGTGTTCTAAATATTCCCATAAAATTGCACAAGACATTCTCGATTATCGTTATCTAATGGAAAACGCCGGTATTAAGAATTTTTCAGACTGGTATATGAATTATATCAAGGAATCTTCGGGATTTGAGTTTGTTCCAGGTAGTCAATTTGAAGGACTTGCTGAAAGTATTATTAGAGAGCAGCTGGAACCTTTAAATCGTTCATTTGATCAATTGAGAGAGTGTATTGGGAAAAGTTCGCATAGTATTCCACAAAAAGCGAAATTTTTAAAAATTTATTTTCAACAAGCGTTGAGAATGGCATTTAAGAAGCCTCCTTTTAATGAAAACGAGTTAATTTTTTATTTTACCTTTCTAATCAAAGATCCTGAATTTTACGAGACATATTCTCGATTTACTTTTGCAACCATAGATTTGCTGGAATTATACCAAACAGTAAAGGATTTAAATCCTCATGAAGTGTGGCCAAGTTTAGCTGAACTTAGGACAAAGTATTCTGATGAAATACTAAAATTGAGCTTACATATGGAATTAACTCTTAGAGATAGTATTCAAGATAGTGGAATGGGAATCATCAAGTATTCCTACCTCATGCGCTATACCTTTGAGGAAGCGAGTAAGTGTAATCTAATACAAGGGAGCAATTGTGGTGGACTAGATTATGCTTTTATCCATCGAGGTAAAGCTGATGATTTCGGCTGCTTTTTTGCAGGCTTAGTGAGATATCATAAGGAATATTTCAGCGGTGAACCCGCTTCTGGAGTTCTGCAGAATTTAGTGGGAGCAGTTCAGGGTGTTTATCGATCTTGCGAAATTCTTTAAAATATAAAAAAGCACGATCTTGTGACCGTGCTTTTTTGTGTGCTGATTAATAGTCAGCGGAATGCATTGCTGGAGCAGCAGCTTTATCATCGACTTCGTCGGTAATAATAGCTTCTGTTGTTAGAAGAAGGGAAGCGATCGAAGCGGCGAGCTCAATACTGAGGCGCGTCACTTTTGTTGGATCGATGATTCCTTTTTCAAACATATCTCCGAAAACGTTGTTCTGAGCATCCCAACCTTCGTTGTTCTTAAGCTGGAGCACTTTTTGTACGATAATGGAACCCTCTTCGCCCGCATTTTCTGCGATTTGGCGTAAGGGTGCAGTTAGCGCACGGCAGATCAAATCAACACCCACTTTCTCATCGCCTGAAAGCTCTTTAGAGAGTTTTTCCAGGGCAGGGAGACAGCGGATTAGAGCGACGCCACCACCAGGAAGAATTCCTTCTTCAACGGCAGCTTTAGTCGCGTGCTGTGCATCTTCGACGCGATCTTTACGCTCTTTCATTTCGATTTCGGTTGGCGCACCAACACTGATAATACCAACACCACCAGTAAGTTTTGCTAAGCGCTCTTGAAGCTTCTCACGGTCGTAATCTGAAGTACTATCTTCGATTTGACGTCTGATCAGAGAGATGCGCTCTTGGATTGCTTTTTTATCACCAGCACCATCGATAATGGTTGTCTCTTCTTTCTTGACGACAACTTTTCTCGCTTGACCGAGCATATCTAGGGTCATTGCGTCGAGTTTGATGCCGAGCTCCTCGCTGACGAATTGACCGCTTGTAAGGATAGCGATATCTTCGAGCATTGATTTGCGGCGATCACCAAAACCTGGAGCTTTAACAGCGCAGATTTTTAAGCCACCACGGAGACGGTTAACAACGAGTGTTGCAAGAGCTTCACCTTCGACATCTTCTGCGATGATAAGTAAAGGTCTTCCGCTTTCTGCAACCGCTTGCAGTACTGGAAGAAACTCTTTAATTCCTGTGATCTTTTTTTCGAAAAGCAGGATGTAGGGATTTTCTAGAATTGCTTCTTGGTTTTCGTTGTCGGTGATGAAGTATGAAGAGAGATAACCTCGATCAAAGTTCATGCCTTCAACGATATCGAGCGATGTCTCAAAGCCTTTTCCTTCTTCAACAGCAATTGTGCCATCTTTACCAACTTTTTCCATGGCTTTCGCAATCATTTCACCAATTTCGCTATCGCCGTTTGCTGAGATTGTTGCGACTTGCGCGATCTCTTTACGATCTTCAACTGGTTTGCTCATCTTTTTAAGCTCTTCAGTGATCTTATTAACGCCTTTTTCAATACCACGCTTGAGTTCCATTGGATTGGCACCAGCTGTAACGTTTTTTAGGCCTTCGCTGTAGATCGCTTCAGCAAGTACAGTAGCTGTAGTCGTTCCATCACCTGCTTTGTCAGCGGTTTTGTTAGCGACTTCTTTAACCATTTGAGCACCCATATTCTCGTGCTTATCTTCGAGTTCAATCTCTTTTGCAACAGTTACACCATCTTTTGTGATGTGGGGAGGACCGAATGATTTGTCAATGACGACGTTGCGTCCTTTTGGACCAAGGGTAACCTTGACCGCAGCAGCTAGTTTGCTGACTCCTTTGAGGATCTTCTGTCTAGCATCTTCTCTAAACTTAATGTCTTTAGCAGCCATTTTCTCTCCTTAGAGTTTTTATGCGTCTTTCCTAAAACCATTTTTGTCTCAAATAGGTTTTAGGAGGACTCTTTATAATAATTATTCCACAATCGCGATGATGTCATCGGCTTTGACGATGATGTATTCCTTGTCTTCGTAGGTCACTTCTTGACCCGAGTATTTATCAATGAGGATTTTATCGCCGATACTGACAGGAATTTCAATGGTTTTGCCATCTTTAGTTACTTTGCCGCTACCAATTGCGATTACTTCTGCAGTCTCTTGCTTTTGCTTTGCCGATTCGGGTAGGATAATTCCACCTTTTGTCGTTTCTTCTGCCTCGAGGCGTTTAGCGAGAACGCGATAGCCGAGAGGTTTTAATGAGATCTTATTTTCTGTTTGTTGAGTCATGGCATTCTCCAGAATGTTAATTTCCAAGAGTGGGATCATATAGAAGATAGGCTTTTTTTGCAAGTTTTTAGCAGATGATGGCGAAGATTGCTAAAGATGGGCTTTAAATTTTTTATTGTCGTTATGTAAAGAAAATTTATGAAAACGAAAAAAATACTTGAACTTGAAGAGAAGATACCCTATATCTGCTTCTCTAACATACCTAAATGGTTGATTTATGGGTCAGGAGACTCTTATTAAAGTAAAAGGTTATTTTACAGTTCTTAATGAAAAGGGCTTGCATACTAGGCCTTCAACAGAGCTTGTCAGATGTACTTCGGGTTTTAAAGCTCAGATCACATTGATTTATCAAGGATTGACAGTCAATGCTAAATCATTGCTTGGAATTTTGATGCTTGCTGCGGGGAAAGGAGCAAAAATTGAAGTTGAAGCTGAAGGACCTGATGCTGAGGAAGCGCTTAGCGCTCTTATCGCTTTATCTGAGCAAAAATTTAAGATTCAATATTAAAATTGGTTGCACAAACCTAAATTTCTATGGGAACTGCTTTTTCAAAGATCTCCCGTTTGCAATAAACAGGAACTTTATTGATAAGAGCTAGGGTGATGCAATCGCTGGGGCGCGCATCAATTTCTATGATCTGTCGCATTTCGCCAATTTGTTGCTCAAGAAAAAGCCGAGCAAAGTAGATGGTATCGCGCACATCTTCGATAACAATTTGCAAAGGCTTTACATCTAAACCTGAGAGAACGCTATTAAAAAGATCAAGAGTCATCGGTCTTTGGAAATGGTGTGCGCTCATATAGGTTTGAATCAATTTACCAACATTAGAGCCTGCATAGATCGCAAAGCGCTTTTCATCATTTCCGAGAATGATGATGGTGTAGGCTTTAGAATGTAAAATCTTATTAAAGGTTATCGGTATGAGTTCATCGGCTTGCATCGCGCCCTGCTACTTATGGTTTAACTTCTACTCTTCCGTCGTTATAGCCGATGATCACTTGCTTTGCCAAATTAAAAAAGAAACCTGTCTCTACAACGCCAGGAATTGCAATCATTCGTTGGTGGTCTTTTTCTGGGTCGCAAGCATTGGGGTCAATCTTGATGTCGATGATAAAATTTCCGTTGTCGGTAAGATAGAGATTTCCTTCTTTGTCGAGGCGGAAAGCTCCTTTATAACCGAGCTGGGTCAGTTGGTAATGTGTAAAATGATGGGCAAAAGGAATCACTTCAACTGGAAGAAGATGACGACCTAAACGATCGGAGAGTTTTGATTCGTCGATGATTACAATCATCTCCTTGCTCATTGTTGCGACAATTTTTTCGCGTAAAAGAGCACCACCGCCACCTTTGATCATTCTTTTTTGCGGATCAACCTCATCAGCTCCGTCAATTGTCATATCAATTGATGTGAGGGATTCAATATCGAGCATTTTGATGCCGTTTGCGCTTGCTTGATCATAAGAGCGTTTAGAGCTTGCAACGGCTTGGATTTTTAATCCTTTTTGCACCCGCTCGCTAAGATGTTCGATAAAAAAATACGCCGTTGAACCTGTTCCTAACCCGATGATCATCTGATCTTTTACGAGCTCAGCAGCAAAGATTCCAATTTGTTTTTTCACATCATCGATAGACATAAGAGACACTTTTAAGTTAAAATACTTTTCTTCTGTGCATTACGAAAGCAACAAAATGGTTACGATACAAGATTTTCACGATTATCTCGAGGCTTTTTTAGAACCTCATCTATTTGTAGATGCTTGTCCAAATGGATTGCAAGTTGAAGGAAAACAAAAGATCACTAAAGTTGCATTTTCTGTATCTGCAAGTTTAGCGGCGATTCAAAAGGCTCAGAGTTTAAATGTTGATGCACTGCTTGTTCATCATGGCATTTTTTGGAAAGGCGACAGTGTTCCAATAATTGGGACTAAACGGAAAAAGATTGCCGCGCTTTTGAGCGCGCAAATTTCTCTGTTTGCATATCATCTTCCTCTTGATGCACATCGCATTGTTGGCAATAATTGGAGAGCAGCGATTGATTTGAAATGGCGAGATCTAAAACAGTTTGGTCTGATTGACAAAATGTACATTGGAGTGAAGGGTAGATTTGATCCGCAACCAATTGATCTGTTTATTAAAACATTAGAAGAATACTATCAGCATCCTGTTACGGCCGCTTATGGAGGCAAATCTGTTGTTGAGAGTGCCGCAATTTTATCTGGTAGTGGCTATCGATATTTATCTGAAGCGGCAAAAGAGGGGGTTGATTGTTTTATTACCGGGAATTTTGATGAACCTGCCTGGCATGTGGCTCATGAAGAAGAATTGCATTTTTGTGCGCTCGGACATAGCGCAAGTGAAAGGATTGGAATCATTGCACTAAAAGAGCATCTCGAAAATCATTTTGGAATTGAGTGCTTATTTATTGATTTGCCCAATCCATTTTAATAAAAAAATTTGAAAAAATTACTGTTGATAAATGATAGTTGGCAATAGGTCTAGTTCATTTTGAGGAAATGGGATGAAGAAAAATAAGATAGCTGAAGAGAGTACAAAAACCCGTAGAGCAAGGGAAAAGCTAAGAAAGCATTTGCAGGAAGTTGAAAAAAAAATCACTCCTGAAGCTCTAGAGCATAAAATTTCGGAAATTCAAAACTGGATTGCTCGTCATTCTAAGCAGCGCATTGCACTTAAAGAAAAAGATTTCTCGCTTTTTGATGAAAACCGCAATATTGCTAAATCAAGCAAAAACGTCGATCGTTTAAGCCGCAAATTAAAAGAAAAACTCAAGTTGTAATTATATAGGCAAATGGATACTATTCTTTGTTTTTATCTAATTCTAAGGTTTGATGAAACAAGGTAATGTACTCGATTATTTGAGACGTCGAGGAGTCATTGATTCGGTCTCAAGTGAAGATCTTTCTAAACTACTCGATCAGCCTCAAAAACTCTATATTGGATTTGATCCAACTGCAGAGAGTTTGCATCTTGGGAATCTTGCTGGCATTATATTGCTTGGGTGGTTTCAACGTTTTGGTCATACTCCTGTTGTTTTGCTCGGCGGAGCTACAGGGCGCATTGGAGATCCTTCTGGAAAGAGTCACGAAAGACCTTTGCTTGATGACAATACAATCGTTCATAACAAAAATAAAATCAGAGAAATTTTTGATGTTGTTTTAGGAAAGAATGATCCTAAGCCTCTTATTCTCGATAATAACGATTGGTTTAGCGGTTATCATTTTCTCGATTTTTTGCGAGATGTTGGCAAACATATGCGCGTTGGCATGATGCTAGGAAAAGAAGCAGTACGCACTCGGATCCAGTCGAGCGAGGGAATTAGTTTTGCAGAATTTAGTTACCAGATGATCCAAGCTTACGATTTTTGTCATTTGAGGCAAAATTATGAGGTGATTTTGCAAGCTGGTGGAAGTGATCAGTGGGGCAATATTACAGCAGGTATAGAACTATCTCGAAAGCTTATTTCTAAGTCTATCTACGGATTGACGTATCCTCTTTTACTCCGTAGTGATGGCAAAAAATATGGCAAGTCTGAAGATGGCGCTGTTTGGCTATCTAGTGACTTGTTTTCCCCTTATAAATTTTATCAGTATTTGTATGGTACGCCCGATAGTGATGTGATTAAGCTCATGCGCATGTTGACATTTTTAGAAAATGAAGAGATTTCTGAAATTGAAGCTTCTATGAATTCTGCTGATTATCGAACAAATAGTGCGCAAAAAAGACTTGCAGAAGAGGTGACGCGCATTGTTCACGGAGATGAGGGTGTTGCTGTGGCACAAAAAGTGACAGCTGGCGCTGCCCCTGGAAGCAAGACAAAGCTTGACTCAGAGATGTTGCTTAGTATTGCAGATGACATGCCTAATGCAGAGGTTAGTAGGGGAGAAGTTATTGGTAGTAAATACACAGAGCTGCTTACAAAAGTTGGTTTGACAGCGAGTAAAGGAGAAGCTACAAGACTTGTTAAAAATGGTGGAGCTTATCTTAATAATGAAAAAATCAATGACGTTACGCATGAAATTTCTACAAGCGATTTGATTGATGATCGTTTCATTTTATTTGGTATTGGAAAGAAGAAGAAAATGTTGGTCAAAGTCATCGATTGACTTCTGTTGTAAAAAAATATTTTTAATCATTTTTCTCTCGGAAGAAGTTGCTATCTACAAACTTCTTATAAAAAACAACTTGCTTGAAATTCCTTGCAATACAACAATGAAAACATAAACGGTATGAAGTAAGTTGCGCATCCTGTTGTGTCTTCGTTACTTCATCAAAAAATTACAAACTAAGGCTGTTTACAATTAGCCATAACGGAAGGGGTTTTGAAGATGGCAACGATTACCAAAAAAAAGCTCATCAATGACATATCTCGCAAAAAAGGTGTGCATCCTAATGATGTGCGCAACGTGGTCCAGGCTTTCTTGGATGCAATGACTGATTGTCTCGCAGAAGGCAACCGATTGGAATTTCGTGATTTTGGTGTTTTTGAGGTTGTTGAGCGAAAGCAGAAAATTGGACGCAATCCAAAGAACGCAAGTGTACCGATTATCATCCCTGCACGTCCTGCTGTTAAATTCACATCAGGAAAAAAAATGCGTGACATGATTGAAAATAAAGTTGATCATGCACCAACTCCAGCGTAGGTAATTTGATTAAATAGTAATGCAGTGGCTACAACAAGCGATCCAAACGAATAATAGAACGACAAGTGATGCGCTAATCAAGGTGTTGTATCAAAGCAATTGCCTTGAAGCTGCAGATTTTGATCTTTTAGTCAAACAGTGCTCATCTTCATTTGAGGATGAGCCTTTTTCTTTTCTGCATTTTTTAGAAAAAACTCTTTTATTTATTGCGATAGGAAAAGAGAGCGAATATTTAAAGAAGCTTTTTTTTGAAGGACGCAATAGGTGTTTTTGGCCTGAATTTCAGGTTGCTGATTGCTTAATGAAGTTGTGTGCTGGGTTATTAGATGAGACTCAATTAGAAAATAATAAGAGTCTCTATTTAAACAGCGCTGGCGGCATGTTGATCGATTGGAAGGGGCATATAGCGCATTCAAAATTGCCACGTCCCAAACTTAATGCGCATCTCGCCTTGAGTTCTTTACTCTTTGCATTACATGCACAAGATCGTACTAGACTTAAAGAGGTGCTAACATTAGTTCAATGGCAACTCAAAACTCTTGATCATCGGTATCATCCATTTTTTGGTTTGTGGGAAAGCGAATACCGCCCCGCTGAGGTGCTTATTTATAATGAATTGTTATTTAGACTTGCTGCCGATATTTATTGCGTCCCTATGTTTGAAGAAATCAGTCAAATACAAAGGGGATTGCTTGAGAAAATCATCGAGGATGTTCAGCCTGAGGTTCTTTATTTTCCGCTTGCTGTGGAAAAGCTTTTTGCCTCCAGTCAGTTAATGAGCATTAAAGAGTATATGCGTCCTTTTGCAAAGCAGATTTTTTCTGAAAATCAGCTCCCTTTTGAAGATGCGGAAAGAGATAATCAATTAAGTTTTTTTACTCAAAAAGATCACGAACATAGTTTAGCTCTAACATTGAGTGGTCATCGTACTGGATGTGGAATGTATCATAAAAATCAAGTCGCTCTTGTCAATTTTGGCCCGCAGATTGGAAGATTGGGAGACATGAAGGGTTTTGGCATTCAGCGCACCTGTTCCCTCCAAGGAGTAAATCACTCTCTTAAACAATGGGTGGGTGTTGATAATGAGGAGAGATTTCCCCGTCACTGGTTTGAGCTTAGCATGCATTATCAAAAACCCACCTTGAAGATTTGTTTTACCAAAACGGATGAAACGTTGCTTTATATGGTATATTATATCTATGCGAAGCGCGCAAGATTGCAAGGCAATCTTTCTTTTTTCCCTGGAGGATTGCGTCATTTTTCAGGTCCATCACAAAGAGTTGTTTTTAATACTGAAGATGAACATGTGACGATTGTTCCCCAGCGTTCTGGTCGTATGCAGTTAATTCCTCTGTCAGAGGAGGGCCATTATTGGGGGGCAACCTTTATTCTAGCCTATGAGGTGTCCCAAAGCACTACTCCATGGGAATGGGCTATTGCATAGCAATTCTATTTTTCAAAAAATTAATACCTGTTTATATTTATAAAATACTGTCAATTTAGGTTAATAAAATATTTATTCCTCTAATGAATTTTCATTATAATATTAGTTTCTAGCGCTCTAGAAGTACTAAGGGCTCTCCGATCCTTTAAAATTGTTTTTTTACTAATATTTAAAATCGTAATATTATAAAATTGGCGCTTTACATTGAAAATTGAGGGTGATCCATTGTCTTTCCCACGAGTAATTATCATCGGTTCTGTCTGTTTGTTTGGGTTGATAGGTGTAATGGCCTTAATTAAGAACAAAGGTGGGCAGGGGCAGCTAGTTGAGCAGAGTGTTCTCACGCAGGTTGTTGAAGAGATTCCAAGCTACGAACCTGTGCAAGAGGAAGCTGTAATTAAATCCGCAAGGGATCAATTGACTGTGCGTAATAGTGATGATTTTCCTACAGCAAATCGTATTAATGACCTTTTTTCAGTCGATTCTATTAATAAGCTGCCAATTGTTGAAACCATTTCTTATACAAGCAGAGTGCCTTGGTTGAAGGGCAAGCCTGCATGGATTGCTGATTATGCTTCATATTTTAGTACTTCTCGTCATTTTATTGCCCGCAGCTTAAATGGCAAACGTGATTATAACACACAAAAGGTGAGTTTTGGCAGCAGGTTCAATGTCTTTCGTAAGGACAAAGATATTGAATTTCATCTTCTTCTAGATCTCTCTCGCTGTAAGCTTGGATTTTTTTATCTCGATCGAGATACAAATGAAAGAGTGCAGGTAAAGAGTTACTCTGTTGGAGTTGGTCGATTGAATGAAGAGGGAAATCCTGAATCATTAACACCTCTTGGTGTTTATAAGCTTGGGGAGAAAGTTGCAATTTATGATAAGGGCACAATGGGCTATTTCGAAGAAAATAAAATTGAGATGATCCGAGTTTTTGGAACGCGTTGGCTGCCGTTTGCTCATGGTTGTGGTTTGCATGGTGCGCCATGGATCGATGATGAAAAGACTGGGAAACTCGTAGAAAATCGGGCGAGTATAGGTCAATATGGAAGCAAAGGATGTATTCGTTTGCTCCACGAAGACGTTGAAGAGCTCTTTGCAATTGTGATCACAAAGCCAACATATCTTCATGTTGTTAATGATTTTAATGATGCGCAGTTGCCTGGTAAAGAATCACTAATGGCGAGGTATTAATATGTCTACCCAAGAATTTCAAGCTTTAGAACATGAAAAACAGATTTTAGAGTGTGCCAATACAATAGATCAAGTCAAAGAGCAAAATCGTAATAATCCTCTCTGGTCAAAAGTCGAAATCGAAAAGCTTGAAACAAAACTCGATCGTTTGAAGAAAAAGGTTTATCAGAATCTTACTCCCTGGGAACGTGTCGCAATTTGTCGTCATCCTGCGCGTCCTAAATCTATTGATTATATTGATAATCTCTGTGACTCATTTGAGGAACTTGCTGGAGATCGCACTTTTCGTGATGATCGAGCAATTATTGGTGGTCTCGGTGTTATTGATGGAGAGAGGTTTGTGATTATCGCTCAAGAAAAAGGGTGCGATACTGAAAGTAGAATTGAACGCAATTTTGGAATGCCTCATCCTGAAGGGTACCGCAAAGCAATGCGCCTGATGCGTATGGCTGCTAAGTTCAAATTGCCGGTGATATCTTTGATTGATACCCCAGGTGCTTTTCCCGGCCTTTCTGCTGAAGAGAGAGGACAGGGGTGTGTGATTGCTCAAAATTTGTGGGAAATGTCGCGCATTCCAACACCGATTATAGTGATCTTAATTGGAGAGGGATGTTCAGGTGGTGCTTTAGGCATGGGAATAGGTGATGTCATTGCAATCTTAGAGCACTCTTACTATTCAGTGATTTCTCCAGAAGGGTGTGCATCGATTTTATGGAAAGATGCAAGTAAAAATGATATTGCTGCTAAGGCTTTGCGAATGCATGGCGAGGATCTTTTAGAGTTTGGCGTCGTTGATGCTGTAATCGATGAACCTCTTGGAGGAGCTCATCACGATCCCGAACTAACATTTAGCAGAGTCAAAAAGTTTATTTTAGATCAATCGAAGATCTTAATCGAGATTGAAATCGAAAAACTCATAGAAGATCGCTATCAAAAATTCCGCAAACTTGGTAAATTTATCGAAGAGGGATCTCCTGAAAACTAGGAGTCCTTGATAATTTTACTAGGATAAATAATGCCCCTTCTTCGAGCAGCTCTACGTGTAAAACGCCATCTTGTACTAGTTGTTGCAACGATTATTACTCTTTTTTGGATTACAATGGCTAATCAATTCGAAATGTTTGCACTTGGTGCAATTTCGAATAGTGGCTCTCAGTTCTTTACGCAAAATCGCACAGAAACTGTTGATACTTCTAAAAGTTTAAGTCCTCTGCAGAAGTTAACCGTCTCAGTTAAGAAGAACTTTTCATTTAACAATAATATTCGAGCATTGATCGCTATTTTGGTTGGTGTGGCAGTATTTAAGGCGTTTGCTCTTTTTTTTAGTCGGTATACTTCTCAGTTGCTAGCAATTCGAATTAGTAGAGATCTACGGCAGCATTATTTTGAGCATTTGCAATCGCTTCCGATGAGTTTTTATAGGCAGTATCATAGTGGTTCTCTCTCAACGCGCGTTGTTGGTGATGCAACGCAAATTGCTCTTTCTCTCAATTCGTTGATTACAAATTATCTACAAACGCCCTTTATCTTAATTTCAACATTTTCACTTTGTTTTTTTATTTCTTGGCGCCTTTCGATTGTTATTTTTTTCGGCTTGCCTCTGATTGTTTTGCCGATGATTTTGCTCGCGCGTAAAGTGAAAACGATTGCAAAACAGCTCTTAAAAAATCAGGAGCGTTTTGCAATCGTTCTAATCGATTTTTTAGCGGGGATTCAAACGGTAAAAATCTTTGGCATGGAGCCTTTTTCACGTAAGAAATATGAAGAGCAAAATCAAGAAATGGCAAAGCTCGAGAGCAAGTCGGCGAAGTATGCTCTAATGATCAGGCCAATTATACATACAATTACGACGGTGTGTCTCGCAGTGATTATTATCTTTGGCTTGTATGTTTTAAAGATGTCTCTTCCTGAACTAATTGTATTTAGCGGTTTGCTTCATTTGCTTTATGAACCGACTAAAAAATTTGCTGAAGAAAATGCAAATATACAAAAAGGTGTTGCTGCCGCTGAACGGATGTTTGAAGTGCTTAAGCTCAAATCAACAATTACAGATCATGATGGAGCCATTGTATTAAAGCAATTTAACGATAAGATCGAATTTGATCGCGTATGGTTTCGCTATCAAGATGATTGGATTCTTAAAGATGTGAGTTTTACAGTTGAAAAGGGGCAAACAGTTGCGATTGTTGGCCCGACGGGAGGTGGAAAATCGACGATTGTTCAGCTCATACCTCGTCTTTATGAAATTGACAAAGGTGAAATTCGTATCGATGGTTTGTCACTTTCTAAATACACTCAGAAATCAATTCGTGAGCAAGTTGCCTTTGTTGCTCAAAAGCCCTTTTTCTTTCTCGATACCATAGCGACAAATATTGCCTATGGAAAACCATATAGTAGGGAAAAACTAGTTGCAGCTGCAAAACAAGCTCATGCGGATGAGTTTATTACAAGACTTGATAAAGGTTATGATAGTGAGCTTTCAGAAGCGGGTAATAATCTTTCAGGAGGTCAGCAACAACGGCTAGCGATTGCTAGAGCCTTGGTAAAAAATGCTCCAATTCTCATCCTAGATGAGGCAACTTCTGCGCTTGATTCTATTAGTGAAAAACGAATTAAGGAAACAATTTCAGACCTTCAAGGCAAAGTGACACAGATCATCATTGCACATCGCTTGTCAACGATTGAACATGCAGATAAAATTATCTACATCGAACATGGAGAGAAAATCGCAGAAGGCACAAAAGAAGAACTATTGGGCTCTTGTGAGTCTTTCAGGCATGCTTATAATGCTTTTCATTATCAGTCGAGTAGAGTTAGCTAGTCTTTGTTGTCTGATTTTCAAGCAAACCTAGCTTTTCTAAGCTTTCATACAGATCACGGTTAGATTCTTTGTCCAAAGCTCCGCTCTCTTTTAGCCATAAAAGATAATTCTTCGGTACATCTGTTAACATTTTTCCCTGATGCTTTCCAAAGGGCATTCTTTTTACAACCATAGGCTCTTGCATAAGTGCATAGGCTTGTTCGATGGTTAGGTCATCAATCATTTGGGAAAAAATAGCATGGAGGACCATCACATCATCCAACGCGCGGTGCGCTTGATTGGCAGGAATACCGTACACTTCACGAAGAGTTTGCAGGTTGTGTCTCGGTAGATCATTGCGATATTTGCGTGACCATTTCAATGTGTCGAGATAAAGAAATGAGGGAAAGGGTACTTCTGCGCGCTTGTATTCAGTTTCAATGAAGATTTTATCAAAACTATCGTTGTTGTGAGCAATCAGAATACAATCTTCTCCGCAGAAAGCTGAAAATTTTTCCGCAACTTCCTTAAAAGAAGGACTATCAGCAACCATTTCATCAGTGATGTTGTGGATTGCAGTTGCTTCAGGCGGAATGGGGACTCCAGGGTTGATCAAAGAGGAAAAGGTGCGGTCTTCTGTTGCATCATAGGCGGCAAGCTCAATGATGCTGTCGCGATTAAACTTGATCCCTGTTGTTTCTGTATCGTAATAAATTGCTCTCTTACCCATTTAACCTCACGTTTTGGGCTAATTTAGCAACATGTAGAAAAAAATGTAAACGATTTACAACCCGAGTGGCGACCTGCGGTATCTTAGGTTTACAAGTAAATATCTGAAGAGCTATTGTTAATGACTTTACATCAATGTGATAAGGGCTAGCAATGGTTGCTCGAGTTTGTATTTCTATCTTTTTAGCTGTTTGCTTTAGTAGTTGTTATCAAATTACTTCAGAAGATGATTTGCGCACCGTGCCTGTTACAAACAACCCTAATATTGTGCCAGCTCCATCAAATCCTCTTTCACCTATCCGTATATAAGAGTAGCTTTTGTTGAATTAATATAATTAACTGTTGTAAATTATAAATAAGAAAGATTAATCGTATACAAAACAAATAGTGCAGTGGCTGATCCTTACAAAATAAAGTATAACTTCTTCCCTTTTGATGCTCAAAAGGTTATCAATGATCTCGGGCCTGATCGCCTTAAAGAGGCATTGCGTCAAATGCTTTTGATTCGCAATTTTGAAACGCGCGCTGAATCTGCGTATTTGCAGGGGAAAATTGGCGGTTTTTTTCATTCCTATATTGGACAAGAAGCGATTCAAACTGCTGCTGTAGAAGCAATAGGAAAAGATAATTGGTGGATTACGACCTATCGCTGTCACGCTTTAGCGCTTCTACTTGGAGCAACTCCTAATGAAATTATGGCTGAATTTTTTGGCCGTGCAAATGGAAATGCTGGGGGACGAGGTGGTTCGATGCATCTATATACAGAACGCTTACTCGGTGGTTTTGGTATAGTTGGCGGACAAGTCCCTATTGCTACAGGTGCTGCGTTTACAGCTAAGTATCTCGATTCAAAAGAGATTGCTGTCTGTTTCCTAGGAGATGGAGCGGTAGCTCAAGGTGCTTTCCACGAATCACTAAACCTTGCCGCGCTATGGGATCTTCCCTGTTTATATGTCATTGAGAACAATGTTTGGGGAATGGGTACACGCGTCGATCGTGCAATCTCTGTCCAACCTATTGCTGAGAAAAAGGCCGAAGGTTATGGAATGGAAGGGTATTCGGTTGAGGGCATGAACTTTTTAGGCTGTTATGCTGCATTTAAAGAGTTTTATCGCAAGATCCAGGATAATTCCAAACCAATTCTCGTCGAAGTAATTACTGAGCGCTTTAAGGGGCATTCAATTTCCGATCCAGCAGTATATCGCAGTAAGGATGATCTACAAGAGTGTATGAAACGCGACCCTCTCATTATCCTCTCTAACCAACTCATTGAAGCTGGAGTACTAACCGTAGCTGAATATGAGCAGATGAACAAAGAGCAAAAAGAGATTGCAGTTGCATCAATTAAGCATGCGGAAGAGAGTCCCTTTCCTGATCCAATTACACTTGGGGATGATGTCTATGCGCCATAACCACGCAAACAACAATCTTATCGTGTTAAGGGAGAGATTGTAATGGAAAAGCAGAATATCGATATTCGTGAAGCATTGAGACAAGCGATGGATGAAGAGATGGAGCGTGATGCCAATGTCTTCATTATGGGCGAAGAGGTCGCTGAATATAATGGTGCTTACAAAATTACAAAAGGAATGCTCGATAAATGGGGTTCAAAACGTGTGATCGATACCCCAATTTCAGAGTTAGGTTTTGCAGGACTTGCAATTGGTGCTGCGATGACAGGGCTTCGTCCTATTGTTGAATTCATGAGCTTTAATTTCTCCTTTGTTGCGATCGATCAGATTATTTCAAATGCGATAAAGACCTACTACATGACCGGTGGACGTTTCTCTGTCCCTATTGTTTTTCGTGGGCCCAATGGAGCTGCAGCGCAGGTCTCTTGTCAGCATTCTCATTGCGTTGAATCGCTTTATGCCAACTTACCTGGATGTATCGTTATTGCACCGAGCAACGCGTATGATGCCAAGGGACTGCTAAAATCAGCGATTCGCAATAACAACCCAGTGATATTTCTAGAGAATGAGCTTGAATACAACAAGGCAATGGAAGTTCCTACTGAAGAATACCTTGTTCCAATTGGCAAAGCAAATATTGTGCGTGAAGGCGCAGATGTGACTTTAGTTTCCTATAGTCGTATGATTGGTTTTTGCATGGAGGCGGCACATGAACTTGCAAAACAAGGGATTAATGTTGAGGTTATAGATCTTAGAACAATCAAGCCTCTCGATATTACAACTGTTGCAGATTCTGTACGCAAAACCAATCGCTGTGTTCTTGTTGAAGAGGGACATACATTTAGTGGTATTTGCGCTGAGGTTGGGTTTCAGATTATTGAGCATTGTTTTGATTTTCTTGACGCTCCTTTGCAGCGCGTGACTCAAATGGAAACGCCCATGCCATATTCTAAAGAGCTCGAGCGCGTGACTCTTCCCACAGCAGACAAAATTATCGCTGCTATTAAAAAACTTGCTTAAAAATTCCACCGCTTAAAGCAGTTGGTCTTGACACTTCTTTTTCAACACTTTATCCTTTGAATTTTAAGTTTATGGAGTTTGATACATGGCTTTTACACTGACAATGCCCAAACTTTCGCCAACAATGGAAGAGGGAACAATTGCTAAATGGCATAAAAAAGAGGGTGATATGGTGAAAGAAGGTGATGTTTTATTTGAAGTATCTACTGACAAAGCTACAGTTGAACACAATGCAATCGATGCGGGATACCTGCGTAAGATTTTGATAGGAGAAGGGGATACAGCAATTGTGAATCAATCTGTTGCCGTTTTTACTGAAGATGCGAATGAAAATATTGAAAGTTATGAGCCCGAAGGTGTTAAGCCTGAAGAAGTCGCAGTTGTTGCTGAAAAAACTACTTCTGAGGAGCCTAAGGAGGCAGTATCTAAGCCTGCAGCATCTGGAGGAGCTCTACAACAACCTGCATTTACACCTGAACCACCTCTTAAAGATTATAGTTTCCCTTATTCAGATAAGCTGCAAACAACACGCATATTCGCCTCTCCTTTAGCTCGTAAGCTCGCTGAAGAGAAGGGAATTGATTTATCAACAGTTAAAGGAAGCGGCCCTAATCAGCGCATTTTAAAGCGCGATCTCGACTTAGGACAACCTGATCAAATAGTGACTTTTGGCAGAAGAACTGTTCCTAATATAGTGCCTGGTAGCTACGAAGAAGAAAAATTGAAGCCGATGCGTAAAGTGATTAGTCAAAGGCTGCAAGAATCGAAGAGTTTTATTCCGCATTTTTATGTTACGCAAGAAGTTAGAGCAGACAGTTTAGTTCGTGTTCGCGAAGAGCTAAAGGCAATGGGGATTAAAGTTTCCTACAATGATTTTGTTGTTCGTGCTGTTGCTTTGACTTTGAGAGAGCATCCTAAGATGAACAGCGGCTTTAACACTGTCAATAATTCAATAGTGCACTTTAAAACGATTGATATTTCGATTGCTGTTAGTATGGAAGAGGGCTTAATCACTCCAATCGTCCGTCACGCTGATTTTAAGAGTATTGGAGAGATTTCTGCTGAAGTTAAATCACTTGCGACGAGAGCTCGCGATGGCAAACTATCTCGCGAAGAATATGCTGGTGGTTCTTTTACGATTTCCAATCTTGGCATGGTCGGCGTATCGAGCTTTTCTGCGATCATTAATCCACCTCAAGCGGGAATCATCGCTGTGGGAGGCATAGAGGAGAAAGCTGTTGTCGACAATGGGACGTTAACTGTTGGCAAGACAATGACGTTAACACTTTCTGCAGATCATCGTGTCGTTGATGGGTTAGATGGCGGTCTATTTATAAAAAGAGTGCAGGAATTCCTAGAGAATCCCTCTACCTTGCTTTTGACCTAATCGAGTTTGTTTTGTAGAGAAGCGACCTGTTTTTCAAGCTCTTTGAGTTTTTTGACATAGGTCGTGATTTTGCGCAGGTGAACTTGTTGCTCATTATGTTCTCGTAGAGGCATGACAGGAACACCAGCATAAGTGCCTGCTGTGGGCATTGATTTACTGACACCACCTTTAGAAGCGACGATTACTCCATCACCAATTTCAACATGACCAACAACACCTGTTTGACCAGCAAGACAAACGTGTCTTCCTGTTTTAGTAGAGCCGGCGATTCCTACTTGTGAAATAATGAGGTTGTCTTCACCAATTTCAACGTTATGGGCAATTTGAACAAGATTATCAATTTTTGAACCGCGGCGAATGCGTGTTTCTTTAAAGCGCGCACGATCGATAGTTGTGTTGGCTCCAATCTCTACATCGTCTTCTAAAACAACAATTCCAAGTTGTTCAAGTTTTTGGTGATGGCCCAGATTATTAGGGATATAACCATAGCCACAAGAACCAATAACACAACCAGGTTGAAGAATCACGCGATTGCCAATTTGACAACCTTCGCGAACAATTGATCCCGGATGAAAGTTGCAGCTTTGACCAACGGTTGATTGAGGGCCAATATAGACCTGTGCAGTAAGTGTTGTGTTGTCTCCAATTGTGACGTTTTTATCGATGACAACATGGGGTCCTATAAAGACGTTATTTCCAATTTTTGCGGAAGGATGAATAACAGCGCTTGGGTGAGGAGATTCAAAACCGCTATTAAAGAGTTCATTAGGTTGAAGGATCGCGATAATTTTTTGAAATGTGCGCGAAGGATCTTTTGAGATTAAGTAGTTTTTTTCAGGAGTTTTTTCTACATTTTCATCAATACAGATCACGCCAGCTTTAGTCTTTTGTAAGGCATCTCGATAGCGATGATTCGCAAGAAAAGATGCGTCGCTGCTCGTTGCGTTATCAAGAGCAGCAACCCCATTAATAATACTATTGGGATTGCCACTTAGCTCGGCACTGCAGAGCTCTGAGAGCTCTTGTAATGTGAAGCTAGTCTTGCTCATTGAGATGATGCCTCATCAGACGACATTGATTGCTCTTGAGAGATTTGCGCAGGATTTTGCTGTTCAAAATCAAAATCATGGTTCATTTGCTCAATAATAATATCAGTCATATCGAGTTGAGGAGCATAAGAAAAAAGAGCGTCTTTATTTAGAACCATTGCTAGTTTCTTATCTTTTCTCACTTTTTCAGATGCGGTAGCAATACTTGCGTGAAGTGTTTGCATAATGCGCATATTCGCTTGTTGAAGAACTTGATAATATTGGTTTTGATAGCGAGAGTATTCTTCACTTTTAGCTTGATATTTCATTTTGAGTTGATCTTCTCCTTCAGGAGAGAGACCATCGCGAAAATCTTCATCGTTGAGTTGATTTGTGATTTCACGAATTTCTGTTTCTGTATTTTCTAGCAGTGTAGTCATTTGCTTTTTTAACGTGTCAAAGGCTCCTTGTTCTTGTTTGCCCATTTTCGATTCAGCAGCACAATTTGCTAAATTGACAACAGCGATACGTGATGCACTTTCACCTTGAACGCCACGAGCACCGATTGCAAGTGCGGTTAGAGCTAGCAGTCCGCCGATCATTAAACCTTTTTTCATCATAAGTCTCCTTATACTGGGCAGCGATAGCATGCCACTATTTTACAAAACTGAATCCTAGCAAATCATCGATATAAATTGAAGTGTAAGAGGAATATACAACACATTTTACTAAGAAAAGTGGAAGATTAGAATGTTAAAACTGGCCGCCAAGGGAGAAGAAGAAACGTTTTTCTTCTGTTGGGGCAGGGTTAACAGGAATACCGTATCCAAGTGTGACGGGCATGCGGTTTCCAATATCGAATCGTATACCAGCTCCATAGCTCAAGCGGTAGTCTTTTAAAGTAAAAGTTTTTTCAGTTAAGCTACCTGCATCAACAAAAAAGAATAGGTCAAGAGGTCCAAAAACTTCTTGGAGATATTCAACAGAGAAAAGATTGTAGGAAATACCACCCTGAGGTTCCATATTGTTGAATTTAGGTCCAATACTGAAGGGCTTATAACCGCGAACACTGTTTTCGCCACCTAAGAAAAAACGCTCACTAATCGGGATTTCGCCGAACGTATCGGTCGACCCCGCAGGGACAATAAATTTAAAGTCAAAGCGGTATTTCATAATCCCTTTGCGCCAGAGCTGAGTATAGTAGGTGTTGATATATCCAAAGCGCAAGAATGTAAAATCACCCAAAATACCTGCTGCTTCGGCTTCAATTAAGGAGCGATAACCGTTGTGTGGTTTGACAGCATTATCGGTTGAATCATAGTTCATGGTTAGGCCAATTGCCGAAATATTCCCTTTCATATCTTTGACAACTTTTCTGCGCTCGCCCGTTGTTGTGCATTTTTTGAAATCAATATTGTTGTAGCGTGCACGGTATTTAGTACCGAAAGTCCAAAACTGTGTTAATGGGTAGGATGCGTAAATCGAACCGCCAACTGTCGAGACGTCATAGGTTTCGGTAACGATATCACTAAAGGTTTTTTGCACTTCAAAACCAAGGCGCCATAGAGTATCTCTGTAATAAGGATCCATCCATGAGAGGGAAATGCTACGCTGCTTTTCACCGACATTCACACGAAATTGTGCAAATTCGCCGCCACCGCGAAGGGCAGCAGGACCGCGTTTTAAAATATTTTCAAAACCGCGCCAGTTAAAGTTGCGTTCAGAAACACCAAGCACTCCAAATAAGCTGTCTTGTGTACTATAGCCAAAAGATAGATCGACACTGCCTGTTGTTGTCTCTTCTACTTCGATATAGACATCGCGATATGTTTCACCAAGTATATGATCTTCATGAGCTCGTACGGCGTAGACATTGACATTTTTAAAATAGCCAACATTTTCTAAACGCATCTGGGTTGCTTTGAGTTTAGCTGAGTCAAAGGTCTCTCCGGGAACTAGAAGAGATTCTCGCAGTATGACGCTGTTTTGCGTATAAATGTTACCGACGATGTGGATCAGACCAATTTTATATTCTTGTCCTTCATCAATTGAATAAGCAACATTGTAGATCGGTTCATTTTCATCGAGAAAGGTTTCATATTGAACATTTGCATCGATATAACCGAGTCTTCCATAGAGATCTTTAACATATTGAGAGGTTTGACGTAATTTATCGGGCGAATAAACATCTCCCGTACGTGCGATAAAACGGCTTTCGATGGTTTCGTCAGGAAAGAGCTTGTTCCCAACATATGTGATTTTGCCAAAGTGAAAGATGGGTCCCTTATCTGCTGTTAGGTACAATACAATACGGCCTTCTTTTTTCGACTCTTCAATTTTAATATTCACTTTTGCATCGGCATACCCGCGATTATGCAGGTAGTTGACGATGGTTAATTGGTCTTCATCGAGTGCATTTTCATTAAAAGTGCCATGACCAGTGAGCCAACTCGTAAAGAGGTTGTATTTTTTTGTGTAGATCATTTGCAAGATCTCACTGCGCTCTTTTTTCGAAAATCCTTCGAAGATAATGTTGTCAATGCGACCTGATCTACCTTCATCAATTTTGATCAGCACTTCTATTTCATTGTTATCGCGGTCTAAGCGCGTTGAATATTGCAGTTGAGATTCAAAGTAGCCATGTTTGATATAGAACTCTTTGACCTTATTGAACGCTTTATTGAAATCTTGGCGATTAAAAGCGGTAAATGTGGAAATGCCGAGTTCTTTTTGTAGAGTTTTGGTTTTGTAATGAGTGTTTCCTTCCCATGTGATCGAACGAATGGTTGGTCTTGCCCAAAGCTTGAGCTGAATATTTAATTGATTGCCATGTTGTTGAATGATGGGATCAATGCGATCGTATTCTTGTGCGAGCATTTTTAAATCACTATCGAAAATCGTTTGAGAAAACGGATCACCGATGTGTGTTTTCATGCGTGATGTGACAGTTTTAGCACTGAAAGAAGCTCCAGGAGGGAGATTTTCCATTGTGACTTCGATGCTTCCTACAGTTTTTGTTTCATGTGCTTCAATAGTTTGCGGGTATGCAGCAGCAACTACCTGACAAGGAAGTTGTGTCAACATGTAAAGGGAAAAACAAGCGAGCAGTCTACGATTTAAGTGCAAAGGTATATCCTAATAATTCAGCAAAACATGACGTTGAACTATACGGAAAGATGGGGAATAAATGCAATGCTCAGAAGCGTTTATCGATTGCATGCGCTAAAGTTCCTCGATCGACGAAATCTAATGCACTACCCATCGGCAGCCCAAAAGCAAGGCGCGTTGATTGAATTTTCCAAAGATCAAAATGCTCTTTGAGATAAAGTGCCGTTGCATCTCCTTCGAGTGTTGAGTCAAAGGCAAGAATCACTTCTTTAATCGATAATTTATCGATACGTTCTTTAAGACGATCGACTTGTAAATGTTGTTCGCTGCGCCCATCGAGTGGAGAAAGAAGTGCTCCGAGCACATGATATAGACCGTGATAAGCAGATGTTTCTTCGATAATAAATACATCACGTACAGAAGACGTGAGACACAATTTAGTTTTGTCACGCCCATTATCCATACAGTAAGGACAGTGCATCTTATCGATAAGACAATTGCATTCGTGGCAGTTGCGCAAGTTTTTTTTCAGAGAGCTTGCCGCTAGAGCAAACTGTTCTAAGTTTCCTTCGTTCCAATCGAGTAAACTAAATGCAAAGCGTTCTGCAGTTTTACTTCCCACACCAGGAAGCTTTTTTAGTTGATTAATTAGCTGAATGATTGGAGTTGGGTAGCGCGCCATGATTGTCCTTGATCGTGTTTTGGCTAACTTTAGCAAAGAAAACGCAAAAGAGCCTAGCAGATTTTCTCGATAATCAATCACTAACGCGATCGAGTAGCTTATTAGGCTTAATAAAAATCAAAAAATTCATATGTAGATACTGTTTTTAGGGGAGTAGGTTAAATTTTTTTAAATTCGCAGTGAGAAGAGATTATTAAATACAACGAGCTTTGATAGATCTTAAAATTTTTAATTGGGGTAATTAGAGAGAATCAACTTTCATTTTTTCGTAGGCTAGGGTAAAATAGTTGTTTTTAAAAATAACATTTACATTGAGAATATGACTAAACTTCAGGCAAGAATAATTGGTACGGGGAGTTATCTACCCGAAAAGGTTTTGAGTAATCGTGACCTTGAAGAAATTGTTGAGACCTCTGATGAGTGGATTTTTACTCGAACTGGGATGAAAGAGCGCCGTATTGCCGCTGAAAATGAAGCGACATCGGATATGGGCTACAATGCTGCTTCGAAAGCACTTGAAGCTGCACAACTTAAAGCGGATGAGATCGATTTAATCCTTTGCGCGACTTTATCCCCAGATCACATGTTTCCAAGCACAGCTTGTTTGATTCAAGAAAAGTTAGGGGCTATCGGATGCGCTGCTGTTGATATCCAAGCGGCCTGTTCAGGGTATGTATATGGTCTATCGATGGCCAAAGCGTACATTGAATCAGGACTCTACAAAAACGTATTAGTGATTGCTTCTGAAAAACTTTCTGCATTTGTAGATTATGAGGATAGACGTACTTGTGTGCTTTTTGGTGATGGCGCAGGGGCTTGCGTTGTTAGCAATAAAGGCAAGGGGCTTCTCATCCATAATGTGACCTTGGGCGCTGATGGTAAGCAATCTAAGTTATTAATTCTTCCTGCAGGAGGGTCTAGAGCTCCAACTTCTGAGAGTACGATTGCTGAAAGGCAACATTATATTCAAATGGAAGGGCAAGAAGTTTATAAGCATGCAGTACGTCGTATGGAAAAAGCGTCTTACCTTGCAATTGAGCGAAGCGGATTCCAGAAAGAACAGATCAATTGGTTAATTCCTCATCAGGCTAATATTCGCATTATAGAAGGTCTCGCTAAGCGCTTTGATATTTCAATGGATCATGTCTATGTTACAGTACACAAGTATGGCAATACTTCTGCTTCAACGATTGGAATAGCTCTCGATGAAATGCTCGCTGAAAAAAAACTCAAGAAAGATGAAAAAATCCTTCTCACAGCTTTTGGAGCAGGCTTAACCTGGGCTGCTTCTGTTTTAAGTTACGAGGAATAATATGATTCCATCTCGTTGCGTGCCAAAGATGCATTCTCGATTTAGTATGCCCTTCGAAAAATCAAAATCTTCAAATTGTAGGATGGTTGCATGAAAAAATTTGCTTATCTTTTTCCTGGTCAAGGAGCTCAATATGTTGGAATGGGAAAAGATTTTTACGAGACATTTCCTATTGCTAAAGAGGTTTTTGAAGAGGCAGATGATATTTTAAAATCATCTCTTTCAAAATTGATTTTCGAAGGTCCTTTAGATCAATTAACTCTAACACGCAATAGTCAACCTGCTATTTTTGTGACGAGCATTGCTATACTTCGTGTGCTTTCACAGCAATTTCCTTCATTAAAGCCTTCAGTGTGCGCGGGATTGAGTTTGGGTGAGTATTCTGCTCTTGTAGCAGCTGAAAAAGTCTCATTTGCTAAAGCCTTGACTCTTGTCGCTTTGCGTGGTCAATTAATGGATGCGGCATGCAGTGAATATCCAGGAAGCATGCGCGTTGTATTGGGAATGAAAGCAGAGGATGTTGAGCAGATTGTAGGGCAACTACAAAAAAAGTATCGCGTATGGGTTGCAAACATTAATTGCCCTGGGCAAGTGGTTATTGCGGGTGTAAAAGACGATTTAGAGCGTGTGACTGAAGAATTTAAATCACGCGGAGCCAAACGCGTCTTGCCTTTAAATGTCGCAGGAGCGTTTCATAGTGAGCTTATGCAAAGTGCTCAAGAAAAACTATCTCCTGCAATTAAGCAAGCTCCTTTTAGTGAAAGTTCGATTGATCTTGTAATGAATGTTCCTGGCAATTACGTCTCTTCTCTTGATGAGATGCATTCTTTCTTGATAGATCAAGTGACTAAGCCCGTTCGTTGGGAAGCTGGAGTGAGAGCTATTGATGCAAAAGGTGTTGATCACTTCATCGAAATTGGATGTGGTACAACATTAAGTGGCATGAATCGGAAAATTGGCGTCAAATCAGAGACATTGAGTGTTGATAAAGTTGCAGATTTAGAAAAATTGGAGGCACTTGCATGCAATTGTTAAAGAATAAAACCGCTTTTATTACAGGTGGAACAGCAGGAATTGGAAAAGGTATTGCACTTGGTTTTGCAAAGCAAGGTGCTTCAGTTGCAATTTGTGGAACCAATCGTGAGAGAGCTGAGCAAGTAAAAAGTGAGCTTGAACAAAATAGAGTCTCTTCTGATCAACAATTTACCTACTATATCATTGATGTCTCTAACAGAGAAGAAGTTGAAAATGCAGTGCAAGAATTTTTAAGTGCTTTTAAACAGTGCGATATTTTAGTTAACAATGCGGGCATTACGCGCGATGGACTACTTATGCGTATGAAAGAAGTGGACTGGGACGATGTTTTGCGAATCAACTTGAAAGCTGCATTCCATCTCTGTCAGCTCTTCATGAAACCCATGCTTAAAGCGCGCCAAGGAAAAATTATCAATGTTAGCTCTGTTGTTGGTTTGATTGGCAATCCAGGGCAAACAAATTATGCTGCAGCAAAAGCCGGATTAATTGGTTTTACCAAATCGTTAGCTCAGGAAATTGCTTCTCGCAAAATTTGTGTAAATTGTATTGCTCCAGGCTTTATAGAAACAAAAATGACAGATGTTTTGAGTAGTGAACAGAAAGAACATTTATTAAAATCGATCCCAATGGCTCGGTTAGGTACTGCGGATGAGGTTGCTAATTTGGCTCTTTTCCTCGCTAGTCCATTATCTGACTATATTACTGGTCAGACGATAAATGTTGATGGAGGGATGGTAACTGCTTAAAAAATCTTTTAACCTTCTCAATTTTCCCATTTTTGGTATACTCCACAGTTGCCTTTGATGGGCTGATATTTATTTTTTTAAATAAAAAACCTTAAGGAAAAAAAATGGCTATTGAACAAGAAGTTATCGATATCGTCGTTGAACAGTTAGGTGTTGATGCTGATGATGTTACTCTTGAAAAATCCTTTATTGAGGATCTCAATGCAGACTCTTTGGATTCAACTGAATTAATTATGACATTTGAAGAACGTTTTGATTTTGAAATTTCTGAAGAAGAAGCAGAAAAACTCAAAACTGTTGGAGATGTTGTTAATTATATTAAAGGAAGACAATCTACTTAGTCCCAACCTTTAATATCTGCATTTCTTATTTTCTCATTTGGTAAGACCCGATAAGATTTCTTATCGGTGTTTTCTATGCAGTTAGGGTGTTTTTACGTCTATCCATAAATCTTGCATTTCCACATGCGGTAATTGTGGTTCGAAGAAGTATAAATTCATTTCTTGTTTGTTTATAGTCTCAACCAATTCTTCAATTCCTTTTTCAAAAGGAAGAATATCTAATGAAGATATCGTCGATGGGATAAATCCATTCTTTTCAAAATGGTGAATGATCACATCTCTTTTAAAGAGCTGATTGATGAAGAGATAGACGAGTTCTTGCTTTTCTGAATTTTTTGGAATACATAAATTTTCAATAGAGACAAATGTTCCTCCTTTGGGAACGGCAAAGCCTATAAATGGAAATTTGCGCATTGCACGGTTCATATATGAACTTGTTGTGACAACAAGAGGGCAGTTGCGTGTGGCTAGAAAGTAATCGGAACGAGTGTCTGTGTAGGCGGCAATGTGAGAGCGTTGTTGAGTTAGCAGTTCTTTGATCTGTTGAATTTGACTTTCATTGAGTTGGGGTAATTTCTGATAAAGATAAAGTGAGGAGAGCGCTATTGCTTCAATTGGATCATTGAGCATTGTGATTTTATAGTCGATTTGTTCGGCATTAAAAATTTGATCCCAATTAGCCTCTATAGATGGAAAATATTGGCGGTCATAACCCAAACCGAAAATCTCCACTTCAAAGGGAATGGAATAGATGTTATTTGGGTCATAAAATTGATTGAGGAAAACGGGGTTAAGATCACTCCAAAATGCTAGATTGCTTTTATCAATTGGTTGAAGCAGTTGCATATTAATTAATTGCTTTGCAGCGTAGTCTGAAGGGATAATCAGATCGTAATCACCACCCTTTGTTGCTCGCATTTTAGTAATGAGCTCTTCATTAGATGCATAGTAATTCAAATAGACTTTGATGCCAGTGCTTCTCTCAAAATCAGCGGCAACTGTGGGATCGATGCTGTCGCCAAAGCAAAAAATTCTCAAGCTATTTTCAGTGTGTTTTTCCCATTCATACTGAGATAAAAAGACAACTGAAAAGATAATAAAAATCCAAAATAAAGAGAGGGAACAACGAATAAAAAATCGGCGCATTAGAAGATCCTCGTTCTTTTTCGGATAGAGAAAAACAATAAAGCTAATGTGATGCTTAGCAATAGAAGTACTGTTGCCAGAGCGTTAAGAACTGGAGAAATGCCGCTGCGGATTGAAGAGAGAATATAAAGAGAAAGGGTTTGAGTTGTGCTTCCAGCGCAAAAATAGGAAAGGATAAAATCATCAAAGCTTAAAATAAATACGAGTAGAGCTGAAGCAATCAATGAAGGTCTAAGGAAAGGGATTGTGATTTTAAAAAAAGTTTGCAAGGGAGTAGCTCCAAGAGTGAGAGATGCTTCAGTGAGATTTTGATCCATTTCCTGATAGCGCAAATATGTAATTGGTATGACAAACCCAATTCCGAGCACTGAATGAGCAATAATTAAGGTTGTCAATCCAAGCTTAATTGTTGAAAAGACAAAAAAGCTCAATAATCCAATAGCGATGACCGTTTCGGGAATCACCATATTGCCATAGAAAAGAGTGAGAAATTTACTAATTCTTCCCCCTTGTGAAGCATAGAAGATCAAGCAGATTCCGATTAATATACTTATTGTAGTAGCAGATAGCGCGATGATCAGTGATGTTTTAAAAGCATTCCAGAGATAGATCGACTGATAAAGTTCATGATACCATTTTAGAGAAAAGCTTTTCCATGGTGAGGGATAACTCTCACTATTGAAAGAAAAGGTGATAAGGACAGATAGAGGTAGATAAAGAAAGAGAAACATACCTCCAATCCAAGCGACATGGAGCGAGTTAAGAAGAGATCTACGCTTTTTCATCACTGGGCCTAGTAAACAGAAGATTGATTAGTTTATAAAAAATAATGCAGCTGAAAAGCAGAGCGAGAATACTGACAATCGTAAAGGCTGCTCCAAACGTTCCACTTTGTTCACCAAGGATATAGAGTGAGATCACATTGCCTACAAAAAGGATTTTGTCACCCCCCATTAATTCAGGAATCGCAAATTCGCCAAAGGCTGGGATGAGGACAAGAAAGAATCCTCCACGAACTCCACGGATGCTTAGAGGAAGTAAAATATGGCGCATTGTTTGCAGCCAACTTGCTCCAAGATCGAGAGATGCTTCAATTAAATAGGGGTTGATTTTTTCCATGCTGGCATAGAGAGGCAACACCATAAAAGGCAGAAAATAGTAGACCATCATCAAAACAATCGAAAATAATGAGTTAAGTAGGCAGATCGGTTGTAGATGGAAGAATCCGAGTAATTGATTAAGCAGTCCTTGTCTTTCCAAAACAAAGTTCCACGCGTATACATGGAGAAGAAAGTTAATCCAGAATGGGATAAATAGAAAAAATAGTAGCAGGTTTTTGCTGCGCTTTGCCTTAAAAGAAAGATAATAGGCAAAGGGGTAGGCAATAACAAAACAGATTACAGCTGTTGAAAAAGCTAGGATGATTGATGAGGTGATCACTTTAAGATAAAGGGGCCTTGCGTAAAAAAGAATTTTATCGAAAGTGATTTTTTCAAAATGTCCGTCAGGAGTGAACTGAACAAAACTCGAAATTAAAAGGACTGAAAGAGGAAGGTAGAAGAATAGTAATTGCCACACGATAGCAGGGATGCCGATGAAAAAGGAAAAATGAGGGCTTAGCTTGCGGCTTTGTGATTTCATCTCTGTAAAATCACTCCATTCTCTTTTTGCCAGTAGAGCAGTACTTCTTGGTCATAGTCAAAAACTTCCTGAGGGAAGTGCTCTTCATTTTGCTCAAAAATTTGAACTTTTGATCCGTTTTTTAGCCGTACATTATATTGTGTTGACCGTCCATAATAGACAATTGATTCGATCATGCCTTTTAGGCAGTTAGAAAATTCTTTTTGCTCTCGCTTTGTAATCAAAATCTTTTCAGGTCTAACGCTCACTGAAACTTGTTGATTTGAGCTTGTAGGCTGCATAATTTTTAATTTCCCTAAACCTTCAACATCAATCATAGGCTCAGATTCAGAAGATAATAATTTTCCTACAAAAATATTTGTCGTTCCGACAAAACGCGCAACAAAGGAGGATTTAGGAAATTCATAAATTTCTTTTGGAGTGCCAATTTGCTCGATCTCACCGTCGTGATTCATGATTGCCATTTGATCGGCAACGGTAAGCGCTTCAAATTGATCATGTGTGACGTAGATAAAGGTTGTTTTTAACTTGTCTTGCAGCTCAATAAGCTCAATTAACATTTTCTCTCGTAGCTTAAAATCAAGAGCTGCGAGAGGTTCATCGAGCAGAAGCACATCAGGTTCATTAATAATGGCTCGAGCGAGAGCAACGCGCTGCTGCTGGCCACCAGACAATTGAGAAATTTTCTTATAAATATGATTTTCTAAATGGAAAGCTTCAAGTAGTTTGCGCACCTTTTGCTCTATGATGTCCTTACTGATTCTTTTGAGTTTTAAACTGTAGGCAATATTATTAAAAACATTGAGGTGAGGGAATAAAGAATAATTTTGAAAAACGATGTTGATCGGTCTGCGATGAATTGGCCAATCGGTGATATCCTTATCTCCAAGATAAATCATCCCTTGGGTTGGATACTCAAGGCCAGCGATAAGTCGAAGAAGTGTGGTTTTCCCACAACCGCTTGGGCCTAATAGAGCGAAAAACTTGCCAGCAGGGATATCGAGATCAATATCGTTAATTACAGGCACATCATCATGAAACTTGCAAAGTTTTTTTAATCGAATACTTCTCATCTACCACACACAATTAAAAGGTAGTCAATTGTATGCTCCCAGAGGATTTAGGCCAATTTCGAATTTGCCTTTTGCAATTTTTAGAAAAATATTTATATAGTTTACTGTCATGTTATTGACTGGTTTTTATTAGCGTTAATTGCCGCTTAATATTACTGATTTTCACTGAATTTTATCGATCGCGAGTTGCGCTTGAAGAAGTATGTTTTCAAAAGAAAAAGAATGAGGTAAGCTGTATTAAACGATTTATTCTGCAATATAAAGGGGCTGACAGAAATTATTTTCTGTGTATGAATAGATTTTTCATCAGTCTCGTAACGTCAATGAGGAGAAGGTTTTGGGAAGTGAAGTGAGAAAGCTTGTTATTATTGGATCAGGGCCGGCGGGATATACTGCGGCAATATATGCAGCGCGTGCTGATTTAAAGCCTTTGCTATTTGAAGGATTTTTCTCTGGCCCTGCAGGTGGTCAGTTAATGACAACTACGGATGTCGAAAACTATCCTGGGTTTCCAAATGGAGTTTTAGGACCAGAGTTAATGTTAACTTTTCGCTCTCAAGCCGAGCGCTTTGGAACTGATTTTGTCGTTGAAGATGTTGCAGAAGTTGACTTTAAGACCTATCCATTTATTGTGAAGAGCAAATCTATGCAAGTAGCCGCTGAATCTGTAATCATTGCAACAGGAGCAACGGCAAAAAGACTTGATGTGCCGGGAACACGCGATGGTGAATTTTGGCAAAAGGGTGTCACCGCTTGTGCTGTTTGCGATGGTGCAATGCCCATTTTTCGTGATAAACCTCTGTTTGTTATTGGCGGTGGCGATACGGCTGTAGAGGAAGCAACTTTTCTTACTAAGTATGGTTCAAAGGTATATATCGTTCATCGTCGTGATGAATTGCGCGCTTCAAAGATTATGGCGCAAAGAGCAATTGATCATCCTAAAATTGAGATTTTATGGGATAGTGTCATCTCTAAAGTTGAAGGGGACGATGTTGTGAAATCTGTCACGATCCAAAATGTTATGACAAAAGAGGAGTCTAATCACCCTGCAGGCGGAGTCTTTTTTGCAATTGGGCATCAGCCTAATACAGCTTTTCTAAATGGACAGATCGATGCACATGAAAACCAGTATCTCAAAGTTAAACCAGGAACGACACAAACCAATGTTGAGGGAGTATTTGCTGCAGGAGATGTTTACGACCATGTCTATCGTCAGGCTGTTACTGCGGCGGGTAGCGGTTGTATGGCTGCACTAGAGGCAGAGAGATGGCTAAGTAGTCGAGAAGGGCAAAAAACTAGCGCAGAAATCTCTTCTTAAAAAGTAATGAAAAAGCTTCATATTCTGTTATTTGTAATGATCTCTTGCCAGCTTTCTGCTTTAGAGATCAAACCTTGGCTTGGCAATTTCCTCGAATTTACTTTTGATGGAGCTTTTGCCTATTCGCGTTTTACCGAGGTTAATAACAGCTTGTGTCCTTTGGAGGACCCTTCAAATAACTATCTTGTGAATTTGGATCTCAGTTTTGTTCCATGGCCTACGGTTAGCACAGATTTTGAGCTGCAGCTTGCTGAAACGCCTCGTCAATCGTTTGGATATCGAAGTTTCGCTACGCAGTTTCGCTATCAAATTCTCGATGATCTACTTGGTGATCCGATTAGCTTAACAAGTAGTTTTAACTTTCGTCATGTCTCTTCAGATAGCGTGCGTGATATTAGTAGTCCTTTTCATTCTAAATACAATTATGAACTCAATCTCTCTGCAGGAAAGGAGTGGAATTATCGCATTTGGTGGATATTGAGAACCTTTGGATTTTTAGCTGTTGGACAGGGGAGTAGCGGCTGGCCTTGGTTAACTCTCCATGCAGCGGTGCAGAGCAATTGTCCTATTGATCATCAGTTTCGTTTTTTTATTGAGAGCTATATTGGTTTTGGCGGAGATAAGATAGTCAATATTGATGATTTTAATGGTTGGGGAAAAATTCAACATCGATCGATCGATCTCGGTATTGGCTATCGTTATATTCTCGGCGTGTGGGGATCGGCTAGTCTTGATTATCAACAGCGCGTTTATGCGCATTCGTACCCAGAAAATGAATTTGCTCTGATCTTTACTTATTCACTGCCATTTTCTGTAATTTAAAAAATGAGATTTAGCGAGGATCTACCCATAAAGCTGTTGCATGAGCATGCGTCCTGCTGTGGGTAATTGTCAGCAGGAATTGTGGGTTATTAAAGCGCTGGTTTAAAGCATGGGAGCAATGAACGACAGGCTTCCCTTTTTCATCATTAAGAATCTCAAGATCAGTCCATGCGAGCAGTTCACCAAAGCCTACACCCAGGGCCTTTGCAATGGCTTCTTTTGCGCAAAATCGCCCAGCATATCGCACGTGGGAATGCGCATGTTTTTCGCAGTAGTCTTGCTCATTTTGGGTAAAAAGCCTCTTTTTAAAGTGGCCACCATGCTCCGCAATCCCTTGCTCAATTCGATCGATTTCGATTAAATCACTACCGATCCCTTTAACAGAAAAAGAAGGTTTAGTGTTCATTATGAATCAATTCGTGTTGTTCTTGCGCTTCAAAACTACCATCTTCAAGCGCATTACAGAAAATCATGCGACCTGAGTTAGTATGTTTCACTGAGAGCACTTGAGCATCGATAATTTCACCAATAAAATCTCCACCACCATTGACAACGACCATTGTGCCATCTTCTAGATAGCCAACACCTTGATTAGATTCCTTTCCATAGCGTTGGATTTTGATTTTGAGTAATTCGCCATTTTCGTTGAGAGGCTTTAGTGCATTAGAAAGCACATGAAGGTTAATAATGCGAATGCCTTCAATTGCTGCCATTTTCACTCGATTAATGTCAGCAGAGAGAATGTAACTATCCAAAAGTCTACCTAGACGAATAATGCGTTGGTTAATGTCAGTAATCTCAGAAAAATCAGTGGTTTCAAAGCGCAAGTTAAGAAAGGGCATTTGCTCGAGTTTTTTTATGTTTTCTAAGCAAGTCTTTGCTCTGCTTTTGGTTTGTTCGTTTTCTGTTTCAAGCTCGGCGTAAAATTCTTTTACCAAAAAACGGGGCACAACAATCTGACTATCGAGAATGCCTGATGAGGCAAGATCTATGATTCGTGGATCTAAGCAGGCTGAAGCATCCATAATAAATTCCCTCTTACTTTCCTGCTCATTTTCGAGTTTAAGAAAGGGGATTGACAGGTGCAGCTCATGAGAGGAGCGCCACGTGATTGTCGTTCCTAAATAGACGGAAAAAAGAAAAAGAGAGGTTTTAATTAGCTCAAGACTAAAAGGGCGCAATTCAATAGGAATAGATGTGAAGTCAATAATTTTATCAAAGATCATCACAACTCCCTGGCCGAGAAGACAGCCGAGGAAAATACCAAGTAAGATGGTGTTAAAAGCTTTCAGTTTGACACGTTTTAGACCAATATCTATCGCGAATAGTACAGCGCTAAATACTGCCGAAAGTAGCAATCCTAGAAAGAAATTTTCAACTTTAGAGTGATCTGTTCGGGCTAGAAATAGTGCTGTGATAAATACAGCGTTGATAATGGAGAGAAATACACGTAAAAATAATTTGGCTCCATCCATTGCTCATCCTCATATTTTTAATTTTGTTTTGGTGTCTATAACAACTCAGAACTAAAGCTTCAGCACTATAACGGGTCTCTGAATATTCCCGCCACTGAAAATAAAAATCAAGTTATCTATATGAGGGATGCTTTTAAAACAGCGTTATAAAAAGTATTTTTGACCAGCCTCATAAGAGTGTAAATTCATGATTTGAGAAAAGATGTGAGATGTGGTACCATCCTTTCTTTATATAAACAATTTTGGAGTGTTGTGTGCGTATTTCTGTTCGATCGGCTTTATTGTTTTCAGGGCTAACTTGGTTTGGAATTGGATTTTTCCTTCTGACTAAAGGTTTGCAGTTTATAGTGCTATCTGTAGCGATGAAAGGCACTGCTCCTTTAACGTCTCTTTTAGGCGAAATTGTACAGCGCGAACAAGTTGCTGTAATTTTAATCTCTGCTAGTTTGCTTTTAGGTGCAATCAAAGGACGTTTTGTTTTGCAAAAAAAGGCGAAGAAGCTTAGCGATCGTCTTCTTTCTCAAGAGACGGTGACATTAAAAACGCTCTACCCACGTTCATACTACATATTACTAGCAGGAATGATGGCCCTTGGAATGTCGCTTAATGTATTTTCAGTTCCTCTTGACATTCGAGGTGTTGTAGATGCTGCAATCGGCACAGCCTTAATTAGTGGCAGCTTGGCGTATTTTCGCAATGCAATAAGGCAGAAGCTTTCATGTTAAATTGTTTTGCTGTAATTAGTTGGGATCCTCCTCGAGAGGTTTTTCCATGGCATATTCCGATTATTGATCGTCCTATTATGTGGTATGGTCTATTTTTCGCATTGGGCTGTTTTGTCGCCTACCAAGTTTTTATTAAGCTCTCTAGTATGCTTTTATCTCGTTTTGCTCTCGTTGAAGAAAATGATGTTTTTTCAATAGAACAAATCATAAAAAAAGCAGCTCAATACGATTCTATACCTCTCATCACCAATAAACTAAAAAATTCTAAGGCCGAAATTGCAGCAGAACTCAACTATTTTTTAACTCAGCAAAACACCCCTTTTGCTGAGCAACGCAAAGAACTTGAGCAGCTGCTAGATCCGAGTTTATTAACGTTAAAGCAGAAAATTGCGCAGTTTACTGAGAAATTTACACTCTATGCGCTTCTCGGTATGATTTTAGGAGCGCGGTTTGGAGATCTTTTCTTCTACCAAAATTTAAGCGTTTACCGCTTTCAATGGTTAGATGCTTTAAAAGTTTGGCAAGGTGGTTTGGCAAGTCATGGAGCTGCGATCGGCATACTTACAGCGCTTTTTCTTTTTTCTAGAAAAATTAAGAAGCTGTTTTCACAGATTTCATTTTTTATGCTTGTTGATTTAATCGTGATACCTGCTTGTTTTGCAGGATTTTTTATTCGATTAGGAAATTTCTTTAATCAGGAAGTGCTGGGGACGGTGAGTTCTATGCCATGGGCAATTCATTTCTTGCATCCTCTTGATGGTAGCGCTCCTCTTATTCGGCATCCTGTGCAACTTTATGAAGCGATTTTTTACCTCGGTTGCGGATTGTTTTTTTATCGTTTTTGGCATACGAAATCATGGTGGCAGAGTAAGGGCAAAACATCAGGCGTTTTTTTTATGGCAATTTTTGCCTTTCGCTTTCTAATTGAATTTTTTAAAGAAGAGCAAAGCGTTTGGTTTGACAACTTTCCATTGACAATGGGCCAGCTATTAAGCATCCCATTTGTTATTGGAGGCATTTGGTTAATTAAGAAGCAAAAACAAATTACAAGCAGTTTTGATACAATCTAAAGTACAGTTTTTTCTTTGTGATTTATGTTGCAATGAGAAATAATCTGAAGAAGCGAAGATTGTATCAAATGTTAAGGAGTTAACGATGAATCATGTAATGGTTGCAGGGCATTTGGGAGCTGATCCTGAAGTGCGGTTTACTTCCAATGGTCAAAAAGTTACCACGTTGCGTATCGGATGTCGTGCGCGTCGCGGAAGCAAGGACGAGACAATCTGGTGGCGTATCACTATTTGGGGAGAACAGTTTGATAAAATGATGACGCATTTTAAAAAAGGCAGTTCTCTTATTGTTTATGGTGACATGACCAAACCAGAAATATATACAGATCGAGATGGGCAGCCGCAAATTTCAATGAATATGACAGCGACTAGCATGCATTTCTCTCCCTTTGGTAAATCAGATCAGGGAACGCAGCAACACACGCATGCAGCTCCTGCTCAAGAAAACAAATCTGTGCAAGAACCTGCATTTGCCCAAGCTAACCAGGCCTCTGCGTTTGGTCAGCAACAAAGCTCAGATATTGCATTTTCCGATGATGATGTTCCTTTTTAAAGATATAGGTGTTCTGTGAAGTTTGAATTAGTCCCTTCCTTAAGCAAAGCCACAAGTTGTGATGCTCTTGTATTGCCATTTTGGAAACGTAATAAGAAGATTGAGCTCGCTATTTCTTCTTCTGCTTTTAATAAGCAGTTAGCAGCGGTGTTAAAGGCTCCAGATTTTCAAGCAGAGCCTGGTGATTTTTTGATTCATTATGTCACAGGGAAATTCAAACGATTGATTTTGCTTGGTCTTGGTGAAGAGGAGCATGCAAGCGCTCAGGTCATTCGGAAGGCGTATGGAGAAGTGGTTAAGGCGTGTCGCCGTAAAGATCTCAGTTCTCTTGCAGTTATTTTACCCGAAGTTGAGAAAGTTGCTGAATCAGATTGCATTTGCAAAGCTGTTTCTGAAGGGCTGCTTCTTGCCAATTACAGTTTTACTCATCGCAAGGCTTCTAAACCTGAAGGGAATTGGAAAGCTTCTTTAACCAAAATTGCCCTGATTGGTGTTGATAATGAGATGAAAAGTATTTGTCAAAATACTAGAAAGACGATCGATGGAGTTAACCTTGCACGCGATCTCGTCAATGGCAATGCTGATGATATTACTCCGCAAAAAATTGCTTCTGAGGCAAAGCAGCTCGCTAGCGAATATAATAAGCTTAAAGTGACTGTTTTCGACCGTAAGCGCATTGAGAAAGAGGGGATGCATCTTTTACTCGCTGTAAATCGAGGTGCTTTGCACGACCCAACCTTTTCTATTCTCGAATATAAAGGCAATCCAAAATCTAAAGATATGACCGTTATCGTTGGTAAGGGAATCACCTACGATACTGGAGGGATTAACCTTAAGCCTACAGGCTATCTAGAGACAATGAAAAGCGATATGGCAGGGTCCGCAGCTATTCTCGGTACGATGAAGGCCGTTGCAGCTCTTGATTTAAAAGTTAATCTCTGTGGCATCATTCCTTCTACTGAAAATGCGATTGGTCCTCAAAGCTATAAGCCGGGGGATATCTATAGCAGCCATGGCGGAAAAACTGTCGAAATTGCGAATACAGATGCTGAAGGGAGATTAGTTCTCGCCGATGCACTCTCCTATGCGATTAAAGAGTTTAAGCCTGACAGAGTTATTGATTTAGCGACTCTTACAGGAGCTATTGTCGTTGCTTTAGGAGATGAGGCGACGGGTCTTTTCTCAAATAACGATCAGCTAGCAGATCAGCTTTTTGCTGCAGGAGTCAAAACACATGAGCGTGTTTGGCGCCTACCTATTTATAAAGAGTATCGCTCGCAAATTGAATCGCCCATTGCCGATATTAAAAACTCAGGAGGACGTGAAGCGGGATCAATTACCGCCGCGCTCTTTTTAAAAGAGTTTGTTGGTAAAACGCCTTGGGCTCATCTCGATATTGCTGGAACAGCTTTTTTTGAAAAACCACGTCTCTATAATACGACCCATGCAACTGGTGTGGGAGTCCGTCTTCTTGTCGAGTTTTTACAAGGACTTATTGTGTAATGAAGACGGAAGTTGATCAACCTCAGGTGCTTTTGCATTATTTAAGAGATCGTATTGCTAACGATTACTCTACGAGGTTGATCAAACGTGCGATTGAGAACAAGGGATGTCTTGTCAACGGAAGATTAGAGCGTTTTGCTTCGAGGAAATTACGACAAGGTGATCGTATTCATTTTGATCTGAAGAGAGGAGTAGGATCTAAGACCACTTCCCAATCACTCAAAATACTTTATCAAAGCAATGCTATTGTCGCTTTTGAAAAACCGGTAGACTGGGTTTGTACACAAGAGAGTATACCAGGTCTTTATCTTGTCCATCGCCTTGATAAAGAAACATCAGGCGTGTGGATTTGTGCAAAAAACAAAGAAGTACAAGCTCATCTCGAGCAGCAGTTCAAGCAGAGAGAAATCGAAAAAAAATATCACGCTATTGTTAAAGGGCAGACAGAAAATCAAGGTAAATGCGAAGGATTTTTAGCTGCAAAAGTGCGCTTTTGTGGTGGCACAATCTATGGATCTGCAGACCGTGGACAATGGGCAAGTACACAGTGGCAATGCTTAAAGAAAAATACGCGCGCCTCTCTTTTAGAGCTTAAGCCTAAAACGGGACGCACACACCAATTGCGCGTTCATTTATCAGAGCTTGGCCATCCAATCTTAGGGGATGCTGTGTATGGTCGTGGTGCTTTTACAGATTATCGACCCCAGCGCCACTTGCTTCATGCTAGCGAGATTGTTTTTTTTGATCCCTCTGAAAATAAAAAAGTTGCGGTGCATTCGCCGCTTCCTGATGATTTTAAAACAGCTTTAGAATTTCTTAAATTGGATCAATGCGCATAGCAATCATTAAAACATCAGCTCTTGGTGATGTGATTCAGTCTTTTCCAGCGATTAGTTATCTTCGCCAAAAATATCCCGATGCAACAATTGATTGGATTGTAGAAAAATCTCTTGTCGATCTATTAAGCAGCCATCCTGACCTAAACAACATCATACCTGTTGAAACCAAGCGCTGGAGAAAAAACATTTTCTCAATGAGCATCTGGAAGGAAGTACGCTTATGGAAGCGCGATTTAGAACCTTATGACCTGCTTTTTGATTTACAGGGTAATTGTAAATCAGGATTTCTTACATTACTTGTCAAAGCGAAAAAGAAGATTGGGTTTAGTTATAGTTGCGTCCCTGAAAAACCTAATTGCGTAGCAACAACAGATCGCTATTCAATATCATTTCAGCAAAATGCTAGGCTTCGCTATCTCAATTTGATTGCAGCGCATTTTGGTGAAATTCTTTCAGAATTGCCCCAAACAACAGTTCCATTAACGTGTAGTGAATCTGAACACAGACGCATTGAGCAGATCAACAATAAGTTCAAATATCGCAGGCCGCTTTTTATGATTTGCTTTGGATCGCGCTGGCCAAATAAGCAATTGAGCTTATGGCAGTGGAAAAAATTATTGCAGCTAATAGAGCAAGAGCTCTCTGCCCATTTTCTACTGATCTATCAAAGCGATGAGGAGAAGCGTTTTGCACACAAACTCACCGAATATTTACCAAATAGATGCAGCTCAGTTGGTGAGTTGACTTTACCTCTTTGGCAAGGATTGATGCATAAATGTGATGGTGTGATTAGTGTGGATTCTGCATCGCTTCATCTTTGTGGAACTACAGTGACTCCATCTTTTGGAGTTTTTGGTTCATCGAGTAGTCATTGTTATCGCCCTCTAGGCAAAGAGCATGCAGCTTTTCAAGGGAAATGCCCTTATAACAAGCAGTTTGCTTTTCGCTGTCCAATATTGCGTACTTGTGAGACCGGTGCTTGTATCAAAGAAATCGATCCAGAAGTGCTATTTAATGCATTCATGCAGCACTATAAACAAACTCTAGCAAACGTCATGACGAAATCTCATACTGAGTAGTCAAATAATCTCGCATATTTTCTATTGTGAGAAGCGTTTCTTTAAAAAGATCTTTTTCAGGCAATTCAAGAAGTTCATCATAGGTAAACCAACGCATGGGATGCTCTTCAAGAGGAGTATGTTGCTTAATAGGCTTTGCGATGAAAATACTATCGATATGTTGATGCGCTGGGATGTCTTTATAAGAGGGGATATTTTCTACTAGACAGAGATAAGGTCTCCGAGTTGAAAATGCATTGCTCTCATTAATCGATAGGTGCTCATCGTCATAAAATGCGACTTCATACCCTGTTTCTTCAAGAGCTTCTCTACGTGCACATTCTTCAGGAGTTTCTCCCTTTTCGATATGGCCGCCAGCAGGAAGCCATTTATTTAACTTAGGATGAAAGATCAATAAAACCCTTTCTTCGTCCCAGATATAGACTGTAGCTGTAAATTCTCTATGCATGAACTTACCCTCTCTCTTAGATCATAAAAACATCAATATAAAGGACTGCATAATTTTTTTACGCAGATTTTTTGGGAGCGGATCCTTTATAGCTGCGTGTTCTGAATAAGAAAGGCTCTAAACCTATTTTGTCAATAAGTCCATGACGCACATGAACATGGTTAGTTCCTAGAGAGACAATTTCACGAATCTTCTTTTCAGCAATTTTTGACGCGCCTTTTTGAATCATCGGCTTGATAATGTTTTCGTACCACGTGATATTAATCGGTGTAAGCGATTGAAGGTTTTTCCCCCACTCTTTAAGTTCTTCATTCACTGTTTCAATAGATTCTACAAATTTATCAAGATTTAAGCTTCCCGGATTTTTTTGTGCTTCATCGATTACCGGAATAGGTGTTTCAAAAATTGGCACGATTTCAGCTAACTTATTTTTCAAAGTTGTTCTCATTTGGTCATTGAGTTTGTTGTCTCGGTCTATTTCTGCTCGCAATGCGCTGATTCTCTTACATGTAGCCTCAAATCGATTGCGAATTTCCTTGATGATATCTTGCTTCTCTTGAGTTGAAGTGCTTATTTTTAATTTCGTGAGACACTGATCAATATGTGTTGTAGTCTCTTGAACAAAGATTCTTACTGATCTTTGTTTTTGAGCACTTCCTACGGTGTCATTGAAAAACTCTTTGGCTTTGTCTTTAGCTGCATGTGCAAAAGGAATTGTGTCAGGAATAGCATCGATTCCATCAAAAAGATACTCTTTGCAACGTTTGTCAAGAAGATCTGTATTGGGATTGATTTTGTTATCGACTGCTTTTTCAACAGTAAAATGAATGATTCCATTGATCCAATCACCCACTTCTTTTTCTTTTTTAATAAAATCTGCAGGGTCAATGACTGTTTCAGATGAGAGCATGCCATTAGTCATCTTAAGGAAGTTATAGTAGAGCTTTTCTATTTCTTTCTCGTTGACAAAGGATTCGTGAGCAAAGAGGATAACAAGAATGGCATTTTCAATGACATCTTCAATCACAAGATCATTAATCGGTTTTTTAACATATTTATCAACAGGGCTGATATCTCCATTCACGAAGTTGCGCAGATCTTCTAACGTTTCCTTGCTTTCGTAATCAAGGGTGTGAAATATTGTTTTAATAAACGTGCGTAATTGGAGGCGTCTTTCAGGAGTGAGATTTGCTTTAATTTCTGAGAGCTTATTGCGTGTTTCTTCGTTTCCTGAAGTGGATAATTTGCTAACTACCTTTTTTAATAGATTTGATAATATGCAGTTGAAAGCGTACGAGTATTCATTGTTTTGATGAATATTTTTTGCTGCGTTATCGATAATCGAATTCACCATTTCAGTTTTATTGAGAAAGAGTTTAATGCCAAACTTCATAATGACATTAGAAATCCATTGAGTAGGCCAGACAAAGATATTGATAAGGAAAGCAAAAGTGTTCATACATACTGATGCAAATCCATTATTCCAGCCCTTTCCTCCACGGTTAAAGGCGTTATGGATATGTTTTGTCCACGTAAAGCAGGGACCAAGTTCTGAGACTCCTTTCTTTGTAACACGCTTGTAAAGTTCTTTTTTGCCTAGTTCGTGGTTGTGAGTAGCTGGGAGACCTAAGCGATAGTCAAGAGTTTCTCGTATAGTACCATTTAGCTTATCGGCTGTTGAATTGCCAATGTCGCGGTAAGATGTATTGACGACGTTGAAGTAGCCCGTGAGATTATTGATCACTAAATTCAAGGTATGTTTGAAGTGATCCTTTTTTTCCACTTCAATATAACCGTGAACTTCATTCGTAATGTTTGTAGAGAAATTGCGAATAAAGAAATGCGCAAAAGGAGAGATAAAGAAATAGGCTAGTTTGGCGATGATTTTCATAAAGAATGAAAGATTTGATTGATCAATCATCTTAAAAAATGCCTTGCGAATCGCTTTGCCAGGTTTCTTTGCGCCCTTGGTTCCCTCTCCGAGAATTTCTTTATAGAGTGAAGGATCTGCTTGTTGCTTACAGAGTTTTTCCCAAATAATGCGCAAAGTAGTATAGCGGCTAGTCGTTATGTCAAACTCTTTTTTTATTTGGGTTTTTTCAGTTTCTGAAAGCTCACTCTCAAAGGGGTCGATTTTCTTATCATCAGAAATTTGTTCATATTTTTCTACGAGCTGTGTTAGCTGGGCTTGGGCATCGAATAGTTGAAAAGGATTTCCTTCTCCTGTACCGGGCACAGGGAATCCAAAAAATGTGATTGGATGATTAGCGATTTCTTTTAGATAATAACTGATTTTGTTGAGAAAAAATGAAGGATCTTGCTTTGCTTCAGATTCTTCAATATCAGCAATCATCTGCTGCATTAAATTGATAACATTCTCAGGAATTTTTTCGTTTCCACATTGAGATTGTAGAAACGTTTTTACATAGTTGAGGGATGCAATGAGCATGGGGTTAATAGCGCTACCCATAAAAGGGCTTAAGGTTGAGTAAATTTGCTGAATAAGGTTAAGCATTCCTGGAACACTGTTTTGATCTTGCTCAGCATTTGTAGGGGTTGGTCTTGATGTTTTGTGAGTCGCATTTGCTTTATTTTCAACAATGTTAGGAAGAACTCCTGAACATTCACTCATTAAGCTATTAATCTTGTTTTCAACAGATCCAAAACTTTCTGGATAAATGATCAACTCTGGATTGGCAGCAATTTTATCTGTACCCACTTTTTTTCTAATCAGATTATATAGAGGCCGAAAAGTATCATGAAATTCTTGTTTCGTGCTTGAGTCAGTAATAATCCCAGTTTTCTTTGCATTATTGAGTTTGGCTAAGTTCTCCTTAAACGCGATTAGCTTATTCTTTTCACTTTCTGATATGCTCTCTTTTTCACAAATTATTTTGATTTTTGGCAGCGCTGATTGAATATCAGCTATTACATGGTGAGGTCTTTGAATCACTCCTTGCTTAGCCCAATTTACAATAGGGCGAACATTAGGATGCCCAAGGACAGCGGTTGCTATTGGAATGACAGTATCAGCGATTGCAGGAGGCATTCTATCTGCTGCAATTTGGGTAGCAGTACGAGTCGCTCTATGAACCAGATTTGAGACATGTGATTTATGTTCATTTCTTAAACGTTCTGTGGTTGATCGAATGAAGTTGATGTCTGATCTGGTAAAAGGAATAGTGAAACTTTCAATAGTGGCGATTTCAGTAGTGGTTAAAGGGTTGACGATTCTTGGAAATAAACCGCTTTTACTTTGGCTGATGAAATGAGCTAGCGTATTCTTGAGATTCTTCTGAGCAGTTTCAGAATTTGGATTGGATATATAAGCCTTTCGAGACTTATCGAGAGCATCTAAAATCGGAAAGGGCTCTTCTGAATATGTCGACTGTGCTCTAGTTTCAGCAGCTTGATAGATATAACCAGGTAGAGAGGCAGCTTGAGCAGCAAATTGGCGGGTACTTTGAATAGCAGTCGTGCCGTATTTCTTTAGCTGTGAAGCACAGTAACTTGCTGTATTCCAGGGATCATTGTAAAGATCTGAAATTAATCCGCTCATACATTTAACCTTAGTTTAATTGTTGGACAATATTTTATCATATTCTTTTATTAAAGAAAATCGAAAATAGAAAGGTGTGTATAGGTAAAATTTTAATTGATAGTGAGATGTAAAAAAGGAAATGCTGAGCTTTTTTATATACTATTTTTTTGTCCTGTATTAATCTGTGATGTTCGTCTGAATAGCACTACTTTTTGCTTGAATCAGATGTAATTAAATATTTAATTTTATATTTTGCGATAGACGATTAGAGGAGTAAGAATGAGACACCGCTGGCCGATAGCTTTCTTGTCGTTAATTTTAATTTTTAATCCACTTCTTGCTCAGGATGACTGGAGTAAGAACTATGCGTGGACGATATTTGGGGAGTTTGCCTTCTTTCATCGATCCAATATTCGCAATAAGTGTCTTGTTGAGGATCGCTGTAAGGACAATTCTCAGCAAAAAACGCGTCTTTCTGATGGAACCCTAGTTTGCTGTAGTGACCCTTCTGTATGCTGTCCTCCTGACTTCTGTATATTGACTACAGAGGATATGACTAAGGGATTGGGCTGTGAGCCTGGGTTTCGCGTGGGTGCCAATTTTCTTTTTAATCGCAACACCTGTGATCCCTATTATGGCGCTTTAAAGGCCTCTTTTCTTTATTTTGACCAGTGGGAAGCTACTGAGACGCGCTGTGGAGATGGCTGTTTTAGCTTCCCCTATATCGATTCAGCCTGTTTTATTGATTTCTTTGACGCTGATATCGTCACATCTACCTATAAATCAAAGTTTTATGATGTTGAGCTTAATTATTGGGGCTATGTCACACCCCCTAGAATGGACTATTTCTCCTATGCGGGAATTATTGGGTTTCGCTACCTATACATGAGGGAGAAATTCGATATAGATTTCACCAAGAGGCTGCTGTTTAATCAGTGCTCTTGTAGTGAGTTTAATGCTCGCACAGAAAATGATATGTTCGCCTTTCAGCTTGGTTGTGATCTTCAATGGAACCCAATGTGTACTCTAAGCTGGAATTTTACTACTAAGTTAGGTGGAATTGCAAATTCTGCATGGCAAAAGCATGAGATTAGCGACTGTGATAATTGCATTTCTATTTGTGAAAATGAGTGCGATAAGTGGCAGTGTGGCTTCTTAGTCGATCTTGAGGCAGCAATGACCTGGTTGATTCACCCTCGTATTTTCTTACGAGCTTCGTATAAATTTCTTTATTTAAATGGAGTTGCTCTTGCTCCTGAGCAGGTTTCTCTGCTTCAAAAGCCTAGCTGTATTAAAGCAAATGGGGAGCCGATGCTCCAAGGTGGACTCGTAGGATTCGGCTTTAATTTCTAAGTAGATTTCTTGATTTAAGAGGAATTAAAGCGAATAAAAATGCCGGAGATTTCTTCGTGGCATAAAGAGCGATCCTTAAGGCTGCTACTTTCCAGTCCTGACCTAGTTCGGATGTCTTATTCCAAGAAGTCCCCGGCAAAAATAAGCATATCGCATTTTTAACTTTCTTAGCAATAGTGAGATGGTTAGTAGCCTCTTATCATCCTGTTTGTTGAGCAGTGAAAAGGTGATTTGCAGCTCTATTCCAAGAGGTAATCTATTTTTGCTGTCATAGATTCATAAGTTGGGTTAATAGCGGAATTGTCTTTTAAGAGGGTAAATTGATTTGGGATTACTTCTATTGACCAATTCCGTATTTGGGAAGTAGTGATGGAGTATATCGTAGCTCGTTCCGCCTCGTAGAGCCATATCTTCGCTTGTTGTTAAACAAAGGCCGACGCCATGTCCACTACCAACACCTTTAAAGAGAAGGTAATCTCCACGCTCTTCAATTGTAAAGTCATTACTTAGTAGATCGGGTGCGAGTAGCTCTTTAAGTTTGCTGAAGTTAAATGTATGGGAGTTCTCGATTCCTTTGACGTATAAAGCGTAAATTTTGCTCGATTGCTTATCGATATAAAGACCAATTTCATCAATTTTTTTTAGGCCAAGTTTTCGCGCTAGGATTGGTTTGGAAATTGTGAATTCCCATGGATTTTGGTGATTTGAGGTTTTAAGAAATTTAGAATCTGTTCCGGGAGGAGAAGCTGTGCACTGGCGAAAAATTGCGGAAAAAGAGGCTGTATGGCCGGCGCTATTTTCTGTCCACGTTGTGATAAAGGGTTGCTCTTCATAGGTTAAGATCCAATCCTTAGTTCTCTCTATGGCTCTCTCTATTTTAGCATATTGTGGAGGTGTAGGTAAGAAGCCTCGATAATCGATTTCTTTAGCATTAAGATGCCATGGGCTTCCTATGTTATTTTCGACGAGATGATAGGTGCTCGTACGCATAGCAACCGCTATGGAATCTAGCACTTCTAGTTCCCAATCTGAACTGATCATAGAGGGAAGAGATGTTTTGAGATAATCTTCAATATCGATTTCATTCACAATATTGATTTTACCTTCGATATTAAATATCAATAGGCTTCCCTGGTATTCCACTCCATTGACGACAATTGGGGTTTCGGCACGATGAGGAACGATTTTGATTTGGTAGATGGAAGGGAACGATTTTCCCCATCTTATTCCAGTTTCTTCCGGTTGCAGATAGTAGCGTTTGCTGAAGAAGTTATAGGAGAGTAAATTGTCTGTTACAGGGTCACTAATGCGAAAACCACCTCGCACATCGATTAGTGCTCCGGGAAGCTCTTGCTCGAGTAAAATCTTGATTGTTGTAGGAGCGGAAAAAAGCAGAAGGGGTAGAGCTAAAAGGATAGCTATTTTTTTCATCGTTTTTAATTTCCTTTGAGGTGTTGATAAGCTTTTTCTGTAGCTTCCCTTCCACGGGGAGTGCGTTTGATAAAGCCTTTCATAATGAGGAAGGGTTCATACACTTCGCTTAATGTTGTATCTTCCTCTCCAAGAGCAACAGCAAGCGTCTTTAAACCAACAGGGCCCCCATCAAAATTTTCAATCAGAATTTCGAGAAGTTTTTTATCAACTTCATCGAGACCTTGATCGTCGATAGAGAGCATTTCAAGAGCTTCTTTTGCCATTTCGGCTTTGATCACAGGATGCTTATTAATTTGTGCAAAATCGCGGACAAAGCGAAGCAGATTATTGGCAATCCTAGGTGTGCCTCGAGAGCGGTTTGCAATCTCACGAGCTGCTTCTTGACTGAGGTTGATTTTTAATAACTGTCCAGAGCGCAACAAAATTTTTTCAAGCACTTCTGGATCATAATACTCTAGTCTGCAGGTAAATCCAAAGCGAGAGCGCAGGGGAGAGCTGATCTGTCCAATGCGGGTTGTTGCACCGATCAAAGTAAAGCGTTTAAGTTTGACTTGAACAGATCGACTACTTGGACCACTATCGACAAGTAGATCTAAAGAGTAGTCTTCAATAGCAGGGTAAAGATATTCCTCAATCGTTTTATTCAATCTATGAATCTCATCGATAAAAAGGACATCGCCATCTTGCAGTTTTGTTAAAATACCAGCGAGATCGCCGGCTTTGTCAATTACCGGGCCCGAAGTGATTGTAATATTTGCATTCATTTCTTTGGCAATAATATTGGCGAGAGTTGTTTTCCCGAGACCAGGTGGACCATAGAAGAGGCAATGACCAAGAGCTTCTGAGCGTTGTTTTGCGGCTTCCATATAAATGCGCAGCCTGCGATGCAAGTGCTTCTGTCCAATGAAGTTTTCAAGGCTTTGAGGTCTTAAAGGAATTTCAAAATTGGTGTCTTGTTCACCAATAGAAGATTCTAGGTAGCTTTTTTCTTTGTGCATCAGTTGGTGAACACTCTAAATTTTCTCTATAAAAACACTAGCAGAATAACACTTTCATGCGCTATATCTTATTTCTAAATAACATTAACTGAGATGGGAGTCAAAACCTAAAAATGAGTCTAAAATCAGATAAGTGGATTCGCCGTATGGCGCTAGAACATGGCATGATAGAGCCTTTTATTGATGGTCAAGTGCGTGGTTCAGAGGATGGAAATGTTATTAGTTATGGTCTTTCGAGTTATGGATATGACTTACGTGTTGCAGAAGAATTTAAGGTTTTCACTAATCTTCATAGCTCTTTGATTGACCCAAAAAATTTCACAGAAAATGCTTTTATTCACGTCGAGGGAGAGGTATGTATTATTCCTCCAAATTCTTTTGCGTTGGCACGAAGCGTAGAGTATTTTCGCATCCCTCGCAGCGTTTTAACTCTTTGTATTGGTAAGTCGACTTACGCGCGTTGTGGAATCATTGTGAATGTCACTCCATTTGAACCGGAATGGGAGGGCTATGTTACTTTGGAAATTTCGAATACAACTCCTTTACCGGCAAAAATTTATGCAAATGAAGGTCTAGCTCAGGTCGTTTTTTATGAAGCGCAAGAGGTATGTGAGACGTCATATGCAGATCGAAAAGGTAAATATATGGGGCAACAAGAAATTACCTTACCAATTGCTTGATTTTTATAATTTTGTAATTGATTGTTTTTAATTTCGACTTGTTTTATTTGTTAATTAGAAATAATAAATGCAATAAAATGATTTTAGAAAGGCGCAGTTCATTTCAATCTTTATCCTTTAAAGAATTGATATGGCGTGAAATGACTCTGAATTCCTGGTGGGTATGGGTTTTTTGTGCTCTTTGCTTTGTGACGTTTCAACAGGCAATGCATAAAAAACGCGCAGTCGCTGATCAACTGCAGTCTAAAATTGATGATTTTAACAAGAAAAAAGCCTATTCACTTGAAATTCAAGAAGATTTGCTTTTGCAGATCGAGAGTCAGAATGATCCTGATTGGATCGAATATACATTAATGAAGGGTTTGGGAGTCGTCCCTGAAGGACATACAAAGGTCTATTTTGATAAAAAATTATGTGAAGAAAACGTCAATCTCAATTGAGATCATGTCTTGATTATGATAGTTGGCTTAGTTCTCTTCTTAATTGTTTTGATTTTCTTTTCAGCGTTTACATCATCCTCTGAAACAGCATTGTTTTCGCTCTCACCAATGAAGGTGCGCGTTTTTCGTGATGATGCGAGTCCCCGTAAAAAGCTTGTTGCACAACTGCTTGCTCAGCCACGCACTTTGCTTGTTACAATTATGATTCTCAATGTTTTAATGAATATTTCTATTCAAAACGTCGTCTCAAATCTCTTTGGATCTTTTAATAGTTGGCTGCTCAGTGTCGGTGTTCCTCTAGTGATCACTCTTATTCTCGGAGAGGTTATTCCAAAATCATTGGGCCTCGCGAATAATGCGCGTTTAGCATATGTTTCTGCCCCATTTTTGCATTTTTCCAAGAAAATATTGCTTCCATTAAGAGTTTTGCTTGAAATGGTTGCGAGCCGAGTTTCTTCAGTGATGTTCTTCTTCTTAAAAAAGGAAAAAGATCTGTCGAGTGATGAATTACACATCACGTTAAAGAGATCTCATAAAATTGGTGTTTTAAGTGAAGATGAGAGTGAGCTAATTCGCGGCTATTTGCATTTGCAAGAAGAGAATGTCAAAGAGTTAATGCGTCCTAAAGAGGAAATCCTTTTTTATGATTTCAATCAACCTCATGATCAATTATTACATATTTTTATCGATCAAGAATGCACCCGCGTTCCTGTTTGTGTTGAGGATCTCGATAATCTCAAGGGGATTATCTCAGCTAAAGATTTTTTCTTAGCCCCTGCAATTGAGAATAAAGACCAGGTTAAAGAGCTGATTCAAAAGCCTTATTATGTTGCTGAGTCCATGTCAGCAGAGAGCTTACTTCATGAATTTTATCGACGACAAGAATCGATTGCGATTGTCGTTGATGAATATGGAACGATATCTGGATTAATTACCTTAGAGGATTTGTTTGAAGAAGTGATTGGAGAGATTGTTGATCGTCGCGATGCGAAAAAACTTTATACTCGCTCAGGAAGTGATGTGATTATTGCTAGCGGGAAACTTGAGCTTTTTGAGTTAGAGGAGTTATTTGGTTGTGAGTTTGAATCGGAGCACAGCATGTTAACAATAGGCGGCTGGCTTACTGAGAAAATCGGCGATATTCCGAAAAGCGGAACTAAACATATCGAAGGTGATTTTCTATTCCACGTTCTCCATAGCGATCCTAATCGTGTTCGTCGGGTATACATCCGTAGAATGCATCCAGGTAAGGAGTAAGATCGTGGAAAATGCGTGGCTATTTTATCTAATTCTTACTCTAGGTTGCCTGGTTATTCAGGGCTTTTTCTCAATGATGGAAATGGCTGCAGTATCCTTCAATAAGGTGCGCTTGCAGTATTATGTTGAAAATAATAATAAGCGTGCGATTTGGCTTCATCGTCTTCTAAAAAATCCCACGTATCTATTTGGAACGACACTGATTGGTGTTAATCTTACATTACAGCTTGGATCTGAGGCATCACGTCATTTTTATGAAGCACTCAATCTCAGTCCAGATTTAGCTCCTATTACTCAGGTTTTACTCGTATTGATTTTTGCTGAACTAGCTCCAATGTTTGCAGGGCGTCGCTTTGCAGAACATGTCATCATGCTTGGTATGGGATTAATCTACTTTTTTTCGATTCTACTTAGACCCGTAATTGCTTTTCTCGACTTGCTCTGTCAACTTGTTTACAAACTCTCTGGCAGTAAGTCAGAAGGTAGTATGTACTTGACACGTGAAGAGTTACAGAAAGTGCTTGAAGAGCGTGGCGAGAAACGTATTGCTCAAGGTGCTAAGGGTGATATCAGCGATATTATTGGCAATATTTTTGAAATTAAAAGCAAGATTGCAAAAGATTTAATGGAGCCCTTAGAGCTTGTTAAAAGCGTTTCTTCAGAGTGCAATGTCGCCAAGCTAAGAGTGTTGCTTAAAGAGAGCTATGCTGCTTTTGTACCTCTCTATCATAAGGCAGAAAACAATATTGTATCGATTTGCTATCCCCGCGATTTACTTCGATTAAAGGGAAATGAACGTGTAAGTGATTATGCTAAAGCGCCCTGGTTTATCACGGATAACACTTCAATTTTACAAATTCTTAAGCAGTTTCAGCGCAATAATCAAAGTGTTGCGGTTGTTTTAAATGCTTCAGGACTAACTGTTGGAATGTTAACTCTTGATGAGATTATTGACGAAATTTTTGGTATTTCTGATCAGTGGGATTCATTTCAAGATGTAGTACCTAAAATGCAACAAGTGATGATTGATCGTCGCTTCCCAGGAACAATGAAGGTGAAGGATTTTAATCAACGGTTTCATTTTGATTTACAACATGATGAAGATGAAAATCTCGAAGAGCTGATTGAGCGCAAGCTTGGTCATTCTCCTCAAAAAGGTGAAAGTGTTCAGTTTGAAAGGATTCAGCTGTTTGTCGAAGAAGCGCCTTTAATTGGAGAAAAATCAATCACGATTCGCACATTGTAGTTTGCTGTTTGACTAGTTTAGAGATTGTTGCAATGCACCTGTCAATCTCTTCAACTGTCGTATAACGACTAAGAGAAAAGCGTATGGATGAACGCGCAATTTCACGCGCAATACCCATCGTCCGAAGAACTCTAGAAGGTTCTATTGCACCTGCTGCGCATGCTGATCCTTGGCTAACAGCAATATGAGAAAGATCGAGTTGCATCATTAACAATTCCCCATCGATTCCTGGGAAGGCAATATTTGTCACATTGCACACTCTCTCTTGTCCTCCGTGGATAACAATTTCATCGATGGCGTCTTTCAGCCCATTTTCTAAACGATCGAGCAGGTTTTGCATATGTATTTGGGCTTTTGGTAAATTTGCATCGATAAGATCAATTGCTTTTGCGAGAGCGCAAATTCCACTAACGTTTTCAGTGCCAGCGCGGCGTTGATATTGTTGCGGGCCGCCAAATAGAAGAGGAGTAAAAGGAAAGTCCTTGCTCACAATACAAAACCCTGTTCCTTTAGGAGCGTGTATTTTATGACCAGAAAAACAGAGAAAGGATTTTTTGCAAGGGAGAACAACAGGTTCTTTACCTAGCTGCGCGACCGCATCAATGATTAAGGGAATATTCTCTCTCTCCGCAATAGTAGAAATGGCAGATAGATCGATTTTTACTCCTGTTTCAGAGTTAACAGAGCTTAAAACAATCGCACCGGTATTTTCTTCAATGGCTTCCTTAAGCGCACTAATTGAAAAGTGGCCTTGTTGGTTAACATCTAAAAACGAGATCTTATGACCTTTTTTCTCAAGAGCTTTTAAGCTCTCATATGTAGCGGCATGTTCGGTTTCAGTAGAGATAAAGTGTGCATTAGGATTGTTTGTTGCAATTGAGTGAATCGCTGTATTAATCGATTCAGTTCCTCCCGACGTAAAGAGTACTTGAGTAGGAGCAACTCTAAAGTAGTCGGCGATGCGATGGCGCGCTTCAATCAACTTTTGTTTTGCTTTTTGCCCAAAATAGTGAACGCTGGAAGGATTGCTAGGTGTTCCGTCTAATTCGTTTTGCAATAAGGCAATAACTTCAGGTGCAAGAGCTGTTGTTGCGTTATTATCGAGATAGATTCTTTTCATAAAAAAACTTTTATCATTACAAGCGTAATATTATCTGTACTTCCTTTTTGTTTTGCAAGTTCAACTAATTGATAACAAGAGCGTTCGATGGGGACATCTTCAGCTAAAATTTTTTCCATCATTTGATCACTGATAACATCGCTAAGCCCATCACTACAGAGTAAATAGAGATCCCCTGACTGTATTTGGTTATAGGAAATATCAGGCTCTACAGTAGGCTGGTTGCCGATTGAGCGGGTAATCATATTCCTAAGATAAGGGGATTCTTGTTCTTGGGTATTTTTCTTGAGTTCAACCATCATCGAATGATCTTCGGTGAGGCGCGTGATCTGTCCTTGCCTATAGCGATAAATTCGGCTGTCACCAACGTGGGCATAGATCACCTTATCATCAAAAAAAAGAGTACAGCAAAGGGTTGTGCCCATACCTGAGTAGTTATTATTTTTTTGAGCGAGCTGATAAACGTGGGTGTTTGTGGCGATAATCGCCTTTTTCAATTCATTGATTAGCTGAGAAAGTGGAGCTTTTTCTGGGACGAGTGATGAGAGAAAATTACGTACGGAAAGGCAAAGTTTTTCTAGAGATTCTCTAGCAGCGACTTCCCCAGCATTATGTCCTCCCATTCCATCAGCAAGAGCATAAAAACATTCAGGCAAAAGGAGCCAGGCGTCTTCATTGTTTTGTCGAACTAGACCAATGTCAGATAATCCAAAACAGCGAGTTTTCACAGTAAAAATTACTCCTGGTAATCTGGTTGATCATATTTGCCAATGAATAAAATGCTGTTGCTGTTGTGATCATAGAGCATAAATGAAAATGGACGATTAAATTGGATTAAGAGTGGTGGGATTTCCTTTTCAGGAGGAAGAGAGGTTACACCCATTCCTCCCGCCGTACTTGCCGTTGCAGTTAATCCATTTTCGTCGACAGAAAAAGTTGCTTGGTGAACGATAGTTTGTATAAAGAGGTTGTGATTTTCATCAATGCCCGAGAAATCAGCATCTGGTGTAAAAGCGCTTACAATTCCCATTTCTTTGAGTTGATCCTTTAAATTAATCGAGTAGTTGATATCAAAGCGAGGCAATTCAAGATCAATATGTGTTGGTTTGAGATTAGAAAATTGAAAAGGAGTGTTTAGCCTTTTCCTAGAAGATGGATCTTTAAGAACTAAAATTAATGACCGCTGATTTTTACCACCTGTAAAAGGAAGTGCAACAATTTGGGTGCCTTGATCTTCGAAATAGGGAAAGACCTCGCACTGTTTCATCATGGGGACACTCAACTCACTTAGATTATTAAGATAAAAAGATTGCTCTGTCGTTTGTTGCGAGTTAAATGGATAGAGCCAGTTTGCTTTAAAGCATAAGGTGTTAACAAGCATCATTCGAGTGAGAGGATCGACATCTCCTTCTTTTAAAAGAGCAGGAATTTTACCTATGGTTTGATTAGATATTGCATCATTGATCACATTCCGTGCATTTTCAGATTGGGTAAAATCGATGGGGCTGCAACTCGCTACAAAATTTGAAGTGATTGCTTTTTCAAAAGTATTGGAAATTGGAAATTCATGATGTACCCAGAGTTGATTGCTTGTCACAAGTTGCTCATCTTCTTGAGCATTCCATATTTCAATCAGAGAGCGGTAGGCAGAGGGAATTAACTGATCCGGCAGGGAAAAGAGCAATGAAGTGCGCATTTCATCAGAAGTAACACCTCGTGCTCCTTGATAAATCATCGATAGGCACGAAAAAATCGAATAGGGGGAGAGGCATGTGTTTTCATCAGAGAGAGAGACCCATAGTTTGCAACCAAAGCGATTTTGGCTCTGAACATAACTTTTGACCCACTCTGTTTGGCCATCGCAAGTAATTGGATGACTCGTAAAGGCTAAACAAACAGGGAGAAGAAAAAAAATGGTTTTCAAGTTCATTGCCATGTCCTTATGTATTATTGAGTGATAGAAAGATTCGAATCATACTAATTCCATTAAAAACTGCGTGCAATGCAATAGGGGCAAATAATGACTTTCTTTTTTGGTAGATAAATCCTAGATAAAGCGAGAGCGAAAATAGAGTTATAATCAGTGAGAAGTTTCCAGCTCCCTGAGAAGGGCTAAAATGAAAAAATGCAAAACAAAGCGAAGCGATAACGAGTCCCTTTCCAAAGCCAAAAAGATTCGTAAAGGCGTTTTGTAAAAGTCCCCGGAAGAGGAATTCTTCTAAAATCGGTGCAATGACAAGAATAATAAAGATTGTAACTCCAAAGACCCAAGGAACATTTAGCGTCATTTTGAGGTATGATACAACCGCTTGCTCATATTCGGTAATGCCTAAGAGGGAATAGAGTAACAAGTCGCAAAGCTGGGCAATAACCACAACAAATGGAAAAGCGATTAACCAGCTAATAAAGCCGAAAAGGATGTCTGAAAAGATCGTCTTGTAGGCGCCTTGTCTAGGATAGGTTTTCCACATTTTCCACATTTCTTGCCGATTTAGCAAAAGACAGTAGGCAAATAGGGCAGAGATCGCACATCCAATGCCAATGATTTGCAATAAAGCTGTTTTCTTTATGTTTTGATCTAATTGCCAAAGAGTGGGTTCGAAAATGCGATTTGCAAAGTTTGAAAGCAACATGGGGATAGCAATCATTGCTAAAAGGTAAATGCCAAAGGCGACTAAAGCGTTGAAAAGCGAGATGATAACAAAAGGACGTTGCTCGTTTTTAGTGAGATGAAAAAAACCGCGCCGGTAGGCAATGGTATTTCCAACAAAAGCGATTAGAGCAAATATAATAAGAAGGTAAAGATGCCCTGTGAGAAAAGTTTTTGATGCCGCTAGACTGTTCATTTAAAGCCTCTTAGCAAATAGTACAGCGTCTTCGATATGTGAAGCAACATCTTTGGCAATTTGCGTATGTGCAAGACCATATGGAGAAAGCTCGTAGCCTTCTTCTTTTCGATCTCTGACGAGTTCTTTTGCTGCAAAGTGTTTAGGAATATAGTTTTTGCTGGTGATGATTTTTTCAACAATGCAATGAGGGAATTCCTCTCGAAGATCATATACGGAGAGATGAATATCAATTTCGAGTTCAGCAGAGCCCTCTTTTTTCAATTCTACTTGATGATATTTCATTAGCTTAATGACTGCGAGGAAATCAGAATTATGAGATGGCAATTTCCATTGCTCTAAATCTAGCTCATTTAAGTATAGAAATTGATCATTGATAAGAAGATTTTTTTCTCTATGAGATAAACGATTTTGTATCGCTACAAAAAATTCATGATCGAGTTCAGGTGACCCTTCCAACATCGCAAACGAAAGAGCGACTGCAGAGTGATTTTCCCGAGATTGTAATGGCGCGCTTTCATGATGAGAATTGCAGGCGGTTATGAATAGTAGAGCAACAAATAGATGAAATTTCATTCGAAAAACAAGGCTTTATTTAACGAAATCATATCAGGTAAAGGATTGCATTACAACTTTTTCTGAGAGCTGCTTTAAAGAGCTTTTGCGATCATGCATGAGTGGGCAGGAAGAGTATGCTGCTTTTTTAGAGGGCTTAGACTTTGGGGGTTTTCGACAAAATCATCAGGGGAGGGAAGTGATGTATCGACAACGCGTAACCATTTTTTATTGCGAGGGGGAGTGGGCAACTGTAGATCAACAGAGAAGTGGTGACAATTAAATGCAATATAAAGGTGTTCCTGTTTTTTTGGATCTTTGAGAGTGTAGGCAAGAAAGCGATTTTCATTACCCCAGTTTGCTTTCATTGGTTCAAGACCGTGCCAGATGATTTGCGATCCAGGAATATACTCCGTTCTTCTTAGGATGGGATGGGTTTTCCTGAAATTGATCATCTGACGATAAAAACGATTGAATTCTTGTTCTTCATTGAGATGATTCCATAAAAACCAATTTAACTGATTGTCTTGACACCACGTATTGTTATTTCCAACGCGTGTGTGACCATATTCATCACCCATACTGAGCATCGGTGTGCCAATGGAGACGAGCATTGCAACATGGAAGTTGCGCATCTGCCTTAAACGCAATGTTAAGATTTCAGATTCGCTTGTCTCTCCTTCAACACCATAATTCCAACTTTGGTTGTTGTTATCTCCGTCACCATTATGTTCACCGTTGCGCTCATTGTGCTTGTCTTTATAAGAGACCAGATCTCTAAGCGTAAAACCATCGTGAGCCGTAATGAAGTTTATGCTATGATATGGCTTGCGATCGTGTTGATAGAGATCAGGAGAGCCACAAAGTGATTGTGCAAAATCGCCTGTCATTCCATCGGTGCCTTTGATAAATGCTCTTACGCGATCTCGGTATTTGCCGTTCCATTCTAACCAACGTCCATGTGCGGGAAAACTACCCACTTGATATAGGCCAGCAGCATCCCAAGCCTCAGCAATGAGCTTTACGTTTTTAAGGAGGGGATCTTCAGAAATCATATGAATGACAGCTGGATCGGATAACACAGAGCCATCTTCTCCACGGTTCATAGCTGAGGCGAGATCAAAGCGAAAGCCATCAACATGAAATTCTGTAACCCAGTAGCGCAAAGAATCGAGAATCATCTGTGTGACTGGAGCATGATTGCAACTTAAGGTGTTGCCACAGCCAGAATAGTTTTGATAGTGCCCCTCATTATCTAGAATGTAATAGCTTGGATTGTCAATTCCGCGAAAAGAAATCAAAGGACCTTTTTCGTTTCCTTCGGCTGTATGATTATAAACCACGTCAAGAATGACTTCGATGCCGGCTTGGTGTAGTGCTTTGATAAGCGTTTTAAATTCATTTTTCGCTTTAGAAGGCTCTGAGCAAACCGCATAGCGGTGCATTAATGAGAAGAAATTCATCGTTGAGTAACCCCAGAAATTGCAGAGCATTTGCTTGGTTACTGGATCGATTTTGCCATATTCACATTCATTGAATTCAAAAACTGGCATCAATTCTACTGCATTAATACCGAGCTCTTTTAAATAGGGGATTTTTTCTATCATTGCACTAAATGTGCCAGGACTTGCTGTTTGACTTGATTGATCACGAGTAAAGGCGCGCACATGCATTTCATAGATCACTAATTCTTCATAAGGAATTTTTGGGGGTTGATCACCTTCCCAATCAAAGTCATCCGGGGTTGAAATGCGTCCGAGTAGAGGATGCTCTCCTTTTGTCTTGCGTTTACTCTCCCATATGTGGCTTGTGTTGAGCTCTTTTGCATAAGGATCGAGAATTAAAGCTGATTTATTAAAGAGCAGGCCTTTCTTAGGAATATGAGGGCCATCGATTTTATAGGCGTATTCGGTTCCTTCTTGGACATCGTCAATGCCAACATGCCAAATGCTCCCGGTTTTGTTACATTTAGGATCGAGGGTAAACTCTTTAAAGGGCTTTATTGTATTGGGTTTAAAGAGTAACAACTTGACTTGGGTTGCAGAGTGAGAAAAAAGGGCGAAATTGACCTGATTTCCAACTTTAGTTGTGCCAAGAGGAGAAGGGACTCCATTTTTGGGGATCTCTTTTTTATTCATCACGACTCATTTTCCATACTCTTATTCATATATAGGAATATTTTTTTTAAGTAAGAAGAAAAAAATCATATGAAGCAGAAAGATCCATTTTAGTTTTTCCAATCTCTCTTTGAGGATTTAGAGTGTTTGAATAATTATTTTGCTTGTCACATACTGCTGATATACTTATTATGGGCTAAAAAAATGTGGACAGTCTATTGTTGTCTTTTTAAGATAACATAGTTCTTTCTGAAATAGACATTAAGGAGGACACTCGATGTCGCTGGAAAACGCTAAAGCTAACCTTGTAGATTTTGGCAAAGAGCTGAATCTAGATGGGTTGAACTTTGATGAAAACAATACGTGTATTTTAGGCATCGATAATACGTTTTCGCTGCACTTAACTTACGAGCCAAATTCAGATCGTCTTTATTTATATTCACCGATTCTTGATGGATTGCCAAAAGATGATCGAACTCGCTTGAAGCTTTATGAAGATCTTCTTCAAGGCGGAATGCTAGGCGGTCAAATGGCTGGTGGCGGAGTTGGTGTTGCTGTTAAAGAAGAATTGATTTTAATGCACTCCGTTTTAGAAATGGGAATTGGTACAGATCCTTCTGCTTTGAAGCGTTTTGCTCCAATTTTTGTTGAAGCGGTTGAAAGATGGAGAAAACGTTCTAAAGATATTGGTGAAGGGCGTGAAGTTGAGCCATTAGCATTTGGACCTCCACAGCCAGGAGGCGGACATTCTCCAGGACATCCTCCAGGTGCTGGACCAGGAGCTCCGTTTACACGAGTGTAGTCTTCTAAAAAAAGTGATTTAAAGCAGAATTGTTGATACGGCAATTCTGCTTTTTTATTTTAAGAATAGTCTCTTGTAGGGATCGCCTTCAAAACTCATTCTGCTGCAGAAAGCGGTTTTAAGAGCAGTCTCTTAAGATCGAATTTAGCGATGAAGCGAGATCTCGATCTTTTTGCTCAAGGCGTTGTTCGATTTGCTTAATACTTGTCATTGCAGTGGTATAATCTCGTTTAAAAACCTCCCCAATTTTTGTATAGGGTAGTTTGAGCTTCATGCGACAGAGGTACATTGCTATTTGTCTGGGCTTAACACATTCCTTACGTTGTGATTTGCCTAAGATATCATCGGCATCAATGCCGTAAAAATTTGCAACGTGATTGACGATTTTATTAGGTGTAAGATCGCGCCTATTTTCTTCTTCTATTAACTCGCTTAAATAACGTTCCGCAAGAGCTTTAGAAAGATAGATTCTGTCTTTATTCAGAGCTGAGCAATCGAGATGTGAACGTAAAATCAAAGCATCCAAAGCGCGCAATAGGCTCTTTGTGTGAAAAAAAGTTGTGAGCAGTAAAGACTCAACTTCTTCCGTGAGTTTAAACTGCAGAAGCTGACACCGTTTAAGTAGAATTGCTTTAAGTTCTTCTTCTGTTGGTTTTTCGAGCCTAAGAGTTAGGCCCCATTCAAAGCGACTAATTAAACGAGGCTCAATTCCATCTAGAAGAGATGGAGCAACTTTTCCAGCTAATATAATGGGTCTATGGGACATGTGGAATGCGTTAAAAGTATGAAACAGCTCTTCCTGAGTTGCTGTCCGTTTGGACAGAACATCAACATCGTCAATAATTAATCCATCTACTGCGCGATAGGTTTTACGCAGACGATCAATTTGACCACAGCGAAAGGCGCTTATGACGTGTTGGGTTAATGTTTCAGCTCTAACATATTGAATTTTTTTGCCATTCTCTCTTAGTTTTTGCGCAATACTCATTAATAAATGAGATTTCCCTGTGCCTTCCATGCCATAAAAATACAAAGGGTTATCAACTGGTTCTTGTCCAATTTGCTTTACAATTTGATAGGGAAAAAAGGAGCCTTGGGTCGGTATAAAGTTCTCTAGTATTGCAAGCGGATCTAAGTTGTCTGATTTGAAGTGTAGAAGTGATGTGGTGTTGGTTTTAAAATCGTTTTTTTTCTCCTTTTCTTTTACATCTGAAGAAAGCGTTAGGTGAACGTTGATTTTACGATGGTTATTGTTGCGGAAGAAAAGTCGAACTTTTTCGCGAATATGCTCCTCAAACCACATGAGTTGAAAGGAGTTTTTTGCTTCGAGATAGAGATTTCCTGCATTAAAATCGAGCACTTTCAAAGGACGTAGCCATTTATCGACTATCTCCTTTCCTAGTTTAGAGTCTTGCTCTTTTAGAAAATTATCCCATAAGATCATGAGTGTTGGCTCAAATTATTGCGCATTTCCACAAAAATAGTCGGTTCTCTATTTTTGATGAAGCTCTATCGGTTGGAAATCTTATTCCAAGCAGAAAATTCCCTATGACTTCTTCATAAGTGTGTTTTTGCAATCGGGGAAATTTTTAATAAACATCTAAAAATTTCCCGTTTTGCATAAGCTTATTTTGTATTGAGCTTGACGATCTTAGACCCTTTGTCTTTTTTATTTTTGTAGCGCTTTGTCATCCACCACTGTTGGAGTATACCAAGCAACATTGACGAGAGCCAGTAGATGTTAAGACCAGAAGGGAAATGATAAAACATCACAGTGAAAACAACTGTCATAAGACTACCCATGAGCTTTTGCTGTTTTTGTTGATCAGTCCACTGCGATTTGTCTTTAGGTAGTTTAGAACTCATTTTCTGCTGAAAATACATCGTTACACCGAGTAGAACAGGTAGAAGATGAAATTCATTTCCAAAGAAGGGGATAGGTGTGCCCCAAGAAAAGAGAACATCAGGAGCTGTGAGATTATTGATCCATCCAGGGATAAAGCTTGCGCCGCGCAATTCAAATGTCGATTTAAGCAGATCAAACATTCCAATCAGGAAAGGGAGCTGAATCAAGATAGGGAGGCAACCCATTAGGGGGTTTGCACCACCTTCTCGATAAAGATTCATGATTTCGAGTTGTGCACGTTTTGGATCATTTTTATGGCGCGCTTGAATCGCGCTGATCTTGGGAGAAAGCTCTTGCATTTTCATCGATGAGCGGATCGACCAAGCGTTGAGCGGATACATCATGACGCGCAGTGCAATTGTCAGTAAGATAATCGAAAATCCCCAGGAATGAGTGATTTTGTAAAAGAGCTTCATCAAACTGAATAAAAACTTAGCGAAAGGCTCAGAGATAAAAGAGAACCAACCGTGAAAACTCTGGCAGGCAATATAATCAGGGTTATAGCCTGTTGCAGGATTCGCATAGGTAGCATCAATTAACTTAAGTGTATCGTTTTCAAAAGGACCTGCAAAATAGCGCAATGAGATGTTTTTGTTAGCGTTATTAAGTGGAAGCTGCAATTCATAAGCAGGGTATTTACTAGGTGGAAAGCGATCGTGTTGCTTATCAATAAGAGATAGGCGAGTGGGAGCTATCGAACCCGATATGTGACTTGCACTATAACCAGCGCCAATTTCACTTAGAGGGTCAATGATCAGACCCAGGAAGCCGTTAGAATTGCACACCCAATCTGGATAAACGGAGCTCGATGAGATGGAATCTTTTGGTAGGCCAATTTTTTCAACGTTACTTTTTGTACCGCGAGAGGTGCGATATTTTAAAGTGGGAGAAAAATTACCGGAGATTAGCTCAACTTCAGGCAAACCAGAGGTTAGAAATAAACCACGGCCATCTCCTTCAACTTTAATCTGCACATCGAGAATATAAGGTGCATTATCAGTATCTTGGGGAAATGAGTAGGTTTTGATGATGCGACGGTTAGGATATAGAGCCTCAAATTCAATGAGGTTTTTTTCTAAACGTTTGAGCTGGTAAATTTGATTAGCACTTCCAGGATCGGTACTAATAATATTAAAGGCATAATAACGTGGAGGAAGTCGATAGGTCGGTTGCTTTTGACCAGCGCCAATAACACTGCGACGTAGTAGCGGATAATAGCCTCCAACAGCAGGATCGTTAATATCGATTACCTTGCCATCATCATTTGCGATTTGATAAGGAAAAGAGGGGAAGTGATCATTCGAAGGGTAATCTTTTTCTAAAATGCGATCAGCAGTGATTGGGCGAATCACGCTTTTTGGATGCTCTTTGTCTTGAAGAGGTAGATTAATTTCAGAAACAGCTCCGCCGATATTTGAAAACACGATTTGCTGATAGTCATTTTCTAAAACGAAAAAACGTTCATTTTGTTCAACGACAAAAGTGGGCGATAAAGGCGCTTCATAAGAGAGGATCGCATCAAATCCTGAGAAATCTGAAAGAGGACGCAAGCTGTTACTGCTTGCAGTATATACGCCATAAGGGCGGTATCCTTCTTTGGTGCGAGCTAGTGCTATGCTATCATTTTTTGCAGGAGAAATGGGGAAATATACGTTTTGATTTTCGGTTTCTGCAAGCGTGATTTCTACATCTTCATCGATAGGAAAGGAGATGAGCTGTAGATCGACATTTTCACCGCTGGGGATGCGTGCTGAGGTCAGTAGCTCTTCAGGGTTTGCTGAGTAGAGAACGGGTTTGTTTTTCTCTTTGGCAGTAATACGCAAGGAGAGTTCTTGATAGGGGCTTTCTCCGAGTGATGTTTTGATATAGACTTTCTCAATAGGTTCATTTGTTGGGGAGAGCAGAAGATATTGGTCACGAGCTTGTATAGCGTAGGAATAAAAGATGTAATCGCCAGTTTCAGTGCTATATAGCAATTCTGCAATGGGGAGATTAGAGAGTGTAGCTGTGCGTTCTGAGACTTCTGCAAGTAACTGTTGTTGTACTTGCTCGGTCGGAGTTTCTGCTTTGACAGCTTGTTTTGGCTTTGGCCCAAACCAGTAAGAGGTCAAATAAATTGAAAGGGAAAGGGCTATAAAAAAAAGGATGGAACGTTTATTCATTGCAATCTGCTCAAAATTTTTTTAACAAGTGTGTAATTTTAGCAAATCAGACGAATAAAATAAACTAGATCTCCTCTTCTGGTTGATAAGAATTTTTTTCCAGCTTATCGATCAGATCCTGAAAGGGTGCTAGGTTGCGAATATTATCTAACCAATCATCCTCTAGGAGATCGCTAAGAGGAGGAAGAGCATTGCAATAATATGCTTTATTTAGAAATGCAAGAGATTTGTCATGATTATCGCTTAGAGAATAAAGACAGGCAAGTTGATAAAATGCATGATCACTACCAAGTTGAGCAGCTTGCATTAGCTTATGTTCCGCTTCTTTTTTTAATAAAATACTCTCTTCTTCTTGTTCAAAGCGACTTATTGTGATTAAAGTGATTGCCCAGTCGAGCATAATCCGCTCATTTTCTCCATCGTGTTTGAAGGCAATACGAAAATGATACAGCGCTTTTTGAAAACTCTCATTATCCTCAGTTAGCAAAGCAAGTTGAGAAAAGCTCAAAGCAAGACGGTGGTGGATTTCCGGAAAATCAGGATCGAGCATGGCTATATGAGAATAGGTCTCAATAGCCCTTTGATAGAATGATTCATCACAATGAAAATCACCGAGAATATCGAGAGCTTCTGCGTAGTAATATAACCATTCTGGATGGTAATAGAGGGCGTTTTTGAATTGATCAAAACAGAGTTCAAATGAGTGCAGAGCATTTTCCAGTAATTCTTGATCTCGGTGAAACGTTCCTTGCTTTACAAATAGAATTGCAAGTTCAATTTGATGCAGAGTGGAGTGAGAGGATTCATACGCTTTTTGATAAAACTGACAGGCTAGATAAAAGGCTTCACTGTCTTTATTACAATCATAAATAGCTTGATAGGTGTGAGCGAGTGCAAATAAAACCTCATGATCAGCATCTTTTAGAGCTAGTGCGCACTCAAATTTTTCAATCGCATGTTTATAAATTGAGATTTCATTGAAATAGCTTGCCTGGGCGAATAAACAATATCCATAGGAGAGCCAAATTTGCGCGGAGTCTCGATTCTTTTCTAAGGCAAAACTCACCTTTTTTTCTGCGTCATAAATTAAATCAAGACGGTCATTGAATTGTCCAAGAGAGGCGAGAGCTTCAGCCCATAGGGCAGTAAACTGTCGTTGATCGTTTTCATTTTCGGTCGCCTTCTGACATTTTTCAATACATTGGCGTAAGCGTTTGCTATCGCCTTGTTCTCTTCCGCTTTTACATAAAAGGAGTGCCCAAGATAGAGTAAGGTCTTCGTCATTTGGCTGAATCTTTGATGCAAGAGAGTAACAGTGATCAGCTTGGAAAAAATGCTCTTCATCATAAGAAAGATGATAGAGCCTATTTAGAGATTTTGCTAAATATTCCCAGCAGTGAAATAGGGTTGGATCACAATTTGCAGCCTTGCGAAAAGAATCGATTGCTTGTGCTAAGTATTCGATATCGTAGAGGATCTCATGCAGGTTACGATAAATTTCACCTAAATCTAAATAGAATTCTGCAGGTAGATCACTACAAATATTTTCAGCAGTTTGTAGTGCCTCTAGAGCGAGCTGGAAATCGACGGGCTCTTCTGACTCACACCCTATTAGAAAGAGTGCTTTCCCATACTGCCAGTAAAGCTCATAGCGCATATCTAGCCTATCTTCTTCTAGGAGTTCTAATGCTTGTAAGTATTTTTCTTTCGCATCATTAGCATAGTTAATTTCTTTGAAAGTTGTGCATAGAAGCATTAGAGCATCTGCCCAAACCTGGTAAATTTCAGGGCTATCACCTTTTAGCTTGATGGCTTGTTTAAATTTCTGGCAAGCAATTGAAAGAGCGTAAGCACGCGATTCATCGCTGCCAAATTCAAAAAGGGCAATTCCCTGTTGAAAATAGAGATCGCTGCTCTTAGGTGACAATTGACTTGCCTTTTCAAAAAGAGCAATGCCATGAGAGTCATTATTTAGGAGAAGATTTTCGCCTTCTTGAAAATAACGTTCGGCCATCGAAGAGAGTTCATTATTGGATTGTGGTAGCGTCATAAGCAAAAATCTTTTGTAAATTCATGACTAACTCAAGTTGCATAGCACTCGCGTTATAGGCATGGGTGTTTTTCCTCATCAAGGATCATACTAAACAATTGCGATTTTTTCTCTCAATCAGTCAAAAAACAAAAACGTTAAATAGGTGGAAAATGTTAGTCAGATGCACTACAACAAAGCGATTTGGAAAAATTCTCTTAATTAAAAATTAATTTTTAGATCCGTTTAGCATATAGATTTGTCGCCAAAGAGGCGATGCAGGTGGGAAGAAGAACAGCATTGATGCTCACCCCCGCCATAAGATGCTTATAGGCATTAAAGAAGAGTTTTCTTTTTCCAAACTCAATCGCAATCCAACTAAATAAATAAGCTATACAAGCAAGGCTGAGTCGCACAACACCTTCAATAACAGTTATAGCAGAGAGTGCAAGTAGACAAAATGAGGTGCCTGTACGTTTTAAGATGGATCCGAAAAGATGATTAGAGTTGTTGCGCCAGTGTATGACTGTTTGGTAAGTCATAATTGACAGAGGGGTATAGCCGCTGTTAACAAATAGATCTTTGTAAGGAGTAGAGGTGTTCTGTTGAGGGGGAAGTCGTTGAGCTTTTTGAGGGGCTGAGATGTTTAAAACCATGTGCTTTCTAGAAATTGTTTATCAAAGTCTAGCATTGTTACGATTTCTCGCAAATCAGATTTTTAAAAAACTAAATGTGCTAGTAGATTTTATATTTAAGAAAAAACTAAAAATAGACATACTATTATTTTAAAACTCAATGAATTATACATGCAATGGCAATTTCGATTCGAGACACAGATCTATCCTCCGCTGAACTCACATTAAAACTTAGAGATATTGGAACAAAAAAAACCTTTGAAGATCTTATTCGATCACAATTTGACAAAGGCCTGCCTTATGTGCTTGGTGTAAAGATCTTAGGAGGCATGTATTCTTTCGAGGATGGTCACTCTGTTTTTAATAGAAAAAATGGAATTAAAAACAGCCGACTCTATATTTACTATCCAGGCTCTTTCAGTTTTGAGAGATTTACTTCATTTCCCAGGTTGAATGAGGAGCAGCAAATTTTTCTCGTCAATTTTTTTAAAGTATACAATGGCGACTACTCAGGTTCTGGAGTTGTTGGGCTGTCTTATCATAATGGGAAAGGCATAGAGAAAAATGAGGTCGAAGCTCAAAAATATTTGTTATTGTATATTAAACACTCTTTGAACACTCCTTTTAATATGGACATAACTGTTAGATGTTTACCTCTATATCATCATTCTTTGCCTACACGATATTTTGAGGTGTTAAAGGCTCTTGGAGAAAATATTCAGAGTGGAAAAGTTGATTCTAATGAAGTCATGATAAGGGAGCGTTATTTAGCTAGAGGGAATAGGGGATGTTTGCTCCCTCCGTTCTTTTACGTTGCTGGTAAAGGGAATAGTCAATGTGCATCCCCCCAGCACATTCGTCATATTAAACTTGCATTGGATTCTTTGAATCGTTTTGCTTCCATTGATTTTAGCCGCAGCCCTCATATTTTAGCCTATACTGAAGTAAGGCCCGAACATGTTCAAGCAGCTCAGCAAGCTTTTGCTTGCGGAATGCCCCATATCATAGCAATTGCCTCTGGTAGAGCTCTTAATTCACTAAACATAGAACACAAATTATTGTTTCATATGCTTCAATATGAAACATGTGATGACTCTGCTCGAAAAAAAAATACGCAAGAGTACAGAGAACTGTTTTTTAAAGTTTTTGAGCAAGAATTGAAAAACGATTGCGAAGTTCAAGCAGCGATGCTTTTAAAAAAAGGGGAATTGTTTTTTTTGTTTAAATCCGAGTTGAAAAGCGATTCTAATATTGAGCAGCATTTATTTAAACATAGGCAAGCATTTTTTGAGCTATTAGAACCTCAATTGCAATCCCAATTCATGGTTAATAAGGAAATTGATGCTTGTATAAAATCGTTGTTTGAATCGTGCAAATTGGAGAGTAAAGATTATGACAAAATAGATGAAAAACTGAATATTTATAGGCGATTACTATTTGATTTATTCAAGTCTGTGGCGGAAAATAATTTAGAATTATATATTTCTTATCCTGGATATAGTAATTATATTTCCCTTGATCATGAAATTTCCTCTAGTATGTTTTCTACTTTAACAGAGACTGTTCATTCGAATGCTTATCTTCAAGCTCTTGCGACTCTCGATGGCAAAGCCCTTTTTTGGATTCTTGTGTTAGCTGAAAAACATCTCTTCTATAGTGATAATCCTCAGAGTTATGTAAAAGCACTATCATTTCTAAAATGTTACATTGGAATTCGATATGAACAAAGTGAGAAGTGCCCAGGACCTATTTCTGCTGATGATATTAGTTGTTTACGTCATACAGGCATATGTTATTTAAAGTTAGGCGGGAGCGAAAACAAAAAATTGGCATTCCATTATTTTCATGAAGCGATGTTATTAGGGGATCTTCCATCTCAAAGTTATATGGGATGGATGTTACTAAACGGTATTGGTTGCATGCGAGATGCAGAACAAGGGCTGGACCATTTAGAGGAATCTCTGCGTTTTGGGAACGGTGAAGCGGCACTCTTTCTTGGGCTTTGTTGCTTAAAGGGTATTGACGGTAAGCATAAAAAAGAAGAGGCATTTAAATACTTTAAATTTGCTGAAAAGCAAATGAAAGGCAGCAATTTAAATCCTTTCTTTTATGTTGGATATTGCTATGCACATGCAATAGGTGTTGTAAAAGATTTGAATCGAGCTTGTAGATATTACACACTAGCAGGTGCGCTTGGATTTACGAAAGGCTATGAACATTATATCAGTATTCAGTATAAGCTTGGTAATCACGAACATGCTTTGAGATGTTACTCTAAATGGAAAAATGAAGGACGTATGTTTTCAGCTCAGTGCAATGAATTAAATGAACAACTTCCAATGCCAGGTCTATGATTATACAACGCACAGTTTTATTAAGTGATATTGATGCAACGGGCGTGATCTATTTTTCGCGTGTTTTTGAGTATGCTCAACAAGCTTTTGAACTCTTTTTGTCTAAACATATCAATCTGCCTGAAATGATTGAGAAAAAACAGGTTCTATTGCCGATAGTTCATGCTGAGGCAGATTATACCTTGCCTATTCGCGTCGGAGATCAGTTAGGTATTAAGATTGAATTAATTGCGCAAGGAGAGAGCTCTTTTACTCTTGGCTTTGAGTTTCTGCTTAAAGAAAAAAAAGCGGCTCAGGCAAAAATTATTCATGCATATCTTAATCCTCAACTGGGAAAAGCTCAGCCTCTTAGCGATGAGATAAAAGCGCTTCTTGAGCGCATTTCTCAAGATCGGTAATTTTGTATTTAAATCCTGATTTTTTCTCAGGTAGATTGAGAAAAGTATCGGGAATTTTGTATTTTGGAAATCTCTGGCTGAGCTGCATATTGATCTGAGATTGTGATAGATCATTGCAGCAATTTAAAAAAGCAACCGGACGTTGTCCAAATTCTTGATCAGGAATACCAATGACGATTGCTTGCTCAATCCCTTCAATTTCCATCAAAGCCTTTTCAATTTCTTCAGGTTGAATATTCTCGCCGCCAGAGATAATCATTCGATCTTTACGCCCTTTAAAAATAAGGCCTTCATTTGGCGTTATAGAACCGAGATCTCCTGTTGCAAACCAGTCGTTTTTCAAGGGCAGTTCAATATGTCCGGGAGCATGCCAATAGCCTCGAAAAAGAGTCCTTCCACGTACGAGAATTTCACCTTCATGAGAAATGATCAGTTCTCGATCTGGCAGGGGGGCTCCAAGCTTAGCTTTCCCAATGGTGATGCTCGAGCACATTTCTGTCATACCGTAGGTGAAAAATAGTGGTAGTTTTAGAGAAAATAGTGTGCGTGGGATTGGAGCGCCTCCGAGTAAAATTGCATCGAGTTTTGAGAGATGTTCTTTCCAGCGCACTAGCTGAGTTGGAACGCAAGATAGAACGGTGACATGATGATCCGAGATGCTTTGAGGGTTGATGTCTTTTAAGACAACGAGCGTTGCATTTTGTAAAAAACAGCGCCAGAGGATGATTAGTCCGCTAACATGATATAGAGGTAGTGAGAGTAAATAACGTGTTTTAGAAGTGATATTCAGAGCATGTGCACTGCTTTGTGCGCTTGCAACAAAGTTGTCTGTAGTCAGAGCCGCAATTTTAGGTGTCGCTGAAGATCCTGAGGTAAACAGTAAATGAGAGATTGTTTGATCACAGATCGAAGATGAAAAATGTTTAATCACGATCTTTTTGCCATTACATTCTATCAATGCGTGCGTTTCTAAACGTTTGATTTGTTCATCGAGCGCTATTTGTGGGAGGCGGTAATTGAGTGGGCAACAAACAGCTTCGGTTCGTAAAATTGCAAAATATAAAGCAATTGTCTCTACATTGGGCAATGCGAGAAAAGCGATGCGCTGACCACTTTTTATTTCTCTTAACTGCAATAGATAATTCTCGATTAAGGCGTTGAGCTCGGCATAGGTTAGTTCATTGATCGCTAATTGCTCAGGACATTGCGTGGCAGCATGTTTAACAGGGCAATGCATCGAGCAGGTTCCATTTTGGTTTGAGTTGAGTGGGAGGGATTAGTTTTCCATTAGCAATTTCAAAATTCTCTTCTAAAAGACTCTCTTCAAAGTAGCTGAGAGTATCAAAACCCATTGGCAGAGCGGGGATTTGTAAGCGGTGATAGAGCTGAGTGAGATGAAATAGGCCAATCTGACTTTCAAAACTGCTGCTCAGAACAAACCGTAGATTTTTCTCCTCTGCATATTTTTTAAGCTCTAGCATGCCTTGCATCCCACCGGGTTGTATGCTCGGTTTGATAATTAATGCATTAAGCTGCTTAATTTGCGTAAGTTGCTCAAGAGTATGTGTGCGCAACCTTTCATCAACCGCAATGTTGCAGTTGGGGTAATCGCTATTTGGCTCTTCGATATAATCTAAGCAGCTTTTAGAGAATTCTAAATCACCGTGCGTTTGTGTGTTGAAATCAAGGCGTAGGAGAAAATCGCGGGAGAGCTCTTCGATAAGACTTTCTGCAATATTATGGGATAGCTGAGCAATTTTGAGCTTTGCACAAGTAATGCCCTGTTTTTTTGCAAGAGCAGCTCTTCTTCTGATTTGCTCTTCAGAGCCCATTAAAAGAGCGCAAAGAGGAATAGGCGCGCATTCTTGTGGATTTAGAAGATATCTCAGAGCGCTTTCAAGAGCAAATGTTGCACTTGGCGATAGCTGCGGCAAACAACTTTCTTCTGTCCAATCCGTCTCTAAAACAGTAGTTTTTAACTCCTGCAATGCACTTAACGTCTCCTGATAAGTCTCTTTACTAAAGCGGGGCAGCGGAGCGGCTTCAGAAAAGCAGATTTTTCCACACGCAGTTTCAAGAGCAAGGATGATTCCCTTTCTTTCTTTCATCTTTGAGAGACTAAGAGGTAGGCAGTAGTTAAATAGACGGTAAGAGGTGATTTTCATAGGAAATAGGTGATAAAAAAGATTACAGAGTAGGTTAAATAGAGCTGAGCGGTTTTTTCGAGATATCTATTGTATTCAGCAGCGTCAGGATTTTTAAATAATCCGCGGACAACAGGAATGATTTTAACGAATGCAAGCAGAGTCATCGCGCAAAATGGGTGCTCAGGTACGAAAGCTAGACATGAAAAGAATGCAATCATCAATAATGCGCAATATTCCCATTTGCCAAATTGTGCGCCAAAACGGACTGCTAGAGTATGCTTGCCAGCAATGCGATCCTCATCGATATCTCGGATATTATTGATCACTAAGAGCGTACATGCGAAACATCCGGGAGCAACTCCTAGCATTAAGCTCATTGGATTGAAAAACAAATTTTGCAGATAGTCAGTGGCATAAGTTGCAATGGGCCCAAAAAAAGCAAAAGCAAATAGCTCTCCAAGTCCGAGATAGGCAATGGAGTAACTTCCTGCGGTATAAAAAATGCCACATAGAATCGCAATAAGTGTCAGTACAACGAATGAAATGCCGCCCCGTTCAGCGAGGAGAAGACCAAGAATGCCGGTAATTGCAAAGACGATTGTTGTCGCAATTTTAATTTGTTTTGGTGAAACAAGACCTGCTTGAGTCACTCGAAGAGGCCCCTTTCGGGCAGAAGTATCAGCGCCTTTGACGAAATCAAAATAGTCATTCGCGAGATTTGTTCCTATTTGAACACTTAATACAGCGAGCAAAGTATAGAGGAAAAGAATGGGATCAAAAATTGAGCGTTCCATTGCGAGCAAAGATCCTAATAGAACTGGACAAAGTGAAGCGACCAAAGTCTTTGGCCTTGCCGCCTGCGTCCAAATAGCAACTTGTGTGTTCATCTAAGGTCTCCTTTCAAATTGGCTAAAATCTGGAGGACGTTTTTCCAAAAAGGCATTACGTCCTTCTTGTCCTTCTTCTGACATGTAAAATAGCATGGTTGCATTGCCAGCAAGCTCTTGCAACCCCATTTGTCCGTCACAATCGGCATTGAGACCCGCTTTTAAAAAGCGCAATGCAATTGGAGAGTGTTGTAGGATTTCTTCACACCAACGCACTGTGGTAGATTCGAGTTCTTCATAAGGGACGACGCAGTTAACAAGACCCATGTCCAATGCTTCTTGAGCTGTATATTGTTTGCATAAAAACCAGATTTCTCGTGCTTTTTTTTGCCCTACAATGCGTGCGAGATAACTAGACCCTAGACCTCCATCAAAAGATCCCACTTTAGGTCCGGTTTGTCCAAAGCGTGCATTATCAGCAGCAATTGTTAAATCACACAGAATGTGCAAAACATGGCCACCGCCAATTGCATATCCAGCAACCATTGCGATAACTGGCTTAGGACAAGTACGTATTTGACGTTGAAAGTCGAGAACATTAAGACGATTTGTGCCGTTTTGATCAGCGTACCCACTATCACCACGCACTTTTTGATCACCACCTGAGCAGAACGCTTTTTCCCCTTTGCCTGTTAGAATAATCACACCAATATTTGGATCAAAACGCGCATCATTTAGCGCAGCTGCCATCTCATCAACAGTTTGAGGGCGGAATGCATTGTGCACTTCAGGGCGGTTGATTGTAATTTTGGCAATGCCTCCCGCTTTTTCATAGAGGATATCGCTATAAGTTTTGGCTGACTTCCATTCGACTGCTGTTTGAGTACTCATTAGATTCTCCTAAGAACATTTTTATTACCTCAGTGCATTGCCCTGGGTTTTCTAAATGCATTGCATGGGATGCATTATCAATTGTGACTACAGGTGCATTTGAGATTAAGCGATGGTATAGCGTTGCAAATTTTTTGTCATGCGCACCATAAAGAAAAAGAGTTTTTTCAAATTGACGATAAGCAGCTTGTTTACCAAGAGAAAAAATACGCAACATTTTAGCAAGGGCGAAAGGGTCTTGTTTCATGCGCTTATTTAGCGTTGTTTGATAGAGCTTTTTATTCTGTCTCAGAGAAAAGAAAAGTGGTTGAGCATACCATTTCTCTAGAAAATACTCGATGGGATGGTTCTCTAGCATTTCAGCCCATACTTCATCGCTCTCTATGCGTTGTTGTTTTTCTTCTGGTAAAGATAATCCCGGATTGCCAGCGAGGATGACTTTTTTTGAGAGAAGCTTTGGCGAGCGCTCTGCAATCATCAGAGCCATTCTTCCTCCGAGAGAATAACCAATCAAATGGCAAGGACGTTTTAGCTCTTCAATAAATCGGATCACTTGATCTAATGGCTCCTCACATATTAAAGATTTTCCATGGCCGGGCAGATCAATCGCAATGCAGTAATAATAAGGAGAAAGAAGACGCATCATCGATTTCCAATCTTCTTTACACCCAAGAAATCCGTGTAAAAAAATCAGCGCTTGATGTTCAGGATTACCGCGGCAGTAATAGCTCAGAGTCGTCATAGTTCTCCATCACTTGTTTATCGATTGCACTATCCGTCATCAATTCTAGGATGCCAGAAGCTTTATGAATGATAGTAGCACACTCTTCCCAATTATCTGTAGAGTGATACGGAATTGAAAACATTTTAGCCGCATGGCGAAAATTCCATGAATGTGTATTGGCAAAAAAACGGTCAAAGATTTCACTTTTTTTTGCAATGGGAAGTTGATTAAAGATTCTTCCCCCACTGTTATTGATAATGACTAACAGTACAGGCAGTGACTTTAGCAAAGCCAAAGAATTCAAGTCATGCAAAGCCGCTTGATCACCAACGAGTGCAATCACTGGTTTTTTTAAACCTTGTGCTATGCCGCACGCTGTAGCGATATTACCATCGATTCCAGAGACTCCTCGATTGGCGAAAATTTCTACTGGAGGATTATCGGGAAAAAAACAACAATTTGCATTGCGTATCGGCATGCTATTAGCAATGAATAAGGCGTGATCGTTTGGGAAATTTTGTGCCAGATTATAGAAAAGAGTGGGTTCGCAAAAAGGAGCGCTTGAAAAATAGGCGTGTGTCGATTCTTGATTAGGCATTTCATAATGATGAGCAGTACTTTTGGCTAGAAGCAGATCTCTACAAAAACTTTGTGCAGATAGGCAAAAGTAGTCCGTAACAGCAGATGGGTCTGTGAGTTCCGAAGGGTTTTTCCAATCTTTATCAGATGAAATGTGCAGATAATGAGTTGGACTTCCTATCCACTGTGCGAGTTTTTTCCAGATTAAGCGCGCCCCAAAATGAAGCACACAATCAGGGGAAGGATAGCGCTCGAGTTGCATTTCATAGTACGGAACGCATTTTGTAAAACGATAATCGCGTGCTGTGATTTCAGCAAATACAGGCCAATCTAATGCTTGCGATAGCTGATCGATTGCTTCCAACTCTTTTTTCTCATGTTTGCCAGAAACGACGATCACACCACGCGTTGCTTTAGAAATCGCACTTCTAGCAGCTTCCAATGCATCTTCGCTGCACGTTTCTTGTGCAGAAAAATAGCGTGTTGTCTTTTGATTATATTCAAGAATACTGGCGTTAGCAAAAAAGGGTTTTCGGAAGGCACAGTTAATTTGTACAGGTCCATCTTTACATGAGAATAGTGCATGCGTGATAACGCGCTTATAAAAAGAAAATAAGCTGTCATCTGTGGGAGCTGGTAAATCGATTTGCCATGAGAGATAGGGCTTAAGACAGCTCGTTTGATCTATCGTTTGATTGCCTCCTGATGCCCTGAGCTCAACTGAACGATCTGCGGTAAGTAGCAGGAGGGGAATGCGCTCTTTTTGTGCTTCCATAACAGCGGGTAACAAATGTGCAACAGCTGAGCCTGATGTTGTAATGATCACTACGGGCTTCCGTTTTGCTTTTGCAATACCAAGAGCAAAAAATGCAAGGCCTCGCTCATCAAAATGTACAGTTGTTTGAGCGTCAGGATTTTCAGCGATTGCAATTGCTAAACTGCTACATTGCGATCCAGGAGCAAGGCAAAAATCAACAACATCATTTTCAATTAAAGAGCTCACTAAAATGCGCGCTATTTGCTCATTGAGAATGGCGGTCATAGAAACTCCTCGAGGTAGGGCGTGAGCTTGAGTTCAAGCTCATTCCATTCGCTTGTACTATCCGATCCTGCGACAATACCTGCACCAGCGAAAAGATCGATTGCGTTTTGACGAATGATTGCAGAACGAATGGCCACAGCATAATGCGCCTCATCACTTTGCGTCCAGCCAATCGCTCCTGCATACATTGAGCGGTCGAAACGCTCATTGTTCTTGATATAATCAATGGCAGCTTCTTGTGGTGATCCAGAAATCGCTGGTGTTGGGTGAAGAGTTTGAAGCAAGATATGATGTGCAATAGGTGCTGTTAGCTCAGCAGTATAGGGTTGATAGAGATGGTGTATATAGGGCATTTGAATGACTCTACACTCTTCTCGATTCACTTTTGATGCAAAACTACGCAATTTTTGCTCTATAAAATGTGTGACATAACCAAATTCTCTTTGCTCTTTTTCTCCCTGCCTTAAATTCTTAGCAAGCTCTAGATCTTTTTCTTGTAATTGGTCACGACCTATAGTTCCTGCGAGCGCTTCTGTTTGCAGTTGCGCACCTTTTCTATGAAACAAAAGCTCTGGAGAAGAGCCAATAAAAGTAGAATTCTGATCAAGTTCAATTAAGAAGTAAAAACGCCCTGATTTCTTTGATATCAAGCGTTCGAGCAGGTCAACTGAATCAATTTTTTGATTGAGCGTTAATGTTGTTTTGCGAGCCATGACAACTTTATCGAGATCAGTTGTTTCAAAATACGATAAAAGCTGCGAGATATCCTCATTCCATTGATCGCGCGAAGGAGTATCTGTGCGCTCTTTAATCTCTATATTTAGCGAAGGCTTTTGAAGATCAACAGATGTGTTATCTATATGGAGAACTTCAGGAGAAAAACTTAAAGGGTTTTGATGATCGAAAGGCATGAAATGAACTGTGAAATCATTGGGATCTTTGCTCTTTCCAAGGGCGACGATTTGTTGAGAATTTTGCGCGTCATACCAATAAAACTTAGGATATAGTGAGCTTTGTCTAAGTTCATCAAGCAGAGTTTTCTCCGCGACACGCATTAGTTATCACCGATATAAATCGTTACAACACCAAAAGTTAGAGGATGAGCTTTTGCTTGTTTGAAGCCTGCTTCTCTCATTAACTGACAAAAAGCTTCACCTGAGGGAAATGTTTCTATTGTTTGATTGAGATAGCGATAGGCAAAGGAATTGCGTGCGATAAAACCACCAATGCGCGGTAATATATGGCGCAGATAAAGCAAATAGAATGCTCTAATTAAAGCGTTTTTAGGTGTAGAAAACTCGAGAATAAGTGCACGTCCATCATTTTTAAGAACGCGTTTCATCTCTTTTAAACCTTTTAGAGTATCATCGAGGTTGCGGATACCAAAGGAGATCGTCGCAACATCAAAATGCGCATCTTCAAAGGGGAGCTCCGTAGCGCTTGCTTTCATTAGCGATGCACAATCATCCAGCTGCTTTTGTTCGAGTTTTTTTCTGCCCAATGCGAGCATATTCTCCGATAAATCAATGCCGATAATTTTTTCAAATGAATGAAATTTCGCTAATGTAAGGATTTGATCAGCAGTACCTGTTGCAAGATCAATCAGGGATAGATTTTTTTTAACGGGAAGAAATTTATGCACTTTCTTCCGCCAAAAGCGGTCGATGCCAAAAGAAAGAATGCGATTGTTTAAATCATAACGCTCAGAGATTTGATCAAAAAGAGTCCAGGAAAGAGTCTTATTCTCAGCAGAAACAGCAGTTTTCATATCAGCCTATCTCGGTAACGATAAGCAGATATGTTTACCACAATAGCTATTTTTTAATCAGAAAAAACAAAAAACTTTAGAATTGGTTGAACTAAAAAAATCAGGGAATCGATTTCTTAATGTTCTCATTGCTTGCCTAGTGATCGACAGATTGCCGTAAAAGCTTATATCAGAAAATGGAGATCCTTGTTTAGCTTCAAGAAAGCTAGCTAAATTAGTGGCGTTAATTCCACGAAACCACCCATTAAGTTTAAGTTTTCTAAGTTTTGACAATGTCGCTATATGGTTAAGTGATTGGCCTGTTAATGCATCATAATGATAGCCACCTTCCGGCATAATCAGTTCTAATTCTTCTAGATCTTGGCATCCTTCACAAAGTGCTTTTATTCCATCATCGTTAATAGGTACATAACTGCTGTCACTTTTATGGGCAATACACATAGGGATCGATAGTTTTTCTAAATGGGAAAGATGATCACCTATATTAAACAATGTTGTATTTGAAATTGGGGTGTAAGTGCTTTCTTGATTAGGGACATGACAAATCATTCCAGGATGAAAACGCAACCCCTTTAATCTCTTCGCACGCTGAAAAAAGAGATTCATAGAGTGCTCGCTAATGTTTAAATGCTCTAAAGGACTATTTGGAAGAGTGCGTTTTAAACCCAGTGTTAGTTTTTTGAGATTTTGGAGGTTTGATCCTAAAGACGCTAACGTTTCAGAATCAATAGGAATATCCATGCTTAAACAGAGTTCTTCGATATTTGGGCACTTAGAAAATAAGTGATTAAGAGCAGATGTAGAATTAGGAGATTCTAGTTTTCGAAAAGCCGCTGATTTTAAGTTTGTCGTATGAGTCTCTGCAAGAGACCTAAGAGATTGATCTGATATACAAGATAAAGGATGGAAACAGTTAATACCGGTAATTTCTGGGAAAAACCTATTTAGGTGATCATAAAATGTAGAAGGTTCGTGCGCAGGTTCTTGAATAGTTGGTTCATGAATTTTTCCAGCGAATGTTGTTGGATGAGTAAGATGATCAAAAAGATTAAGCCTGATACTTTCAGAAGTTCCAAAAGCTCTCGTTCTTTCAGCTGGTAGTAAGGAATAGGTTGCTGGAAGAACGTTTAAAAATAGATGTAAAGGTCTGGGATCAGCTTCTCCCTTGCCTTGCACATAAGCATAAACTCTATTGTAGTAGAAAAGTTCCTCGGGTCTTAGTAATCGTGGATTATTTTTGATGAATTGTGTGAATAGATAGTGCCTTTGATTAAATACGGAATTGAAGGTAAAAACGCAGGTCATAAAATCTCTAATATCAATTAAATGAGGTATTACGAACGGCATTGGATTTAAAGTGTTCGTTGCATTTGCACCGGCATTGGCATTTGTATTTGCATTGGCATTTGCACCGGCATTGGCATTTGTATTTGCATTGGCACCGGCATTTGTATTTGTATTTGTATTTGATGCGGTAGCTTGACGACGAACTAGAAGAGGTGTCTCTTTTATTTCATCCCAAACAGAAGTCCCCGTAGCACCCGTAGTTGGTGGTGTAAGCTCAAATGCACTTACTCTTCTCCTTAAAGGAGGAGGTTCCGCAAAAGTAATGCTAGGGGGGGTATGATCATTATCTGTAGTTGGTGGTGTAAGCCCAAATGTTCTTATTCCTCTCCTTAAAGGAGGAGGTGCAGCAAAAGTATTGCTAGGGGGAGTATAAATTTGATCAGCTGCAGCTGAATTATCGAAACCTAAAATGGGGCTTGGATTTTGGGATCCAGGAGGTGGAATGCTCATAATATTTTTATTGGTGAATTTTTCCTAAGTTATAGCAACTACATATTATAAAATTCAAGAGTTTTTGCTTCAGTTATTAATCATTTTAAATGATTCAGTGTCAATTTTGTTGTAAACTAATAAAATATTTGATATAATTGTTTTAATTAATTCAAATATTATTGCTAATGATTGTATTATTCAATACGTTAACAATTAGCGGGTTATAATGGTTATTTCTAAGGACAAATCGCGATTTTTCTCGCCGAAGTTTTGGTTGCATCTCGCTGTAACAAAGGCAATATTTCCCGCATTCACCCTTTTTCCTGCTAAAAATAGGCTTAAGAAAGGTCGAAAAATGCTGCAAGACGCTGGGGGAGAGAGGGTTAAGCTGTTTTCTGGTGATGGTGTGCATCTCGATGGGATGTTTTTTCAAGGAGAAATCCGGGATAAGGTGATTATCTTTGCCGGTGGTAATGGGGAGATATATGAGCTCAATGCTGAGAGAATTGATTTTTTCCGTCAGACGGGATATTCAGTGCTTGTATTCAATCCGCGAGGAGTCGGGGAGAGCTCAGGAATTCCTTCTGAAAAAGGGCTCGTTGAAGATGTTTGTTCTCTATATCACTATTTAATCGAAGAGAGGGGAATAGAGCCTTCGTCTATTTTATTTTATGGGCGTTCTCTAGGTAGTGGATATGGCGCTCTGGCGCTCGCAGAGATGCAAAAACGGTACCCTGATCAACCACTTCATTTTTTTAGTGAGCGCTCATTTGGCGATTTGCCAAGTGTCATTAATGCATTAGTAGGGAAAGGAACTATCGGCCGAGCTCTAAGCTCGTTGGCACTCTACTGCGGATGGCAACTTGATGCTAAAGAGGCTTTGAATCAGATTAAAGGGCGCAAAGGGGTAGTTTTTCACGCCTTGGACCGCGTCATCGAAGAAAGCGTTCAGCTTTCGCAGCATGCCGATTGTAAAGATGTTGTATTCATTGAGCTTATTGATGATCCAAACATGACATATGCAATAGATCATTGTCATAACCGTAGTTTGTATCATCTAGAATGCATCGAAATTCAGCAGCATATATCAAATATTTTCGAGCAAACAAGTTAGCGAGAGATCTTCTCAATATTTGAGTGCTTTATTGAAGTTTGAAATGGCGTAGCACCCCTTTTCCTTTAAAAAAAGTAGATTTACATCTATGCTTCTGAGCTTTAAAAATTGCATTTGATTTTTTGTGACGATTGAAAATCTTTCTTCTACTCCTGCGAATAACACTGTTCAAGTTCAGCAAAAGAAAATTGATTACCCAGAAGGTTTGAAACCAACTCTTATCAAGAAAGTTTGGAGAGTTGTGTTTGATGTGCTTTCTGTTGTTATTCTTCCGCTTTTTGCAATGCGATTGGTTTTGAAGTATGCCATCGTATCTTCTTCAATTCCTTTTGGAATTATGGCTAAGCCTAAATTGCTTGCAAAGTATCGCAAAGATTTGCTGGAGCGACCTGGTGCAGAAAGAATCACTATTAAAACTTGTGATAATGTAAAACTCGATGGAGTGTTTATTAAAGGGAATAAGCATCCCGATAAAGCGATTGTTCTTTGTTCTGCAGGAACCAATTATTATGAGAAGGAACGCTCTCGTATTGATCTATTTTTGGAATCTGGATGTAGTGTACTTGTCTTTAATCCGCGGTCTGTAGGTAAAAGCGATTTTCGTCTTTTTATTCGCGAAGAGGAGCTCGGTTTTGATGTGTATAGTGCTGCGCAATATCTTGTGCAGGAAAAAGGAATCGCCGTTGAAAGTCAAGTTCTTTGGGGGAGTTGTATGGGAGCTTCTAGGATGCTTGTTGGTGCAGAAATGTTGCAGCGTAATTATCCAATTAAATCTCTCAACATCGTTCACGAACGCTCATTTAGCCTGCTCTGGCATCAGCTCGCGCATTACACAGGAAAAATTCTCGGTAGAATAATCGCGATTTTCGCTCGCTGTTTTGGATTTGATTTAAATGGCGTGAAAGGGATGAGAAATATTCATGGCAAAAAACTGATCATCACACATAGGAAAGATGAAAAGGTTTTGCCGCCTGCGCAGATGCTCACCGCATTGAAGGGAAAACAGAGTATTGGGTATGAGCGTATCGATCTTGAGAAAAGGAATACTGTTATCGAGAAAAAATACAGGAAACCCTGTCATGAGGCGACAAAACACCTTTTTGCTTATAAAAATGAGATTTTTCAAAATTTTGCTGAAATGCTTAATCTTCCTGAATCTTGATCAATGAGCCTGTTTGAGAAGTTTTTTTGAGTTTCTGGAGTTTGCCTTTTTTCGAAAAAAAATATATACCCATTGCAGAAAGTGGGTTTTCAACAAATTGATAAATGAATTTTTAATTCGCATTACAATTTAAATTATAGAAGTTTACATTAAGTAAAGACTTATTTATACTCCCGATCAATCTTGTAAATTTTAAACTGGAGGTAGGATATGGCTTTAGATGCTGAGAAAAATCAGCCTGAAGAGCATCATGCCTCTGGAAATCTGATGGATTCTGTCACAAGTCATCTCGACGATATTCTCAAGGAAAAGCTGGAGAAAGCTTTTCATGAAGATACGAGCGAGCTCATTCCTCATGCAATTTCAAAGATCGTTTCCGAGCATTCTCCAATTGACCTTGCTTATGCGGCCTTTCACCTTCCTCCTAGCGAACGTTTTATTCTATATGACAATTTAAGTGATTTAGAAGCAAAAGAAACATTCCTTGTCAATACAGACAGTCGTACACGTATTGCAGTTTTATGGCACCTTGATGATAAGGAAATTAAAAGTCTAATTGAGCAAGCTCCTTCAGAAGATGCTGCCAATATTTTAGAAGCGCTATCAGAAAGGCGCTATCGTAGAGTCATTGATTTGATTGCTCCTCCTAAGCGGCAGCGCATTCAAGAGATTTTGCAGCATTCTATCAATACTGCCGGGCGCATAATGACAAACGAGTTTTTCGCTTTTCATCGTGATGTCACGATTGGAGAAGCTGCTCAAATTATTCGCAATAATCCCGGAATTGATCTTACGCGTGAAGTATATGTTGTCGATGATAAGCAAGACCTGCAAGGATATGTTCCAGGGCGCAATTTGATTATCAATGCTGATAATCTCGCGTTGCGCCAAGTAATGCGGCCTGTCATTCATAAAGTCTCTGTGGATGCAACGCGTGAGGAAGTCGTTGACGTTGTTGAGCGTTATAAAATTGCAACGTTGCCTGTTTGTGACGAGGAAGATCGACTAATAGGCGTCATTTCATACGAAGATGTTATTGAAGTTATTGAAGACATTGCTGATGAAACAATTGCGCGAATGGCAGGTACCACGGAAGATGTTGGTGAGCATGAACCTTTGCCTAAACGCTTTTTTTCCAGAGCGCCTTGGTTGCTTGTTGCCTTGTGTGCTGGCATCATTAACGGAATGGTGATGTCGACGTTTCGTAATTTGGTTGGAGATTCTTTAGTATTTGTGTTGTTTTTTGTTCCTTTGATCACAGGGCTTTCTGGAAATATTGGCCTGCAAAGTAGCACTGTACTCGTTCGAAGTATGGCAACAGGTGTTCTTTCTGCAGGAACTAAAGGCGAGGCTGTCTTTAAAGAGATAATTCTCGGAGGTCTTAATGCTTTAATATTTGGATTGATAACAGGGGTTACGGTTTTTGCGCTCGATAGTTTTGGAATAGCAAATCTTGCTATTCAACCTCTCGCTGTCGGTGTTATTGTTGGAGTGGGGCTTTTTGGAGCTTGTGTTGCAGGGACTCTTCTTGGAGTTTATTCACCACTTTTCTTTGTTCGTATAGGGATTGATCCTGCAATAGCTTCAGGTCCAATTATCACGTCTTTTAATGATTTTTTCGCGATGTCAATTTATTTCTTAATTTCCCTTGGTCTTGGAGCGCTGTTTTTCTAAGGCAGTAGAAATATTGATTTTCAATCAGAGTTTTTTTATGCGTCGATAGTGTTGCTTTTTTGCGCATTTTTTTATATAATCGGCATCTTAGGAGATCCTTAAAATGAAACAAAAAAAATCAATTTATAGAACTCGTAAAAATTATGACGGAACCGCTCCAACTGGCAAATTTCTTACTGCGCTTTTGCCCTCTGTCCTCTATAAAATTGACGGAAGTTATCAGGAGCGCTCGGACCTCATCTTAGATGCATGGCCGCAAATTGTTGGCAAACGTTTAGCGCCTATGACAAAAGCTGTTAAATTTGTGAAAGGTGTTTTATTTGTTAAGGTAAGCAATTCAACATTGCTTAGCTTGCTGACTTGTCATGAGAAAGCAAAGCTGCTTAACGCTTTACAAGAAATGTTTCCTTCTGTCACAGTGCGAGATATTGAGTTCCGTATCAGCTAATTATAGCTACAGAAAGAATTAACGTGTTTTTTAGGAACAATTCACTTTGATGTAACAAGAGAAGATCAAGGCATGACCACAATGACAAAAGATAAAGAACAAGAGTACACGGCAAGTTCGATCACCGTTTTGGAAGGTCTCCAAGCAGTGCGCGAGCGTCCTGGAATGTATATTGGAGATACTCATAGTAATGGGCTCCATCAACTTGTCTACGAGGTTGTCGATAACTGTATCGATGAAGCAATGGCTGGCTATTGTGATACGATTACCGTTGTATTGCACAAAGACAATTCAGTTTCTGTTGAAGACAATGGACGGGGAATTCCAGTTGGTAAACATGATCGTGAATCGCAAAAACAAGGTCGAGACGTCTCTGCTTTGGAAGTTGTGATGACTGTATTGCATGCTGGTGGAAAATTCGACAAACGCACTTACAAAGTTTCAGGCGGCTTGCACGGCGTTGGTGTTTCATGCGTTAATGCTCTTTCTAAAATTATGCACGTTGAAGTGTGTAAAGGTGGCAATAAATATGACATCACTTTTGCTCGTGGAAAAGTAAGTAAAGAACTTAAAGAGCTTGGCGCTACTAAAAAGACTGGTACCAAAGTCACTTTCTATCCTGATGACACGATTTTCGATCAGGTTGTCTATAATTATGACATTTTACTTAAGAGATTACGTGAACTTGCATTCTTAAATCGCGGTATCACAATTCATTTTATTGATGAGAGAGAGGAAAGTCGAAATGATGTGACCTTTTCTTTTGAAGGAGGTATTTCATCTTTTGTCTCTTATCTAAATGAGAATAAAATCCCCCTATTTCCCGAGCCAATTTTTATTAATGGATCAAAAGAGGGAGATCAGGGGCCAATTGAATTTGAAGTTGCATTGCAATGGAATGATACTTATTCAGAAAACATCCATTCTTATGTTAACAATATCAGCACTAGACAGGGTGGTACACATTTAACTGGCTTTTGTACGGCGTTGACCCGCGTGCTCAATCAATACATCAAATCGAATAACTTACTAAAGAATAGCAAAGTATCAATTGCTGGTGATGACATGCGTGAAGGACTCACTGCAGTGATCTCAGCGCGTGTTCCAAATCCTCAATTTGAAGGACAGACCAAACAGCGTTTAGGAAATAGCGATGTTGGCTCTGTTGTTCAACAAATTACAGGGGAAGAACTCACAGTTTATCTCAATGAAAACCCCGCGATTGCGAAATCAATTGTCGACAAGGCAATGATTGCGGCACAAGCTCGCGATGCGGCACGGAAAGCACGTGATCTTACTCTGCGTAAAACAGCGCTCGACAGTGCACGTCTTCCAGGAAAACTGACAGATTGCCAGGAGAAAGATCCTTCTGTATGTGAGCTTTATATTGTAGAGGGAGATTCTGCGGGAGGTTCTGCCAAAGGTGGGCGTGATCGTCGTTATCAAGCGATTTTGCCAATCCGTGGTAAGATTCTTAACGTTGAGAAATCCCGTTTAGCTAAAGTTCTCCAGAACACTGAAGTTGGCGCAATGATCGCAGCTTTTGGGTGTGGTATTGGAGCTGATAATTTTAACATTGAAAAACTGCGCTATCACAAGATTATCATCATGACGGATGCGGACGTTGATGGTTCTCACATTCGCACGCTCTTATTGACTTTTCTCTACCGTCAAATGCCTCAACTCATTGAAAATGGCTATGTCTACATTGCTCAACCACCTCTATATAGAGTATCGCGTAAGAAAGTGAGCCGCTACATTCATAGTGAAAAGGAAATGGATGAGTATTTGCTCAAGCTTGGATTAAGCGATGTTAATTTGCATTTGAGCGGTACAACTGAGAAGATGGAGAAAAAACAAGTAGAATTGTTGTTAAAAGCAATACTTGATCTTGAAACATTTATGGCGAATATTGAACGTAAAGGTCTTCCTTTCCGTGAGTTTCTTTCTTTACGTAATGAGGAAGGACTTCTACCTCGCTTTCAGGTTCAACTTGGCGACGAAAAGAAATATATCTATTCAAAAGATGAATTTGAAGAGATCAAAAGAATTGATGAAGAGGGGAAGCGTGCTAGACATCTAGAAACACTTGCTTCAATTCCTGAAGAGGAGCAAGCCCCTGAAATGCTCGAATTTCGTTATAGGGGATTTCCTTTTACAGAGATTTATGATGAAGCTGTGTTAACTCGCATTAAAAATGAACTTGGTGAGCATGAGTTTGCTTTAGATCAATACTTAGTAGCAGATGGAAAACTGTTTGACTTTGCTGATGAAAATGATAATGAAACGCCGATTTTTACTTTAAAAGAAGCGATAGACTTCTTAAGACTCAATGCACGCAAAGGAATTGAGATACAACGTTATAAAGGTCTCGGTGAGATGAATGCTGATCAGCTGTGGGATACTACAATGGATCCTGAGCGTCGAACCTTAATTCAAGTAATGATTCCCGATGCAATTGCCGCGGATCATATGTTTACAATGCTAATGGGCGAAGAAGTACCGCCACGGCGCGCTTTTATTGAACAACGCGCCCTTTCAGTTGAAAATTTAGATATTTAGGATAACATCTTATGACCACGAATAAAGATCGTTCAATCATTCCACGAAATATTGAAGATGAAGTCGAAAGTAGCTATCTGCGCTATTCGATGTCGGTGATCATTTCTCGAGCTTTACCCGACGTGCGTGATGGACTTAAGCCTTCACAGCGCCGCATTCTATATGCAATGCGTCAACTTAACCTCACTCCGGGTGCTAAACATCGAAAATGCGCTAAGATATGCGGTGACACCTCAGGTGATTACCATCCACATGGAGAAACAGTTATTTATCCAACTATGGTGCGCATGGCCCAAGATTGGGTGATGCGTTATTGTCTTGTTAACGGACAAGGTAACTTTGGTTCTGTTGATGGAGATCCTCCAGCTGCGATGCGTTATACTGAAGCTCGTCTAACGCGCTCTGCTATGGCGTTGATGGAAGATCTCGATAAAGAAACTGTCGATCTAGTGCCCAACTATGATGAGACTAAAAATGAGCCCACTGTTTTTCCTGCACAATTCCCACAACTCCTAGCGAATGGTTCTTCGGGTATTGCTGTCGGTATGGCCACAAATATTCCTCCTCATAATTTAGAAGAGCTGATCACTGCAACAATGCTTGTGATCGATGATCCTAAAACATCAATTGATCAAATTATCGAAGTGATGCCAGCTCCAGATTTTCCAACAGGTGGAATGATTTGCGGTTACCGCGGTATTAAAGAAGCGTATCATACAGGAAGAGGTAAACTTACCCTACGTGGTGTTATTCGCGTTGAAGATGCTGAATCGGGTGATCGTCAACGTCTTGCAATCGATGAGATTCCCTACAACGTCAATAAATCAGAGCTAATTAAACACATTGCTGAGCTTGTCAACAATAAGGTAATGGTTGGCATTTCTGATATTCGTGATGAATCAGACAAAAATGGATTGCGTATTGTTGTCGAGCTTAAGAGAGGCGAAATACCTGATGTCACGATTAACCAGCTTTATAAATACACCAATCTACAAGTGACATTTGGCTGCAATATGCTAGCTCTTGATAAGGGCTTGCCGCGCACGATGAATGTCAAACAGATAATCAGTGCTTGGGTCGAGCACCGAATCGAAGTTATTACTCGCCGTACGCGTTTTGAACTCAAAAAAGCTGAAGCGCGCGCTCACATACTCGAAGGTTATCTTAAAGCACTTGATCATCTCGATGCTGTAGTGCGCTTAATACGCGCTAGTTCAACACGTGATGAAGCGCGCAAAGGATTGATGGAGCACTATGAGCTCTCTGATAGACAGGCGAACGCTGTTCTCGATCTCCGTCTATACCAATTAACCGGTCTTGAAAAAGATAAGATTGAAAATGAATATAAAGATCTTCTTGAAAAGATCGCTTATCTTCGCTCTCTACTTGCTAGCGAGACATTGATTCGCGGTATTATCAAAGATGAACTCACTGAATTGAAAAAATATCACCGTTCAGACAGACGCACAAAAGTTGTCGCTGCTGAAGGTGAACTCAATATGGAAGATCTCATTGCTGACGAACCGGTAATCCTTACCGTTTCAGAAGATGATTACATCAAGCGTATGCCAATTGATACCTTCCGCGAACAAAGACGCGGTGGCCAAGGTGTTATCGGCCTTGAAAGACGCAAAGAGACCGATACTCTCAAAAACATATATTCCGCTTCAACGCATGATCAGTTGCTAATTTTTACCAGCTTTGGAAGATGCTATTGGCTTAAAGTGTGGCAAATTCCTGAAACTGGGCGTCGCTCAAAAGGAAAACCACTTGTTAATCTTCTTGAAGATATCAAGCGTGATGAGAAGATAGCAGCAGTTCTTACCGTCAAAAATTTTGATGTGGAAGATCAATTTATTCTTTTTACAACTAAAAACGGCGTAGTTAAGAAGACAAAACTCGACGCGTTTAGCTCTCCTAGACGCAAAGGTGTTAATGCGATTAATATTGACGAAGATGATGAAGTGATCTCTGCATCGGTATTAAAAGCGGGACAGCAGGTGATGCTCTTTACACGCTTTGGAATGGCAGTGCGTTTTGATGAAGCTAAGGTTAGACCTGTTGGTAGAGTCGCTCGCGGTGTAAAAGGTGCAAGTCTTAAAGAACCTGGCGATTACATCGTCTCTTCTGAGGTTGTCGATGAAACACAAACTGTACTAGTCGTTTGTGAAAACGGTTATGGCAAGCGCTCTAAAGTGAGTGATTTCCGTCAAACTAACCGTGGCGGTGTTGGCGTACGTTCGATTATTGCTAGCAAGCGTAATGGTTTAGTAGTTGGTGCGACAACTGTGGATGATTCAACTAGCGTTGTCTTCATGTCGAACAAAGGACAAACACTGCGCATTTCGATGAAAGATGTGCGTGTGATGGGACGCTCGACACAGGGAGTTCGCCTCGTGAACTTGCTTGGAGAAGATCTCCTCGTCGCTCTGCAGAAAATAGAAAGTGTTGCCGATGTTGTAGAAGAGATCGATGAGTAAGCAAGGGCTTTTGATCACCTTTGAAGGCGGTGAAGGTGCAGGCAAAACGACACTGATCAACAGTCTCTATGCTCATCTCACGCGCACTGGTCAATCAGTGATTAAAACTCATCAACCTGGCGATACTAAAGCAGGAGCGGTGATCCGCTCTCTGCTTCTAGATCAAAAAGACACCCCTCTTCATGCTCGCGCTGAACTACTGCTTTTTCTTGCAGATCGCGCCCAGCATGTCGAAGAGGTGATTCGACCTGCTCTTAATAAAGGAACGATTGTCCTTTGCGATCGTTATAACGATTCAACGCTAGCATATCAAGGTGTTGCGCGCAAACTAGAGCAAAAAGCGATCATTGAGCTCTGTGACTTTGCAACAGGCGCTCTTAATCCAGATCTCACTTTTTATCTCGATCTCGATCCAGAGATTGGATTAGAACGTGTTGTAAGCGGTAGGAAAAAACGTGATCGAATCGAGTCAGAAAACCTCTCTTTTCATCAAGAGATACGCAAGGCGTATTTAGATCTCGCCGACGCAAATCCCTCTCGCTTTCGAATCCTCAATGGTATAGAATCAAAAGAAGAAATTTTTCAGCAAGCAAGCGATGTGATTGATGCCCTTCTCACAGCTCATCGGTAACGAATCGATTCAAAACTATCTCCTTCAACTCATCAAAGATCAAAGACTTCCTCAAGTGATGCTCTTTCATGGGCCGTCTGGCGTTGGCAAGTGTCAATTTGCCATTGCCCTTGCTCAAGCGCTTCAAGGAGAAAAGCACACTGCGCGCATTGCAAAAGAATCTCACCCTGACGTCAGTTTGCTTAAGCCAGAGGGGAAGATTAACCTTCACACTATTGATGCGCTGCGTGCCCTCATCTCAGCAACTGAAATGCCCCCTTTTGAAGCGCCGTACAAAGTTTTTATTATCGATGATGTGGACCGTATGCTGCCAACGAGCAGCAATGCCTTACTTAAAACACTTGAAGAACCTCCTGCGGATACATATTTCATTCTAGTGACTTCTGATATTAAGGCTCTGTTACCAACAATTGTTTCTCGCGCGCAAGCAGTGCATTTTGCTCCAATAGGTAGTTCTTTGATTTCTCAATGTCTCCTTGATAAATACACGTTAGCTCCGTCCCAAGCTGCCTCTATAGCTAAACGTGCACAAGGTTCTATTGGGCAGGCATTGCTATTACATGAGCGCCTAAATGATCCCATTGATCAATTACTCCTTTCAATCTTTGAAAAAAATGCCCGTAGCGATTTAAGTATTCTCATTCCTATCCTCAATGAGATTGAGAAGCACCTTGTTAGTGATGATGCAACGGCTTATCAAAAGCGGGGAGAGGAGATTCTTGAATGGTTATTTAGTTTTTTCCGTGATATGCACGCTTTGCAAAATAAAGTTTGTGATGATCATCTGTTTTTTGTTGAACATAAACAACTTTTAGTTCAACAGCTGCAACATTTTACCCTTCCATTAGAGCACATAAGTGCCCAGATCGATGCTCTTCGCACCGATCTTTCTCGCTCCTTTAAAATACGAAATCTATTAGAATATTTTTTTCTAAAGCAGCTTGAGTTGTGAAATATAGCAAACCAGAGAACTAATATAGGAAGCTAAAAAGTCCTCAACCAGTTGAGTGTAAACTCAGAGGTGTGACTTAGCAGATCAACCTGTATGTTCGTTGTTTGTTTATATATTCCCTTCTTTAGCAAGCGACTATTGATCACCGTTTACTGAGAGGATGTCATGACAGCGTTTATTCCCGATTACGATAAGTTCACTCAATATTATCAGCAACTCATTGATACACTACGAGGGAAGACAGATAGGGCAGATGCTTCTTCTATTAGAAAAGGAACTGGAGTTTATGATGAGTTAGACGATAGAACACTTCGTGGCATTTTAGGCAATCTCAAGGAAATTGCTGTTGTCAAGACAACAGAGACTGAAAATGATGATCATATGAGATTAAAACAAGAGATCATGGCTCTGTTGCCTTTTGAACTTTTTGTTTATCAAAAATCACCGCGCTATACAAAAGAACAATATAAAACATATTCGATATGGCAAAAAAGAATACTTCATATGATTACTTCGGATAATGAACCCTCTCTATCAGCAGTTCATCGGTTTTTTTCTTCGTTCCTGCGTAAAGATGATTCCAATGTATTTAATAATGATCGCACACGCTCTTTTGAAGCTTTTATCAGGCAAAGAACATCAAATAATCCTTCTAGCAGAAATACTGCTTTAAGCAAGCAGCTTGCAGATTGTTTAAAGCACAACGATCTCGGTGCTTTTATCGAGTTGATTCTCACTCCTATTAATCATACGAATGTGCCAGGATCTTTAAGCAAAGAAAATGAATCTGCCAAATACCAGACTGAATTTGAGTATGTCGATCGATCTCAACAACATGAAGGTTTTTCCTTAATAGAGATGGCAGCGCAGCTTGGAGATCGAGAATTTATTGCTGCGATTCTAAAAGAGTGTGGAAATTTTGAAAAGGTAGCGCTTTTTAAGCATGCTAATCAGGGTAAAAAAACAGCGCTTCATTTAGTTTGTGAAAACTTTGAAGGGTATTACGCAAATGTAAGACAAACATTAAATCGGCTTGTTCAAACTCTTCGCACTAGCATTAAAGATACCTCAATTGCAGAAGTTTCTGATGAAAATATTGATCGGCTATTTAGCCAAACTTTGAGCGCTCTTCTTAATCTCCTTCCTATAAATACTGTTGATACACTTAAAAATCGATTTTTAATGATACCGACAGAAGAGGGAAAGCTCAATGATATGCTTGCAGCAGCTCGACTTGATCAAGCGAATTTGAAAAAGTTAAGAGCAATTTTCCCAGGCCAAGGAGAGGGGGAGTTGCGTGACAAGTTAAAACATTTTCCTGTTGAGAAAGAGGCTATCGATGCTTTTTGTGATCATTTATCGCTAGAAAAGATAGATCCAAAGGTATTGATGCAACGATTGGTTAATGTTACCGCAGAGGACGCCAATCGTTATATCATGGATTTGCCAAAAGAGGAGGAGAAACGCGAATCGCTAAGAGTTGTATTGCATAATAGAAGAAACATCATTGAGAACATGGGCTTGCACAGTCAAGATGTTCCTTCAGATATAGTTTTTGAACTGCTTGCCGTGTTGCCTATTGAAGAAAAGGCAATTAATGCCTTTAAAGAGCACTTACAGACACAAAGAGGAGAGCTCAATCAGCTATTTACTGCTCTTCCATCTGATTCAGATAAACTTCAAGAAATCCTTCAATTAACACCGGAGCAAGGAGATGAGTTTGTAAGAATCACTGGAGCTTCTAACTTTGATATTACCCTGTGGAAAAGATGTTGTAATGACTTCAAGGCCGTAATCAATCAACTTCAGACGAACTTCTATTATCGATTTCTCGATGATATTCAAGCGAATAAAAATTTTGCTAAAGAAAAAAGTTTTAAAACATATATATCACCGCCTAAAAACAATGCTTTTCGTAGCTGGATAGCTTTCTTCTTTAAAGGTATGCTCGAAATTTTTAATGGAAAAGAACTCGATAATATCAATGGAGAAATTGAGGCTATTTCAAACCGCTTTACCAAGGATCTATTTAAGTTATTATATAAGCATGTTGCTCGTCAAGTGGGTGCGAAGGCATTTGAAAATGGAACCATTTCCTATCGCGCATTTTTAGAGGCAAATGAAACTTGTCAAGCTTATATCGTTCAGAATATTGATCAAATACTTGTGGGTGATGTTGATACGAAGTTGGCTAATTCTGCTCATAATTTATCTAATCAAATCATGCTTCCAACTCTCAATCGTTTTACTGGGGCGGGCGCTGAACTAATCTCAAATGGTGCTTGTCTCGATGTTGAAGATAATTTTGGGAATCTCCCTCTACATTATGCTGCTCAAAATGGACTCACTTCGTTAATTCAAAATATGATGGAGTCATCAAATCCTCCTCCTATCGATCATGCAAATCATCAGAAAAGAACTGCTTTGCATGAAGCCGTGGCTCATATTAATAGTACTACTGTACAATTGCTGCTCGATAAAAATGCGGATCCTAATGCTGTTGATAGTTCAGGGGACTCTCCGTTGCACATAGTTTGTACGAGTGGCTCAACAACCGGTCGTGTAGAAATTATTGTAGCTCTAATCAAAGCTAGTGCAAATGTTGTACCCAAAAATAAAAAAGGTAGAGATCCTTGGGCATTAGCTGAATTAAATCTTATCAAAGATGCGATGGCAGCTTTGAGCTCTAGAAAAGTGAAGAACTGGCATGCTCTATTTACATCAATTATTGACCGGTTAGACAAGTTTGAATTTGTGAATTGCATGAATCGTTTAAGGCCATCTGATCAAGCGCAGTTGTTTAAAGTTGCGAGCCAAGAGCATATTGAGTTTTGGTTTTCGTCAATCCAGTACAAAACTTATCCACTTCAAAATGTTGAGCACAATTTTAAAGAGGTGGAGAAACGCGTTGCTCATTTAGATAATCCGAGATCAGCTCTTATATCCAATCCTATTACTGCAGCAGCTTCTACTGTTGTCCCACAAGCTGTGGCAACATATGTATCAGGTGTTGCTGGATCTATGCCAATGCTTGTAACACCTGTGACGAATCAATCATATATTCTTTTATGCAGGGATCTATCTCAAGCTTATCCCCATGCTGAAGTAGAGCATGTCAGAAATCTATTAACTAAATTAGAAAATGCTCTGAAACTCAAAGGATATAATAACATTGATGAGGGCATTGTTTCTCATTTGTTTCAAGATGCTCGTGATTATTTGCATGGAATAGAAACGAAATATCAAAAATTAGAGGGGGATTATCAACGAATATATATTGCACACGAACCTCCTTTATGTGACCAATCTTCGCAGACTATTCTACATCAAGCTGTTTCTACTATTAATTTAAATGCTGTGAAAGGATTTACATCGCAAGATGAGCAAATCAATACTGGAGACAAAACGGGGATTACACCATTGCATATTGCTGCAGCTAGAGGGAATCTTCAAATTGTCACCTATCTACTTGAGCAAGGCGCTAATGGCTTAGCAATAGATGAGTGTAAAAGTACACCTTTGCACTTCCTATGTATGAATCCTGAAGTTGATGACGATCTTATCAAAATAGCCGTAGATCTTATTGACAAAGCTCCTCAGTTAATCTTAGCAGAAGATCAAAATGGGTTAACTCCTCTAGATTATGCAAGCAATGCCTTGCTTAAAGGAATATTGCTTGAATTTGAAACTAGGCAGAAGCATTTGGAAATACCTTATCATTTGTATGAGCGACTGACTGATGTTGAGTTTTGTGAGTTTTGGGAAAAGTCTTCAAGTGGGCGCGCTCAATTTTTTAGTCGAGGAACAGAAGAACAAATCGAGTATTGGTTTAATCATAAGGCGTATATTTCAAAAGAGTTAAGAGCTTGCAAGCAAGAGTCTTTGTCCTGTTTTCGTCCCGCTTATGACGACGAAGCATCTTCAGTTGATGACGATAGTACATGTTCAACCGATGATGATACCGCAAGTTCAGTTGATGATGATCACGTAAAAGCATGTTCATATGATGATTTCAATGTGCAGATGGCGAAAAAACAAGAGGAAATCGGATTAACTGTTGTACGCGATATACAAGCTTTGGCATCTATGAAAAAAGCGCTACAAAGCGGAAATGACAGGCGAAAGGAAAAAATCTCTGGCGGCTTTGCTATAGACTTTGATGAAGCTGAAGGAGAAATCGTTGCTTTAGGTGAAGGTTTTGAAATCTATCGTTTTTCAATGGGCATGAGCCTTGTTTCTGAAAGTGATCTAGCCAAGATTCTTAATGATGCTAGCGATCAAACGATAAACACATGGTTCGAGAAGAAGAGCTATCTTAGCAATCGATTATTCCAAATTCTATCTGAGCAAAAAGAGATTGATCGGCTTGTCGACAACATTGCCATTGATGGAAATTATCAAGCACTTGTCGAAATCCTAGGAAAAAATAATCCTACCGTAGAGTTAAACAGCCTAGAGCAGTTGATGGAGACGATGAAAACAGCTCTATCAAACCGAGCTGAAAAATTCAACTCTCACTTCGTTGCAGTTACTGGCGTAATAGAAAAATTAAGAGCAAAACATCATCATCAATTAGAAATCATCTCTAACTATCAAGCAGCATTTTTTCAAAAGAATAAGCCTATTGCTGCTTTTGTAAATCTGGTTAAAAGTGTTCCTTTATCAAAAAGGATCACGATTCTTAAAAAGGCAAACGAAGAACAAATCGAAGCGTGGTTTGATCACCAACTTTATTTTAATGAAACAGTAAAGAATTTATCGATTAATCCTCATGTTGTTATTTCTGCACCTACTAGAAGTGCAATAAATTTTGATGCTTATCAACAGCTTAAAAAAACAAACGTCATTCCTTGTGAGGAGAGTGTTAAACATATTGAGAATTTTAAAGAGCATTTGCAAACCAATCAACCAGCGCTTTTCAAAGTATTTGTAGATCGAATTAATGGGGTTTTAGCTGCTGCAAATAAGACATTAACAGCAGTGGAGAGTGATTTGTTTTTTAAAATAATGATCTTGCTTAATGAGTCAGATCAAGTTGCTGTAGTGAATGATACAAAACCTTACATCATTCAAGAGCATGTTCCTGTTGAGGGCTTTTCTAAATATTTATTGGCAATGGAATCAGAAAATCGCCCCAAGTTATTTCAAAAAGCGAATACCAATCAAATTGAAGACTGGTTTGAGAAGCAAAATTATCTCATTGAAGGAATGAGAGATCTTTATAATGAAGTAGATGTTGATGTTGCATCTACTGTTTCTAATCCTTTCAATTTCAACCGCTATGAAACGATGTTGGCTAAAAGGAGACAAACTTGTGAAGAGTGCCGCAATCATGTTCAGGCAATGAGTGACGCTTTAAAAATGAGTCAGTTTGACCTTCATGGTGATCTGTTTAATTATTTTGATAATGCATTAGAAGAAATTGATACAGTTCAAGTGGGTGCCGAAGCGAGGCTATTTGAAAAAGGGCTTAATCTTCTTAGCAAGGACGATCAGTGGCTGATGATTTTAGCGACAGATAATGAAAAACTGATCCAAGATCAAATCTCGCCTGAAGGATTTGTCACTTATCTTAAAAAATTCCCATTGGCAAGTCATCAAATTGCTTTGGCAAAAGCTAGTGAGGTGCAAATTTTACATGCCTTTGAAGAAGACGCACTCATATCTCCTGAAATGAGCGCACTGTTAAAAGTTAACTCTCCCGAAGCTATGGCTCCATATTTTACAGAAACTTCTCCAGATCCTGCTGTTTATCAACAGAAGCTAGATGCAATTCTTCTGCCCTATCATGAAAATATTGACTATCTCGATGAAGTTGAAAAAGCAATGCAAGTCAGTCCTGAGTATGCCAGTAAGATAGAGCATGCATCGGATCATGATAGTAGCTATCTAGAGTCCATCAAGGATAATCCTCAATATACCGAAGCAGTACGGCAAAAATTTATCTCTGCAAAGCAAGTGCTTGTACAGGCAGAACGCACGATTCGCAACTATTATTTCACAGCGTTTCTTGATCGAATCTCATTAGAACAGCGTCCAGATTTATTTGTTCATGCAGAAGAGGACCAAATCTTGTATTGGGCGGATCGAAAAAGATATTTAACTCAGGAGGTTGCGGCTTTAGATAATTTAGATTCTCCTAAAGAAGCACAAGAGCATTTCAAACAACACCAAATGAAGTTTACTGTGGGAATGTACCAGCCCTGTTTACAAGCAATATTGCAGCCTATTGGAATGAATATTTCGCACATAAATGCAATTGCTATGGTGCTTAATTCCAAAGACGAGCGCGTTAATAGAGCGTTTGAAAAAATATCCCGTGACTTTGAAAAAATCCGTACTAAAGTTGAATCTCTCTATTTTTGTGCATATATTCAAAAAGTTAGTCAAGAGGATCAACCTAAAATATTTAAAATGGGAACTCCAGCACAAATTGAAGAGTGGATTGCATTTGAAGAGTACATGCTCCCCGATGTTACTGAAATCAGACAAATTGATTCATATGAGAAAGTGAATTTAGATTCTGTTGATAAGACTTTTACAGCTTATCAAGGGTGTATTGGGAAATTCCAAAAGTCCATAGCCGACAATCATGCATACATTAATGCTATGGATGCTGTTTTAGATCAAACTAGTGAGCACTATAAAAAGCTTGTGAAGCCTGCTTTTGAAGCGGCCCACAGCGTCTTAAATGCTTTGTCAGAAAGCATTGAGCTTTTATATTTTGTTGCTTTTATGCATGAAATGTCTGTCGATGATCAAGTGGAGCTTTTTAGATCATTAAAGCAAATGCCATCCGATGATGAGAAAAAGGTTGATGCATGGATTAGCAGTCGAGTGTATTTGACAAATGAGCTTAGAGTCCTTGCAGATATTCGTTCAATACCTCCAATGGGTAAATATTTTGAAGGAATTACAAACCCTACCTTGCAAAATTGGAAAGCATTACGAGCTAAACATCTTCAAACTGTGGATGATAATTCTGCAAAGATTACTCGTTTAAGATCTGTGACAAACTTTTCAGCTACAATAACTAAACTTCAAAAAATTCAAGCAGAAATAAATGAGATCAAGGCGAATATTGATTTCGGTCTTTTCACTGATGCAATGGCGCTTCTATCTACTGATGATCAGAAGGAGCTATTTAAGCAAGCTCCAGAGGTCGTCATTAGAGAATGGCTTGACTATGGGCTATATTTAGATTCTACTTTAAAAGCTGCGAAAACGAATCAAACCTTAAAAACATGTTTATCGGAGGTTGATCTCCTTCTCTCTAAAACGACAATTTCGCAGGAGGAGTTTGATCAAATTCAGCGGTTTTTAGCTGATAATAACGTGACAGTTCACATTGCTCCTGCACGAAATCGTCTCAATGCACTTAAGGATATCAGATTAAAACTTGTTTGCGAAAGTGCTATCGAAGAGCTCAATGAGCTACAAAGTCAATACGATCAAATTGTAGCAAAAGTGCCTGCACTGAAAGAAAAAATTTCAAAGATCACTATGGAATCAATGACAGCAGATGATTCCGATGATGATGGAGCCGGTGTTGGTTCTGCTACTAGTGATGCTGCTTCAGCTGGTGGAGGTGGTGTTGATGACGAAGATTTTGATGACGATGATGATTCTGATGGATTTTAGTATTTGCGGAGCTTGCCAAACCAGGCGAGTTTAGTGCGGACGGTAGAGAAGTAGTCTCGGCGCAGAAGGTTGATTAACTTGAAGTTGCGGCTTCCGCGTTTGATGTAAAAGGGACATTTAGGAGGAAGTGCGAAAGGGGAAATGCCGTCAGCGCGCACTTCGACGGGATCAGCATCGGTTAAATATTCGAGTTGAATCTCACACTCATCGGTGAGAACAATCGGTCTGTTTGAAATGGTATGAGGACAGATCGGCGTGATCACTAAGGCCTCTAGTGCTGGACTGAGAAGAGGTCCTCCTGCAGCAAGTGAGTATGCCGTTGAACCATTGGGTGTAGCAATAATAATGCCATCAGCTTCAAAGGTATTGAGATAAACACCATCGACATGGAGTCCAAGCTCAATAATATTGGGGTTGTTGCCGCGGTGGATGACGATGTCATTAACTGCAAAACAGCGCTTTTGCTCTTCAAAGTATGCTTCAATCGTAATTCTTTCATCAATAGTATAAGCGCCATTAAGTAAATCTTCCAAACTCTCTTCGATCTCTTCTTTGGGAATATCTGCCATGAAACCAAGATGGCCGAGGTTGATTCCGAGAATGGGCACGTTGAGCTCTTCATATTTATGGACGAGACGTAAAATCGTTCCATCGCCGCCGAGAGAAATAATATAGCTAATGTCTTTTGGTTGTGTTTCGGATAAAGACTTTGTATTAAAGGTCGTTGCGATGTCATCTTCCATGACAATCTGCACTTTTTTATTTTCGAGAAATGGGATCAATGTCTTAGCGACATTGACTGCGCTTTCTTTAGCGGGATTAAGAAAAAGGGCTATAATCATCAGACGAGCAAAGGTTTTAACTGCTTAACTTCATTCTTGATTGTAGCTGCAATGGATTCTGGGTCAAGCTCTATTTCATGGTAGAGTTCATTGAGTGAGCCGTGGGGGATATATTTATCAGGAACGGCTAGATTGAGGATTTTATGATCTCGAAGATCGTTTTGTATGGCGAAATTGTTGATCATCGAACCAAAACCACCGTGGATGCTGTGTTCTTCTAAAGTAATGATCAGTTGGTGCTCTTTGAGAACTTCTGCGATTAAATTTTCATCAAGGGGCTTGATGAATACGGGGTCAATGATCGTCGGATAGATCTCTTCTTTTTCTAATAGCTCTTTAATTTTCATTGCATGATCGCAGAGATGGCCTAAAGCGAGAATTGCAACGTCTTGTCCTTGACAGAGAACTTCACCTTTGCCGAGTTGTTTGTGTTCAATTGGCTTTTCAGGCTCTTCAGTTGTTGCGTCGGGATAGCGTATAATCGCGGGTTGTTTCCACTCAAAAGCGCTGGAGATCAATTCCTTGAGGATATGACCATTGCGTGGTTGACAAATGATGAGATTAGGCATGGTAACTAAAAAGGAGATGTCGTAAATGCCGTGGTGAGTTGGACCATAGCTCCCTCCAAATCCTGCTCTATCGAGGCAAAATAGGACAGGCGCATTTTGTAAACAGACATCGTGGAAAAGATTATCGAATGCGCGTTGGAAAAACGTTGCATACACAACGCAGACAACTTTCATTTCAGGATGCTTGGCAATACCTCCAGCAAAAGTAACGGCATGTCCTTCGGCAATTCCTACATCAATGCACCGTTTAGGATATTTTTCCATGAATGGTATGAGACAAGAGCCAATGGGCATAGCGGGCGTAATTGTCACAAGGTTGGGATCTTTGTCTGCGAGCTCAAGCATGTATTTGCCAAAGATCTTTGGAAATGAGGGCTTTGTTGCAGAGCGCTTTAAAAATTCGCCAGTTGTTTTGTCAAAGGGCTTACAGCCGTGATAGGTCGAAGGGTTGTTGGACGCGATATCGAGTCCCTTACCTTTTGTTGTCAGTACATGAACGATCACGGGTTTAGGGATCTTTTTCACCTCTTCAAGAGTTGAGAGAAGCTGTTCAATATTGTGGCCGTCGATGGGGCCAACATAGCTTAGGCCATACTGCTCAAAAAACAGAGCAGAGCTCACCATGTTTTTGACACCTTCTGTGAATTTGTGTCCTTGCTTGGCCAGAGCGCTACCGCAAGCGGGAACTTTGCTGACGAGTTGTTCGATTTCATGAAAAAGACGATTTGAGCGAGGACTGTTAACGAGGCGGTTGAGAATATTGGAAATGCGGCCGACACTTTTGGCAATAGACATCTTGTTGTCATTGAGAATGATGATGAAGCGCTTTAAGTCGCGCGGAATATTATTAAGAGCTTCTAAAGTAAGGCCGCAAGCGAGCACAGCATCACCAATGATAGGTACGACGTAGTTATCATCACCACATATGTCGCGCGCTTTGGCTTGGCCAAGTGCTAATGAAAGTGCCGTAGCACCATGACCAGCAAAAAAGTGGTCGTGTTCTGATTCATTTGGTTCACAAAAACCGGATAATCCACCTTTAGTACGTAGTGTATGAAAATCTTTTGCTCTGCCACTAAGGAGTTTATGAGGGTACGATTGGTGACTAGTGTCATAGATCAGTTTGTCTTCAGGAGAGTTGAAGATGCGATGGAGAGCGATGGTGAGTTCTGCAACGCCGAGGTTAGAGCCAAGATGGCCTCCAACTTTAGAAACTGTATCAATCACCGTTTGCCGGATCTCTTCTGCAAGCTGCTTGAGTTGTGGCACTGAGAGTGATTCTAGATCATCAGGGAGGTTTAAGCTCTGTAGTAAACTCATGTGCGTTCCTCATCAGAGGAAAGGGCGTGCTCTCTATTAGGAGCGAAGGGTTCTCTTCTCGGTGTTTGATCTGTGTTCAAGGCAAGAGATCCGTCGCGATTTTTAATCAGTGTCTCAATCTTTGTTTCAGCAGCTTTTAGCTTTTGATTACAAGCGCTGATTAGTTTGTCGGCTTCTTCATAGCACTTGAGAGAGTCGTCAAGAGATAGAGCTCCTGAGTTCATCTTCTCTAGGATTTCTTCTAGTCTTTTGTACGCTTTTTCAAAGGAAAATTCATTCATGTTTTTTCTCAATAACTTCGCTTTTTATAGTGCCATCATGGAGCATCAGCTCAAAGCGCTCACCAGGCTCGACTGAAGCAGCTGACAGGATAACCGATGACTCCTTTTCCCGAAAGGGAATCGCATATCCTTTTTTTAAAAGGTTTTTTGGATCGATCGATTGTAGGTGACGGACAGTTTGAGGAAGGCGTTCTTTATATCTGTCTAAAATTGTTGTTATAGAAACATCGATGGATCTCGTTGCTTGTGTGAGTTTTTGCTTGAGAGTTTGTACTTGAGTTTTAGGATTTAAAGATAAAAGTTGTCTGCTAGCCATTTCTAAACGGAGCTGCTTATTTTCTACAGATTGGATTAAAAGGCGGTCGAGGCTTGCACTTATTTCATCGCTCATCTGCCAGTATTTGCTGAGGAGGTGTTCGGCTGATTTAAAGAGAGGATGATTCTCAATACCATATAATTTTTGACGATGCGCTTCAATTAGTAGTGTGAGTTGTCGATTGAGTTGGGTGCGGCACTGTTTTAAGAAGTCGTGCTGAGCGGCGCTTTCTGCTGAAACAATTTCTGCAGCAGCAGAAGGCGTTGGAGCGCGCACGTCTGCGACAAAGTCACAGATTGAGAAATCGGTTTCATGACCAACGGCAGAAATTACGGGGATTTTTGAGTTGTATAAGGCTTCTGCGACAATAATTTCATTAAAAGGCCAGAGGTCTTCAAGACTTCCTCCTCCTCTACCAACGATCAATACATCAGCGAGCCCATGCCGATTGAATTGGTTAATAGCTCCTGCAATTTCAGCTGCGGCCTCACTTCCTTGAACGCGGACGGGATTGAGTATGAGCTCAAAATTGCTCAGCCTGCGTGATAATATATTTAAAATATCTTGAATCACAGCACCAGTAGGGCTGGTGATTACACCAATTCTTTTAGGAAAAGAGGGTAGTCTTTTTTTGCGCTCTTTATCAAAATAACCTGCTTGAGCAAGTTTTTGTTTGATCTCATGGAGCTTAATTAAAAGCTCTCCTGTCCCAGCAAATTGCAGTTTACGCAAAATTAGTTGATAGTTGCCGCGGGGCGGGTAGACAGATAGCTCTCCGGTGGCGATGATTTCATCACCCTCTTTTGGCAGGCGTTCCAGTCCTTGGCTATTACCTCGAAAGAGCACAGCGGAGATCTGAGCTCCCTGATCTTTAAGAGTAAAATAGGTGTGGCCTGATGCTTGTCGCTTAAGATTGCTAATTTCTCCTTTAACTGTGACAAATGAAAATTTAGCTTCTAGGTGCCCTTTAATTGCACTTGTCAACTGGGAGACTGTAAGAATCTCTTGATTTTCCATTGAAATACTTGCTTCTAACCGATTTAGTGAGCTATGATAGTAGCTCGAATAAAGATTAGGATCCAATCATAAAATGGCTAAACGTATTCCTCTGATCGCTGGTAACTGGAAGATGTATAAAACCCAGAAAGAAGCGAAAGAATTTATTGAAAAAATCGCTCCACTTCTTGAGAAGTCAGACATCTCTGTCTATCTCGCCCCACCTTATACCGCAATTTATGCAGCTGCAGCAACAGCTAAAGGGAGTCATATTGTCATTGGCGCTCAAAACATGAATGCGGAAAAAGAGGGAGCTTTTACTGGGGAAGTCTCTGCAGATATGTTGAAAGATGCGGGCGCAGGATTTGTCCTTATTGGTCATAGCGAAAGAAGACAGCTGTTTCATGAAACAGACCTCGTAATCAATGAAAAAATTAAGAGCGCTCTAAACTCTAAACTTGTGCCTGTTCTCTGTATTGGAGAGACCCAAGAAGAGCGCGATAAAAATCAAATGGAAGCTGTTTTAACACGTCAGCTTGAAGAAGCTCTTCGAGGTCTTTCTAGCGAAGAGCTCAAAAAAATTATTATCGCCTACGAACCAGTATGGGCAATTGGCACAGGCCTCACCGCTACACCAGAGATTGCTGAAGATGCACATCGCTTTTGCAGAGAGTTGCTCGCTAAGCGTTTCGATCAAGATGTAGCCCAAACAATACTGATTCTCTACGGCGGTTCTGTTAAACCTGAGACGATTGAAAAGCTCATTAAAATGGAAAATATCGATGGCGCTTTAATTGGAGGTGCCTCTTTACAACCCGAGACATTTGCTCAAATCGTCAACCACGTAACTAAGTTAAGGAAAGAAGGTCACCTATGACAGTTGTATTTTATACTGCACTTTTTTTATTTGTATTTCTTTGTGTTGTTCTTTGCCTCGCAATTCTTGTGCAGGAGAGTAAAACACTCGGACTAGGAGCTTCTTTTGGAGGAGATCCAGGAGAGTCACTTTTCGGAACATCGACTGCTGATGTGTTGAAAAAGTTCACAGCATGGCTAGGAGCGATTTTTTTGATCTCTTGCGTTATGCTCTCTTTTTGGTCGGCAGAATTGACAAAGCCTCGAGCGACTCAAGTTGTTCCTCTTGAGATAGAACAAATTACGCCCTAGATGGAACCAAAGATACGTATATATGGTGATCCGGTCTTGCGCAAGAAGTGCGAGCCGGTCGTCGAAATTACTCCAGAGATTAAAAAGCTTATTGAAACCATGGTAACCATGGTTCAGTCTAAGTCCAATCGTATTGGTCTTTCTGCAATTCAAATTGGTGTTCTCTATCGCATTTTTGTTATTCTTATCCCTAAGGAAAACGAACATGGTGATTACGACTTCACTGATCCTAAAGTATATATTAATCCTAAAATTACCATTCAAGGTGATGAATATATCACCATGACAGAAGCGTGTCTCTCTCTTCCTCATTTGCAAGGGGAAGTAACAAGACCTTATCGTATTTCTATCGAAGCGCTTGATGAAAATGGCACTCTATTTACTCAGGAACTGAGCGATTTTTATGCACGTATGATCATGCATGAGAACGATCATCTTAATGGAGTTCTTTTTATCGATCGCATGGCCAAGAGACACCGAAAAGCTCTTGAACCAATGCTTCGCAAACTTAAAGAAAAATATAGTTAATCTGCCTGTCTTATTTCACAAGTTTTAAACTATAAGTAACGCGTTTATCATTAGGCATTTGTTCATACGAAAGACGTAGCTTCCAGTGATCGCCGAGATCATTGACTAGGTCAACTTTTTGTGTCGTATATCCCGGTTCATTATCGCGACCCCATCCATTTTGAGTTTGATAGCGCACTAGCCAATTATGAGCGAGACGCCATTCTAACTTACCTAATACCGTATACCGTTTATCAGACGCTGGAGAGGCGAGAACGTCATCGAGCGAGCGGACAAATTCATAGGCAAAATTATCGTAGTTTGACTTGCGAAAGGCAAAAGCACTGCGGTAGCGCAACTCAAGTGCAATTGCAAATTTTTTATTCAATGTCAGTTTAGAGATAAAATTAGAAAAATCGAGGCGGTTTTCTGGAAAGTTCCATGCGCCATATGCATTAAAAAATAGATAGGGGAGAGTAGTTGTAAGTTTTGCATAAAGTTTTGGAATAACATCTGTATAAATAGTTTGTTTAAAGAAGGCATAGGTGAAGATGTCAGCAGTTAGAGAGGGCTGTGCATTTACTGCTCTATCAAAGTAGAAGCTATTTTCCGCTCCAAATTTTATAGCACTTTGTTGCACAAGGCCATCGTTGATGCCAAAGATATAATGTTCATCAGTTGGAATAGATGGGTTAGCCATTGCTTGGAAATTGAGATAAGGCTCAACCGTGTGACGCAATCTGCCAAATGAGCGCATGAGAAGAGTGTTTGCTTTTGCTCCATAGTTAAAAACAAATTGGCCGCGATCAACATTTTGAGGACTATTACTATAGTAGATCACATTAAAGCCCGCTTTTGGAGAGAAGGAGACTGGACCAGCAGAGAGTGGAATATAGAATTGTTGACGGGTTTCTAAGCGTGCGGCGTGAAAGTCATGAATGGAGTTTTTGATTCCGCTGGCAAATTTGTAATCGAGATAGGCAGCTTGAACGCGGTTTTCCATAATAATGGGACTGCTGCCTAGATTTAAAGGGCGCGCGCCGATAATACCGAGAGGGAGCTCTTGGTTAAGACTTAAGTAATTATTAACGCGTGGTTCTACACGCAAAACACCAAAAGTGTCGCTCTCTTGTTTTTTGATTTTAAGACGTGTTCTTTTGCGCGTGTTAAGTTCGAAATCCTCATTTTTAAAAGTTTCAAACATTTTTTGACTACTGACGCGGTCATAGGAGAGATCAACTTGAAGTGAATCATCTTCACTATGTGTGTGATACACTCCTTGAAAACGGAAGCGCATTGGGGCCCTTTCATCAGGTACGTTCTTATCACTTGCTCCGTAATTTCTGGAAAGAAAGTAGGTTCTTTCATCTTCAGAGCGGTACTCCGTTTCAAGTGCTCCGCCCCATGCTTTAGCAACGCGATAGTCAAGACGCAAATAAAAATCAGAAACAGGCGTTGAAGCAAAACGATAGCGTGCGCTAAGACGGGGACCTAGTCCCTTATCCCAGGTAATGTTGTAGCGAACTGGTGGATCAGTTATAAAACTCAAACTACTTTGAAAATAGGGTAACCAAAAAATTGGCGTATCCTTATAGCGAATACCAATGTCTTTTGCAGTCAGCACTTCGCTCGATGAGATAGAAGCCTCTTGGGCATTAATGTCCCAATCAAAATTCTGGCTTTCAGATGTGGTTAAATACGAGTTGGTAAGATGAACACTTCGGTCATTATTAATCTCGATGTTTTTACCACCGAGATACCAAAGACCGGAAAGAGTTTTTCCATTTGTGATAAAGGCTTTGTTGTGGAGAAAATCGTAATCAAGGCGCTCTCCAACATAAATGTTCCCTTGATAGCAAAATAACAGATCACCTTCAGCCGTAAGATAGTGTAGAGAAATTCCATCCTCTGTCTTATTGACATAGCTGATTTTTTCCGCTTGAATGCGCATGTCTTTGCCTGACACAACGCCGCCATTGTCTGTTGCTAATACGCCTTTTTTAAAGTAGGGTTTATTGAGCTGTAGAGAAATATCCTCAGCATATACAAAAGAACTCAATAGAAAAGCAAGTAGTACTGCCTGGCGTAACATAATCACAAAAGTTCAATCGATGAAAAGCAAAGAACATAGCACGTTTCCTACTATTTCAAAAGATCGAACCCCGCAGTTTTATTTTCCTAAAGCTTATTTTTATATTTCATCACAGAGAACACAGAGATTTCCACTATCTAGCGAAAATAAGTCATCCTCTGCGGGGAATCTTATGTGAAGTTGAGTTCATGCAATACGGACTGTTGTTTCATCAGCGGAAATCTCTGAGACTCGGTCGTTATTAAGAGCTTAATAGATTTTATTCGATGGCGTGCAGGAGAATGCCAGCAAAGACAAAGCGGTTTTTGGCATGACTTGTCAGAAGTAGATCGAGAAGGGTGTTAATACACTCTTCATCATGCTTATCTGCCATTGTCATACACGCTTCAATAAGTAAACGGGAGTTTTCTTCGGCAGTAAGCTCAAATTGTGAATCGATCACACGCAATTCGCGCGGTGCTAATGGGCGGAATTGAATTAGTGATTTTTTGCCGCCCTCTTTGAGATAGGCTTTGATGTTATCGCGATAGGGCCCTTCCTTGCCCATGCGAAATAGTGCTAAATTGCAATAAGTGCGCGCTAATGGATCGCTAGCTTTGGATGCAATCGATTTAAGCAATTCTTCGGCTCGTGGTGTATTGAGATTTTCAATCAACCGAACAAGCATGGGAATCAATTCGTTTTGTCTTCGATCAAAAAGGGATTGAGCGATTTTAAAGAAGTGTTCCTCAGGAAGTTCGATGCTTTGGCGTAGCATTTGTTCACGCAGTGCAATGGTAATTGCTTGAAGATCATACGGCGCAATTTTTGCTTGCTGCTGCAAACTAGGGATCACTTTCCAAGCAATAGATGATCTGCCAATAGAGTGGTGGGGCATGAAACCTAAATCACGGTTATCGCGCAAAAGAAAATCGCACAGAGCTGGAACACAAACTGGATCATGATGGCTAAGCAAAGAGAGTGTACTATTTAGCCTCACTTGTTGATCGCTACTTTTGCACAATTTTGCAAGCAAGGGTTTTCCTTCTTCAATATGGCCGAGTTTGCTAATCGCAAATAAGTCTTCTTGTTCAGCTTGCTCTAGAATAAATTTATGATTTTCTTTATTGCCAAAATGATAGAGCGCATTTGCCGCAGCAAGCTGAACATTCGGGGAGCTCGACTTAGTAAGTTTTTCTATCTTAGGAATTGACTTGCTATCGCGCAGAATAGCTAGAGCATGAATTGAAGCTTCTTGTTCAGCAGGATTAGAATGTGTAAGGTGTGAGCGCACTGATTTAAGTAGGTCGTCCCGTTGATGATTGGCAACGCTTAAGATTGCTTCGATGCGTACGCCGAGCTGGGGATCTTCGATCATTTGTCTTAGAATTATCATCGCATCTTTTGTGCCTATCACTGCAAAAAACTGAGGAAAAAAGGCCCACATGGGACGTGGTAGACGATACATCAAAGCTTCAACCTGGCCTGTAGCGACTTTGTGTTTGCGCACTGCAAGTTGATATGCCGCTTCTAAGCGCACCTGTAAAAACTCAGAGTGCATTGCTTTAATCAATAGTTCATCGCAGCGATCATCTTGAATGGTGCCGAGATATTGAATTGAAGCAATTTGGATCATTGGATTTTTGCTAAATATACCTGCTTCAAGAATATCAACAGACTGGGAGAGATGAGCCATGTTTGTGCCAAATATGCTGAGGAGTTGCATTTCGGCATCGTCGCTGCGCATCCCTTGCTCGAGCAAAACTGTTCCCATTTGCTGAAGGATTTCAAAATTGTGTTGCCCTTCTTTGGCATAATGGCTGAGGTATAAATTAATCGAATCTTCAACTCGTAATGAGCGCATTAAATAGGGAATATGGCGAATATCGCTTTCATCTTCACTCGCAATTAATGCAGAGCATAATAATAAAATAGAGAGTGTCTTTTTGAACATAAGCCTTAAGGAAGGTATTCCCATAAATCAATTCCCATTCTTAACAGTAAATTCTTTGTCGTATTAATGGGAAGTCCTAATACATTGTAAAAACAGCCATCAATACGCTCGAGAATAATGCTTCCCGCTTTTTCAATAGCAAAAGCACCTGATTTATCAGCAAAGTGCACAAAGTTATGGTATTGCTCAATTTGCCTATCAGTTAAAGGGTGGAAAACCAGACGAGTGACTTCACTTTCGGCATAGATGAGATCTCCTTTTTGAACACAAACCGCAGTGATCACTTCCAAAGATCCTCCCGAAAGTTCTCTCAAAAATTGAGAAGCTTGCGCGTCGTTCTCTGGTTTAAGATAGATTTTACCGTTCTTATGAACAATTGTATCAGCTCCCAAAACGATGCTATCGGGAAAGCGGTGCGAGACATCGAGCGCTTTTCCTCGCGCTACTTTCAGCGCAAAATGATGTGGATCAGTGTTGAAAATTATTTGACTTTCGTCAAAGTCTGAAGAAATTTGTTTAAAAGGAATCTTGAAAAATGAAAGAATTTCTACACGTCTTGGGGACTGAGAAGCTAAAATAAGGGGGGCTAGGTTCATAATTTCTATATGTAGTTTTTCATCGGAGTTTTTTCTAGAGTCTGTTATACTCCCTTGCTTTGAAAATGTGTACTAAAAGGTGATAAGATGGGCGATGTAACTGGAGTAAAAACTCCTGAGATAGATAATCTCAATTTTTCTTTTATCGGCGGTTCGGGGGCTACCTCTCCTGTGAGTTCTGGTGGATTGGCTGAAGTCCGTGATTCAACTGATATCGATCCAAATGATCCTATTAATGGACCTGATGCTCCCGAGGAGCCTAGTACTGATAATCCTAAAAAAGCTCCCGCTCCTAAAAAGCGTTGGTACACTCCACTTGCTAATTTCTTCAAAGCAATTGGCAATGGCTTGAAAGCCTTTTTTATAGGAATCGGTAAATTCTTTACCGGAGAATTATTCAAGAAAAAACCGTCTCAAACATCAAAGCCTATCGAACCTCCGCGTTCAGAAAACTCTAATCCCAATGATTATGATTATGACGGAACTAATACAGACAGTTCAACATCATCTTCTACACGTACATCACCCCTATTAGGGCCTCGTTTTGAAGGAACCTATACTTTGCGCCCAAGCGGCACGCCGCGTCAAGTAAGAGGGAGTATGGGCTCTCTTGCTCAATCAGGAGATTCTAATGGCGATGGCATGTCTATGGTTGATTCTAATCTAGGAATTAGTCGAATGAGCGGCTCTGCTATTAGTATTGATGCTGATTATGCTTCACCTCCATTATCATCTACGGGTGAATATGTTGATGCAGATAATGAAGATAATACTGCAGCCGGTGCTCAGCAGCTTTCATCTTCTTTTACAGTAGCAGGAGATTCCCAAGCTGAAGCTTTTCTGAAGAGCTATTATGGTCCAACTAATAACAGAGAAGATATTGAAAGAGGCAAATCGATTACCCCTGATTCTGCTGGTAAAAAACTGGATGAGGCACATGCTATGTTTGCCGGAGATAATCAAAATGTTGATTTAGACCAGGACGCCTCATTTATTCAGGCAGCTGCAGCGAGTTCATCTGCTTCAACAACAACAACGACGACTACAACTGTTGCCGGAGCTCCTTTTCAGGCTCCAACTCAGCAACAACCTTCATCGCCTAAAGCAACCGCTGATGCTAAACAGCAGCAGCAACCTGAAGAAGAACAGGAAACTAAGGATGCCGATAGAGCAACTACAACGGCTCAGTCTACGACTAGTTCTTCTTCATCAAATAATGATAGTAAAGCTGAAGATGGCGATAATGATCAGGATTCTGATTCAGCGGATACTGGTGGTGATGGAGATAATGATCAGAACCCAGATCAAGACCCGAAAAATGTTCCCTTGGATCTAGATGACGCCTTGAGTCTAAGTGATTTGAATGCAAGTCTTGATAGGATGTTTACTGAGCATCAATAAAATATAAGTAAGTACTTAAAAAGGCCGCTGGGGTGAATAACCTCAGCGGCTTTTTTTATTTCTTTTTCTCTGGCTTAGGACGCTTAGTAGATCCTGGAGTGGCATTGTGATCAATCCAGATTGGTGAGCTCCAAGCAATATGACCATCTTCTTGTGTGACGCGAATATAATAGTAGATGAATGGAGGACGATCATCAGAAGATTGAAGGATGATTTTTTCGAGATCTGATGTGTCATCAATTGCAAAGTCAACCTTAGTATCTTCGGGCTGAATTGTATGAAAAATTTCTCCATTACGAAGGAATTCTACTTTTGCAATTTTAACCTCGCCAGCAACATAACCGCTAATGTGACGATTGAGTGTTAAGCCTGGTTTTTGTTTGGTGCTAATTTCACTTCCCATGCCAAAGCCGGCAATAAAAAACCCAACAATAATACGTGGGCCTGTTGTTGCGTAGCATGAGCGACGCTGCAGAGCCTGGAAAAGAGCTTCCCTTGTGTGTTCTGGACTAATAATCGCAGTGAGTCCAGGAGAGTATTGTTCTTGGTCGGTTTCAAAATAAGAACTGTAAATTGCTCGATCATCAAGACCTCCAGCGACAAAACCAAAGCGGCAATTTTTATTCAAAGCGTTGCGAATTGAGCCGGCTGGGTTTTCGCAGTCTCCATCTTTACCGCCTGAAATAGGACGCATATTGCCTTCTTTTTCAGTGCATTCGCTAGAGCCCCAAGCATTGTAGATTTCAATGACACATTCATGCTCAGGATTAAAATCCTCAAAATGATAGCCATGTTTTGAGCTCATAGTGAGTGATGGAACTGAGAGTATTTCTTTAGAAGGATGAGCTTTGTAGATTTTTTTCAGTGAACTTGATTTCGCATCTTTTCTATGTAAAAGAGGCTTTTGGTCTTTGAGATAGACAAGTTGACGTATTCCCTCTTTAAATTTTTCTCCTACCCATTGAAAACCTTGAAATACATTGAAACGATTATCTTCATTGATTTCAGAGACGTGTAGTCCAATTGAACGCCAATGATCACTTGAGGTTTCTTCTGGATTTTCAAAAGAAGAAGTACCAAAGAAACTCCAAGCATTCTCATCTCGATGTAATCTCAAGCAACTTTCAATATTATCTGTTGCATCAATTTTTTCTGATTCAGCATGGAGAGATCCCCAAAAAATGCCGTTTTCTTCGTCGAAAAAACAAGCAATAGGTGCTGAATGAAATTTTTGTTTTGTTTGAGGATTGAGGAGTTCAATGATATAAATCCCTTCTTCATTGAAGTAGAGATTAGGTAGATTAAGAAATCCTGTTTCAGGAACAAAAAGCTTCCATTTTAGGCTCTCTCTTAGTTGCGCATAACTAAGTTCAATAAGTGTGCCTTCAGGAGCATTGCCAGTAAGATTGCCATGAAGATCTTCAAAGCGGAGCAGGATATCAAAGCGTTGATTCTTAGAGACTAGAGAAGGGGTGATCACTTGGATATTGTGGAGCTCGCCACCTTTGACATCGATTGTAAATATTTCAGGATCTTTGAATTCGCCTTTCCCTTTAGGATCGACATAGAGATGAAACATTTTGCGTCTTTGGACATAGCATTGAGAGCGGTTGCCGTGCTCTTCAATATCACTTTTCTTTTTTAGCTTTGTTCCAATATTAATAGTTAATGCTTCTCCTGCTTTGACTTCGCTCGGCAGAACAAATTCAAATAGGCAGCTTATTAATGCGTTTTGCTCAACCTCTTCCGCAGGAATTGTTTTATTATTTGGCAGAGTTGCCCAAATGCAATTTTCTTCCTCGTTGGAATCCGCTGTAGGGATTTCCCAATCCGTATCTCGTCCTTCGCTAAGAAGATCAAATCTTAAACGACATTTTGCTGGAAGGTTAATTGAGGGTGTGAAGATGAATTTCCAATTGCTCACCGTACCGGCGTGAGTAAAGCTCGGTTCACATGTGCATATTGAACGACGCATAAATTAGGCTCCTAGAAATGTATTAAATCTGCGACAGTGTGCCTTAAAATCGATTCTTTTGCAATACTTTACGCATTTTTTACGCATAGTGAGAAATTGTTTGAGTCGCTTGATCTTGAGAGGGAGTCAGCTTGTAATCTTGAAGCTAAATAACAATTCAAATCACTACAGGGTCACAGAAATTTTATCCGCCGTACCGACGCTTAAAATATATCATCTCCTATGGGGAATCTTGTGTGATGCTAAGTTCTATCAATAAGGACTGTTTTTCCCCTGAAGTGGAAATTTCCATGGTAAAAAAAAAAGTTAGCTTTGGGGAGTGATGCGAATTTTTTCGATGGCACGGTCTGAAGAGCTTAACACTTCGAGATCAAACTGATCGTGGTGAATTTTCCAGCCTTTGGAAGGAATTGATCCAGCCCTATGGAAAATATAGCCGCCGACTGTGTCATATTCAGGATTTGGCTCAATGTGAATACCGAGCTCTTTTTCAATATCGATAATGCTCATTTTAGCATCGACGATCCATTCTCCTGAAGGCAAGGTAGTGTAATATTCTTCTTCGTCATAGTCATGCTCATCTGCAATCTCACCAACGAGTTCTTCTAAAATGTCTTCAATCGTTACAATCCCTTCAGTTCCTCCATACTCATCGACAACAATTGCCATATGAAGCTGTTTCTTTAAGAATTCTTGAAGCAGATTGGATATTTTTTTTGTTTCGGGAGTGTAAAGAACAGGCTTAATCATTTGTTCAATTGGATGATTGAGCAATGTTCCAAAGTTTTCTTCATCGACTCGTGTTGCATAGATGTTTAAGACATCTTTGTATAGCAATACGCCAATGACATGATCGACATTGTCTTTGTAAACGGGAATTCTACTATACCCTGTATTATAAAAAAGCTTAGCAGCTTCTTTTATGGCTGTGCTAGAGGGAAGGCTGAAGACATCGATACGAGGGATCATAACCTCGCGTGCTACGCGCTCTTTAAATGAAGCGACAGAGAGAATAAGATGTTGATCATACTCATCTAACGTTGTAGCAAGATCAGAATCATAGAGTAGTTCCATAATTTTATCACGGATGCGCACTGAAGAAGAGCGATATTGTTCGATCTGTCCCTTTTTTAATAATTTGCGGAGTAGTTTAAGAAATGGGATAGAGAAGGGCGCAAAAATCAAGAGGAGAAGAGATGTTAGGGGAGCGCAGACTTGAAAAAAACGTTTAGGATTCGTTGTAGCGATTAAACTCATGATAAAATCAAGTAAAAGAGCTAGGCCAATTGTAATCGTAACAATGAGAGTTAATCCCCAGCCGTTATAAATGATCTGATCTGATTGAGAGGAGATTGCAAGATCTTGAAAAGGAGAAATGCTCAATAAGAAAAAAAGTGCTGTTGATGCGTAAAGAAGACTTAAGGTGTGCTTAATAAAGCTGAAGCAAAATAAAAGTCCCTCCCAGCGTTTATTTGTAATAAAACGTTCAAGAGTATGCTGAAAGAAAAAAGCTTTAGGAATAAATTTCAGCTCTTCTTGGGCGCGCATTTTCCCTAAACGCTGAAGAGCGGTATGAGATCCTGATACAAGATTAGAACAGATCAGAAAGATGATGGCTAATACGAATGCAACATGCATTATACTTAATACTACCTAGCTTTTGACTTTAGAGTGAAAGATCGCTTAATTCGCATCAAGGTTTTTTTGAGGAGTTGAGAGAAGAAGGTTGCTTCTTGCTAGTTCATCGATGATTTCTTTTTCTTTGGCGCGCATCATTTCTCGATCTTTAGGATCAATGTCATCGTAATCGAGAAGATGTAGAATGCCGTGAACGACATACAGGGAGATTTCATCATAAGGATCTAGATGTTTTTCCGAATCGCAATATTCTAAAGCAGCTTGAGGACATATAAATAGCTCTCCGAGAATCATGGGGTATGATTGATCGTCTTGATCATCAATAGGGAATGAGATGCAGTCAGTGAGGCTGTCATCATCAAAATAGTCGAGATGAAGCTGTTTGATCTCCTCAGCAGAGACAAAGTTGAGAATAAGTTGATCACAAGAAATATCAAGTAAATTTTTTAATACATGCAAAGACATGACCTCGATCTGTTTACTAGACAGAGGGAGGTCAGATTGTCTTTGATCTATAATGATTTGCACAGAACAGACTTAAGGAAGAATAGGGGTTTTAGGGAGGTTTGTTACCTTAGTATTCTCACCTTTTTTCCATCTGCCGAGCTTTTTAAGGACGTCGACGCGCTCAAAGCGTTTGAGAACGTTGCGTTTTTTACCTGATTTACTCGATTTTCCGTAGCTTTGATGTCTTGACATATTGTAACCTATTTAACTTTAGCGATATACGCGATCTTGTTCCCTTCTCCTTCTAATGCATTAGCATGAGGCTTATAGCCTTCTGGGAGAGCGTCTTTAAGAGGTCCTGTTTTAACCGCAGGAGGGCGGTGACGGCGAGGGCTGCGATTGCGCCGTTCTTGTTGTTTGCCTATACGAGTCATCTCAATTTCCTTATCTGTTTGTAACTTCGACCCGATAGTATAAAAATTTCAGTCGATTTCGACAAGGTATTTTATCATTAAAATGAGACGATATTAAAGTAAATATTTTAATCATTTAAAACCGTTATAGTTTTGTTGATTAAAATATTTATTATTAAATAGAGTTTTTAATGTTGGGTTGAAATTTAATCAAGTATTTTATAAAATAGTACATTAAAAATACGAGTTCTTTGGAGGAATGATGAATTTCAATACAACAGTTGTCGGCCAAGGCCGTTTCGCTGATGGAGTCGAGGACTATTTTTGTCTTCAAGGCCTATCTAAAAAGCCGATGGAAAAAGCCTTTGTTTATGCAAGTGATAAAAAAGGTTACGAAGTAGTCCGTCTTAAGGATGCAGGTCAGCAAAGCAAATGGTTGCTCGCTGTTAAAATCGTTTCCTTTATGACAGTTTTTGTACCGCTTATGATGTTAATGCTAAAAGCGTGTATTCGTGCTGCAAATCGCTATAAAACAGGAACACTCGCTGATGTTGCCCAAGGTAAAATGAGCTTAAGTATTGAAGACAAGGCAAGCCTTGAAGAAGGAATAAGAGCAATTTTACATAATACAAATGGTAGCCCTAATTTAGGTTTGTACGAAAATCCAAATTCGAAATATTCCTTTAAAATCTATAAAGAAAACAGTGAAGAAGCCGTTGATCACAATATTGAAGCAATAGGATTTATGCACATGGTTGCTAAGATCAAAAAATGCGCCAATATTATTATTCCTCATGCTGTTAAATTCAGCGTAAATTATAACGGTAATGTCTACTCAGTCGTTGTTCAGGAAAAGATTGATGTAGAAAAGGATAAATCGGCAATGGACAGCATGCTGACATCTTCTAAATCTACAACTCAAGCGCTCAGCAGAATGCTTTTAGGATCGGGTGGAGAAATTTCATATAACGATATTGATTTGCAACATGGATCCCAAGACCAGCTTGTCATAAGAAATGGAGAAGAATCCATTCCTGATTTCTTAATTAATGATGCTTCTAATCTTAATAAGCGTAAAAAACTTAACTATACGCATCGATTTTTAAACACTGCTCCTAAAGATATTCAAGATAAGATGCTTAATGCAATTGGTGTTCGTACAGAAGTTGTTTTCGATCCTCTTGATCCTAAAATTGCAGGCACTCTCTATCGTCAGCTTAAAGTGATTTCGAAAATTTTCCGAGAGAATGGTATTCGCTTTTGGTTGAGTAGCGGAACTTATCTCGGTTATGTGCGTCATGATGGAATTATACCTTGGGATGATGATATTGATATTCAAGTCCACCATGAAGATCGCGAGAAAATTTTAGGTCTTGCATCTGAATTTGCTAAATATGGATTGCTTGTTCACGATCAGCATAAAGAGAAATTTAGTATTAAAGTTTGCGAAATGTGCGATCCTAAAACAAACTATGCAAAATCGGATTATCCTGCAGTAGATATATTTACAGCAAAGCAAGATGGTGATTATTTCTACTTTGGGTATGAAAATGCACGAAAAGCATGGCCGGAAGATCGTTGGCATAAAGATGACATCGCAAATCTTAAACGAGTAAAATTTGGACCAGGCATCGATGTTTATGTTCCTAACAGTCCTAATTTAGCAGAAAACGGTAATGGTGATGATAACTACTATCTAAGAGAAAACTACGGAAAGGATTGGTACTATCTCGCTTATCGCATATGGAACCATGCTGAGCGTCGAAGTTTCAAGAAAGAAGAAGTCTTCATTCAGGATCATAAGCCTGTAGATTTCGATGCTGATGTTGCTCAGTTAGATCAAATTGTCTAATTCTATAAATGAGATCTAATAAGAACTCAAACCCTCTGAATCTTCAGAGGGTTTTTTTTGTTTATTCAAAATTAAAACGTTATAATAAATAATTTATTAAATGCGTAGAATTTATTAATTTTGTTTTAAAAATACATGCCTTCAATTTGTTTGAATTTTAATTCAATATTATATAAAATAGTACATTAAAATTATAAGTTCCTTGGAGGAATGATGGATTTCAATACAACAATCGTCGGGCAAGGTCGTTTTGCTGATGGAGTTGAGGACTATTTTTGTCTTCAAGGTCTATCAAATAAGCCCTCTGAAAAAGCTTTTGTCTATGAAAGTAGTAAAAAAGGCTATGAAGTTGTCCTTCTTAAGGATTCTAGTCAGCGCAATAAGTGGCTAGTCGCTGCAAAAATCGCTTCTTTTATGACAGTTCTTGTTCCTCTAATCATGTTAATGATTAAAGGATGTATGCGGGCCGCTAATCATTATAAAACTGTATCTCTTGCGCATGTCGCTAAAGGGAGTATGATTATTACTGAGCCAGATCTCAAGATGATGGAAAATGAGATTCATGACGCTTTGAACTACTATAATAATAACCTTCCTGTTGGTGAAGAATTCTTCAATGCCTCAACATTCTATTATAAAGTTTATGAGGATAACACCGAAGAAGCTATTGATCATAACATTGATGCTATCGGCTTTATGCATATGGTTAAAAAGATTGAAAAATGCGCCAATATCGCAATACCTCATGCGATGAAAATGACTGTGAATCATAATGGGCGCGATTATTCAGTGGTTATTCGTGAAGCCCACGGTGGAGTGGGGCCTAAAACAAAAATGGACGCTATGCTTTGCTCTAGTGATAAAGCTGCTAAAGAATTAAGTAAAATGCTTATTGGATCTGGTGGACACATTTCATATAACGATATTGATTTCCAGCATGGCATTGATATGGGAGGTTTTGATAATAAAACTTCTGATCAGCTAGTCATTAGAAATGGGGAACAGAGAATTCAAGATTTTGTCATTAGTGATCCCAACGGTAGTAAGAGAAACAAGATTCAAGGGACTCATCATTTTCTAGATACAGCCCCTAAGCTTGTTCAGGATAGCATGCTTAAAGCAAATGGCATTCGTACAGATGCAGTTTTTAAACCTCTTGATCCTAAGATTGCTGGCATCCTTTATCGTCAGCTTAAAGTGACTTCAAAGATTTTTCGAGAGAATGGTATTCGATTTTGGTTGAGCAGTGGAACTTATCTCGGTTATGTACGCCACGGTGGAATTATACCTTGGGATGATGATATTGATATTCAGATTCATCATGAAGATCGTGAGAAAGTTTTAGGTCTTAAAGACGAATTTGCTAAATACGGATTACTTGTTCACGATAAACAGAAAGAGAATTTCAATATTAAGATTTGTCAAATGTGTGATCCCAAGAAAGAATATTCTAAATGCGATTATCCAGCTATTGATGTATTTACATCGAAACAAGATGGTGATTCCTATTACTTTGGTTATAAAAATGCACGAAAAAATTGGCCAGAAGATCGTTGGCACAAAGATAATATTGAAAATCTTAGAGAAGTAGAATTTGGACCAGGTATTATTGCCTATGTTCCTTCAGGTGCTGGTTTAGAGGTAAATGGAAGTGATGATAACTATTACCTAAGAGAAAACTACGGTAAGGATTGGTACTATCTCGCTTATCGCATATGGAACCATGCTGAACATCGTCGTTTTAAGCGTGAAGAGGTTTACATTCAGAATCATACACCTGTAGATTTTGATGCTGATGTTGCTGATTTAGATAATATAGACTAATTTTAACTGACTAGATCTGAAATAACTCTAACCCTCTGAATCTTCAGAGGGTTTTTTTGTGCGCTCTTCTGGCTCTACAATTCCACAAGAGATGAGAAACTTAAATGCTTCATCAACTTTCATATCGATATTTATTAATTCGCTGTTTGGAGTGAGAAGAAGAAATCCTGAGATGGGATGGGGCGATGTGGGGACAAAAACTGTTTCATCAAGGTCGGGAACATACTGTTTGAAATATTCTGATGCTTCTTTGGTAACAAATCCAATTGCTTTGGATTTTTCATAAGGAAAAGGGGCTAGAACTGTACGTTCAAAGGTTCTCTTTTCATCGGAGAAGATTATCTTTGTCATGTCATTGACAAGGTTGTAAATCCCTTTAATTACGGGGATTTTTGCGAAGAGACGGTTTGTTGTATTAATGATCGATTTAAAAACGATGCGCCTAGCGAGATAGCCAAGTAGGAGTGTGAACAAGAAGATTAAAATGAGAACGATAACCTGAGCTGTGAAATGAACTAGCGTGCACCATGTTTTAATATCGATCCCATGCTTTTCGGCAAATTGTGATAGAGGAGGGAGGATCAATTGTAGAAAGGGTTTTGTAAATAAATTGAGTAAGTACTTTACGATGATAAGAGTAAAGATAATTGGCAGTAGGAAAATGACGCCAGTTATCAGATATTTTTTCATGATTTCTTGATAGCTGATGAAGGGGGTTCATTGCCTGGAGAGATCACACCGCAAGAGACGATGAATTTGATCGCATCTTCAGGTTTCATATCGACAAAGATAATGTCGCTCTTCTTATACATTAGGAGAAAACCTGTTGTTGGGTTAGGTGTTGTTGGTACAAGAACAGAAAACAAATCATCTCCTGCAGCAGCAGAGCACATCCTGGGCGCTTCACGTGAGATGAGACCAAGAACAAATACATCGTTTTTAGGAAATGGAACCATAACGACTTGTTTAAATGAGTTTTTATCCGATGTGAATAGCGTTTTGATAATTTCTTGAGTTGTCTTATAGACTGTATTGACAATTGGAATGCGATGTAAGATCTTGTCGCTGAGTTTGATTAGTGTACGAATAAAGAACCAACGCGTAACCATTCCAAGGAAGACAGTTACAAGGAAAAGCAGGATGAGAACGAGTATTTTGCTTGTATAGAGTATGACATCCTGACGAGATAAAAACCAAAAGCCCCGTTGTAGAATATCGAGTTCTAAGAGAAAATTTGAGACGAAGCCGACAAACGGCTTAGTTAAGAAATTTACAAGAAAAATTAAAACTCCAATGGTAACCACTAGAGGAAGCAGGATTACAAGACCTGTAATAAAGTATTTTTTCATTTATATTCTCACTTAACAGTCCATTCAACTTCGCAAAGCACGAGATCGATATGCTGAATAATTAGTTCAAAGGTCATTCCAAGATGGTATCCTTTTCCTGTATGAGTGCCGGAAAGAGCTTGAATCGCAGGTACATAGACGTAATAGTCATTTTTCAATTGAGAGACATGAATGAATCCGTCGATTCCCCATTCTTCTAGCTCAAAGGATACGCCAAATGGTTTGACACCAGTAATGACAGCAGAATAGAGCTGATCCTGGTTTTTTTCATAGTGATTTTGAAGAAGGCGCAGTTTCTTAAGTAGCTTAATTCTATTTTCTGCACGCATGCTGATTCTTTCTCTCTCAGAACACTGGCGCGCTGCCTTCTCAACATCATATTGATCTTTTTTGTCTACGAGAAGGCGGTGGATGACTAAATCGCTATAACGGCGAATCGGGCTGGTGAAATGGCAATAATGTGTGAGTCTAAGTCCATAGTGGCCAACATTTTCTCTCGAATAGAAGGCCATCTTCATCGTGCGGATAAAGCGATAGGCAAGTTGACGCGAGAGAGGGCTTTCCTTCGCCTGTTCAAAAAGCTGTTGTAGATCTCTAGTTGAGGGATTAGGTGGCAGCTTAAATCCAAGGCTACGGGCGTGTTGGAAAAATTCAGTGATGTTTTCTTCAGCGGGTTCTTCGTGAATGCGAAAGATTAGATCATTTCCACTTGCTGAGAGTACTTTAGCAACTGTTTCATTCGCTTTGAGCATAAACTCTTCAACGAGCTGGTGCGTGATGTCATATTCGATTATCTCAAGCCCTGTTGGAACCCCATTTTCATCTACTTTAATAGCAATTTCAGATAGCGAAAAATCAACACTACCTCTTTCTGCGCGCTTTTTTTTCAAAAGTAGGCAGAGTTCTACCATTTCTTCTAGAGATTCTTTGTATTTACTCTTTTTCTTGCCGTCTAGAATGCTCTTAACGTCGCGATAGGTAAATCTTTTAGCGCTTTTAATTGCACTTCGTTCAATGCGTTGCTCAAGAAGATCTCCATTTTTATCAAAGGTCATAAAGACAGTGACAGTCAGTCGAATCACGTTGGGCTTTAAGCTACATAACTCGTTTGAAAGAGCTTCAGGGAGCATAGGCAGACAGGTTTCTGGGAAATAGGTTGAATTTGCGCGTAGAAACGCTTCCTTATCCAATTCGCTATTTGGCGTGACATAGTGGGAGACGTCAGCAATATGAACTGCAAGGTGATAGTTGCCCTGTTTGTCCCGTTTTAAAGCGAGAGCATCATCAAAGTCCTTTGCTGTATCAGGATCGATGGTATAGCAGGTTTGTTTGGTTAGGTCGACACGGTTTTTAAAATCATCTTTCGTAATCTCGGTTCCAAATTTTTTGACGCTATTTAGAACTGCTGTAGGAAATTGAGTGCGTATTCCATATTCTTCAGCTGTTGCGCTGGCATCTTTACTCGCATCAGAGATGTTGCCGAGCGATTTAATGACATTTCCTTTTATCCCCTGATCATCCCAGTCGGTAATTTCAATGAGCACTCGATCGCCATAGTCATATTCTACGCCCTTTTTGCCAGACGCTTGTGCTTTTTTTGTCGGACCATAAAGGGGGAGGTAAAGAACCAAGTCACGAGCTTTAGTAAAGTCTTGAACAATACCAGCAATTTGTTTTTTGTTTCTCTCTAAGATCTCACAGATGGTTCCTTCAGGACCTTTGCCTTCTTTGGAGCTCTTAAAAACCTCAAGTTCAACGTGGTCGCCATCGACAGCGCTATGCATGCGGTCTTTGGGAATAAAGATATCAGGAAGATCTGGGAATTCTCGATCGGGGACGACAAATCCAAATCCACGCGGATGACCATTTAGCATGCCGGTAATCAAGACAGCTTTTTTCATAGGAAAGATGCGCTTCTTTTCAACCCTGATTTTTTCTGCTTTAAGAAGATCGGTAATAGCCTTTTTTGCTAGATCAAGATGTGATGGGTGTAATTTCATTGCTTTAAATAAAGCAGCTTGTCCAACAGGTTCGTAATTGCGATTCTCTACGAAAGATTCAATAGATTGACAAAGATGTTTATAATGTTTCTCTTTTTTATCAGAGTGACTTTTTTTTGTTCTTTTATTCATATTTAATATCATAGAAGGATTTCAAAATCCTGACAAGGAATGATTAAGAAGAACCGTCTTGATGGCGTTGATAGCTGATTAAAGTATTTGCTAGTAACATTGCAATCGTCATTGGTCCTACCCCGCCAGGAACTGGTGTGATATGAGTCACTTTGTTTTTGACGCGCTCATAGTCTACATCGCCGATTAATCTTGGTTTTGATTCGCCCTCTTCAAGTCGGTTGATTCCTACATCGATGACGACGCAGCCATTCGGAACCATCTCTTCTGTGATCAGTCCAGGTTGACCCACTGCTGCGATGATAATATCGCTATTTAAGCACAATTCTTTGAGATTTTTAGTATGGCTGTGCGCAATAGTTACAGTTGCATTACCATATTCCGAAGGCTGCATTAGCAATAGTGCAAGAGGTTTGCCGACAATGTTGCTGCGACCAACGATAATGATATTTTTTCCTTTTGTCGTAATTTGAGAGCGTTTAAGAAGCTCTACAATACCTGCTGGAGTGCAGGGCAAAAACCCATCGTTTTCATTGCGGGTCAGTTTGCCGAGATTTACTGGATGAAAGCCATCGACATCTTTGTCAGGATCAATGGCGCGCACGACCTTGCTTGGTGAAATATGCTTAGGTAGAGGAAATTGCACTAGAATGCCGTCGATGTCACGGTTTTTGTTGAAGCGTTCGATAGTGTCTAGAACTTCTTGTTCACTAACGCTTTCAGCAAATTCTTGATCAAAGGATTGTATGCCTACTTCTTTGCATTTTTTTCTTTTCATGCGAATGTAGCTTCTTGAAGCGGGATGATCACCAATTAAAATAAAAGCAAGACCTGGTTTGCGCCCTTGAATTTTTGAAATGGTGGCCGCGAGATTTTTTTCTATATCAAGAGCAATTGCTTTGCCATCAATTAACATTATTCAACCTCATTGAGATGATCGAGCACTTCCTGGTGAATCGAAGAGTTCGAGGCGAGAATAGAGTCTTCTGAAAATAGTTCATGAGCTTCGCCTTTGAAATTTGTTACAATGCCTCCTGCTTCTTGAACGAGCAAAATACCTGCTGCAACATCCCATGGCATTACGCTTACCTCCCAATAGGAATCAAAGCGTCCTGCTGCGACATAGGCAAGATCAAGAGCTGCTGACCCCAGTCTTCTGATTGGCACACCAAGGGTTAACATATGAGCGAGCTGATCGATACAATGTAGAGGATTCTCATTGATGTTATAAGGAAATCCCGTCGTGATTAACGATCTTGGAAAGGAGGTTGCAGATAGCTTAAGCCTTTTTCCATTGAGATAACTGCCTAAGCCTTTTTCGGCGATAAAGAGCTCTTGTGTTATGGGCTGATAAATCACGCCACAAAAGAGTTCCCCTTTAAAGTAGGCGGCAATGCTCACTGCAAAAATTGGCAGCTGATGCGCAAAATTAACTGTGCCATCTAGAGGATCAATAATCCATAAAAGTTCGTGGGATTCTGGACTGCTATATCCACTCTCTTCTGCAAGAAATTCGCTTTCGGGACATTTTTCTTTTAAATAGGTAATAATACACTCTTCAGCGCGGTTGTCATATTCAGTCACAAGATTTTGCATGCCTGGTTTGTTTTTTATCTCAAAATCGGTGCCAAAACCACGGCGTAAAATCTCACCTGCTTGCATCGCTGCTTGCAGAGCAAAAAATGTATAATGATTTAGTTGTTCCATTTCACAACCTGCCTGCCTAGTAAAAATATGCGTCCGAATTTAATGATTCGAGCCAAAATAAATAAAGGAATGCTAAACACAACTATAGCATAAATCACATCACATCCAGAGAGCAAGAGCATATGGGGAAAATTAAAGAGCTCTTTTGAAAGAGGGCGAGTTCCAAGTATGTTAAACATCACGCTTTCACATACTCTGCAGATGACAGCGATTGTAAAAGTGAACAGTGGTATAGCATAGAGTTTTTCTTCAAAATAGTAACGCTCAAGACGGTGGGCTGCAATTGTTACTAAAAAGTATACAGCTGTGTACATTCCCCACGGAGTAGAAGTAAGCATATCGTGAAAGACTCCGCACACTATAGCAATTAATAAACAAACAGGTAGAGTCTTGCGCATATAAGCTAATGCAAAAAATGGAACAAAGGTCATCAAATGAACTTTAGGCAAAATTGCACTACTAAAGCATGTTGCAAAAAAAGCGATCAAAAAGGGAATGATAAGAGGCAATCTACGCATAACACCTAAGCTGTATTCTTTCTTATATCATATATCAAATTTAGGGACTGTTTAAAACTTATCCTAAACAAAACATGTGGAGTCAGAAACTTACTTTTTAATTTCACCACAGAGCACACAGAAATTTTCGCTGCTGAAACAGCAGTGAAAATAATCTCTCCCCTTCGGGGAATCTCATGTGAGACAATGAATAGCTACACGAAGTGCATTTCCCCGTAGGGGATGAAATACTTTCAACACCGGAACGGTGGTGGAAATCTCTGTGGTGGAATAACTGTTAAGCGCTTAGATATTAAGATTTAATAGGCGCCGCGATAGCCGAATACCATCGGGATTGTTTTGAGAATGAGCCAAAGATCAGAAAAAAACGATTGCTGTTCGACATAGCGCACTTCCAAAGCGACTCTTTTTTTGTAGGAGGTGAGGCTGCGCCCTCCTGTTTGCCACAGACCGGTGATTCCTGGTCGAATCGATAAAATTTTATCTTTAGCTTTCCCAAATCGCCGAAGTTCTTCTGCTGTTACAGGTCGGGGACCGACAACGCTGAGATCACCTTTGAGAACATTATAAAATTGAGGCAGCTCATCGAGTGATGTCTTACGCAAAAAACAACCGATGTTCGAAACGCGTGGATCGTTCTTCAGTTTTTGCGTGCTTTGCCATTCTTTTTTAATCCCCGGCTGTTTTAGCATTTCTTGCAAGCGTTCATCTGCGTTGTTGACCATTGTGCGGAATTTATAACAAGAGAGCTCTTGACCCTGATATCCAATTCTTCTGCTGGTATAAAAAACAGGTCGGCCTGAACAGAGTAAAATCAATAGAGCGATACAAAGATAGATAGGGAGACCAATCATCAGTACAAGAGAACTAAAGACAATATCGAAGCTACGTTTGATCATGAGCGTAACAAATTAATTTAAGAGCAAGTTAATCTAGCTTAAATTGATTTATTAGTCACTACGATCAATCAGTTTTTTGCTCATATCTATAAGAAGAGTGGGATCTACTGATAGTTTTGATAGAAGAGAGAGAGTTGTATTGAAATAGGAGCGTGCTAATTTTTTAGCTTCATCAATATTCAAAAAAGCATCGTGATCGAGTAGATCATCGATAAGTTGGTAGGCAATACCAAGATTATGCCCAACTTTAATTAGCAATTGCTCGTCTTGTAATGGAGCATCTGCGCAGATTGCGCCGATTTGTAATGCGGCAGTAATTAGAGCGGCCGTTTTACCAAGATAACATTTTTGTAGATAGTCCCAGCTTGGGTTGTCAGGACAGTTGATATCGAGCATTTGTCCGCCGAGCATTCCTTGTGAGCCTGCAGCTTGAGAAAGCGTCTTAATGAGTATGGTCTTTTTTTTCTCAGGCAGATCACAGCTTGCTAACAATTCAAATGGATAGGTCAAAAGATAATTGCCAGCGAGCAGTGCTTCAGCTTCCGTATGCACTTTATGTAAGGTTGGTTTTCCACGACGCGTATCGTCATTATCTATCGAGGGAAGATCGTCGTGAATTAATGAATAGGTGTGGATCATTTCTAAACAGCAGGCAGGAATAATGGCTTTATCCGCAGATTTGTCATAGCTGATCTGCACAGCTAAGGTTAAAAGGGGCCTAAGACGCTTGCCTCCAGAGAAGAGCGCATAACGCGCTGCTTTTGAGAGTGTGTCATCATCAGGAAATAGAGCAGAGAGTTTTTCATCGATTAAAGCTTGATGAGAGCCGATGAATGTCTCTGCTGTCACTGTTGTCATGTTTTGGGTATCCCGATCGGAAAGTATTGAAAGCCCTTAGCATTCATCGCAAGATGAATAAATTGGTTGCGTCCATCAAAAATTGCATTTCCACGCATTTTTTGTAAAATGCGTTCGAGATTCACATTGAGAAACTGTTTCCATTCTGTGACAAGCGCAATTCCATCAGCGCCTTCTGCAGCGTCATACTCATCTTTGCACCAAGTAATTAAAGGATGGTTTTTGAGATAGCGCTGTGCATTGGGAAGAGCGATTGGATCATAAAGACGCAATGCAATATTTTTAGAGAGTAATTCATTGATTAAAGCAAGTGAAGGTGCTTCACGTAGATCATCGGTATGAGGTTTAAAAGAGAGACCCCAAATTGCAATTGTCATTTGATTTTCAGGGCTATGATCTAAATGCGCACTGATTTTTTTTGAGAGCAGCCTTTTTTGACGCTCATTGATCTCTTCAACTGCATTAAGAAGGGGCATTGAATAATCGTTTTTTGCGCCCATTGCCTGAAGAGCGCGTAGGTCTTTAGGAAAACATGATCCCCCAAATCCAATACCTGGATAGAGAAAATGATAGCCAATTCTACTATCAGAGCCAATGCCTTGGCGCACATCGTTGATATTGACATCAAGTTTTTCACAAAGTCCTGAGAGCTCATTCATAAATGAAATGCGTGTGGCAAGCATTGCGTTTGCGGCATATTTAGCCATTTCTGCAGAACGCCTGCTCATGATCAACAGTCTATTGCGGTTGATTGTAAAAGAGTGATAAAGCTCTTGGAGAAGGGGAGTGAGTTTTGGATCATCGCTACCAATAATAATACGGTCGGGTTTAAGACAGTCTTGTAGAGCACTACCCTGGCGTAAAAACTCAGGATTAGAAATTACCGAGCACTGATAGCTAACTTTGTCATTGAGATGTTTTTCAACAGCTTCGCAAGTGCCGACAGGGACTGTCGATTTCATGACGACAATGAGATCTTTATTGAGATTTTCAGCAATGGTATCGATAGCAGAATAGAGATAAGATAAATCGCATGAGCCATCATTGAGAGAGGGTGTCGGCAATGCAAGAAAACAGAGGTCGCACTGATCTAAAGCGCTTTTATAGTCAGTTGTGAAAAACAGTCTAGAGCCGATATGTGTGCTAACCATATCAGCAAGGCCAGGTTCATAAAAAGGAAGTTGCTTCTGATTGAGAAGATCAATCTTTTTTTGATCGATATCCAAACAGGTAACATTGTAGCCATTTTCTGCAAAACAGGTGCCAGTAACAAGACCAACATAACCTGTACCAATAATTAGGAGCTGCATAAAGTTAGTTGCTTATTTACAAGTTGGTAGTGCCAGTCACACACTTTGGCGAGCACTTCGTTATGAGTCACAATAACTGCCGTCATATTGAGTTCTCGGCAGAGTTCGATGATTAGCTTGTGCATCATCGCAGCAGTTGAGGGATCTAAGTTCCCTGAAGGCTCATCGGCAAGTAGCAACGTTGGAGCATTAACAAGCGCTCTCGCTAGAGCCGCACGTTGTTTTTCCCCTCCAGATAGCCTTTTGGCTAAAAAATCAGCACGATCGAGCAATCCAACTTTTTCAAGTAACATCAGCGCATATTCGCGATGCTCAGATCCTTTGCCAGTTGGTTGTCTAGCAATTGATGCTGGAAGAAGGAGATTGTCGAGTAAAGTGTAGTCATCGAGAAGATTTGCCGATTGAAACAAAAAACCAATCTTGCGATTGCGCAAAAAAGGAAGCTCGTAATGTTCAAGTGGTTTCCCATCGAGAATGATCGTTCCGCTATCAGATTGTTCTAAGCTGCCTAGGATTTGTAACAGCGTACTTTTCCCAACACCTGATTTACCAGTGATAGCAACGGTTGTTCCTTTAGCAACTTTAAGACTGAGTTTATCAAAAAGTTCGACAGTAGCGGGTTCTGAAAATGATTTGCTGAGCTCTATGACATCTAATGCGGTTTCTTCCATTATTCCGACCTCAGTGTGACAGCGGGATCGATGCGCACTGCTTTGAGTGCGGGGATAAGTCCTGCAAGTAATGAAAGAACAGGTACAACAATCGCGATAAAGAGCAGACTGCCATGACTCATTGTTTTAGGTAGAGTCGAGCCATAAAATGCAGCATTGAATAGATCGTGCCCTTGCATGAAGCTGAGCAGTCTGATTAACTTGTCAAGATTGCCAAGCGTGAAATAGGCTGCAGTGATGCCAACTAAACTGCTGAAAACACCGAGTGCCATTCCACATGCGCCAAAAATTGAAGCGATGCTACGCTTGGAAGCTCCGAGTGATTGCAGTATAGCAATTTCTCGTTTCTTGTCATTGACGAGCAAGATCAAAAGAGAGCTAATATTAGAGCAAGCGACGAGTAGGATAATCATGCCTATAATCGTAAATAGATATTTGTCGCTCTGAAATTGTTGCAAAATATCTTTAGCGAAATCGTACTGCTTATATGAGGTAACTTTCCAATAACGATCAATACCGCGATCTTTGAGTGATTTTTCAAGCTGCGCTTTTAAAGCATCGGTTTTAGAGAGATCTTTGTACCAGATAAAGATTCCCGTCGATTGCGTTTTATCAAGTGTATAGCAGCTTAATGAATTGTCTGCGGCGCGGGAGAGTTCTTCTGGAACGAGAATACATTTTGGGCCAATTGAGATAACACCTGGATCATAAAATCCACTGACATAAATAGGAAGGCGCTGTTCACTTTGCATACTTGCAGACGATGCAGGAAATGAAAGTGTTCCACTATCACCAATTAAAACTCCTTGATCGCGAAAGCTTTTAGCAATCAAGACAGGGTATCCGCGCTCGTTTTGCTCAGGAAGGTGCCAACGTCCTTCATTTTTAATGCGGTAGCACCAAGGAAGAGAAGGATTTTCTTCTTCAAACTGATTGATCGCTTTTCCTTTCACAATTTCAGTCTCTTTTAAGCGGAGCAATCCTTTAATGACGCTTTTCTGACAAGCACTTTGAAGAGGTAGCGTCGTTAGCAAGTTATGAGGTTTGATTTTCTCAGTCACTTTAAAACGCGGTTGTTCTCGAGGAATAAGAACGACACTTTCAGGAACTTCTACACGTTTTCCAGAGCATTCGAAATAGAGTTTATCTTCATTGCGTACGAGTTCTCCAATCGGTTGATTCTCAGCATAGCGGTCCAGCGAGCGATTCATTTGATTGCGTGGATAGGGAAGAATGACAAAATGGGTAATTTCATCGTTTTTTTCAATGGCTTGAGCATGAATCGGTGTATTCTCAGGCAGAAAATCTCGAGGCAATTCAAAACGATTTTCAGCAGGCACTACTTCGTTGATTTCGATGTTTTGTAATAGAGCTGTCTGTTCATGATCAGGGAGTTCTCCTCGCTGAGCTAGTTTGAGCAAATGCTTGAGATCAGGAAGCGTAGGGGAGAGGATTAGCTGATCGAGATGAGGGTTTTGCTCAGGGAAACTGCAGAGGTAGGATACTTGTGAGAGATGTTGATGATGAACACTATCACCAATAGGTCTTGTTAGTTTAAGACGCATTAGAGCGCCGCTTGTTTCAAAAGCTTGTGATTTCGCATCGGGTGCAGTGCGTTTGAGGTCATCGATAGAGCTATAGGCGAGTTTGACAAGATCTTTGACATTGCCTTGATCATCGCGATCAGTTTCATACCAGCTAGCAGGGAGTTGATAGTCGAAATCTGGTTGATAAGGATCTGTCATAGAAGAGCGCTGTTTTTCTGCAATGCTCTTCAAAGAGTAATCTGATTCACTGCTGATCCGATCAACTTGATAATAGTAAGAATCGTAATATGCTTCAGTGGGTGTCAATCGCAGGGGACTATTGATTGCAGTCAGCTTGTCTAGCCAATTGCGTTCAATGCCTTCAGTGACAGATAGAAAGAGTATAACGAGCCATACGACAAGTGAAATGACCGCTATCGACAAAACAGCAATCAAAGATGCTGAAAGCTGACGACGGCGTGGAATCAGATACTTTTTAGCAATCGATAGCTCAAACATAGTGGGAGCTTACTTAGCTTCTTTAAATGCGACGTGTTTGCGTAACTTTTTATCGAATTTTTTAAGTTCAAGACGTTCAGTTGTATTGCGCTTGTTTTTGCGAGTCCAATACACTTCGTCACTTTCAGTGCTTTTTAATTTAATATTTTCTCGTGCGCCTTTAGCCATGGTTTCCTCAGTGTTAAAAGATCCTTAAATATAAGCAATCAACGGTTTTATCTCAATCCCAAATCAATTCCAGAACGGCAAGCGTGGTGCGGGCTCTATAGTAAATTTATTTTCATAATCATTGCGCTTAAACTGATGATAGGCAAGACCTGCAATCATTGCTGCATTGTCACCACATAATTCAAGCTCTGGGCAAAACAATTCAATTTTTGAAGACAATTGATTAAAAATTTTTCTAAGCCTTTGATTTTGACTCACTCCGCCACCACAATATATTGCTTTACAGCCATGCTCTTGTGCAGCTTTAACTGCTCGTGTGAGAACATCTTTGAGAGCAATATCTTGGAAGCTTGCTGCGAGATCAGCTTTCCCTTGATCATCTAAGATGCAAGAGGATTCTTTTGTGCAGTTTTGTCCTTTGGCGTGATAGAGAACATTTGTTTTAAGACCGCTGAATGAAAAGGCCCAAGGTTTACCCCGGACACGTCCGGGATTAAGATCAAAGCGTTTTGGATCGCCGCGTTTAGCGAGCTTTTCAATAGCTGGGCCACCTGGATAGGGCAATCCTAAGACTGATGCAACTTTATCAAAGGCCTCACCAATCGCATCATCAACGGTTTGCCCAATCAATTCATAGCGGCCTATATCTAAAATTTTAACTAGGCAGGTATGGCCGCCGGAGATGACGAGTCCTATAGCAGGGAAAAGAGGCTGTTCTTCTCTGATCATCGCAGCATAAAGGTGCGCTTCAATGTGATTGATCCCAATCAGAGGTTTATTCCAGGCCATTGCTAAAGCTTGTGCGGCACTGATGCCAATAAGTAGAGCTCCAATTAATCCTGGTCCTCTTGCAACTGAGATTAGATCGAGTTCTTCCGGCTTTACTTCAGCACGTCTTAAGCTTTCTTCGATAACAGGGATAATTGCTTCGACATGCTGTCTGCAGGCGAGTTCAGGAAAAACGCCACCATAAGCAGCGTGAAGCTCATCTTGAGATGCGACGATATTCGATAGAATTTCGCAGCCATTTGTTACAATGGAAGCTGCGGTTTCATCACATGTAGTTTCTATGCCTAAGACATTAAAATGCTCTTTCATAGCCTAGGACAATACTGATTTCCCAATTAAAATTCGATTGAAAAAACGTCTCTTGCCAAGTAAAAATTTAACCTTATCTTTGAAAAAATGTACCATTAGCTATATCTTATACTTTAACTGGGAGGATACCATGCAGTTGTGGCTCGATACATTAGATCGCGAAGTGATTTGTCAGGCAAATGAAATGAAGATTTTTACAGGGATTACAACGAATCCCAAGTTAATTGCTGCATCCAAGCAATCTCTTGATAAAACACTCGAAGAGCTTCTCCATATTCAAGCGGGATATATTGCGATTCAAGTGACAGAAACGTCCAAACGCGGAATGATCGATCAAGGGAAAGCGATTGGTGAGTATGACGATCGTTGTATTGTTAAAGTGCCAGCAACTGTTGAAGGAATCAAGGCGATTGCTGCGCTATCTGGTATTGGCCTTCGAACAATGGCAACAGCTGTCTTCGATCCATTACAAATGCTCTATGCTGCTAAAGCTGGTGCTGATTACATCGCTTTTTACTACAACAAAATCGTCGAAGCAAAAATTGACATCAACCAAATGCTCGAAGAGATGACAGAAATTCGAGACACTTACCATTTCGATACCGAGCTACTCGCTGCTTCCCTCCGCAATCAAGAGCAGATTAATACTTGCATCTATAATCACGTCGGTGCAATCACCATTAACGATCAACTCTTCTACGATCTATTTAAAGATAATCCCTTTACAGAACAAGAGTGCGACAGCTTTCAATTAGCCTGGAAAGAGGCTAAGCCCTCAAAGCTGCTGCGTAGTCCATAAGAGAGCTATTTTAATTGATCGTGTAATGCCACTAAATCCCTCTTAAGTTGAGAGAGATTTTCATACTTTTGACTACTCAAAAGACACGCTTTTTTGATAATTATTTTAAAGTGCTTGTCCACTGTTTGAACATGCTCTTGTAATCGCTCAAAACTTTTATTTGGATTTCGATCTATCTTTTTTAACCATTTAGCTTTTACTAGAGTTAATAAAATAGCTCCTAAAGCATATATCTCTCTTGCTTCGAAATATTCTTGTGCTCGGTCTTTATTGAATTCTAACTGCTCTTTTGGTGGATAAAAACCAGGTGTTCCAAAAACTCCGTTTTGATCAACTGCGCAAGGAGTATCAGATGAGAATGAATGTTCAAAGTCAACAAGAGAAGGAGTAAAGTCTTTTGAAATTCGTATATTATTTGCACTGAGATCTGTATGGATAATTCCTTTGTAATGAATGGTTTCTAAAACATCGATCAATTGTATAAGAAATTTGATCTCTTTTTTTCTTCCAAACCTTTTTTTCTTAGAATAGAGATAGTAGGAGAGTGAAAGCTCTCCCATTTCTTCTAAGACAAGAAAACAGCTTTGGTTTTCCTCAAGAAAATCGATTACATTAGGAATAACCGTCAAATTCTCAAGTTTTTTAAGAGCCTCTTCTTCTCTTTTCATGCGTTCTATAGCATCAACACCTGAAGACTCGATTTCACCGTTAGCTCTAGCTTCTTTTAGAACACGTATTTTCGGAAGTGATTTTCTGTCGGCAAAGTCCAATACTCGATAAACCCCACCTTTAGCTCTCTGAGATAGAACTTCAATAATAAGAAATCGATTGAAAAGGAGTACGTTTTTTGAAGGTTCTTTCGTTTTAAATGGATTTGTAATCCATTCGGGAATGGGGTTAGTTCGAGTGTCCTCTACAAGATTACCATCAGGATCTTCAAGATAATCTACCTTTCCTCCAGAACCGGTAAATATTCCATAGCGGTAGAAGATATTTGACCCTGTTTTGTAGGGGAGGTCAGAAGGAATCTGAATTGAGGAAAAATTTTCGGTTAATTGATGGAGTTCTTTCGCAAGACTCAATGCTTCAGTCTCATTTTTGGGATATACAGTAAAAAACTTTCCTACTTGAGAATAACCAAAGTTGTTCGTATTCATTGAATAGAGTTCTTTATTGCTTTTGACTAGCTTAAAAGGAACCTTCTTTTGGATCAAAAAGGGGAAAACAGCATCAAAGATATTACCGGAGTTAATAATTGTAGCTGAGATATGGAGCTTAAATCCTTGTTTTGGATAATCATCCATTAATTCGTTAGAAAAGGAGATCCATGGTGTGTCTTCAGTTGCATACCCCCCATCTATGGAAACGAGCCTGGTTTCAATAGGATCTTCTTTGAACTCTGGAGATTGTTGAGTCATAGCCAATTATATTTTTTTTATAAAAATTAATCGAATAAATTATTACATCTTGGTTTATTAGTCAAAATAAAAAAGTAGATAATAATATCTCATTGAAATAATCGCAAGTCGTTAATTTGATAATAAGGAAAAAATTAGCTTGATATTAGAATTTTTGAAAGCATTTCTTTGAATTACATATTAATTTGCTAGGTCTTAGGACCCTTTAAAGAATGTTTCAGAAAATTCAGATCTGATTGAGCAGATTGTCTGCTAAAGCAAAGTATTGATACAACAACAGTTTTGCTTTAGCTGACTCTTCAAGGTTATCCAGAATTTAGCTATTTGAACAAATGATTTTAGATGCTTCTATAAATCTGTAATAGGACTAAGCGCCACAAGTGTGATCTACAGTTTTAGTAAGTGGAAATGGCAGTTTAGAAGTTCCTACGCAATACTGTTGCTGTTGCTGTTGCAATTTTACAAGATCATTTACATCACGTGCATTAACGGCCACCTTTTGATCGCCAGTAAGTTTTGCTTGGTCTATTACTTTATTGGGATCAGTTAAGAACTCCTTCACAAAACTTTCATCTCTTTGAAGTCGATCAATCATTGTTGAAAAATCGTGCTCCTGTGTTGCACTACCGTGCGCTGCTGTATGAGCAGCTGCATCAAAACTTGTTGCAGCATTAGCTGCAGCATCAAAACTTGCTCCATTAAATCCTGCATTATCAAAAGCAGCCCCGTCAAATCCTGCATCAAAAGACATAATAACCTCTAACTTAACTTTAAAAATATCCGATATATTAGGCAGAAATATTAAAGATGGTTGAAGATTAAGTCAAGATTGCTTGAACATAACTTCGTGAATTTTGACTAGAAATGAAAAAACAAGCTCCTGTTGGTTAGATATTAAGCAGAATGAATCGAAATTGCTGTAATTAAACGATTTTTAATAAAACTTGAAATCTTAATCGAATTAATTTTGTGCTAAGCGATTTTAGTAGAAAACACGATTTTCTTTGAATAAAAGTGAAGGTTGATTAGAATGTTTGCCGAATTCAAAAAATAAGGAGTTAAAATGTTAATTACTAAAACAGTTCCCACAACTGAATTGCCTCCTTGGACTAACGAGATCATTCCGCGTCAAAACATAAATATAGGAACTTCTCATCAATTAACTGTATCGTTAATTATAGAAAGAGAAGACAGGCCTAATGAAAATGAATTTATTCTTAAATTAATAGGTTTACCTCTTGCTAGTATTGTAGGAAATCAAGATGAAAATCGTAAAAAAGGAATGACATACATTGAATTTTACGAAGTGCGTGTTGAGCCAACTAATAATGCAATTTTATTGCAACAATTACCTGAATCTACTAATGAACAAACGTACTTGGTAACTAATAGTTCTAGCGAAGCAAGGTCTTTAGGTGCATCATTAAATGCTGGTTTTGGAGGAGGGATAGGATCTTCCACAAATTCTAATGGAACGTCATCTAGCTCTATTAATGCAAGTTCAAATGTTGGAGCAGGAGTATCTGCCAATTTAAACAATAGTAATTCCAACAGCGTTGCAATTAATGAAATGGATTTTAAAAAAGCTTTGTACCGACATGAAAATATTGCAATTTGGTCTGTGAAGATACATTCTATTTATTATAACAGTCAATGGTCCAAGTATGATTCAAATAATCTAGAAATGCTGCGAGTTAGTAAACCAAATCCCCTCAAACCTTCTCGAAATAGAAGATTGTATGAAATACAAGATGTTCCTCTAGCTGCTAGATCAAGTATGAAATTTAAAGGATCAGGACTCTATAAAAAAAATAACACTGAAAGTGAATCTACTTTTAGTGTCACAGTTACAATAACTACAATTTTTGTTACCATTTTTAGTAAAGTGACAGAGTATAATAGGATACTCTCGGATACAGATTTAGAGATATCAGCTGCTGATTCTTCTGAAAGTTTTTTTTATTTCAGAGTTGTGCATGAAATAACAAGTAATATTAAGTTAGGGTCTGGTAATAAATTAGAATTATTAGATACTGTATATAGTAGTACCATTAAAGATGGTCATAAATTCGGACCTGATTATGGAAATTCAAGGTGTCTGTTGTTATAAATTTGTCGCGAAAGCCTAATGCTCAGTAAACCTCAAACCTCGACTTTAATTTTTTGAGAAAGAATTTCGGTAATGAGAAGTTGATTACAAAGGTGTTTCGTTTTTGGAGTTTCCTTCTTCTATATGATAATAGGAAGGTTTAATATCTGAATAACATCGCAGATTTTCGACGAATTTAATTCGATCATGAATCTAATAAAGACCTAACAACCTTAGCCGCATCGTTGTCGATGATGACGTGCGCTGGGGTTTGCTTTGTGCCCACCTGTTGGATTGGGTAGGTGTCTTTGGTTGTGAGGACTTCGCGGAGGATTTGCTGTTTGCCGACTCCGAGGATGTAGACGGCGATGTGACGCGCTTGATTAATGCACTTGAAGGTCATGCTTGTACGTGCTTGGTCTCTAGCCAGTTGTAAATGAAGAGTTTGTTGTTTCTAGTGAAACGGCTTAACTTTCATTAGCACCATATTGGAGTAGAAGATTTCTTAAACCGACTCTTCGCTCCTGATTTTCTTCAGTGTGTTCTATATAATCTTTAGAGATAAGCGTTAAAGCATTGCCTCTTGAATCATTAGCAGATCTGTAGAGAGTATTGGGGTTGGCCCCTTTTGCTAATAAATACTCAACAATACAAAGAGGGATTCTGCCTTGAATATAGCTTAGACAAGCATAATGTAGAGGTGTCAGGTTGGTAAGAGGTTTCGATATTCCTAATGGACACTCAAGGTTAGAAGGAAGGAGGTCTATTGTTTTTACAATATCGGTTTCAACTTCATCTGTATAGGGGAGGGATGGGATGTTTTCTGAATCAGAAAATATGTTGTGGAAAATCGTAATAAGTACTATCCAACTATTAATTTGCTCTTCATTTAAATTTAGCTCATTCGTCATTTCAAAATTAATTGGTAAAGGACGAATTTTATATTTTGTGATTAAAGGAGAGGCTGCTTCTATTTTTTCTAATGTATTTGTGCATAATAAACGCAGCTCGCTATGTTTAAAGGTGACTTGAGTTAAATCTTCCAAACCTTGATTGAGAATCTCACCAAGTTTCGAATCGGGAAAACGAGCTCTGAATTCACGAATGACATTTTCAATAGCATTTTTTTCCTCTAAAGTTGAAGAAAATAAAGTCAAATACTTTAAATATATCGACTCAATTTCAACTGATCTATCCACTTTATCCAATGCTAAATTCAGGCATGGGTTATCTACGATCCTATGATTTAAAAAATTTGGGAGCGTTTGGAAAAGATAGTCCAATCGTCTAGGATAAATGAAGCCTGCTCGGTTTGTAGAATGAAATTCACGTGTTGTATAATATTGATAATCAGACAGATTTCTACCCCCAATTTCATTCGCAAAATCAATATCACCGTTTGCAAGAATAAAAGTGATCGATTGGTATTCAATAAGATCTCTGATGAAAGCTAACCGAGTTTCATGAGATGAAACAATGAGTTCTAAAGCAAGTTTACTCTTAGAAAGTGGACTATATGTAAGTGAACTACGTCCATCTGTTTTATCATGAAATATGGAAGCGATTTGATAGACGTGTTCGATTATTTTTAGGTTAATTTGACAAAATTCTGCATAGTGCTTTTCTCCTAATTTAGTAATAGAGAATGCAGAGATTATCTTTTTCTTAGCATCTGGAAATTTTCTTTTGCAATTTTGGATTTCATGATTAGTTGAGGAGGGCCTAGGATATATTTTTAGAAATAATTTTAAAACCCCTGCTTTCTTTAAGCAATCCATTTTGTTGTCTTTATCGCATTCCGCCAGATTAGTTAGTGTATTAGCGCCAATTTGCATTTGTTCTATAGTTTCATCTATAGTGTTATTTCCTTGTATAGCGTTACTTCCATAAAAAAGCGTCATTGTAATTGCATCTTTGCAATCTTGGTTTATTCCAGTTAAAGACATTGTTCATCCTTTGATTTGATTTTAATAAATGAAATTGTATCATATTAATTAATTAGATTCAATTATAAATAAAAAACGTCTTCGTCTTGAATATTTTATAAAACCTTGATTTTTAGTCTATTATGACGATCTGAATCTGTTGTCTAGGATGGGTATTTTCATAAGCTTCTTACAAACAAGGGGATATCAGGAATTAAAGAGGGGCTGAATGAGCTTTGCTGCATCCTCATCAATAATGACATGCGCTGGGGCTTGCTTGGAGCCCACCTGTTGGATTGGGTAGGTGTCTTTGGTTGTGAGTACTTCGCGGAGGATTTGCTGTTTGCCGGCGCCGAGGATGTAGATAGCGATGTGACGCGCTTGATTAATGCACTTGAAGGTCATGCTCATGCGCACCGTGTCTTTTTGTGGAACTCTGTTTGCGATGACAAGACGGTCTTTAATCGTTAATCCAATGGTTCCTGGAAAGAGAGAGGCGGTATGGCCATCTTCTCCCATGCCGAGCATAATTAGATCAAAAGGCTTGAGGATCTCTTCATATTTTTCTGCATTTGTTTCAACGTCCTTTTCAGCAACCATACGGTGGATTTGATTTGGGGGAATGGGCATCTGCTTGAGGCCTGCTTCCATCGCCATGTGGTAATTGCTATCGGGATTGGTTGGCGGAACGCTTCTTTCATCGCTCCAGAAAAGATGCACTTTAGTCCAGTCGATTTGATCACGGTATGGAGTAGAAGTTAACATCTCAAAGAGAGCTTTGGGTGTACTTCCTCCAGAGAGGGCAATATGGAATGCATCGTGATCTGCAATTGCTTCTTTGTAGCATTTGAGCAGATGCTCAGTAGCATAATTGAGTGTTTGCTGCTTATCTCCTGGCAGTGCAATCTGCCACTTTTCGTTCCAATCTTTTAACATATCTCTTTTAGGTTGGTGTGGGTGAAATAGTGTAATAAATCTGAAAAATGTTCGCTCGTTCCTTTGCGGCAAATATCGAGAATCAGAGACTGTCCAATTTCTGTTTTCGCAAAGATAAACTGCGTTGGCATTTCACACTCTTCTTTACTAGAGATTTGAATCATGATGTGGTTGCATAGATCGTCACGGCGGCAAAAGGCGTAGTGCTTTTCGCCATATGTTGATAGATCAAATGAAATAATGCGACCCGGAGCAAGTGTTGGGTGTTCTTGGGGGGTGAGTGTCACTGTTACTAAAGAGTCATCTTTATTGAGATAGGAAAAAATCTGATTTTCTTTATCACACTTCAGCTCTTTAAATTTCCAACCCAATCTCGATGCGAGCCAACCTTGTATGTAAGTTGCTTGGATCTTGGTATGACAAAAAGACTCACTTGCTTTGGCGTTATAGCGAATCGTTATCTCTTTAGCATCTTTAAGATCAATAAGGCGTTCAGGATGATTGAAGGTTGATGAGAGAAGTTTACGCCAGCTATCTGTGCGCGCCCAATTAAGATCCGCAATATCGCAGCCGGAGCGCTGTTTGTGGAAGAGTACGCCTTGTGCAAAAGAGATGAGATTATCAGTAGACTCGGAGTCGAAAATGATGCGCGTTGCAAACTGTTCTAGTTCTTCTGATAGAGGGTTTTCGTGAACGGGATCATCAGCCCATAGAAGATAGACCGGAAGATCTGGAATCAAATGAGGTAGGATGACAAAGGGTACACGTTCTGTTTGAGTAGAGCTAACATTAAGTTGGATGTAGTCGCACGCAATATCGCAAATTTCATCTTCACAAGCATAGAGAATTGATACGCTTGCTTTTAAAAAATCTTCTTTTGTTCTTCTATCGACAGAGACAAAAATAATGCGAGAGGGGAATTTCTCAATGGTTTTCTGAGCAATTTGTTTGAGGTATTCTTCTCTCATATGATCATGTGTATAAATAATCAAATTAAAGAGAGATGCGCGCATTTTGTTTTTGGTTTCTAAAGAGTCCCAAATGCGCGAGAGTTCTTTTTGAATATTTGCAGGAGATACTTCGGTTTGCGTTGCCATTAAATTAGCCTCCATTTGCGACCGTCGCGTTGGATCATTTCGTCAGCAGATTTTGGTCCCCAACTTCCTGCTTGGTAATTTGGGAACTCTTTGGGAGTGTGGGCTTCCCAATAATTAAGAATGGGAGTGAAGAAGTTCCATGAATTGAACACTTCATCCTCCCGAGCAAATAGTGTGGTATCTCCAATCATGCAATCAGAGATTAATCTCTCATAAGCATCAGGAGGACTCATGCCAAAAAAAGCACCATAACGAAAATCCATTTTTACTGGCTGAATGGGGCCAGTAGATCCAGGTACTTTGCAGTTAATTTTAAGTGCTATACCTTCATCAGGCTGAATGCGCATTGCCAAGACATTGGGTTCATTGCGACTTGTTGAAGTTTGAAAAAGAACTTGAGGAGGATCTTTAAAAACGACTGCAATTTCGGTTACCCGTTTAGGCAGTCGTTTGCCTCCACGCAGATAGAAGGGAACTCCAGCCCAGCGCCAGTTGTCAATATAGAGTTTCATTGCAGCAAAAGTTTCTCTATTAGAGTCTTTGGCAACATTTTCTTCTTCGCGGTATGCATTCACATCTTCGCCGCTGATAAATCCTCTATCATATTGTCCACGGATGCACATGTTATGATATTCATCGGGAGGGACAGGTCTTAGAGATTCGACAACCTTAACTTTTTCATCGCGGATTGAATCAGCATCAAGGCTAACGGGTGGCTCCATCGCTACTAGTGATAACAGTTGCATCATGTGATTTTGCATGATGTCACGGACAAAGCCAGATTCTTCCCAAAAACGTCCTCGTTTTTCAATACCGATAGACTCTGCGACAGTAATCTGCACATGATCGATATAGCGGTTATTCCAAAGAGACTCAAACAGTGCATTTGCAAAACGGAAAACGAGCAGGTTTTGTACAGTTTCTTTGCCGAGGTAGTGATCAATTCGGAAAATTTGTTTTTCATTGAAATAATCAAGAAGATGGTTTTGTAGTTCGTGAGCAGAAATGAGATCGTGACCAAAGGGCTTTTCGATAATCAGACGAGACCAGCGCGTTTTTTCCTTTTTCTCATCGTAGATTAAGTTAGAGCTGTGCAGTTTTTCGCAGATCTGTGTAAAAGAGCTAGGTTGAGTTGAGAGATAAAATACGCGGTTCCCTTTTGTTCCAAAGCGTCCATCGAGTTGAGTTAAAAATTCACCGAGTGCTTTATATCCTTCATCTTTATCGAACTCAGAGCGGTGATAAAAAATTTGCTCTTTAAAAGTGTTCCAAACGTCATCATCAATGGGTTTAACGCGGGAATGTTCGCTCACAGCTTTATGCATTTCCTCGCGAAATTGGTCGTGCGTTTTATCTCTTCTTGCAAAACCAACACATGCAAACTGAGCGGGGAGTTGCCCTTCTCGGACGAGATTGTAAATCGCAGGCATTAATTTGCGCGCGGTTAAATCACCTGTTGCTCCAAAAATAACGAGAATGCACGGATTTACAATGCGATGTGCTTGATCTTTTTCTTTTAGTGGATTGTCTGACTCTTCTGCCATGATTTTTCCCTTAAATTTTACGTGAACTTTTCCTAATTAAGCGCAAAAATTTTTTACTTGTAAACCTTTAAGCATACTTAAACATCTCTTCGACACATTTGAGCGCTTTTACTTGAGTTTCTTGCGTAATTTCAATGATTTGATCTTGTTTAGGATCGCGCAAGGCGCTAGCAATTCTTTCTAAGGAGTTTGATCGCATATAGCGACAGAGCATGCAGCTGCCAATCACACGTGCTTTAGGGCACTCTACTTGCAATCTAGAGGTAATGCCACATTCGGTTAAAAGTGCAAAAGATTTCTCTTCGCTAGCATGTTTTTTTACATAATCGATCATGCCTGATGTTGAATCGATCACATCTGCTTTTTCGATCACATTAGGTGCACATTCGGGATGAGCAATCACGGTTAAATCACGATGTTTTTGCTTGAGAAGATCAATTTGTTCAGGTTGGTACTCTTCATGGACATAACAGGTGCCATCCCAGAATAAGAACTCTTTATCGATTTTTTCTCTGCGCAAGTAATCAATGACATTTTGTCCCATCAATTTATCTGGCAAAAAATAGAGTTTATCATTGGGATAATTAGCGGCGATCTTGTAGACATTTGAGGAAGTGACGCACACGTCACATTCTGCTTTGACTTCAGCTGTTGTGTTGACATAGCAAATAAAAGAATGCTCGGGATAGAGCTGTTTAAGTTTTCTTACATCTTCGCCTGTGATGCTGTCTGCTAAGCTACATCCGCCATTGGGATTGGGATCGATAACCATTTTGCTTGGATTGAGGATCTTTGCGGTTTCTGCCATAAAACGCACGGAAGGAAAAACAATGATTTCAGCCTCAGTCTCTTTCGCATTTTTTGCCAAGCCATAAGAGTCACCTACATGATCGGCAACTGTGTAGACAATATCGGGATGGACATAGGAGTGGGCAAGAATGAGGGCTTTCTTTTCCGCTTTTAAGTGTTGAATTTCATTAACTATAGGGACGAGGCGTTTGCAGCGTTCTAGCGTATAATCACATGCGGGATGTCCCGTATCGATATCTTTGAGTTTGTTATAAAGAGTTTCAGCAGCAAGTTCTTTTGTGAGCATCATGATCGAGGTGGTTTTGTAAAATAGCCGCAGCAGCGTGCGCATCACTTCTTTTTGCGCGCTCTTTACGGTTGAATTGCATTTCTGTTAGAGCACGTTCAACTTGCCTAGAGCTTAATCTTTCATCCCAAAGAATAATAGGCACATCAAATACTTCTTCTAAAATTTTAGCAAAAGCACGCACTTCTTGAGACATGTCGCTCTCTTTGCCATCGAGGTGTAAAGGCAATCCAAGCACAATGTGTTTAAGAGGGGAGTATTCTGCTAGCTGTTTTTGTAATTTCAAGGCAGTAGCATGATGATCTTTTTCAGCTTCAATAAAACCTTTAGGAGTGGCAATGATGCCTAAAAGGTCTGAAGTTGCTAGACCAATGCGTCTTTTGCCATAATCAATGCCGATCGCTCTATCCATGCGCGGCAACCGATTGTTCGATCATAGCCCCGATAAAGCTATTAAAAAGCGGGTGAGGATCAGTCGGTTTTGATTTGAATTCTGGATGAAATTGCACGCCAATCATCCATGGATGGTCTTTTAGCTCTGCGACTTCGCATAGTTGATAGTTTTCTAAAGTTCCCGAGAACTCAAGGCCGTTTGATTTAAATGCGTCTTTATAAAAGTTGTTGAATTCATAGCGATGACGATGGCGTTCACTGATCTTAGACTGTTTATAAATGCTAAATGCTCTGCTTTCTGGGTGGAGGCTACAAAAGTAAGCTCCAAGGCGCATTGTTCCTCCGAGATCAACAACTTCTTGCTGTTCTTCTAGTAAAGAGATGATTGGATTATCAGTTGTAGGATCAATCTCTGTTGAATTGGCATTTTTAAGTCCGAGAACATGACGCGCAAATTCAACACACATCACCTGCATACCGAGACAAATTCCAAAATAGGGAACCTTGTTTTCGCGACAGTGTTTTGCTGTTAAGATCTTACCTATCCAACCGCGCTCTCCAAAACCGCCTGGAATCAGAAATCCATCGCATCCTTCAAACAACTCATTTAAATCGGTTTCTTCTAAAATTTTATCCGATTCAAAGCTCTTGATTTCAAGCTCAACCTGATGATCAATAGAAGCGTGCTGCAGCGCTTCAAATACTGACTTATATGCATCTTGGTGTTGGATGTATTTGCCGACAACACCAACAGTGATTTTCTGTTTAGTATTGAGAAGCTTTTCGAGCATTTGCTCCCATTTCTCCAAGTTAGGCTTGTGCTGAGGGAGATTGAGCATTTCGCAGATCTTATGATCTAACCCTTGTTTGTTTAATTCGATGGGCACTTCATAAATGCTATTCTTAACATCAACCTCATCGATCACAGCATCTTTCTCAACACTGCAAAATAGACTAATTTTGTCTTTAATTTCTTCGCTAAGAGGCTCTTCACATCTACAGAGAATAATATCGGGGATTAGTCCAATACTACGCAGCGTTTGTACAGAGTGCTGAGTGGGTTTGGTCTTAACCTCTCCCGCTGCCTTGAGATAAGGGACATAGGTCAAATGAATGTTGAGACACTGTTTGGGGTGTTCGTAACGAAACTGTCTAATAGCTTCTAAAAAGGGATTAGACTCAATATCACCAACAGTCCCACCAATTTCAACAAGAACGACATCTACTTGCTCTTCACTTTCACTACAGCGATAGATGCGCTGCTTGATCTCATCCGTAATATGGGGGATGACCTGTACAGTTTTACCTAAGAATTCTCCACTGCGTTCACGCTTGATCACACTTTCGTAAATTTGACCTGAAGTTGCATTAGAGTACTTTGATAGAGTCGCATTAGAGTAGCGGTAATAGTGACCAAGATCGAGATCAGTTTCCGCTCCATCATCAGTGACATAAACCTCTCCATGCTGAAAAGGACTCATCGTTCCTGGATCGACATTTAAATAGGGATCAAACTTGAGCATCGCAACTTTCAAGCCACGCGCTTCAAGGAGCATAGCTATAGACGCTGAGGTTAATCCTTTGCCCAACGAAGAGGTGACACCACCCGTGATAAAAACGTACTTAGAAGCCATAGTAAAATTTTTCCTTTATGCTCTATAAATCTTGCCCATCATATCGACTCATCAAATATAATGCAATTCATCAGTTAGGAAAATTTTGATTTTAATCACTATTATTTTAGGGTTTTATAGTTGATTTACAGTTAAATACTAGGTGTTATTTTTAATTAAAAAAGATAGTAATTTTAAAATGATTTATACTCCTCCTTCTTCAGCTGAGGCCCCTGCTAAAGTGCCTGAGAATATCTTTCACTGAATCCAATACCATTGATCCAGAGCAGATTGCTCGTTTGCGAAAAAGAATAGAAATAGAAATAAATCGTACAAGATGGAGCTAGAAATCTATCCTGAATCTTGAGATGCATAGCCCTATATTAAGATTTTTGCTATTTTTTTTGCTATTCTTGAGTTTATAGTTAAAAAGTTATATTTATAATTTATAAATAGCGGTTTTAAAATGAGTAGTACTCCTCCTCCTTCAGATCAAGGGCCTCCTAAAATCCCTGAGAATATATTTGACCTTCCGCCCGAAGTGCGGGTTGAGATCTATAAAAAAATAGATTTTATTGATGTAGATAGCTGTATTCAAGCTCGCGCAATGAATCAAACGCAATACATTCAGGAAAAGTATGCCATCTTCAGTCAAATTGTTGCTCACAAAACCCATTTAGATAGAAAAGAGGTGCGTTTTGTACTAAAAATGGCAAAAGCACAAAATATTCGGCAAGCAGATGTCTTTAAAAATAGTCAATTCGCTAGTGTTAGATCAATTGCAATCGATAAAAATTTAAGTGCGAATGATCTACGACTACTCAATCAAATGCTCCCCAATCTCGAAGGATTTGAGTTTTTTGAAATCAGTTTTAAAGTTGATCAATGGAAGTTTTTGCAGGAGACGTTTCTAAATTTAAACAATTTCACTGCTCTTACTTTTAACTCCTGCACTGTACCTAGTGATGTTACACAATTAATGCAGAGCATGACGAAAGTCAAGTCATTAACAATTGAAGATAGTAATATTGCTCTAGATAATTTATTGGTTTATTTGATAAATTTAGAACATATTCAAAGTAGTCAAACTTCCTTGTTTTTATTTCCGATTGACCACTTATATCAACATCCCCGTTTACAATCAATTAAGGTAGGAGCAGTTCTTGAATTAGATAGATTCTTTCTTGTTAAACCAAAAAAGCTTGAAGTTTTTGAGTTGCAAGTAAGAAATGTTCATCATTTAAATGATTTAAACCCATTGGTTAATCTTCAAAGATTGCGACTTCGTGGTCTTAGTGATTTTAAAGAAGATATGAGTCCTATAACCCGTTTAGCGCATCTAAAGCATCTAAGTATAGATGCCTGGGATTTCGACTTTCTTAAAAGCATGAGTCAATTGGAATCTCTAGAAGTGTGTTTGACTAGCAACTTTCACACGGTGCCATTATTAGGACATATGGAGCATTTAAAGAGGCTTATAATCGTCGGTGATTCAAGTCGTATTAATCTCAATATTATTCGAGATAATCAAGAGCTTGAGCTTTTGAAAATTACGAATAATACCGTAATGGATATATCCCCTCTCACTAATAAGAAGAATCTAAAAACTCTCAATTTATCGTGGAAATCAAATATACAGGATTATTCACCACTATCAACGTGTATCAATTTAGTTGAGCTCGATCTCGTTCAATATCAGGAGAAGGTTAAGAATTTAGAATTTTTGCGTCCTCTAAATCAGCTAAAGAAACTCTCTTTATTTGGCTTTAATTCAGCGGTTGATTTGTCCCCTCTTGTAGATCTTAAAAGCTTAAACGAGATTGATCTGCAGCATTGTGAAAATTTGAATAACTTAGATTTTGCTGAGCAATTGCCCAATTTGCGCCATATATCTATCTTAGAAGTCCATAGAATTGATCTAGATCAGATTGCTCGGCTACAAAAAAGGATGACTATAGAAATTGTTCAAATATATTGAGTTGCATAGCTCTATATTGAGATATCTGTTATTTTGAATTTTTTTCAAAAATTAGGAGCATATCTCATGGCATCAACACTGCATGATCAAAGACGCGAATATAAACCAACTCTGCCCACTCTACTTAAAGATCTTAGCTCAATTACATTATCAGAAAGCGGCAGTGCAACAATGGCTATTGCTGATCAAGAGGAGATAGCTAAACTATTCCCCCAAACCTATGGTCGCAAAATTCTTCAAGTACAATCAGGAAAAGGGGAATCTAAACTTTTAAAAATTGGCGTTGTCTTTTCAGGCGGACAAGCTGCAGGCGGTCACAATGTGATCACCGGTCTTTTTGATGCACTACAGCAGATCAATTCGCAGAGCGTGCTCATTGGATTCCTTAATGGACCGAGCGGCATTGTCGATGGAAAGTATGAAGAGCTCACTGCTGATCGACTCAAAGAATACCGCAATCAAGGCGGTTTTGATCTGCTCGGATCAGGGCGAACAAAAATTGAAACCGAGGAGCAGCTTGCGAGCTCCTTGCAGGTCGCTCAAAAACTCAATCTCGATGGTCTTGTCATTATTGGTGGTGATGACTCTAATACCAACGCTGCCGTGCTCGCTGAGTACTTCTTAAAAAATCAGTGCACAACCAAAGTTGTCGGTATCCCTAAAACGATTGATGGTGATCTTAAAAATGAGCACATCGCAACTTCATTTGGCTATGACACAGCGTGCAAAGTGTATGCCGAGATGATTGGTAATATTGGGCGCGATGCGCTCTCAGCTAAAAAGTATTATCATTTCATTAAATTAATGGGACGCTCTGCTTCACATATTGCTCTCGAATGCGCCCTACAAACACAACCCAATCTCACTCTTATTGGAGAAGAAGTTGCTGAAAAGAAGATGACACTTGCTCAAATCACGGGTCAAATTGCCGATGTGATCTGTAAGCGCGCCGAGCAAAAAAAGGACTACGGTATCGTTTTAATTCCTGAAGGGTTAATTGAATTTATCCCTGAGATGCGCCAGCTCATCGATGAGCTCAACGGTCTCGCTGCACAAAAAGAGCTCTCAACTGATCAAGTAAAAAAAGAACTGTCTAAAGAAGCACTCAATTGTTTTGAGAGTTTGCCCGAAGGTATTCAAGAGCAACTCCTTTTAGATCGCGATCCTCACGGCAACGTGCGCGTCTCACAAATTGAGACAGAACGCCTTTTTATCGAAATGGTCGCAAATGAACTCAAGAAACGCTCGAGCTATAAAGGCAAGTTCTCTGCCCTCAATCACTTCTTTGGTTACGAAGGGCGCTCCGGCTATCCTTCCAACTTCGATTGCAATTACTGCTATGTGCTCGGCATGATCGCAGCTCTCGTCATCCGAGAAGGAAAAACCGGCTATATCTGCGCTGTTGACAATCTTGATAAATCTCCCACAGAGTGGATCCCTTCTGCTCTACCGATCACAATGCTAATGAATATCGAGATTCGCAAGAACAAACGCAAGGCTGTGATTCAAAAGGCTCTTGTCGATCTAAATAGTGCTCTTTTTAAAACTTTTGCCTCTCAAAGAAATAAGTGGCAAACCGCTGATGAGTATCGCCTTCCCGGTCCGATCCAGTTCTTCGGCCCTGCTGAGCTGATCGATCAAGGACCGATGAGCTTAAGAATTATTTAGCTTTTAGGCTTATAGGGTTAATATACTATCTTCATGTGAGCACTTTATGCCTCTTTTTATCAATTCTACAACAAGGTCAGACATGATTGAATCGAAACAAATGTGGTTGAGGTAAGCAAGGCTATTGAGGAATCTAAAATCTTGTATTTGACTGCACCCTGTGAGATTAAGATAGGTAAGGTTAATAAGGTTGCTTAAGAAGTTAGCGTCTTGTATTTGTTTACATCCTAAGAGATCAAGAGAGCGTAAGTTAGTAAGGTTATTGAGGAAGCTAAAATCTTGTATTTGTCTGCACCTTCTGAGAACAAGAGAGCGTAAGTTAGTAAGGTTACTAAGTAAGCTAAAGTCTTGTATTCTAGTGCAACTGAGATCAAGAGAGCGTAAGTTAGTAAGGCTGCGAAGGAAGCTTAAATCTTGTATTCTAGTGGAACTGAGATCAAGAGAGCGTAAGTTAGTAAGGCTACTAAGTAAGCTAAAATCTTGTATTCTAGTGGAACTGAGAACAAGAGAGCGTAAGTTAGTAAGGCTGCGAAGGAAGCTTAAATCTTGTATGTTTGTGTGATTGAGATAAAGAGAGCGTAAGTTAGTAAGGCTACTAAGTAAGCTAAAGTCTTGTATGTTTGTGTGATTGAGATTAAGAGAGCGTAAGTTAGTAAGGCTGCGAAGGAAGCTTAAATCTTGTATGCTTGTGTGATTGAGATTAAGAGAGCGTAAGTTAGTAAGGCTACTAAGTAAGCTAAAATCTTGTATTTGTCTGCACCATGAGAGATTAAGGTATGTGAGATTTTTAAGATCTTTTAAGGAATTAGCGTTTTGTATTTCATAGCATTCAGAGAGATTAAGGTATGTGAGATTTTTAAGATCTTTTAAGAAATTAGCGTCTTGTATTCGCCAGCATCCTGAGAGATTAAGAGAGGTAAGGTTAGGGCAAAGTTCCACGATGGTTTTATATTGATTTTCTGTGAATTTTGTATTCGAAAGATTTAGTGTAGTGAGGTTGGGGCAGAATTCTACGATGGTTTTACATTGGTTTTCTGTGAATTTTGTATCCGAAAGATCTAGTGTAGTGAGGTTGGGTTGTAATTTAATAATAGTTAACAATTGGTCATAAGTAATGTTCTTTATTGGATAATTAAATGTAGCGAGGTTAGGACATAAGTGGAGAATATTGATTAGTTGATCATAAGTAATCTTTGCTTCTGAAAGATCCAGAGATTTAAGATGATTAAGTCTTTTAGTTTGAATTGACTCTATGAATTTAGGAGAAGAAAGATCGAGATTTTGGGTTTTAAGATAAAAAACAAGTTCATTATAGGTTAGTGAGGTTTTAGTGAGGTAACAGGAGTGAATTGATCTAGCGGATGTAGTAGGAGCATCATGAGGTGTTCCCAAAGCTGCTAAAAATGCTAGCATGCTTTTGGGATCGAGAAAACTATTAATCTTATCTAGTACTTCTATGGGAACTCCCAGAGGGGCTAGTCTTACATTATGCCCTTTATAAGAAATTGCTGCATTAGTTGTAGCCATTTTTTAACCTATAAGTTTATTTTAATAAAATTATAACATTTTATTTGATGCTCGTGAAGTATTAAAATATTTATTAATACATGTGAGTGTTAAAAGAATGATGCAATGAGAGGCAGAGAAGAATCTGCCAATGTCGAACTGATCACAAATTTTACAAGATTCTCGCAAGTTGTTGATAATAAATTAGATAAGTTATACGGAAAACTACTTATTGCAACTGAGTAGCGGATTTGGTATCTCTGAGAGATATGGAAGAAGCTATCGATATACCCAATCCTCATGCTTTAGAATATAGTGCGCTTTTAAATCAGTACAATGTCAAGCCCAAGCTTGGCCTTACTGATGAGCGTGCACACGATTTACAAAGCACTTATGGCAAAAATGAGCTGCCTTGTCGCCGCTCAAAAGGTCTCATTGCGATTTTTTTCTCCCAGTTTAAAAATCCACTGATTTATCTCCTGCTTATTGCTGTGGCGATTACTTTTTTTGTTGGAGAGGTTAGTGATCCCATCGTCATTCTCGTTGTATTGTTGATCAATGCGATTGTAGGCACTGTGCAAGAGGGAAGAGCGAAGCGCGCTTTAGAAGCGCTGCAAAAACTCTCAGCTCCACAAGCGACAGTCATTCGTCATGGGGAGAGGGTGCAAATTGCTTCGAGCGATCTGGTGCCTGGTGATATCCTCGTACTCAGTAGTGGAGATCGTATCAGCGCTGATGCGCGGGTGATCGATGCAAAAAGATTGTCCGTTGACGAGTCTTCTTTGACAGGGGAGTCGCGCCCTGTTGAGAAAATCAATACTGTTCTTCCAGAAGATTCGACGCTATTTAAACGAGCGAATATGGTCTATAGCGGTACGCAAATTATTGCTGGAAGCGGCTTAGCAGTGGTTATTGCGATTGGCGAGCAAAGTTATTTAGGGGCGATTAGCAAGCTAACAGTAGAGGAATCTCCACCGCCAACTCCTCTAGAAAAACGCATAGCACGATTTGGTAATGGCATTGCCATTGCTGCATTGTTTTTTTTCTGTGCTCTTTTAGCGATTGGTATTTTGCGTAAGCTGCAGTTTGGAGAGGTGTTGCTTGCAGCTGTTAGCCAAATGGTTTCAATGATACCGGAAGGGCTTCCTGTCGCAATGACCATTGCAATGGCAGTTGGTGTGCAGAAGATGGCAAAGAGACATGCGATCATTCGGAAGCTCATCGCTGTAGAAACCCTCGGATCAACAACGGTAATCTGCACAGATAAGACAGGAACTCTTACACAAAACGAGATGACAGTCACAGATATCGTTCTCGGCAAAGAACATAAGATTGAAGTGAGCGGTGTTGGATATTGCCCTGAAGGTTCTTTAAGCAGTCAGCCTGACGAGCTAAAAAGATTGCTTCAAGCGGGCGCATTGTGTAACGAAGCTTCCTTGATACTCAAAAATGGATCTTTTAAAACAAGTGGGGATCCTCTTGAGATCGCATTGCTTGCCGTTTCACATAAGGCGAGCTTCGATCCTGAGTTTTGGCGTAAAGAGTATGAACGTACTGATTTGCTGCCTTTTAGTTCTCAGCAAAAGTTCATGGCAAGCGAACATCATATCAAGGGAAAGCAAATAGTCGCGATCAAAGGCGCTTTAGAAAGTATTCTCTCTTTTTGCTCAGAGATCGAGGATCAAGGAGCTCGCCGAGTGTTATCTGAAGAAGATAAAAAGGTGATTGAATCTCAGGCCCTTGAATTTGCCAAACAAGGCAAACGAATCATTGCCATCGCGCAGATTGATGGGCTCTCATTAGCAGATGTGGACTGGAATCAATCTGGGGCGTGCTTTTTGGGTTTCGTAGCTCTGATCGATCCGTTGCGTCCTGAGGTAAAAGAAGCTGTTGAAGCGTGCCGCGCAGCAGGAATCAAGCCGATTATTGTTACAGGTGATCACGCAGAAACTGCCAAAGCAATTGCAGCGCAAATTGGACTTACAGATGGTCTAGTAATTGAAGGAGAGGAACTTGATAAACTCTCTCAAGAAGAACTCAAATCAAAAATCCTAGAAGTGTCGATCTTTGCCAGAGTTCTGCCTGAACAGAAGCTCAAAATTGTTGAAGCATTGCAAGCAAGGGGCGAGGTTGTTGCCATGACCGGCGATGGCGTTAATGACGCTCCAGCGCTCGTTCGAGCAAACGTTGGCGTTGCAATGGGTCTTACTGGAACCGAAGTTGCTAAGCAAGCTGCAGAAATGGTGATTGCTGATGATCGCTTTGCGACGATTGTCCATGCAATTGAAGAGGGGCGCATCATCTACAATAATATTAAGAAGGTGCTCTTTTATCTCCTCTCAACCTCTTTGCCTGCTGCCGCTTTGATGATTATAGCAATTGGTTTGGGATTTCCTCTGCCACTCTCCGCAGTGCAGATCTTATGGATTAACATCATCACAGAAGGAACCGTGACGATCAACCTCATTCTTGATCCCCCAGAAGGAGATGAGATGAAAGGAATGGCTAAGCGTGCCAAGAAGGGGCTGTTTACTTTTAGAGGTTTGCTGCGCATGGCTTATTTGATTTTAGTGATTGGCTCTCTTCTTTTGGGCTATTTTGTATTTGCTCAACCCTACTTTGCAACTTTGCAGGAATTACAAACTTCAACGTTTACTCTACTTGCCTTTTGCGCATGGTTTAATGTAATGAACTGCAAGTCGTTTAAACGTTCTGTTTTTGAGCTTCCTTTATTAAAAAACCGTTATCTTGTTATTGGCATACTCATCGGTATCGCATTGCATCTCTGTGTGTTATATTTACCTCTTTTCAACAGGTTGTTTCATACAACACCTCTTTCTCCCATCATATTACTCGTCCTACTTTTAATTAGCAGTATCGTGTTGTGGGCAGAGGAATTACGTAAATACATCGCAAACAAACTATAATAATTGTTTATTTTTTTTATCCATTTTAGTTAAATTATAATTACGAAAGTTAATAAAAACGTAATAATATTTGGTCTAATATGAATAAAGTACCTTATCATAAGAAAGGCAAGCGATTTACTAATCCGCATGTGGATGATATTCGACGCTCGATGCTTGATGTAGTTCTTTGGAAAACAGGGGTTTATCAAGATCCTATCGGTTGGGAAAAGGCTCCAGCTGACTTCAAGTATCCTGAACCGGAGAATCAACTATTTAATCCTAAAGAACCTATTGTTCACTGGGTCAATCACAACACATTTTTACTTGTTGTCGATGACATTCATATCTTGACCGATCCAATATGGAGCCATCGATGTTCACCACTCGATTTCTTTGGCCCCAAAAGACGTCATGATCCCTCTCTTGAAATTGAAAATCTACCTCGCGTTGATTATGTTGTAATAAGCCATAATCACTACGATCATCTCGATCGCGATAGCGTCAAAAAACTACAACAAAACTTTCCTGATATTACCTGGATAGTTCCTCTTGGTGTAAAAAAATGGTTCAAAAAGCTCGGTATTCATAACGTGTATGAGCGCGCTTGGTGGGAAGAGATTGTTTTAGAGTCTCCAAAACACCCTGAAGTTAAAATCAAAGCGACAGCCGTTCCAACGCAACATTTCTCAGGGAGGCATTGCTTAAACCTCAACAAAACACTTTGGGTGGGTTGGGTGCTTGAGTTTGCACGTCGTGATAAAGAGTTTAAGCGGATGTATTATGTTGGTGATACTGGATATAATCCTCACGATTTCAAAATGATCGGTGAACATTTTGGTCACATGGATCTTAGTCTTATTCCGATAGGCACTTATGTGCCTCGAGTTTTTATGTCACCTGTGCATATTGAACCAGCAAATGCCGTCAAAATTCACACTGAAGTGAACTCGAAGCTTAGCGTTTCGATGCACTGGAAAACCTTTAATCTTTCAGATGAACCTTTAAATCAACCCCCGTATGATTTATACCTGTCATGTGAACGTGGGGGAGTAGACCCCCGCACATTCAGGGTAATCGAGCCGGGTAATGAGATTAATTGGTGATATAGTTCCACTTTATTTTAAGACAAGGCGCAAACAAAAAAAAGAAGAGCGCCTTGTCAAAAAGCGCTACTATCAAAATAGTCCGTTTGCAGCTGTTGACCGCGCGCTTAAACGCGCCTATTTTCTCCGCAATCCCTACACAATTAATCGTCGCTTTCTCCAACACAAAAACGAGCAAGATCTTCATACCTACGGGGAGACCTATCTCACGAGTTTTGAGCGTATTGCGCATACCTGTGGTCTCAGTTCTAGTGACCACATCATCGAACTTGGCTGTGGTAGAGGCAGAGGAGTGTTCTTTTGGCATTATCTTCTACAAGCGCGCGTCCAAGGTATCGACTGGAATCCCTACTTCATTACCAAAGCGAAAGAGTTGCAACAAAAGCATGCCCCCCAAGCGCCGATCAGCTTCAACTGCAATGAAATTGATAATACAGATCTATCGCAAGCAACCGCGGTCTATCTCTATGCGTCACATTTCGAAGATACTGAAATTGAAAAGTTACTCGAAACGCTCATCACCTGCCGTCCTGGCTGCAAAGTGATCACTGTCAGCTATCCTCTTACCGAATATCAAAACGCATCCCACTTCGAACTCAAGAAAGTATTTCCCATTCCCTATCTCTGGGGAGAAGCCGAAGTGTTCCTCAACGTCAGAAAGTCATAGTGGCAGACTTTGGTTGTTAATCTTAATTTCTTTAAGTTTAATTATATGTTAATTAGAGTTTTTAATTTTCTAATCTAAACTTTTGTAAACAGCTCAATGATATCGATTATGTCTAATAATTTTCAAGCCATTTGCTTTTAATTGATTGAGTAACTTAGTAGGTAGAGATGTACCCACACACTCGAGTCTAGTAAGACTACTAATCAGGAAGCTAGCATCTTTTACTTGGGGGCAATGTGAGAGATTAAGAGACTTGAGGTTAGTAAGTGCTCTAATGAAGCTGAAGTCTTGTATTTGGATGCAACGTGAGAGATTAAGAGAGGTAAGGCTAGTAAGCCTACTAATCAGGGAGCTAAGATTTTGTATAGAATAGCACGCTGAGAGATCCAGAAAGGTAAGCTTTTTAAGGCTAGTTAAGAAGCTCGCATTTTGTATTTGAGAGCAATATGAGAGATTAAGATAGGTAAGTTCCGTAAGTTCTCCAATGAAATTAAAATCTCGTATTTGGATGCACATTGAGAGATTAAGATAGGTAAGTTTAGTAAGTGCTCTAATGAAGCTGAAGTCTTGTATTTCAGCGCACCCTGAGAGATTAAGATGGGTAAGGTTCTTAAGACTAGATAAAACGTTAGCATCTTGTATTTGAGGGCAATGTGAGAGATTAAGAGAGATAAGGTTCGTAAGACTAGATAAAAAGTTAACATTGTTTATTACAGAGCACCCTGAGAGATTAAGAGAGGTAAGGTTTCTAAGGCTAGCAAGTTCTCCAATGGAGAGAACGTTTGCTATGTTGACGGAATATGAGAGATTAAGAGAGGTAAGATTAGTAAGTGCTCTAAGAAAGCTGAAGTTTTGTATTCCAGTGCAGTTTGAGAGATCCAGAGAGGTGAGGTTAGTAAGGTTAGATAAGAAGCTGAAATCTCGTATTTGCAGGCACGATGTGAGATCCAGAGAGGTAAGGTTAGTAAGGTTAGAAAAGAAGCTGAAATCTCGTATTTGCATGCACGATGTGAGATCCAGAGAGGTAAGGTTAGTAAGGTTAGATAGGAATCTTGCATCTTGTATTTGATTGCAACATGAGAGATCCAGATAAATAAGGTTTGTAAGACTAGATAAGAAGTTAGCTTGTCGTATTTGGATGCAATATGAGAGATTAAGAGAGGTAAGGTTCGTAAGACCAGATAAGAAGTCAAAGTATTGAATTTGCTCGCACCTTGAGAGATCAAGTTTGGTAAGGTTCGTAAGACTAGATAAGAAGCTAGCATCTACTATTTGCTCGCATCCTGAGAGATTAAGATTGGTTAGGTTAGGGCAAAGCGCGACGATGTTTTTGAGTTCAGCATCTGTGTATCCGGTATCTGAAAGATCAAGTGATGTGACATTTCCTAGTATTTTGCCTTTTATAGATGCGGAGAAATTGGGGTCCTTTGGATCGATACGTTGAGTTTTAAGATAAAATGCGAGTTCATCAGCGGTTAAAGAACTCTTTTTCGTGTAAATTTGTTTGATACAGTCTGCAGATGTTACACCTGTGTTTTTTTGTGTTCCGATCGCTTGAAGAAATGAGAATATCTCAGTAGGATTAAGGCGAAATCCTACTTCTTGAATATTATCGAGACTTAATCCCTTCATCATTTCGAGATCGACATAAAAATCTTTCGAATTTCTCCAGCCTGGACCGCTAGTCGCCATTTAAAACCTTTTTATTTTATTATATTTTTTTGACTAATTAATTAAAATTAATAATCCGTATGTAAAAGTTATGCAGCTAGATATGATTTATTTATTATTGGTTTTTACGCTAAACGGACAACAGACGGTGAGTTATCCTCTGCCAGGCTATCAAAACGGATACCACTTCGAACTCAAGAAAGTGTTTCCTATTTCTGGGGAGAAACCGAAGTGTTCTTAAACGTTAAAAAGTAATGTCAAACTAATGAATAGAAAATTGCTCAATCTTGTTATTGGGTGATTTCTACGCCTCTTGCTTTTAGTTGATCGCGTAAATCTTGAGTTAAAGTTGCTTGCCATGGGAGAGTAAGGGACTCTAGGTTAATTAGATCCGCAAGAAAGTTTACATCTTCTAATTGATCGCACCAATTAAGATTAAGATCGGTGAGTTCAGTAAGGTTTCTAATGAAGTTAAAATTTTGTATGTTTCCACAGCGAAAGAGACCGAGATTGCGCAAGTTTGTAAGGCTGCTAATGACGTTAGCATCTTCTATACGCTCACAGCTTGCTAGATAAAGAGAGGTGAGTTTAGTGAGATGATGTAGGAAGCTTACATCTTGAAGATCGCTTAACCCTGAGAGATTCAGATAGGTAAGGTTTATAAGGTTGCTTAGGAAGCTAGCATCCTCTATTTGACCGCAATATGAGATATCAAGAGAGGTGAGTTGTGTAAAGGCTCTAAGGAAGTTAAAATCTTGTATTTGAGTACACGCTCCAAGATTAAGAGATTGTAGTTTAGTGAATCTTCCAAGAAAACTAAAATCTTGTATAAGAACGCATTCTGCGAGATTAAGAGTGCGCAAGTCAATAAGTTCTCTAAGAACGCTAGGATCGTGCATTTTGCTGCATCCATAGAGATTGAGAGTGCGCAAGTTAATAAGGCCTCTAAGGAAGTTAAAATCTTCAATTTGATTACATCTTGCGAGGTTAAGAGAACTCAATTTAGTAAGACCGGAAAGAAATCCGGCTTCTTCAATTTGATTGCATCTTGCGAGGTTAAGATGAGTTAGATCGATAAGGCGACTAATGAAGGTGAAATCTCGGATGTTATTGCACCAGCTAAGGTCAAGAGAGGTTAAGTTAGTAAGGTTTCCAATGATGCTTGCATCCCGTATATAATTGCATTCTGCGAGAATAAGAGAGGTTAAGTTAGTAAGGTTTCTTAAGAATCTAAGACTTCTTAGTTCCTGGCAGTTTCCGAGATTAAGAGTGCGCAAGTTAACAAGGTTTCCAAGGAAGGTGAAATTTTCTATTTGTGTGCACCCAGAGAGACTAAGAGAGGTAAGGTTAGTAAGGTTAGATAAGAAGGTAAAATCTTGTATTTGTGTGCACCCAGAGAGATTAAGAGAGGTAAGGTTCTTAAGATTAGATAAGAAGGTGAAATCTTGTATTTGTGTGCACCCAGAGAGATTAAGAGAGGTAAGGTTAGGACAAAGCGCAATGATGTTTTTTAGCTCATCCTCGGTGTATTTTGTATCTGAAAGAACGAGAGATGTGACATTGCTTAAGTATTTACCTTGTAGTGATGCGGGGTCATTTAAATCGATGCTTTGAGTTTTAAGGTAAAAGTTAAGTTCCTCAGCTGTTAGAGATGTTTTTTGTGTGTAGATATCGCGAATACATGTGGATGCTTTTAATCCCGTTTCCTGACTTGTTCCGCATTCAAAAAGAAATTTGTAGATTTCGTTTGCAGGGAGCTTACTAAGTATAGAAGGTATGACATCGATATTAAGGCCTATACCTTTAATTTTATCACGATCGATATTGAAATCTTCGAATGAAGTCGAGTCTGGGCCGCTGACTGACATTTAAAAACTCCTTTTATTTTTTATTATATTGGTTTTTATTAATTAATAAAACTAATACTCTGTGATAAAATATTAAATAGTTTCATTTCTGCGATTTGTTTAGTATGACTCATGGATTATTGCGCTAAACGGACAGCGGGCTGTGAGCTATCCTTTGACCACCTATTAAAATGGATCCCATTTCAAACTGAAATAAGCATTCTCCATTCCCTATCTCTGGGGAGAAGCCGAAGTGTTCCTCAACGTCAGAAGGTATTACATTTGTGTCTGAATGCGAACGCCCCTTTCATTTAATTGGTCGCGTATCGCTGGAGGTATTTTCTCGCGGTTGAAATAACCTAATTCAAAATGCTTGAGGTTTATAAGATTAGATAGGACGTTAAAATCTCGTATTCCAGAGCACAATGAGAGGTTGAGTTTGATTAGCTTGGTAAGGCTAGCTAACGGGCTTAAATCACTTACTCCGGATTTTTCAAGATCAAGAAATGTTAGCTCGGTAAGGTTAGATAAGATTCTTAGATCTCGCATGTTTTCACATTCACAGAGATTAAGAGAGTTAAGATTAATGAGACGAGATAGGACGTTGAAATCTACTATTTTCTCACACTTAGAAGGATTAAGGGATTTAAGTTTTCTAAGGGTAATCAAGAAGTTCGCATTTTCGATTTGATTGCAGTTTGATAGATCGAGAGAGGTTAGTCGGTGAGATTATTAAAAATTAGGTACTGCTGGGGAGATCATATTAACAGAGGGGTAATCCGATTGACCATCCTCCAAGTAACTAGGATCTACAAAAGAGCTTAGAATAACAAGCACGCCTTTTGGTAGAAAGCGTTGAAGATTTTGAATGTAACGATCTCTACTAACACTATCAATAGCAGGAGAAACATAAATCCGTTTTAGATTCATTAAATGGCTAAAGGGTTGAAGGTCAAGTTTATTAAATATAGTGATCCATATTGTAGAGAGGTTTGTAAGAGGTTCTAAAAAATTAAAATTTTCCATTTTAGGGCAGATGTAAAGAATAAGATGAATCAATTTTGTACAATTTTTTAAAGGATCAAAATTTTGTATATTTGAGCAATTTCTTATCCTTAGGTATGAAAGATTAGGAAATGCCTTAGTAAGAGTTATTAGGGATTCGGGAGTAATGTTATTGAGAGATAAATAAATTAATCCCACAAACCTACAGTTGTTTAAGTCGAGTTTTGATGAAAAATAATTAAATTCAGCATCGTTTAGAGAAGTTTTATGAGTTAGGACATTAGCTAGCATGTCTTTTGTTCCTGCTTCATCCAAATTGAGGTGTTTTAATGATTGTTCAATGTCTTCAGGTTTTTGATGAGAGAGCACACATGCTTGAATTTCAGGCGGCAATGACAGAAATAGGTTAGGTTGCTTATTAGTAATTTGATTTCCAAGTTGAAGAATTCGCTCTATATCTTTAAAGCGCGTAATGTTTCCTTTTGTAGCACGGGCATGCAAGACGTAA
>JAJFMD010000009.1 GCA_021772335.1 Chlamydiota bacterium
TGAATCAAGAGTGTTTTGAATTTCTCTAAGTTCATTTTTTGCTTTAAAGTATCCAGCATCGATAAACTCTTGTTTACTTAGCGTATTGAGCTGCTCAGGATTAGAGCTTTGAATAAGTTGCATTTTTCTATTTATATTAGAGCTATTAGAGTAGGAGCGATACCAATCATTAGGCGACAATAACGAAGTAATAACGTTTAGCTGATCTCCGGAGATGTAGGGAATACAGCGATCGAGAATTTCGCGGTATTCTTGCTCTTGATATAGAAGATGGATTCCTATAAATCCTATTTGATCAAGAATGTGCGTAATTTGATCTATGTAATATGCCCCGCGCTCTGACTCTGTAAAAGGAAGAGCTCTTGTGTTGATCGTTTCCAGTGCCGTTCTTGCATTTCCGTGGTTATCTGTTTGTCTAGAATAACTATTAACTACAATAATCTGCCTGCTTAAAATAACTTGCTTTTCTTGACCTGTTAAATTATCGATCAACTCTTTACGTTTGCTAGTTGGAATTAGAGTGAAAAATTTGTTTTTAAGGGCCGGCGATAACTGGTTAAAAAGAGTAGCTATTGATGTCTCTGGAAATTGATCATTGTGTTGAATTTGATAGGCAATAATCGTTTCGTTTAATTCAGGAATGATTGATGCAAATGTAAAGAGATCTTGTTTATTAGGCTTTGCTATCCAGCTGTTTATTTTTTCTTCAACTGCATTTGCGTTATCTTCTTCAATCAGATTCAACAGCTCCAATACTTCAGCTACAGTGTTGTCCTCAGTATCTGATGCTATGTTGGCAAGTTCGGAATTTTCATATTTTAGCTCATCAAATGGTGTGTCTTCTCTAACGTTTTTCTTAGATAAAGAGGCGCCTCTTTTTAACAACTCTGCTGCTGCTGTAAAATTGTTTGCAAAAAATGCTTCATGTAGGGCAGTAGCTCCTTCTATGTTTGCATCATTTACTTTTGCGCCCGCATCGATGAGATCCTTAATCAGCTTTCTCGAGGCGTTATTATGACATGCTTGTATCAGTGGAGTAAAGCCATTCTCCTCATTACGCGTATTAACATCAGCTCCTAAAAAAATTAGCAATGGAATTGTTAATTCAGCGAAGTCTAATTGAATAATGTCTAAAAGCCGAGTATTGAGTTTAGATTGATCAAGTAGTTCGTGATGGGGAATATTAAAAATTACACCTTTTTGTTCAGAAGTTAAAGTTGGAAGGTTGAGAAATTTATATAGTTTGTCAGATCCAGATTTCATGATATAGATTTTTAATAAGGGAAAGGAAAATGCTCTTTCAAATAGCTCGTGAGCATTGTCTTTTTTCAGCCATTCATCGACAGCGTTGGTTAGATTATCGTTTTCAAAAGCGTCTAATAGCTCTAAAATCTCTTCATATTCATCGAGAAATGGTTTTAGAGCGTTGAATTGGAAAGCAAAATGAAGTAAATCTGTGCCATCATCTCTTTTTTTCCATTCATCGATGGTGGCATTAATTTGATCGAGATTGCTTTGCTCAGCTGATGCAAGCAACGTCTTTATTTCTTGGTAATATTCTGCATAAATTTTTAGCTTATCAATACCCTTTAATATCTTGAAGAGTTGTTCACTATTATTTTGATTTGCCCAGCGTACAATTATTTCATTGATTGGCCATTGCAATCTTAATTGGGTGTATTTATATAAATCAATAATATCTATTAAAGTTTCTATTTCAATGTTTGAAGGTAGATCTTTATATTGAGGATGGTTTTCCTTAAATATAGCTAAAGGTGTTTGTTTTTGATCATTTTCAATAGTTAATGAAGCTTTGTTTTTTAATAGGAAGGTAACATCAGCAGGTTGTGGCGAGGCACAAGCGCGATGCAAGAGTGTATTACCATTTACAATTGTACAATTGACATCAGCACCTAGAAAAATCAACTGTTCATTTAGTGATAAATTTATAGATGCTCGATCTGGGTCTATGCAATGAATAAGCTTTTGATTTAGAATGGATTGATCCAATAGCTCTCTTGGAGATTGAAAAAGACCTCTCTTTTGATCAGTTCCCATTTCGGGGACGTTTAGATGCTTTAGAACACGAGAGGATCCATATTTAAGGATATAAACTTTGACCAGCGGGATGCTTAACGCTTTTTTGAATAGCTCATCTCTTTTGCCACTATCCAGCCACTGATCAATAAAAGCAGCAATATACGATTCAGAGCTCTCGTCGACTTCAATCATCCTTACTAAATCGATAACATCATTATACTCGGAGAACAACTTTTTTAGGCCTGGAAAATAGCATGCCATTTGAAGCAAGTCTGTAAAGTCATCCCTTGCTTTCCATTGCTCAATGATCGCATTAGCTTTATTTTGAACAACAACTGGTAATTTTCCTTGTCTGCGAACTTCCACATGATCATCCCATGCTTTTTCATGTAGCTTAATCAAAGGCTTGATTTGTTCATAACGATCTGAAAACTTTTTTAAAGGGGGGAAATCTTTAGCAATTTCTAAAAGTTCGGAACGTTTGTAAAAAGAAAATTTTAGGTTTAGCCAATTCAGAATCTTTTCCTCGTTTTTTTTCGTATCGGCAGTTTCATAGTATTCGGCTAATTCCAGAATTTCAGTTAAGGTTTCTTCGTTAATATCTGGAGGAAGAGTCGCATATTCTGGGAATGCAGTTTTTGCTATATCTAAGGGAGTCTCTTCGTCATCATTTTCATCATATAGGGAGGCTCCTTGTTGTAATAATGGAATAATAAGAGATTTGTTTATAGTTCGATAAGCCCAGTGTAATGGAGTGTTGCCTTCATCGTCTGGAATCGTGACATCCGCTCCCATATCGATAAGAGCGAGTGCAGTATTTGACCTCGTTTTATCTTGACAACATTGAACTAAGAGAGTTTTCCCATTTTCTTCCTCGTCAATATCAGCTCCTAGAATAGTAAAGAGCTTAGCCTCTTCAAAACTTCCATCCATGACACTTCGTTTAAAAGCTTTATTTAAGTTTTCTTGGTTAGTTAATAGATCAGGGAGCGCAAATTGATCTTTTTTTGAGATATGTATTTTGGGGAGATTAAGAATTTCATAAACAGAATCAGATCCTTCCAATAGAATATGTTGTTTTAATAGAGGAACTTTGAAAGCTTTTTTAAAGAGTTCTTTGGCATTTGGTTTAGATAACAGTGAATCAAGTTTCCCACTAATGAATTCACCTTTATAAATTAGTTCTATTAATTTCAGTAATTCTGCATATTCATTGATATAAGGTTGTAACTCTTCAAATTTCTCTGCTAGATGAAACTGGCGGTGAGCTACAGATAACCAGGAGTTTAGTATTTCATGAATCTTATCGGTTTCCTTGTTTTTAACGGCGTCTAACAACTGAGCAGTTTGTATAAGATGAAATGTAAGCGGTTCAAGGGTTGGAAACTTGGCCATGTTTTGTAGTAGTGCGTTTCTACTATCACTTAATAAGATTTTTTTAACTGCTTGTAATACAAGAGATTCATTTGTTGCTTCATAGACGGTGATTAATCCAATAATCTCTCGGTAATCGTTGAGGTAGGGTTTTAAAAACTCAAAACGGAAGGCGCATTTAAAACACTCTTCGGGGTTGTCTTGATCGGGCCAGCTCGTGATGATTTCATTAATCTTTTCTGTTTCATTGTCTTTGGCTAGCTGCTGGAGGATTTTGATATCGTCATAGAGGAAAGTGTAAGGTTTTAACTCTTCGAAACTATTGGCTAATCGGAACAGTTCATCGCAATTTTCTTTTGCTAGCCAGCTGTTCAGTGTAATTAAATAATTAATCGTATTGTGACTTCTTACAAAATGTAAGAGTTCTAAAATATCAGCTAAGGTATCTGGCTCAATGTCCCCAGGAATTTCGGGGAATTTCTGACGCAACAAATCTAGCGGGGTTTTGCCTTGGAAGTTTAACGCATCTAAAGATGCTCCAAGCCTTAAATAAGTAGAAATTGCACGTAGATTGAGATTATTTATGGCGGTATGTAAGTAGGTATTTCCGCTATAATCTGTACGATTATTTGGATCAGCACCTAGATAAGAGAGTATTTTACTGTGCGAGGAAATATTTCCAGACACTGCGTACTGCAATCTGGAATCAAGTTCTATTTGGGATTTAAGTTTATCTTCGTTGTCAAAATGCTCTTTTTTCTCATCGTCGTTTAGGATTGGCAAATTGAGATGTTGATAGACGCGATCGGATCCATATTTAACGATCCATATTTTAATTTGTCGAGAACGGTTAGCTTCTCTAAATAGCTCGTCGCGATTTTCTGCATCAAGCCAGCTATCGATCTTTTCTTGAATAGCCTGTTTTGATCTGTTTTTAACAAGAGTTGCGAGTTGGAGAGCTTCTTTATTGAATCCTTGCAACTCCGAAGTATTGAGTTCCTCAAATGCGAAGTTAGCGATAATCATATCAAAAGTCGTTTTATCATCATTACTTTTTGCAAATAGATCGGCTCCAGCATTGAGTAAGGGGGGGATATTGGATAAATTTCTCTGACTAGCTGCAAGTTTCAATGGTGAATTTCCATTATTATCTAGAACATGGACATCAGATTTATTTGCAATGAGTAAATCAATAAAGGTTTTGTTACCCAGCTCTAAGGCAACATGCAAAGGGGTTCTGCCTCTAGAATCTCGAGCATCAACGAATGCACCATAATTAAGGAGAATTTTGCCAATCACATCGTTTCTTTCTCGGACAGCCTTAAATAAGAGTGGTTCTTTTATATTTGGCTCAAAAAAATCCCCGACTTCTTGGTTTACGGCGCCCCCTAGGAAAATCATCAATCTCAAACGATCAGGTTCATTTTCCTCTACTGCAGAATCGACTTCGTTATTAAGCCATTTCTGCCTTTCATCCTTGGTTTTTTTCTCTTGGAGAGTTGCTTCAAGCCACCGTAATTGAGTCGAACCAATTTTAGGGATGTCTAAGAGAGACCGTACTTTTTCAGAGCCATGTTTTAAAAGAGGGATTTGTAAGCAATTGATGTGAGCAGCCTGTTTTAAAAGCTCTTCACTCCAGCTATCGAGTTTTTTAGTCGCTTCTTCCGGCTGGTTTTTTTTGGTTAAAATAATGAACTCAATAATTTCTCGTTCATTTCTGGTGAGAAGGGGCGCGATTTTTTCTAGCAAAGCGATATCATTGATAACATAATCTAGTGATTTTTCGTCCCACAAGTGGTATGAAGAGAGATCGTTAGCAGGATCAATGAAGAAGAATCCTTGTTTTCTGATCAATGCGAGAATTAAGGGTTCATTCTTAAGTTTGCAAGCATACTGCAACGCGGTTTTTCCTTTGTGATACTCTTGAATATAATCCACTTGATTGAGAAGGATTAAAGCGCCTCTTGTGAAATTTTTACTGCTTGCAATGGCTAAAGAATCAGAGGAGCCTTTCACGTTGATATTATACTTAAGCAGCTCTAGGACGATATCTTCATTGTCACCCGATAGCGCGATAGATAAGAGTGACCGTGCAGTGGGTTTCCAAATGCCCAATCCATCATCATCTATATCCTCTATGGATGCATAATAATCAAGTCCATCATCATCTAGGCTCCCCTGATCATCAATCCATTTTTCATCAGAAGGATGAGTAGTCTCTTCGCTATCATCGAGTCCAACGAGAGCATTGGGATCAGCGCCGAGTGCGAGCATTTTTTGCGTTAAAGGAAGATTTCCAGTTAACACGCTTGATCTTAGAAGTTTGTTAATGATCTCTTTATTTTTAAATTGTCCTGTATTTTCGAGAAAGGTGAGCAATGCTTTGGCTTCGTGTGTGTCGAGTTTAGAGGAGGGGAGTACGACCAAAGCCTTTTCAATCAAAAAAATCGTTTCTGCGTCTTTTTCAGATACTTGAGGAAGTCGATTAGAGAATACTTCGAGGATGTTATTTGCATACTCTTCATCTTTAGCTTCTTGCGCTATAGCTGAGCAGGATGTTTCTATAAAATGCTTTCTTAGCTGATCAAAATTAAGAGAACTACCCATAAACAAACAAATTGCTTTTTCTCTATAATACCACATTATAAATAAAAAAGCAGTTCGTTTTAACATTTTATGTATAATTTTAAAGGTTTGCTTCATCTAGAGAGATTAAGAAATTGATCTCTCTAGATGTTTTTTTTGATCAAAAAAAACAACTGTCAAAAGTGTATTGAAATAATTAAGACTAAAGGGTCTTTGACCTTTTAGGACGATTCCTTCTGATCTTTATCCCACTGATCTTTTGTCCACTCATCAATTCTCTTCTTTAGATCAGGAAGAGGTACAATCTGGTCTGGCTCAAGGCGTTGGTTGTTTATAAAGGGGTTTCTAGCATGAATGTTAGGGGAATCCTCGCCGTAAAATAGAGTGGAACGATCGACGATATAGCCGCCGGGTATCTTTACAGGATCGCTCATGATTTTATCATCGAAAAGAGCATCAAAAAATTCTTCAGGAACTTCAGTTTCAAATTGCTTCTCGATTTCTTCAAGACGAGCTGCTAGATTTTTCTGCTGATTATGAATACTCTGTATAGATTTTTTTGCGTCAGTGATTTTCTCATTTAGTTCAACATTTGGAGGGTGATCGATTTCAGCGCGTTCAAGAGCGACATCTACGCCTTTCCAAATTTGATCTTGGTTAATTTTATATTGATTAAGATTCAATTTATAAAAATCTGACTCTAGTTTCTGATAAATCTCTTCAGATAGCTCGTTTAGATGGCTGAAAATTTCATCGGTGAGTTTTAGATATTCTTCATCTGACATATCAGGTTTAAGCCTGCTTTCAATGAGTTTT